>CAIVRE010000016.1 GCA_903908245.1 Candidatus Omnitrophota bacterium
AACCTTGTTGACCAAACCCATATCCAGCGCTTCCTGCGCGCAGTACTGCCGGCACAGGAACCAGATCTCCCTGGCCTTCTTCTGCCCGACGATCCTGGCCATATAGGACGCCCCGTAACCGCCGTCAAAAGACCCGACCATGGGGCCGGTCTGCCCAAAAACCGCATTATCTGCGGCGATCGTAAGATCGCAGAGCATATGAAGCACCTGGCCGCCACCGATGGCATAACCCGCGACCATCGCGATGACCGGCTTTGGACAAGTACGGATCTGACGCTGAAGATCCAGCACATTCAAACGGTCAACTCCTTCACCGTCACGGTAACCGGCATCACCGCGGATCTTCTGGTCGCCTCCGGAGCAAAAAGCCTTGTCCCCCGCACCGGTCAGGATAATCACACCTGTCGCGGGATCATTGCGCGCGTCATCAAATGCCAGCATCATTTCTTTCACGGTAAGAGGACGGAACGCATTTCTTACCTGCGGGCGGTTAATAGTAACCTTGGCGATCCCGTCAAATTTTGCATAAACGATATCCGTGAATTCTCCGGCTTTTTCCCATTTCATTCGATATTGCCTTTCAAATGGTCCTTGATATGGATCACCTCGCCCTTATATCGAGGGATAATATGAATATGCGCATGCATGACCACCTGCCCGGCCGCCTTGCCCGAATTGACCCAGATATTACATCCGTCAGGTGAATGCTTTTCCTGAAGAAGGCCGCGCATACTCATCACCAGCGCGCGCATCGCAGCTCCCTCCTCCGGCGTGGCGTCAAATATCTGTTCCACATGCCTCTTGGGGATGACCAGCGCGTGGCCTTTCGAGATCGGCGCGATATCAAAAATGGCATACGCCAGGTCGTTCTCCATCACTTTGGGCAGATCCTTGCAAAAAACACATTCAGACATAATATCCTCCCTCTATACCTCGATTTCAATGCCATCCCCCTGCACCCGGACAGGGAAAGTCCTCAGGTCGGCATACGCCAAAACCCCGATGCCTTTGCCATCACGCACATCGAAGCGGGCGCCGTGCCATTTGCACGTAACGATAAAATGATCGACTTCGCTATCGGAAAGAGGCGCATACGCATGCGAGCACTCGTCTGTCACCGCAAAGAACTGCCCCTCGCAACAAAAAACAGCGATCGGCTTCTTCCGCCCCGAAGCGACGACCGAGATCCCGTTCCCCTCTTTAATATCATTGATCGACGCGACTCTCTGCCAGGGCATCGCTCTTATTCCTTCCCGAAACTGTCAACAACCTCTTTGACCTCTACCTCGGCTTTGGAGATCTTGTCCTTGCAGACCCTGACGAGAGCCGCCGCTTCTTTCACTTTCTCGGAGAGCTCGTCAATATCAATCTCTTCACTCTCGATCTTGCGGATAATATCCTCAAGTTTTTCAAGGGCCTTGGAGTATTTTATATCTGCCATCATTCCCTCACTTTACAATGCTTGTTATTTTACTATCCGTTAATTCGGTGACAAGCTCATCCGCCGGACTGACATCATCGGATGAACGGACGAGTTTCCCCGACGCAAGGCGCGTAATCGAGAACCCTCGTTTCAGTACCCTGACGGGAGACGCCATCCGTACCAGTTTATCCAAAGCATCGATCTTGACGTGGCCCGACCTGGATCGCAGGGCCGAAGAACGCCTCAGGGCCTCGGCCCTCAGGGCCAGGACATTACGAGAGTCGGCACAAACGCGCAGCGGAAGCTGTAAAAGGCGCTGTGACAGACGAACATGCCCGTCTTTATGCGACTGCAAAAAAGCCCTTACCTGCTCCTGAAGCACCTGCGCGTTCTTTCTCAGGCCCAACCGCTCCTCTACGATATATTCCCCGGCGATATCGAACAATTCCGTCCGCTTCCGGTCAAGAACGTCGACCGCCGCCTTCACCTTTTCGGCAAGGAACTGGGCCGCCGCCGTTGGGGTCTTGACATAAGCCTTCGCCGCCAAGTCTGCGATCGATGTATTGATCTCATGCCCGATACCGGTCAGGACCGGATATTTCGATGAACTGATCCCGACCGCGATCGCCCTGGAATCAAAAGCGCTGAGTTCCGCAATGGAACCGCCGCCGCGGGTGATCACGATCACATCGAGCCCTTCCATCCGGTCCAAAGTCTTCAACCCCAGGCAAACAGAAGGTTCACAATTCTTCCCCTGCATCACCGCATTAAAGGATTCCACCTGAAAAGCAAAACCGCTCCGCTTAAGTTCATGGATAAAATCATTATACGCCGCAGAATCGAAAGCCGAGATCAACCCGATCCTGAGAGGCAGGGCAGGAACGACTTTTTCCTTGTTCCTGGCCAGAATACCCGCCTGCGCAAGCTCGGCGATCAACCTTTGACGGTCCTGAGCGATCTTGCCTAAAGTATAAACCGGATCAATATTATCAATAACGAACCGCAGCGTCCCATAGGGCGGATAAAAATCAACTTTCCCCGAAAACTTGACCTCAATGCCATCTTTCAACTCAAAGGCATTCTCGGCCTTTTTCAACAACGCCTCGATCTTCGAACGGGCACCTGCCCAGATCGTCACCCCCAGCTTGGCCTTGATCTCTTTTGCTCCCGCATCTTTCTCGACAAGATCAAAAAACAAGTGGGCCTTGCTCTTATAACGGTCCAGGTTCTGGATCTCCCCGCAAACCCATAAGGAAGCCGGGAACCCGGAGGAAACAACATCCTTGATAAGCCCGTTGATCTCTGAAACTGTAAAGATATCGGAAGGCATCAGCAGCACCCGGGCATTGTTCGTAATTGTTCACGGGCCCCGAGGATCAGGGGTTGGAGCCCCCTGGCCATTTCATCAAGAGCTTCTTTTTTCGAATGAAGGACCTCGGCATTCGCCCGGGTCTTGTGTTCCATGGACGAAGAATAAAAACATTCGAACTGCTTCATATCAGCAAAAACGCGGTTGAATTCTTCAAGGACTGCGGCATATCCAAGGATATCCCCGCCAAACTCAACTCCCGAGCAATTCAGAGCCTCTTCCCAGGCCTTAAGGCCAAATCCGGCTGAAACGAACCCGCGCTGATCAATGACATAAAAATGCTCAAGATTGGAATTCACTTCCTGCCAAAGGCCGGCGAGATACCTGTTCTTCTGACGGCTATTTCCAGTTAACATTCTGATAAATGCCTGTTAATGCGGTTTTGGCAATGATCTTGCCTGCCATTGCCTTTTCCAGTGTGTCTTTGGTGGCCCCTTCGTTGACCGAATCCAGAAAAACATTCAGCGCGTAAAGGGTGAAGACATAATGATGAGGCTTCTGATCCGGAGGACACGGCCCACCGTAATAAAAATTCCCGAAATCATTGAGCGCCTGGGTCCCGGGCACCGCAGTTTCTTTTATGGACACGGTCTGCGGCGGTATGTTAAACACCACCCAATGCACCCATACACCCGCCATCCCGTCAGGATCATGCACGGTCAACGCCATTGCTTTTGTGCCTTCGGGGATATTCGCAATGACCAGAGGAGGATTGATATCCGAGCCCCGGCAGGTATAACGATCGGGGATCGTTGCCCCCTCCCTGAATTCCGGGCTCGTCAATGAAAAGACAGGCGCAGGCGATTCAACGGAGATTGCCGACGAAACCGTCATTGCCTCGGCAAATAAAACCTGCGGCGGGACCAGAACAAGGAACAGAATGGATATGGACAGGATACGGTCGAACATATTCGGATTATACCAAGGAAAATAACTTTCACCAACGCTCACATTAAATACTTATAATACTCACCGATCTGCTTCAAGGCATGCGCCATAAATATACATATGGCATAAGTGCTCGCAACAACAATGACCGTAATAATGATCTTGTTCCTGCGGCTATAATACCGGTTCCACCACACCAGGGGAAGTGCCAAAGCCGTCACCGCTAATATTGCACCGATCACGACCCCGTCACGAAAATACCACGGCCGTTCCTCCTTCTTAACCTTCAAACTGTTGTCCAGGAATTCACCGCAATAACGGCATTTAACCGCCTCGACCTGGATCTCTTCCGCGCAAAAAGGGCATTTTTTCATCCGTCTCCTCCAGGGATCAAAACTTGATATCAATGCCGACCGGGCAATGATCGGAACCATGGACATTCTTCAAAATAAAAGCCTCTGTCAGTTTCGGGACCAGATCCCGGGAAACAAAGAAATAATCGATACGCCAGCCGACATCCCTTTCCCTGGCCGCCGTCTTGTAATCCCACCAGGAATAATGCCCGCCATCCGGACAAAAATGACGGAACGTATCGCAATAACCGGCCTTAACGAATTTTGACACCCACGCACGCTCTTGCGGCAGGAATCCTGTGTTCTTTTGATTTTCCCTGGGACGGGCAAGATCAACCTCTTCATGGGCCGTATTCACATCGCCACAGACAATGACCGACCTGCCATGCTTGCGAAACCCTTCAGCGGCTTTCAGGAAATGTTCATAAAAATCCATTTTAAAAGGCACCCGTTTATTGCCGGCTCCACCGTTAGGGAAATAGATATTGAACAGCACAAAACGACCAAGGTCAAGGATCAGCGTCCGGCCCTCCGTATCAAAGCGTTCTTGCCCGATCCCGTATTCGACGGACAAAGGAGCCTTCTTCACATAAACGGCCACCCCGCTGTACCCCTTCTTCTGCGCGGAACACCAGAACGATGTATAGCCGGGGACATCCACAAGCCCGGCTCCAAGCTGCGCCTTTTCTGCCTTTGTTTCCTGAAGACAAAGGACGTCCGGCGATTCTTCCCTGAACCACTTAAGAAAACCCTTCTTCTCGACGGCGCGGATACCGTTCACATTCCAGCTGATCAGGCGCATCTATTGGTCTTTCTTAAGGCGGGCAACCACATCATGAAGCGGCGTTGAAACATCCAGCTCCTGCATTTCGTCGATCGTGAACCAGCCGAACTCATCGTGCTCGTCACTAAGGACCGGCTCTCCGGACTCTCTCTCAACAAAAAAGATCTTGTACTCGATATCACCCTGAGGACGCTCATAAGTAAAATCCATGAGCCGCTTGCGTGGAATGATCTCAAGAGCGACCTCTTCGCGAAATTCCCGCTTGAGGGCGGCGGACGCATGCTCGCCGGGATCAGCCTTCCCCCCGGGGAACTCCCATTTGGAGGGCCAGGTCTTGGACAAGGAAGACCTCCGGACCATCAGATAACGGCCCTTGTCATCCCTGAGTACCCCTCGCAGGACCGTTACCGAAGAACCCTTCCTGAACAACTGGGCATAACTGCCCAGGACACGTTCCAGAAGCTCGCTCCAGACCACCCCATATTTCTGGTCATAATAAACCGTCTGCTCAACATCAACTCCATCCACGACCTTGACCTCAACACCGACCAGGAACATCTTCGGCGTCTCGGGCGCGACCACGCTCAGCTGACACCAACGGGCAACACCTTGCATATAGATGATCTCTTTTGTGTCGGGCAAATGCATTTCAAGCCAAAGATTATCGCCGATCTTCAGCTCTTTATTCGCCTCAAAACAGAGGCCATAGGCCGAAATATTCTTTGAGAAACCGATATATTTCTCTGCGGGGAACTTTTCATTAAGCGCGAAATCAACTTCCGTGCGGAAATTGTAAGGCACATGAAAATGCACCTTGACATCGGTATCAAAACGCAGGTGTTTACGCTGTTCGGGTGTTGTCATAAATTAAAAGATCCGGCTCCACCGATCGATCAGTTTGCACATCTTGTCTTCAAGTCCCGCGGCCAACTTGCCATTGGAATACTGAATAATGCCCAGAGCATTGCCATTCTCCCCCGACAATACTGTTACGGGCAAAGGCATGGCGAGCATCCCCATGTATTTCGCGTACGTATGCATGACCTGAAGCGCAAGATCCCCGCCGCCTTCCGTATTCCCGGCTGAAACAAAAGCCGCGAACTTCCTTCCGGTCAGTTTGCCCTGGAACCAGAGGCCTCCGGTTGAATCCATAAAAGCTTTGAGTTCCGCAGACACATTCCCGAAATAAACGGGTGAACCCATGATGATCATGTCCTTATCCAGAAGATCCGCCGGTTTCGCCACAGGAAGCGCACGCATGCGCGCAAGGACCCTCCGGGCATCTTCGGCGATATCCGGCTTTTCAACCCAATCCGCGTCTTCCACCCGGAACAAGGCCACTTGATGCCCGGCATTGGCCAGGGCCGATTCAAATGCTTTCGCCGTCAAATAGGTATTCCCGCCGACAGAATGAAAAACGATCACGGCTTTCATTGCAACCTCACTGTCCGGAATAAGGGATCTTTCAATATTATAAGAAGTGAGAAATAAGGCCCGAGCGCTACCCCGGCCATGATCCCCGATAACAGCACATCCCCAGTTCCATTATAAAAAGTCATAAAAAGGATCCCTGTTAAAAGAACCGGCAGAACAACGCTTACGAATACCCGCCTCGCCGCACTTTCCTCAATAATGACCGTGACCGGGTCTCCGATCCGCAGCTTCCGTCCGGACAACGCCACGACGATTGTCTGCCCCGGGGCCAGATCGACATCAACATACTTGCTCCGGACCGCTTTAACAACTCCGGCGAATCGTTTTATCTTCATAAAAGTTTATATCGACTATACTATTGCCCGTCAGAAGTGTCAAGAAACCTTGACTTTAACATTTGATTTGGTACTCTATTTAAACTCAAGGAGAATATTATGATAATTGGCGTTATTAAAGATACCCAACCCGGTGAAGATCGCATTGCCCTCACCCCGCAAGCGGCCGCACGTTTAACAAAAAGAGGCGCGCAGGTCGTGATTGAAGACGCCCTTGGGGCCGAACTGCATTTCGGCAACGACCTGTTCCTGAAAAGCGGTGTCACGATCTCCACCCGCGCTGATATCCTCAAAGCCGCCGACATCCTCCTTCGCGTACGCAAGCCGTCCCTGGAAGACATCAACGGGCTTAAACCCGGCGCGACACACATCAGTTTTCTGGACCCGTTCAATGAAAAAGACCTGATCAACACGCTGGCTTCAAAAAATATTTCCGCCATTTCACTGGAAATGATCCCGCGCACCACGCTGGCTCAAAAGATGGATGCGTTAAGCTCCCAGGCCAGCCTGGCCGGTTACACCGCGGTCATCCTGGCCGCAGAACGGATCAAAAAAATATTCCCGATGATGACAACTCCCGCCGGGACGATCCCCCCGGCCCGTGTCTTTATCGTGGGTGCCGGTGTCGCCGGCCTTCAGGCCATTGCGACCGCAAAGCGGCTGGGCGCACGTGTCGAGGCATTCGATACCCGCCCCGTGGTCAAGGAACAGGTCCAGTCACTGGGCGCAAAATTCATCGAGATCGACCTCGGAGAAACCGGGCAAACCAAAGGCGGCTATGCCAATGCGCTCACCCCGGAACAACTGGTCAAACAACGTGAAGGCATGGCCAAAGTTTGCGCGGCCTCCGATGTTGTTATCACCACGGCCCAGCTTTTCGGCCGTAAAGCTCCGGTCATTATCACCAAAGAAATGATCGCCCGAATGAAACCCGGCAGCGTCCTGGTAGACCTTGCCGTTGAAAGCGGCGGCAATATTGAAGGCTCCGAATCAGGGAAAGAGATCGTGGCTAATGGCGTCCGGATCATCGGCTTTGCCAATCTGCCCGGAAAAGCCGCGATCGACGCCAGTGAAATGCTGGCATCGAACCTCGTCAATTTCATAGAGCATTCCTGGAACAAAGAAAAGAACACTTTTGAATTGAACCTTGATGACGAGATCATCAAAGGCTGCCTCATCACCCATAACGGCAATATCGTCAACGCTGCCTTAAAGAGGGCTTAACCATGAACGAACCGCTCATTTACCAGCTTTTCATCCTCGCGCTGTCAATATTCCTCGGCTTTGCCCTGATCAGTAAAGTCCCTCCGCTCCTGCATACGCCCCTGATGTCGGAAGCCAATGCCATCTGCGGGATCATCATTGTAGGAGCCCTTATCGCGGCTGGTGCGGAAGCGGAATCCCCTTTTACGATCATCCTGGGGACATCCGCGGTCGCGCTCGCCGCGTTCAATGTGGTGGGTGGATACCTGGTGACAGAACGCATGCTTAAAATGTTCAAAAAGAAGGATGGCGCCTGATGAACCTCGATTTCCTGGTCCAGATCACCTATATTATAGCCTCTATCCTTTTTGCTTTCGGCCTCAAATTCCTTTCCTCCCCGGTCACG
>CAIVRE010000017.1 GCA_903908245.1 Candidatus Omnitrophota bacterium
AGGTCTTTGTCGTTGCCCAGCGGGCGTTCGAAGATGGTTTTTATGACGTTTCATTGCGTTATATCGACCAATTGTTCAAGGATTTTCCACAGACATCCAAAACCGTTGATGCCCGCCTGCTGGAAGGGCAGTGCTATTTTTTCAAGAAACAGTACCTGAAAGCTTTTGCTGTTTTCCAGGAACTGGCCAAGCGCAGTGAATACAAGGATGTCACACTCTTCTGGCTGGGGGAAACGTATCTAAAAGTGGGGGACAGCGCCAAGGCCCAGGAACAGTACCATCAGATCATCGAAGGCTATCCCAATTCGCTTTATGCCCCGCAATCGTATTACTCCCTGGGGTGGAGTTATTTTGAAAAATCCGCTTATGAGGACGCGAAAAAATCTTTTTCCAGGCTCGTTGAATTGTTTCCGTCCAATAATCTCGCGGAAGATGCCGCGTTCAAGCTTGGGGAATGTGATTATAACGCGGCCAATTACGAAGGGGCTGTTTTCTATTTTAATAAATACACGGTTTCTTATCCGAATTCCGTACGCTTTGCCGAAGCCTTGTTCAATATCGGCGAGTCTTATTATTATCTTGAACAGTTTGACCGGGCGGCGGAATTTTATGAAAAGGCCCGTGCGGCCGCGGTCGATCCACGGACAGCCCTTAACGCAATGGTCGGAAGAGGCTGGAGTTTATTCAAGAAAAATGATTTTGAGGGAGCCCTTAAAGCCTTCGATTCTGCCCAGGCGCACGCCAAAGTGAATAATTTTCCCGAAGATGACGTTCTTTTAGGCAAGGCCAGTTTATATACGGCCCAGGAAAAATATAAAGAGGCCGCGGCAAGTTACGGGGAGGTCATTGAACGTTTTACAGCCAGTGCGCGTATCCCGGAAAGTTATCTTGGCCGCGCTAATGCGTATTATTTAATGAATAATTTCGCAAAAGCGATCGAAGATTATAAGGCGCTTATCGCTTTACCTTCCGGGAACGGCCAGAATGACAAAACTTTGGAAAAGGCGCGTTTCGGGCTTGCCTGGACATATCTCAAGAACGGCAATATTGACCTGTCGATCGAAAGTTTTAAAGGGGTCCTCGACAAGACCGAGAGTAAAACGGTCAAGGTCAGTGCGCTGACCCAGATAGGGGATGCTTACCAGGAAGCCGGGCAGGTTGATAAAGCCATTGAAACATATGACCGGGTCCTGAAAGATATGCCGGATACCCCGTACTCCGACTATGTTCAATATCGTTTGGGCGTGGCTTTACTTAAAGTCGGGAAGATCGACGCGGCGATATTATCATTCCAGGCGTTGAAGACGAATTATCCGAAAAGTAAATACATTGCCGAATCACAGTATTATTTGGGGGTATCTTATTTCAAGAAACGGGATTGGACTGCCGCTCTTGAGGTCCTTGGGCCATTCCTTCAGACGGTAACACAGGACAATGACTTTTCTTCCGAGGCGCGTTACCTAGAAGCCCTGTCTTTCTTTAATTTAAAACAGAATGACAAGGCCCTGGCCGCGTTCTTGCAGATGCAGAAGGATTTCCCTTCCAAACCCGCTGTCCAGCAGAATGCGGAACTCGGGATCGCTAAAACAAAATATGAAATGGGAAGCACCAAAGAAGCTTTGCTTCTTTTTGAACAGATCGTTACTCGTTATCCCCGGACAGACGCGGCGCTGGAATCTTCTTTGTGGATGGGGGATCATGCCATGTCGTCCGGGCTTTATGACAGGGCAAAGGACCTGTATGCCGGGATATTGAATGATTTCCCCGAGAATGAAAAACGTTATTTGGCTCATTTTGAACTCGGCCGCGCATATTACGCCTTGGGAGTACTGGATAAAGCCCTTGAACAATACCGTAGCGTGAATATCCCCTCCGACCCAGAACTTGCGGCCAAAGCCAAGTTGGCGATCGCCGAGATCTTTACCAAAGAAATGGACCCGGCCAAAGCGGTGGAGGCGTATCAAAATATTATTTTAACCAGCCCGGAATACAAGAGGGATGCCCTGCTCAAGATCGCCCAGATCGACAGGAAAGCCATGAAATATGCGGAAGAACTCAACTCCTATATCGAAGCTTTGGCCGCGCCCAAGGGAGTTTCTTCGGTGAAAGATGTTCAGCTTCAATTCATGCTTGGGGATACTTATGAGGCCATGAACGAACCGGATAAAGCCGTGGAAGCGTATGTAAAAGTGCCTTACCTGCACGCGAAAGAACAGGACTGGATCGTAAAGGCTTATTTACGGATAGGCAAGATCTACGAGAACAAGGAAGAGTGGGATAAGGCCGTGACCGCGTATGAAAAAGTCGGCGCTATGGATGTTGATGAGGCAAAATTCGCCAAAGAGCGGATCTTTTGGGTAGCGAATAACAGGAACAAGAAACAGGATCAATAAGAGCGGGCAGGATATGCCGGAAATAAAGCCATTGCAAATATTCTTACTGGGCGGCCCTTTAATGTGGCCGATCCTTTTATGTTCGGTATTCGCGCTGGCGATCGTCATCGAAAAGCTGGTCTTTTTTCATGGCCTTCGCGAGAATGTGGTGGACCTGAAGGACCGGATCTTTACCGCAGTGCGTAAGAACGATATTAAAGGCGCAATGGTCGTATGTGATCTTTCTGGTACTCCCGTTTCCAGGATCCTCAAATCCGGCCTGCTTCATTATGGCCGCAGCAAGGCGGACATCGAGGCGGCGATGGAGAATGTCAGCCGGTATGAAGTCCCTCTTTTGGAAGAACGAATGCCGACTCTTTTGGCCATCGGGCAGGTGGCTCCTCTTCTGGGGCTTCTTGGAACAGTCATAGGGATGTGTTCACTGTTCCACACCATGTCCCTGCGGGCACAAGCCTTGAATCAACTGATGCCAGGTAGTGTTGCCGGCGGCCTTTGGGAGGCGCTCATAACAACAGCCGCCGGATTAATGGTAGCGATCCCTTGTGTCCTGGCTCATAGTTATCTGGTCGGCTGTCAGACGGATTATGTTGTTCTGATGGAAAGGACTGCTGCGGATCTGGCGCACTTTCTGGACCATATCATGGATCCGGATCAAAATGACAACAGGGGATAGCACGTGGATTTTCGCAAACATCTTCAAACAACGAAAGTTCCCGGGTTTCATCTGGTGCCTTTGATCAACATTGTTCTTTTATTATTCCTGTTTTGGACCATTTCTCCTTTATTCACAGGCATGCCGTCTGTAAAAGTCAGGCTGCCGGGGGCTGTCACCAGTGATATTTCCAATGGCGAGAATATTACGGTCATTGTTTCCAGTGAAAATATTTTCTTTTATAATAACAAGGTGGTAACGCTCCAGGAACTCAGAGAGGTCTTGTCACGGCCTCAAGGGCAGCGTCGGCCAGTCCTTATAAAAGCTGACCGGCGAGCTTCGGTCGGAAGGCTGGTGGACCTTTGGAATCTCGGACGAAGCCTTGGGGTGGAAAGGATCGATGTTGCTTGCGACCGTGAAGAATAACTGGCTAAGTCCCCGTTTTATAGCCATGATCCTGTTGGCCGGATTGTTGCATGCTTTTGTATTCACGTATGTTGTTTTTACGACGCGCGGGATGTCTCAGCCATACAGGGTAGACATGATCTTCTGGGGGAGCATATTGCGCAAGCAGGACCTGCAGCCCCAAATGCTTTCCCCGGGGAAAGAGATCAGTAAGGTGCTGGTCCTTGAGCCGTCAAAGTTACTGGGGGTTGTACAGTCGAAGGCCTGGCAATTGGGTGTGATAGTGGATAAACCGGTCATATCCCTGCCTGATGGGGAAGCGGTATTACCGAACAAATTTTTAACCCGGAGGGTTGAGGTCGATGATGCTGTACCGGAGGCGATCCCCGGGATCCCTGACGCGCCGAGGATCCCCCTTAGGATGCCGCGTCAATGATCAGGTTCGACCTTGAAACATTCGCAGGGGGTTATTTCTTTACGCTCCTGGGTGTTCTTGTGTTTTTATGGCTGTTCTCTTTTCGCCGCAAGAAAGCAGCTGAACAATGGAATATGACCGATCATGTCAAGCGATGCCCTTACTGCGGGCATGTCTTTATTGACCAGACCGGCCAGGGCCCGATGAAATGCCCTTTATGCGAAAGTTATCTGGAGGTATTTGATGCTGATCAAGCCAAAAAATAAGGAATCCGGGATCATTCTGGTCATTGTGATCACTTTTATCCTGATGATGAGTATCACGATGGTCGGGGTATTCTCCAGGAATGCGTCCACATCGCTTACCCCGATCGAGCAGATCAAGCGCTCCAAGGCCGAGATCCTGGCCAAAGCAGGGTATTGGGATGCTTATTCACGCTTAAGTTCGGGGCTTGCGTTAGCCAATAAAGTTGTATGGCTGGATAATATTACATATAATATTGATTTTTACAGGACCGGGTCCAAAATCGAAGTGAATGTCACATATCCGTAACCATTTTAATTTGAAACTGTTTGACAAAGGTTGGCCGATAGTCTTTAATAATTTAAATGGATCTATTCTTTAATGGTCAATAATAAAAAACTAGGGATCTGTTGGGGCAATGCCGGCATAAGCCTGGTTGAGCTCAATAAAGACATCGCCGTCAGTTCGACGTTCGTGCCTTTTAATGATGTTGACCGCGACTCCAGGCCTGGCATCCGGGATCTGAGCGCGGATCTCAGGTTGCTTGAAAACCTGCAAAGGGCCTTGCGCTCCGGTTCTTTCTCAGTAGGCAATGCGTTCTTCTCCCTTCCGTCCAAAGATATTATCGTTCGCTGGTTCATTATTCCCTGGGTCAAGGCAGAAGAGATCCAGGGCATGGTGGCGTTCGAAGCCAAGAAGTATATCCCTTTTCCTTTGGAAGATCTTTTTTTCAACTATTATCCGACAACGATCACCAAGGATGGCGCCAGGCAGATCGGGATAGCCTTGACCGCCATCCGCAAAACACAATATGAGCATTACTGTAATGTCCTGCTCCAGGCCGGTGTGAACGTGGTTTACAGTGAACCGTCGGCGATGAGCCTTTTGCGTTCGCTGGTGTTCCGCAAGCTGATCAATACCGAGAAGGTCAGCGGGATCCTTGTCGCACGGGAAGATTCCTGCGAGATCGCTGTTGTTTCCAAAGGGTTTGTACGGTTCATCCGTGACTTCTCGCTTCAGTCGGCGCAGACTTCCAGTGAATCAAAAGATGATGACTTCTTTCGCCTGAAGTTGTTCAATGAAGTCAAAATGTCGCTGGATTTCTTCTCGCGGAACAACGCGACACCGGAAGTGGAACGGATCGTTGCGATCTCGTCAGGAATAAATCCGTCATTCCTGGAGGGGATGCACGAGGACCTCGGCCTTCCTGTTGATACCCTGGTGCCTGAACAAATACTTGAAAAGGGTAATAATACTACGCTCGTTGATCTGGGGTATGTCCGGGCTTTTGGTGCGGCCCTTTCCGGAGCTGTGCCCGCGGTCATTGATTTTAATCTAAGCGAGGGGAATGTTCATGGCGGCCAGAAAAAGCCGGAACGCGTCAAGACGTTCAGCATACCTCCGCAGGCTCTTTTGATCGCGGCGGTCGCGTGCGGATGCCTTGCGCTTCTGGCGCTCAGCTGGTGGTGGATGAACGACCAGCTTGCGAAGAAACAATCGCTTAAAGTGGAAGTTTCTTCCCGGCTTGGCCGGTATCTTGAGATACCGAAAGAAGATATTGACAATAAAGTCGCATTATTGACGAGCAAGATCAACGCGATCAAGAGTTTGTCGTTGAAAAGTTCACTGGCCCCGTTCTTTGTGGATCTTGTGACTTTATTGCCCAAAGAGGCCTGGCTTGATTCGGTCGAGATCTCTTATGACAGCACCAATCCGGGAAGAGGTGCAGCGTCGGGGAAATATGCGCGTTCCAAGAAACTCCTGGCGGCGGATTATTATATTGTCAAGTATTCTGCGCAAATGACCATTTCAGGTTTTGTTTTTCTGGGGGACACTAATGCGGAATTCAATGTCATCAATCAGTTCGTTGAAACGCTCAAGAATGCGGCCCAGGTCAAACGGTTCTTTTCCGATATTAAATTAAAATCCTTGCAGACAACAAACAGCGGCCCGAAACAAACAATAACCGCGTTCACGATAGAGTTCCAATGAGCCCAGGGGCATAATGGTAAAGTTCAATTTTGATGACACGAATGCGTATGGCGGTGTAGGAAAGTTCGGCGGGAAAAGTGCGCCTTCTGCACTTCCCAAACTTACGCTTAAGGATCTTAAAGATCTTGCGTTCAAGTACAAGGTCGAAACCGCTTGCGCGGGTGCTGTTCTTGTAACGATCGTCATCATCTGGCCGTTCTGTGCCATCCAGATGGGAAAGATCAGCGTTCTGGCCAATGATATTCAGGTGATGACAGATAAAGAAAAACCGATCCAGGATGTCGATAATCTTTCCAAAGAAGCAAAGACCCTGCTTGACGGTGTGCCGGAATCTTTACCGGAGAACCGTTTTATTACCCAATTGACATCGCTGGCCAATAAACGTAATGTTACCGTAACAGCCATCTCACCGCCGGCATCCAAAGACAACGGTTTTTTCGGCCGGATAAGCACTCAGCTTTCATGTTCCGTGAATGGGTTTAAGAATGCGCTGCTTTTTATTAATGACATTGAACAAGCTCCATATGCCTTGAAAGTGGATTCCTGGAGTGTACGGCCTTCCAGTCTTCCTGATGCCAAAGGGCCGGGGGATGATTCGGTAAAACTTGACATGACGGTTATCGTGTCTTCTATTGAGCTATTAGGAAAATGAAAAAGATGATCGATCGTAATCCATGGACTTTGTTTTGGCTGACAGGAATTTTGACGGCTTTTATATTTTTCCGTGTGTCCGAAGGCTTTGCCGCCACGACACAGAAACCGGGAGTTGTCGGAGCGATAGAGCAGGCGATCCATGCCTTGATCGATCCTTTTAAGACAAAAGTAAAAGCACCGGAACCGGTACCGGAACCTACGCCGCCGCCTGCGCCGCCTACGCCGCCTCCACCGCCTCCGCCGCCGCCGCCGCCGCCGGTAGTAGATCCGCCCAAATTGGCCCTGACCGGCATTATTTACAATGCGGCGCGCCCCATGGCGCTATTGAACGGAGAGGTAGTGGAACAAGGGCAAACGATCACCATCCACGAGGGGGATGTCGCGGTCACGAAAATAAACAAAAACAATATCCAGGTCCAGTATAAAAATACAGACTTCGTCATTGCTATTACAGATACAACCCGGGGGGAATGATGATCAACTTGCGTATGATGCCGTTCTTTTTTCTTTCTTTTGTAATGCTCTCCGGGCCTGTAATGGCAAGCCAGGAAGGAACGTCCGGCTTTGTACTTCCTCAATATTCCCAGAAACTTTCTCTGGATTTCAAGAGTGCCGACCTGAAAGATGTCCTTAAGGCGCTTTCAAAACAGATCGGGGCGAACTTTATTCTCAATAAGGATGTGGCCCCTGATATCAAGATCACTGTTTATCTGGAAAATGTCCCGGTAGAAGAATCCCTGAACCAGGTCCTATTGGCCAATGATCTTATTTATGAGTACAATGAATCAATGAATCTCTTTATTGTAAAAACAAAACCGGTGGCGCTAGAGACGACCATTACCCGGATATTCGCGTTGAGGTATGCTTCCGTCGATTCCTCGAAAATGAAGACCACTGTGGCCGCCGGATCCGGAGCCGCAGCTCCAGCTGCTTCCGGCGGAGGTTCGCTCACCGCAGCGATCTCTTCTGTATTGACCAAGAATGGCAAGGTCGTTGATGATACCCGCACGAACAGCCTTGTTATCACCGATGTTGAAACAAATTTTCCAGCGATCGAACGGATGATCGCCAGGCTTGATATCCCGGTCCGCCAGGTGGTCATTGAAATGGAAATGCTGGATGTTTCCACCAGCGTCCTGGATAAACTTGGTTCCAATATTAATTTGAATGCCCATATTAACAATGAGACCAAGGGGAGTGTTTTCCCCTGGAGGACCAACCGGGTTACAGAGCTGAATTTAACGCAAACCAATACTTTTTCTTCCGGGACTCTGAATTTTGCCAACTCCATGCTGGTGCTGGATTTCTTAAAACAACAGTCCTCAACAAGGACTTTGGCACGCCCGCGCATCGTTACACCGGACAATGAGACCGCGACGATCCAGATCACAACGAATGAAGTAATAGGCGGTAAAAAGACTGATGCAACAAGCACTTCTGCTGCCACTGTAGCCCTTGAGCGTTATGAGACAGGCGTTTCTTTAACCGTTACACCGCAGGTCAACGCATTGACAAATGAGATATTATTGTCTATTGCCCCCAAAGTTATAGATGCCGGGACTATACAGACCATTATGATTGATGGCACCTCCACTGAATATAAAAACCCGGAGGAGCGCAGTGTTAATATCACGGTACGAGTGGAGAATGGAAAGACCGCCGTCATCGGAGGATTATTGCGCTACCAGGACAACAGTGTTAATTCCAGTGTCCCGATATTAAGCAAGATCCCCTTGATCGGATTCTTTTTTAAACATAAAGTGGTAAACAAAGCCGATCGCGAACTGGTCGTTTTTCTCACCCCGCGCGTTCTTGATCCGAATCAGCCGATTTCGGTGGATCCCAACAATAAATTTGCTCGTCCAAAAAGCTTGCGTGAACAACTGGCGCCGGATCGGGAGCAAACCGCCCCGGATATCCGCTCGGGCCTTATTGATCGCGAAATGGACAAGCTCAACGGGTTTTAAAAGGATAACTATGGCACGTCTTCGTTTGGGCGAAAGATTGATCAAGCAGGGGCTTATCACCGAAGCGCAGCTGCAGGAAGCGCTCGAAGAACAGAAAACAGAGAAGATCCATATTGGCGAGATCCTTGTCAATAAAGGGATACTGAAAGAGGAAGACCTGGCCGCGGCCATTGCCTCCCAGTTGCTTATTCCGTATGCTTCGCGCGCGTCAGGAATGCTTAACCCGCAACGCCAGCAGAGCCTTGAAAAACTTATTCCTTATGAATTCGCCAAGGAGCATTTGGTCCTTCCGCTGAACCGCAACATGAATTCGCTGACCTGCGGGATCTTCAATCCTTTCGACCTGATCATGATCGACAATTTGAAGAAGATCACCAATTGCGAGATCAATTTCGTTATTGCCACCAAGAGCGACCTGCTTAAGACCATCCTTGAGTTCTACGGCAACGTGGCCGGAGACTCAAAGGCCGGCGGAAGCGTGCTTTGGGGCGAAGCGCTGCAACGTTCCCGGGATATATCGCCGGCGAGCAGCGCGGCGGTATCCACCGATGATGCCACCGAGTCAGAGCTTAGCCTGGACAAAGTCATCGCAAGGGCCGAAGAGGCTCCGGTCATCAAGCTGGTGGACCTGATCATCCGCCAGGCCATTGATGAACGGGCGAGCGATATCCATATCGAACCTTTCAAGGACAAAGTTGAGGTGCGCTATCGTATCGACGGAGAGTTGTATCAGATCCCACCGCCGGCGAAACATTTACACCTGCCGATCGTGTCCCGCATCAAGATCCTAGCCAAACTGGATATCGCCGAGAAACGTCTGCCGCAAGACGGGCGTATTTCCGCAAAACTGGAAGACCGCACGGTTGACCTGCGCGTATCATCCCTGCCTACGGTTTGGGGTGAAAAGATCGTCATGCGTATCCTGGACAGCGAGGCGATCAAATTGGACCTGGTAACGCTTGGTTTTGAGCCAAGCCAGCTCGAGATCATCCGCAAAGCGCTTAAAGTGCCCTACGGGCTCCTTTTTGTCACAGGGCCGACAGGCAGCGGAAAATCCACCACTCTTTATTCGGCTTTGACCGAAGTGCTCGACCCCACCAAAAACATCATGACGGCCGAAGACCCGGTCGAATTCCGTATTGAAGGGGTCAATCAGGTCCATGTAAGGCCTGATATTGGGTTCTCTTTTGCCGAGGCTCTGCGCGCTTTCCTGCGCCAGGACCCTGATATCATCATGGTAGGTGAAGTGCGTGACCTCGAGACTGCCCAGATCTGTACACGAGCGGCCCTGACCGGGCATTTTGTGCTGAGTACACTGCATACGAATGACGCGGCATCGGCCATAACACGTTTGCTGGATATCGGGGTCCCCAGTTATCTTTTAACACCGTCCCTGACGATGATCATCGCTCAGCGGCTCGGGCGCAAGCTTTGCCCTCATTGCAAAGAGCCTTATGAGCCCAAACCAGAGGAACTCGGGGAGATCAAGCTCAAGGCCGACCTTATTTACAGGGCCAAAGGTTGCGACAAATGTGCGCATACGGGGTATAAAGGCCGGATGGTCGTTGCGGAGGTCCTTTTGATCGACGAAGAACTCCGTCGCCTGATCGGCAAGAATGCCGGTTACAGCGACCTGAAAGATGCCGCCCGCAAGAACGGGATGATGACTCTTTTTGAAGCAGGCATACGGAAAGTTGAAGCAGGCATCACCAGCCTTGAAGAGATATTTGGTGTGACCGCGGGATAATCCATGCCAAAATTCCTTGTTACATTTAAAGATGAATCAGGAAAAAGCAAGACCACGGTGTTGGACGCGAAGGACAGCAATGACGCTGTTTCAAGCGTACAGACCCAGGGAGTCTTTGTTGTTGCCATTCAACCGCTGGAGGAAGCGCAAAAAAATGCCCAATCTTCCTCCAAAAAGGCCGCGCAGCGGAATTATACGCATAACAAGGCCAAACTGCAGGACATTGTTGTTTTTGCCCGTCAATTAGCCACCATGCTCGAAGCGGGTGTTCCTCTTTTAAGAAGCCTTACCGTTATCCTCGACCAGCTTGAAAGCCGTGAACTTTCCATGGTTGTTGCCGAGGTGCGCAGTGATGTGGAACAGGGGATGGCCTTCAGCAAAGCCCTGGACAAACACCCCAAGGTCTTCGGTCAGTTCTGGGTGAGCCTCGTCGAGGTCGGAGAAGCGTCGGGGACAATGCCCCGCGTCCTGAAGAAACTGACGGAATACGCGGAAGAGAGCGTCAAGTTCCAGTCGCAGTTGATCGGGGCGTTGATCTATCCGGCGGTGCTGACAGTGATCGTTTTCCTGGCGGTCCTAGCGTTCGCTTTGTTCATCGGGCCTATCTTCGAGAAGGTCTTCAAGAACCTGAACATGAGTTTGCCCGGCATTACCATCATGATGATGGCGCTGTTCAAATTCATTCAGACGCAGTTCCTTCTCATCGTTGCCGCGATCACCGGGATGGTCTTCGCTTTCAAGGCGTATGTCAAAACGTCCGTCGGCCGCTGGCAAACAGAAATGTTCCTTTACAATCTTCCTACGGTCGGGAATATTTTCCGGCTTGTTGTTGTTGAGAAATTCACCTCCCAGATGGCTATCCTTATTGAAAGCGGTGTGCCGATCCTTTACGCCCTGGAAATATCAGAGCGTCTCGTCGATAATATGGTCTGCGGCGCAGTATTAAAGGATGTGCGCAACGCCGTGCGGGAAGGAAAGCTCCTGGCCGACGCCCTGGAAAAAAGTTCTTTTTTCCCGTCGATCTCGGTTCAGATGATCCGCGTGGGGGAAGAGACGGGCGAATTGTCCAAAATGCTCGGCCATGTGGCCGTTTTTTACAAAGGGCAGGTGGAGGACTTCATGAGGAATATTTCCGTCCTCATTGAACCCGTCATGCTGGTGGTTATGGGTGGTGTCATCGGGACCATGGTCATTGCAATGTTCCTGCCGCTTTTGTCGATCTCTACTGGCGGATAAATAAAACATTTTTTTATTTGTTTTGTATGGCTTGTGATTCTTTAGTATAATTAGATAATGTGGAGATTTAGCCGTTTTCCTTATGATCCAACAACCATAGTGAATATCATTGATATGGAGTAAGTATGAATATAAAAGGTTTCACACTCATCGAAATCATCATCGTCATCGTTATTTTAGGCGTTCTGGCAACATTGGCGTTGCCGCGTTTGACAGCACAGATCGACGCATCTGAAGCCGCGGAAGCCATGCAATTCTTCGGAGCGATCAAAAGAGCAGCGATCGGTTGTTACGATGGCGCCGGTAATTTCTCGGTTTGCCGTACTTCGGCGGAATTAGGCGTACCCATTCCGGCGGCGACCAGGTTCCTGTATACACAGAGCAACCCGGATACCGCTTCGGCATCTATCCAGTGGTGGGCGCGTTCAACACGTAATACCGCCAATTTTATTATGATGCAAATTGTAGGCAATACCGGGATCACAACGTTTGCGGCAACTGCAAATCCATTCCTGGGGATCGTTAATAAAACAGGGTCGTCAACTGTTGCTATTGCGGTATCGACGCTGCCTTATTAACTTTGATATTTAGAATGTATATTTTTTAAAATTACTTATTATCATTAATTTCTTAAAAATAAATTATTCATTATTTGTTTTGTAAACGTAAACCTTTTGTGGCATAATTAAATAAGGTAGTGTTAATTTTTCATTGAAAAGGACGATGTTTATAGATTGCATATATTTACACTATAAAAAAGGAGAAAGTATGAATAAGAAAGGTTTTACACTCATCGAAATCATCATCGTCATCGTTATTTTAGGCGTTCTGGCAACGTTGGCGTTGCCGCGTTTGACAGCACAGATCGACGCATCTGAAGCCGCGGAAGCCATGCAGTTTATGGGAGCGATCAAAAGAGCGGCGATCGGTTGTTATGATGGCGCCGGTAATTTTTCGGTTTGCCGGACTTCAGCGGAATTGGGCGTACCCATTCCGGCGGCGGCTCGGTTCACCTATACCCAAAGCAATCCGGATACCGCTTCTGCGTCTATCCAGTGGTGGGCGCGTGCAACACGTAATACCGCAAACTTCGTTATGATGCAAATTGTAGGCAGCACCGGAACAACAACTTTTGCGGCAAATGTCGGCGGTCCATTCTTGGGGATCATTAATAAAACAGGGTCTTCAACTGTTATTGTTGCAGTATCGACCCTTCCTTATTAATTTTTTTAAGGAAAAGAGGGCGTTCTTCGGGACGCTCTCTTTTTTTTCTAAATGGACAAGAAGGGCTTTACAATAGTAGAAGTTATCGTTGTTATAGTCATTCTTGGCGTTATGGCCTCATTTGCCTTGCCGAAGCTCTTTGCGCAGAAAGAAAAGGGGATATTCTCGGAAGGCGTATCTGCGGCACAGACACTGTTCTCTGCTCAACAAAGGTATTTTCTGGATCATAATCCCAATTATGACACCAGTGCTCTATGTACGGCACTGGATGTTTCTATAGCACCGGTGAACTTTAACATCAATTGTAATACGGCAGGCTATGTTGCAGCGGTTGTTCGCAAGAACGGCCCTGTATATACGATCAGGACTACGAGTGCCGGAGTATATGACTGTCCTTCATGCTCCGGAAGTCTGGTATATCTTAATGCACAGGTCCCACATTGATGAGGCGCGTATGATCAATAAAAAAAGTTTTACTATGGTCGAATTGATCATCGTTATGGCCATTATTAGTGTAATGGCGGCTTTTGGTGTCCCCAGCTTTACCAAAGCCATGTCCCGGGCCAGGGCAAGAGACGCCCAGAATAACCTGACGATTATTCATGCATCGCAAGCCTTGTACAGGGCAAATTTGGCAAGCAACCTCCGCGGCGCAAACCTCGGCGCTCTGAACGCAGCGTTGTCATTAAATCTTGTGTCCACTGGCGGCACTACGTATGCCTGTAATGACGGGATAGCTCCTGCTTCGCCAACCACTTGCGTCGCTACGGCAGCGGGAGGGGCAGCGGTTTTTCAAACGACATTGACCCTTGCGACAGGGGCTGTTGTGTGCGCAGGCACTGATTGTCCGTGAACGGTCTATGGGTAAAAAGTCTGCGTTCTCTTTAGTTGAAGTGATCGTGGCCGCGGTGGTATTCACTCTTTCTGCCGCCGCCATATTCGGAGCCCTCAGGTCGCTGGCCCAGCGGAGGGTTTCAGATTCTTCAACGGATGTTCGAGGCGTTGCTTACGGTCAGGTATTCCTCGAATCCTTGCGAAATGAAGTTTATGCCAACCGTTGGGGAGATGCGGCAAGTCCGCTTAAGCCTGGCGGCCCTTATAATATGCCCACCTACGCTGAATTTCCAGGATACAACGGGACATATACGGTTGTGGATGACAGCGGATCCCGTAAAGTAACGGCCAATATCAATACTCCATAAAAGGCTTTTATGAAAGGGATCACCCTTATTGAGTTGCTTGTATCCGTCGTGATCATAAGTATCATGATGGGAGGGATATTCGCGGCGAGTCAGGCGGTCCTGAACATTGACCGGGGGGAAACAGCACGATCAGCCGTATTCATTCGCGCACAGTCTATTGTCAGCACCATAGAAAGTGATGCCATTAACGCGGAAGGTATGGGGACGGGAACCTCTTCGGGAGTGTGGTTCAATAATCCCACGGATTTTTGTTTTCGGAACGATCCCGCCGGCGTAAATCCATGGGCTTGTTATTCAAGATTGGCCGGAAACGTATTATATAGATGTTTACGGGCGACCACTGGTGCCTGCACCACTTTTGATACGGCGATCGGTGTTTTGGATAACCCTGTCGCGGCAAGGTTCACCAGTGGTGTTTTTACAATGCCGATCGTTGTGAGCGATGCGACACTTATTAATTCTGCAGTTACGCTCGATGTTGTTGTATACCCTGAAAAAAACAGTTTCTGACCATGCACCGTTTTTATTGCGCCGCCCTTTTACAACAACAGGAACCGCTTGTTATTGATGACCCCGATGAGGTTCATCATATAGCGCGGGTCCTTCGTTTGCGCCCTGGGGACGCAGTGGAGCTGATCAATGGCCAAGGGGCTTTGGGTGCAGCCCGGATCATTGGTATTTCAAAACAGCACATTCAAGTGGAATTATTGGAAGAGGTCCGGTCTTTTTTACCTTCCCCGGTAAAGATCATTCTGGCCTGTGCTTTACCCAAACGGTCAAAGTTCGAAGATATCATTGAAAAATGCACACAACTCGGCGTTGATGAAATAGTCCCTCTTGTCACAAAACGTACCGAGATCGTCCCTTCCAAAGAGGCTGTCTTGCGCATGGGAATACGATTCAACAAAGTGGCTCTGAGCGCCTCCAAGCAATGCCAGCGATTATGGTTCCCGGTAGTATACCCCGCCATGGCGCTGGAGACAGCGGTGGACCTGTTCGCGAAAGAAAGCAATGCATTATATTTCCCCTGGCTTGAAGGCAAGCGAACATTATTAAAAGAGGCTTTGGACCGTCGTGAACCCCGGCCGGGAGCCGTTGTTTTCTTCATTGGGCCTGAAGGCGACTTTTCTCCGGAGGAAGCAGATTACACGATACGTAAAGGCGCTGTCCCTGTTTCATTGGGCGAGACCGTGCTGAGGGTCGAGACCGCCGCGGTCGCCGTGATATCCTATGCGCATTTTATTATTGGAGGATCGGATTGAAGTGGCCGATGCCCTTTTCATCGTCTTTTAAGAAAGCTGGAGCTGTTTCGGCCTTGCTGATAGCCGCTATTCTTGTTTATTCTCCAGTCTTCAAAGCAGACTACATCAATTGGGATGATCCCTCTCATGTGCAGGAGAACCCGTTTATTGTTAACGGGGACCGTTCGTTCTTATCCAGGGTGTTCCTAAAAGAGGAAACAGCGAACAGGACGTATATCCCGTTAACGGCGGTATCGTTCTGCCTGGAAAAACAGTTCTTCGGGTTAACCTCTTTCAGTTCCCATCTGATCAATTTGACCCTGCATCTTTGTAATATCGTTCTTATCCTTCTTTTGGGGCTACAATTTGGCTTGACTTTTATGGCAGCGTACATCGCGGCCGCTCTTTTTGCGTTCCATCCGATGCATGTCGAGTCGGTCGCCTGGGTGACAGAACGCAAGGATGTTTTATACAGCTTCTTTTATCTTCTCTCCTTGGTCTTTTATTGCCGTTTTCAGGATACCCGCCGGGGAAGCTTTTATATCGGCGCGCTGGGAATGGCGATCCTTAGCCTGTTGTCCAAGCCAATGGCGTTAAGTCTGCCGTTGATCATGTTCCTGGTCGATTATATCAGGTCCAGGCCTTTGACCCGGAGGTCCTTGCTGGAAAAAGCCCCGTTCGCTGCATCGGCCTTCATGGTCGCAGGGATCACGTATCTGATGAATACCCGTGTTGTCGGGTTTTCATTCCCCTCATCATTCCTGGTCTGGGACTGGACGTTCTTCTTTTATTTAAAGAAGTTCTTTGTCCCGGTCGATCTGTTGGCTTTGTATGATGTTGCAACACCGGTCAATATCCACAATCCCGAATATTGGATGGCGGCACTCGGGATATTCGTGATGATCCTGATGCTGTTCAGGAACAGAAGATCCCGCTGGTTTGTTTTTGCTGTTGGATCTTATACGGCGTCAATATTCTTTCTCTGTCGATTTGACATCCTTGACCCGACTCTCGTGGCAGATCGTTTCATGTATCTTCCAAGCGCGGGGATATGTTTCCTGATCGGATTTTATTTTGACAAGATGCTGCGTGAGCCGCGATCATTGATCAGGGCGGCCGCTGTATTCTTCATCCCGCTATTATTCGCCGGATTAATGCTCGGCACATGCCAGCAGGTGAAATATTGGCGGAATTCCTGGACATTCTGGAGCCACATCCTGGAATTCAGGCCACGCCTGTATTTCGCACAATATATGCGCGCCCAGTCACTCTCCGACGAAAAAGCTTACAGGAAGATCGCGCCTTACTTTGAACAACTTGTTTATTGTCAGTTGCCATCCGTCCCGACGACCCCATTCCAGAAGTCGCTGGTGCAGGGCAAACTAAAATATTTCAGGTCTTTGTTCGCTTTGCGCTGGTATCATCATGAATTATCCCGTCCGCTCTGGAGAAAAAGCCGTTTTCAGGAGATCCCGCTTGTTTCCACTTATTCGGGGTATATCAATGAACTGCTTTTTATAGGGAATTATAATAAGGCCCTGGCGTTCACTTTAAAGAAGATCGCCAAATTCCCGGCCAAGACACATGATTTTATTATAATGGGACGATGCTATACCAATCTGGGGCTTTATGCCAAGGCCTTTGAATCCTTATCCATGGCCATCGAATCTGATCCCAATAACTATGAGGCATTCCTGGCACGAGGGGCCGTAGCGGTCCTGCTGGGGGATATTGGAAGAGCCATCGACGACAGTAAGCGGTTATTGATCCTGGATCCCAAAGCCATGAGCGGCTATGACCTTTTGTTCAATGTTTATGTGACGGCGAATCAGCTGGAAGAAGCGAAGAAAGTGCTCGACCAGGAAATGGTTTTGTGGCCTTATGACCCCCAGGTGTCCCGGCATTACAGTACCTATACAAGGGCAGTCCATTCGAGGGATATCCCGTGATGAAACATTTTGTTTTCATTATTTTTATTCTTCTGACTATCTGGGCTTACTGGCCTTCGTTGCAGCACGCTCCGAAACACGATCAACTCGGATTTCTGGCAGATATGGCTTTGCGTGATAACGCATGGGACAGGACATTAGGCGCGTATTCATTGAACCGCGAGGCGCTCTTTATGCGCTCCGACCAGTTCTTGTTCCGTCCTTTATTAAATTTATGGCTCACGTCCCAATTATTTGTGTTTGGTTACAATTTTACTTTATGGCAGGGGATGGCTATTCTACTGCATTTGCTGGTCGGGTTCTCTTTATACCGTTTATTGAATACCATCCGTTCCGGGATCTCCGCCGCAGTGGTCGCGGGATTCTTTTTATTGATGCTTCCCAATCTGCCTATGGTCGTTTGGCATAATATCAGCGCTTATATGATATTTTGTGTATTTATACTGGAAGGGATCTTAAGATGGTTAAGGTTCCATCGTAACAGGGAAGACCTGTCCTCTTTATGGAGCTGTATCCTGTTTTTGCTGTTGGGATCTTTTATTTTTGAAGCAGGCGTGGCCTTTTGTTTATGTTTCGCCGTCGTTTCGGCGTTCACGGACCGCTCCAGACAATGGTTCATCCTGTTCCTGCTACCGATCTTTATTTATTTCTTCATTAACATTACGGATTTTCTTCTTAGAAATTCCATTATGCACCCTGAATCAGGCCGCATCGCCAGCCGGGTATTTTCTGTCGATACTATTTTAAACGTGGTGATCGCGTTCAAATGGTTTTTGACGACTGGTATTTTTCTGAAAGCGGCGGAGATCATCCCGATCGAACGGGTGGCCGTCTCGCCGTTCACTTTGGATCTTCAATGGCCGTTCACGGCACTGAATGTATATGTTTTCAGAGGGCTTCTGGTATTGGGACTTTTTTTTTCGGGGGTAGTATACTCACGGGCACACTTATCACCGGAAAAGCGCAAACTGATCGTTCTCTTGTTTTCCATGATCCTGAGCCTGACCCTCTTCATTTGTTTAGGGCGTGTTAATTCACGGGGGCTATTGACCGGGCTGGTCCTTAATTCCTACTATATCTATTTCTTTTGGGTGATAGCATTGCCGATGGCGTATGCTTTCTTGTCACTCGACAATATCAGCGCCCGTCCAGATGGGCTCTTTATCCGTACCGGAGCGTATTTTCTTTGCATGGGGATGATCCTTGTTAATGCCCTTTCGATCCAGGATGTGAATACGATGATCGCCAGGCTTGACAAGCCCCGAAGGAATTTCCTGGATGCGACAACTTCTTTTGTCAGCCAGCATCGTCATGAAAAAGACTTTTCTTTCTTTGTGCCGCACACATGCCCGGGCAATTATGCGGGAAAATGGCTTCACAAAGCTTCCGATCCTCTTTGGAGAAGATATACCCTCGCGGAAGCGTTATATCCGGGATCTTATACTGTGATCAACCCGAAATATATTCTATGCAGATCAAAAGGACAGGGGAATGAACATTAATAAACGATCGATCACAGAGTGCTTTGGTAACAGGGATTTCCTGTGGGCCTCTTTCTTTGCCGCTATTGTGCTGATCACTTTCTCTCCGCTGTCCCATGCCGCCTACATGCTGAATTTTGATGACAACACGCATTTCTTTTATAATTCGCTGGCTCGGGACGGGAATTGGCGCAATACGCCATGGGATATATTTTTTACGCCCGATACGGCCAATAAAACGTATATCCCTTTGACGATCCTGACGTATTTCTATGAGAATACGTTCTGGGGCTCACATCCATGGATATCCCACACGATCAATTTGATGCTGCATTTTGCGGTCTGTGCCGCGGCCTTTTTCTTCGCAAGGGCTCTTCGGTTAAGCCGCCTTGCGGCTTTTACGGGCATACTTCTTTTTGCCGTACATCCGATGCATGTCGAGCCGGTCGCCTGGGTAACCGCGCGCAAGGACCTGTTATACGCTTTCTTTTATTTATTATCACTTCTTTTTTATCTGCGTTATACCGATTCCGGGAAAGGACGGGATTATATTTTCGCGCTCCTTGCGGCCGCCCTGAGCATCCTCTCAAAACCCATGGCATTAAGCCTGCCGCTGGTATTATTCCTTTTGGACTGGCACAGATCCCGTTCTTTTACCTGGAAGCTGATCCTCGAGAAACTGCCTTTCTTTCTGACCGTCGTCCCTTTGGCCTTGATCACATATATGATGAATGCCAGGGGAACGAATTCTTCATGGGATTATTCCCCTTTATTGTGGGTCTGGTGTGCGATGTTCTATATAAAGAAATTCTTTTTCCCGGTCGATCTTGCCGCGGTGTACAAACCCATATTCTCGATCAATATATTTAATCCGGAATATGGCTCTGCTTTTATTTTATGCCTGGTCCTGTTATTTTTCCTGTGGTTCTGGCGCAGGAACAGGCTCGTCTTATTTACAGCAGGTTTTTATACCCTTTCCCTGTTCTTTATATGGCGGTTTGATTTCTATGATCTTACCTTTGTCGCAGACCGCTTTATGTATTTACCCAGCCTCGGTTTTTGTTTTCTTTTCGGGACCATTGTTGAAAAACTCCTCGGATCAAAATATTCCCGTTGGGGGTATCCGCTGCTTTTTGCGTTCCTGATACTGTTGATGGCGATGACCCACGCAAGAACGGGTGTATGGAAAGACAGTTATTCCCTTTGGAAAGACAACCTGAAGCATTACCGGTCGCCTTTTGCCTTGAACGCATTCGGAGAATCCCTTTTGGAAAACCATTCATTCAAGGATAACAAGGAGGCTTTTATCAAAGCCTTGAGTGGTTATGTCAAAACATCCCCCGCAAAGTTCAAGGCTGTTTTCGCCGGGTCCATTGAACGCAAGGTCAACGCCGCCCGAAAACTGACGGCGATCAAGGCTTTTTACGGCGCGTTAAGGCTCAGCCCCAATGACGAAGATGCCCTGGATAATGTCGGTTTCTTTTATGTTATGGCCAAGCAATACGAACGGGCGATCCCTTTCTTTAACCGCTGCATCATTCTTTCTCGCGGCAGCAACGGGACTTATTTCTACAATCGTGGATTGTCCTACGAATATCTCGGGGATATTGAACTTGCCCTGGTCGATTATGGCCGCGTGATCGCTTTAGGGAATGACGGGGTCATCCCGGCACGGCTCAACAGGGCGCATATCATGTTCCGCAAGGGGAATTATGAAGCGGCTTTGCTGGATATTTATCCTGTTATCCGCTCATTCCCGCAATATCCTCCTACATATGAACTTGCCATAAAGATAGCCGAGGCCAAGAAAGACAATGACCTGATCATAAAACTGAAAAAGTTCCGGGAGTATTATAAGAAACACGCGTTTTAAGGGCTGGACAACTTTTAGCTCCTTCGGTATAATCATCGTCCCCCCAATAATATTAATGACTTAAATGGGAGGTTTTATGAGTGAAGTGAAGAAAGCCGGCTTGACACCGGTGGAATTGGACAACAGGCGCAAGGCGCTGGATCTGGCTTTAACACAGATCGAAAAGCAGTTCGGCAAGGGGTCTATCATGAAGCTGGACGGGACCGTCCGTGCCGATGTGGATTCTATTTCTACGGGGTCTCTGGGGATAGACCTGGCTTTGGGTATAGGTGGCGTTCCGCGCGGACGCGTGGTCGAGATCTTCGGCCCCGAATCGTCAGGGAAGACCACATTGACACTGAGTATCATCCGCCAAATCCAGAAAAAGGGCGGGACAGCGGCGTTCATCGATGCCGAACATGCCTTTGATGCGTCTTATGCGGCGAAGATCGGGGTCAAGCTTGATGACCTTCTGGTCTCCCAGCCGGATACCGGCGAGCAGGCGCTTGAGATCGCGGAAACACTGGTGCGTTCCAACGCGGTGGACCTGGTTGTTATTGACTCGGTCGCGGCGTTGACACCCAAGGCGGAGATCGACGGTGAGATGGGCGACAGCCATATGGGGCTGCATGCCCGCCTGATGTCACAGGCCTTGCGTAAACTGACGGCGGTGATCAGCAAATCCAATACCTGTATTATCTTTATTAACCAGATCCGCATGAAGATCGGTGTAATGTTCGGAAATCCCGAAACAACCACCGGCGGGAATGCGCTCAAATTCTATTCGTCGGTGCGGATCGACCTGCGCCGTATCGAAGCCATCAAAAAAGGCGATGAAGTGATCGGGAATCGTGTCCGGGCCAAGATCGTAAAGAACAAGGTGGCCGCGCCGTTCCGTGATGCCGAATTCGAGATCTATTTCAACGAAGGGATATCCCAATCCAGCGACCTGGTCGACCTGGGAGTCAAATTCAATGTATTGGACAAGGCTGGCGCGTGGTTCACGTTCGAAGGGGAGCGCGTAGGCCAGGGCCGGGAGAACGCTAAGAAGTTCTTTGAGGAGAATGTCAAGGCGGCCCAGAAGCTTGAAAAGTTGATCATTGAGAAAGCGAAGGCCAAAGACGCCCCGGCGAAGGTCGAGGGCAAAAAATCCGCGGAGTGACCCGGGTGGACGGACTTGCGCCAGAGGAAGCATTAAGAAAGGCGAAGGGTTACGCCCTTCGCCTTTTTAAATTAAGGCCCCGCAGTGAAGCAGAATTAAAGGCCAAACTTCGGGACAAAGGTTTTACGGAGGATGTTTCTTCAAGGATTATTGGAGAATTCAAAGAGCTCGGCTATATCGATGACACGGTTTTTGCCAGGATCTGGATGCAGAGCCGGCTCAAGAAATACGGATTTCGCCGGGTGGCAAGAGAACTAACACAAAAAGGTATTCTAAAAGAATACATTATCGCATTATGGGAAGATCTCCGCGGTGAACATGATGAGGCTGCGGTTGCCCGGGACATCGTGGAACGCAGGGCAAGGCTGTACAAGGATATCCCTGTATTGAAGCGCAAGAAACGAATCATGGATTTTCTTGCCCGGCGAGGATTTTCGGCAGAAACGATCAACAAGGTAATAAGGGAGTTATGACCGGACACGAAATACGATCAAAATTTCTGGAGTTCTTCCGTTCCAAAGGGCATAAGGTCGCGTTGAGCGATTCGCTGGTACCCAAGGACGATCCGACCGTGCTGTTCACCACAGCCGGAATGCAGCAGTTCAAGCCGCAGTTCATGGGGCATATCACGGATTTTACACGCGCCGCCACATCCCAGAAGTGCCTTCGTACGGATGACCTTCCCGAGGTAGGTGTGACGGACTTTCATCACACGATGTTCGAGATGCTGGGGAATTTTTCTTTCGGTGATTATTTCAAACGCGACGCCATTCACTGGGCCTGGGAATTCCTGACGACCGTGATGAATATCCCTCCGGACAGGATCTGGGTCTCGGTCCATAAAGATGACGAGGAAGCTTATGGGATCTGGATCAATGATATCAAGGTCCCGGCGCAGATGGTCGTCAAGTTGGGGGACAAGTCCAACTTCTGGCCTTCCAATGCGCGTCTGAACGGCCCCAACGGGCCATGCGGCCCGTGTTCCGAGATCTTTTATGACTGGGGTGTGAATAACTGCAAGAATCCGGATTGCAACCCTGATTGCAGTTGCGGCCGTTTCTGCGAAGTATGGAATCTTGTGTTCACCCAATATGAACGTAAAGACGGCGGAGTGCTTGTTCCTTTGCCGGCGAAGAATATTGATACCGGAATGGGGCTGGAACGCCTGACCGCTGTCATACAGGGCAGGAAGAACAATTATGAATCGGACCTTTTCGCTGACATTATCCGCGCGATCGATACAATGATCGCTGCGGAGAACACCAGGATATCCCTTCGGGAAACGCGTGTTATCGCGGATCATATCCGCGCGGTGACGTTCGGGCTGTGCGATGGTGTTGTCCCGTCCAATGAAGGCCGCGGCTATGTGATGCGCCGGCTGATCGTAGATATGACCAATATCCTTATCCAGGCGGGGATCAAGAAACCTTTGACGCACAAGCTGGTGCGCACGGTTGTTGACACGATGCAGGGCCCATATCCGGAGCTCGGTAATAAACAAGGGGATATTACCGATTCCGTACGGCGTGTTGAAGAAGCGGTCATCAAATTGAACGGCGAAAAAGTCCCGGAATTCCTGATAGAACTGGACCGATTGAAAGCCGGGGCCGATGTCGGGACGCTTGGAGCGCTGATGTTTCTTTACCGCGATACCTATGGTTTGCCGATCAATCTGATCCAATCTAAAGCCGCCGAAAAGTTCTCCGAAGACATGGTCACGAAAGCCAATTTGATCGTGGAACAAATGATGAACGATCAAAAAGAGCGCTCCCGCGCCGGTAGCAAAATGCAGGGGGATGTGTTCGTTGCCGGTGATGTGGATGTCAAAGGCCTGGCAAAGACAGAATTCGTAGGGTTCGACCAGCCTTCCGCCGATGTGACGGTGTTGGCGGTCTTCGCAGGGGGAGCAAGCGTTGCCGAAGCTAAAGACGGCGACACTGTGGCTGTTATCCTGGATAAGACCCCTTTTTATGCCGAACAGGGTGGCCAGGCCGGAGATACCGGCTTCTTGAAAAGCAAGGACGGATCATTTGAGGTCAAAGATACCCGGAAACAAAGCGATGTGTTCGTGCATCGCGGGGTTGTTACAGGGGTCATCAAGGCCGGTGACCCCCTCAAGGCATCGATCGATGGTGAGCGCCGGATGGCCATTATGCGCAATCATTCCGCCACACATCTTCTGCAGGCGGCATTGCGGCAGGTTTTGGGCGGGCATATCAAGCAGCAGGGGTCTCTCGTCGATGAAGACCGCCTGCGTTTCGACTTTACGCATTCCAAGGGGCTCAGCAAGGAAGAATGCGAAAAGATCGAGGATACCGTCAACAGTTTTATCCGCCGTTGTGATGTGGTGGTCAAAAAAGTGATGACCATTGAAGAAGCCAAACAAAGCGGCGCACTGGCATTTTTCGCCGAGAAATATGGAGAGACCGTCCGGGTCGTATCGGCGGGGGAATATTCCAAGGAATTCTGCGGCGGCACCCATTTGGACTCGACCGGACAGATCGGCCTGTTCAAGATCACCTCTGAAGGGGCCGTGGCCCAGGGGATCCGCCGTATCGAGGCTGTTACCGGGATCAAGGCGCTGGACTTCGTACGCGCCAGGGAAAAACAGCTGGAGAAAGCCGCCGCTATCTTGAAATCCACAACGGATGAAGTGGCCCTGCGCGTTGAACAGCAGTCCAGGCGCGTCAAGGACCTGCAGAAAGAGATCACAGGATTGAATTTCGAAGTGATCAAATCGTCCCTGGGGGATGTTATCGGAAAAGCCGATACGGTTTGCGGAGCGGCTTTTGTCGCGCATTTGTTCAGGGATGTCGACATGGAAACATTACGCCGGGTTTCCGACCTGGTCAAGCAAAAATGCCCGTCGGTGGTGGCGTTATTGGCCGCAACAACGCAAGACGATGGTTCCGTCATTATCGCTTTATCCGATGACCTGGTGAAGAAAGGGCTTAAAGCCGGGGAACTGGTCGGGAAGATCACGGCTTTATTCGGCGGTTCAGGAGGCGGGCGCCCCAATATGGCGCAAGCCGGGTGTAAGGATCCTGGAAAACTGGCATCCGTGTTCGATAACGCGGCAAAGATCATTAAAGAAAGCATCAGGCTATGAAACTTCTCAAGCTTAACAGCAAGAACATCGAATCGCTTTTTAACCGCAATATGTATTACCGCCGGCAAAGCACAGTTGATAAAGTCCAGCGCATGCTCGCGGATATCCGGCTGAACGGAGACGTGGCGGTGCTGAAATATACCCGCCGCTTTGACAAGGTGAAGTTGACGGCGAAAGACCTGCGTGTGGCGGAAAGCGAGATCAGTTCCGCGTTCCAGAATATCACGCCTGATTTTATCAGTTCACTCAAACTGGTGATCAATAATGTCACCGCTTTTTATCGCAAACAGATCAAGAAACCGTGCTGTATCAAGAGCGCGGACGGTATTTTATTGAAAGAGGAGTACAAGCCGCTTGATTCCGTCGGCGTCTATATCCCGGCGGGAACGGCGCCTTTGGTGTCATCGGTCTACATGACCGTTGTTCCGGCAATGATCGCGGGGGTGAAGCGCATTGTCATCGCGACCCCTCCGGGGAAAGATGGCCGGGTCAATCCCTACATCCTGGCCGTGGCGAACCTGCTGAATGTGAAGGAAATATACAAGATCGGCGGAGCACAGGCCATCGCCGCGCTGGCCTTCGGGACAAAAAGCGTGCCACGCGTCGACAAGATCGTCGGGCCGGGCAATGCGTATGTCACGGAAGCCAAGCGGCAGCTTTTCGGGTTTGTGGATATCGATATGCTGGCCGGGCCTACAGAACTTGTGATCATCGCCAATCGCTGCAGCAATCCTGATTATCTTGTCGCGGACTTTGAATCCCAGCTGGAACACGCCGGCGGATTGTCGATCCTTATTTCAACATCAAAACAGCTGATCCGGCAGGTGAAAGGACGCGTGCAGGGAGGCTTTGTGATCTATGCCAAGAACATGCAGGAAGCGTGTGATATCAGCAACAGGATCGCCCCGGAACATTTGCAGATCCTGACCAATAATCCCAAGAGCGTGGCCAAAATGATCCGTCACGCAGGCGCTGTTTTTCTCGGTGAGTACAGCCCGACGCCGCTGGGCGATTACATTGCGGGGCCGAGCCATGTCCTTCCGACACTGGGGACCGCCAAATTCTCATCGGGCCTCAGCCTTACGGATTTCATGAAAACAAGCCATCTGATCTCTTATTCAAAGAAGGCGCTGGAAAAGGTCAAGGATCCCTTGCAGCAAATAGCCCATATCGAGGGACTGGTCAAACACGCCGAAAGCGTAAACGTCAGGTTTAAAACATAAAGGATAATATTATGACCCCACGGACCGCGACTGTAGAACGCAAGAGCAAAGAGACACACATCAAGGCCAACCTCAATATTGACGGCCGCGGAGACCGTTGCGAGATCAAGACCGGGATCGGTTTCCTGGACCACATGATCGAACTGTTCGCTTTTCACGGCCTGTTCGACCTGGAACTGGAGGTCGTCAAGTCGGATACCGTGATCGATATTCATCATACCAACGAAGACCTTGGTATCGTGCTGGGCAAGGCGTTCAAGCAGGCGTTGGGGGATAAAGCCGGTATCCATCGTTTCGGCAGTGCCGGGGCCCCGATGGAAGCGACCATCGCGCGCGCCATTGTGGATATTAGCGGGCGGGGGTATTTCCATCTTAATATCGAGAACGACAAGGTCATTCAGGTCGCCGAGAAGCAGGAATATTCCCTGAGTTATCTTGAGCATTTCATGGAATCATTCGCGCACGGCCTGGGCGCCACGGTCAGCATTACTTTACAGAATGTTTCGGATGATGTTCACACGAACGTGGAAGCGGCGTTCAAGGCATTGGGACTGGCGCTGGACCAGGCGGTCCGTATCGATCCGCGCCGTGAAGGGATCGTCCCATCGACGAAAGGGATCATCGACTAATGATCGCGGTCATCGACTACGGCATGGGGAATTTGCGGAGCGTCCAGAAAGCGCTGGAAGCTTCCGGCGGGATCACGCAGATCACATCCGACAAGGCGGTTATCACCAAAGCCCGGAAGATCGTTCTTCCCGGTGTAGGCGCCGTGCGCCCGGCCATGGAACGTCTGAAAGAACTCGGGTTGATCGATACGATCCGTTCCCAGGTGGCATCGGGGAAACCGTTCCTGGGGATATGCCTGGGGTTCCAGGTCCTGTTCGACTCAAGCACAGAAGGAGGGAAAACAGAATCGCTGGGAATTCTTCCCGGCGTAGTGGAACGCTTCCCCGACACGGTCAAGGTCCCGCAGATGGGCTGGAATTCTGTCAGGATCGTTCAACAGGGCTGTCCGATGTATAAGGGGATCGACGATGGGGCCTTCTTTTATTTCTGTCATTCTTTTTATGCCCGTCCGGAAAACAAAACGATAACAGCGACTACGACCAGCTACGGGATCGACTATACATCATCCGTGTGCCACAACAATATCTGGGGCGTCCAATTCCATCCTGAAAAAAGCCAGGCTCTCGGCCTTGGCATACTGAGGAATTTTATCCTATGCTGATACTACCCGCGATCGATATAAAGAATGGCAAGGTTGTCAGGTTATACAAGGGGCAATTCGACAAAGTGACCGAGTATGGTTCTGACCCGGTCGATATGGCCAAGCACTGGCAGGACCTCGGGGCGCGTTATTTGCATGTGGTCGATCTTGACGGGGCTGAATCAGGCGAACGCCGGAACCAGGCGGCGATCAAGAAGATCGCCAGGGAAATCAAGATCCCTGTCCAGACCGGCGGCGGGATCCGGAATATTGAAGTGGTCGACGATTACCTGACAACGGGGATCACACGGGTCATTCTGGGGACAAGAGTGGTGGGGGACTGTGATTTTCTTGGCTCGCTGCTAAAAAAGTGGGACGACCGTATCGCGGTCAGCCTGGATTGTTCCAACGGTTTCGTTGCCCAACGCGGATGGGTGGAAACATCCAATGTCAAGGGAGTGGACCTGGCGCGCCGGTTTGCGGCAATGGGCTTGAAATATGTGGTCTATACGGATATCGCCCGTGACGGGACTCTTAGCGGCCCGAATATTGACGGTTTAAAGGAGATCCTCAGTATCGATGGACTTCAGGTCCTTGCATCAGGAGGTGTCAAATCGCTGGAAGACATTCAGGCGCTGATCGCTTTGAACGCCGTGAACTTATGGGGTGTTATAACCGGTAAGGCTATTTATGAAGGCACGTTGGATATTACGCAAGCATTCAAACTATGTTGACCAAACGGATCATTCCCTGTCTTGATGTGAAAGACGGCCGGGTGGTGAAGGGTGTAAATTTTGTGAACCTTCGTGACGCCGGCGATCCGGTGGACTGCGCCCGCGCGTATGATGCGGCCGGAGCGGATGAACTGGTGTTCCTTGATATTACGGCCAGTCACGAAGGCCGCAAGATATTTGTTGATGTGGTCAACCGCACGGCCGAGCAGGTTTTCATGCCGTTAACTGTCGGCGGAGGGATCAATTCGATCGATGATATCCGGCTCCTGCTCAATGCCGGAGCGGACAAGGTCTCGATCAATACTTCTGCGGTCAAGACCCCCGGCCTTATTCGTGAAGCGGCGGACCGGTTCGGTTCGCAATGTATCGTTGTAGCTATTGATGCCCGGCGGATCGGGAATACCTGGAAAGTCTTTACGCATGGCGGACGCAATGAAACGGAGAAACAAGCCGAGTCATGGGCGCAGGAAGTTGTGAAGCTTGGTGCCGGCGAGATATTACTGACCAGTATGGATGCGGACGGGACCAAGAACGGTTTTGACCTTCCGTTGACGAGCGCGGTATCTTCCGCCGTCAATGTCCCTGTCATTGCGTCCGGAGGGGCAGGGACGCTTGAACATTTTGCGGATGTCTTTACCAAAGCCGGCGCTGACGCCGGTCTCGCGGCATCCATTTTCCATTACGGCGAAATACCTATCAAGGATGTAAAAACATTTTTAAGAGGGCGCGGGATCAGTGTCCGTTAAGAGCTTTTTATGTATACAATGACAGAAAAAGAGTTCCTGGGATATTGCGGCCAAAGCCCGAGCATTGTCCCTGTTTACCGCGCGATCTACGGAGATCTCGAAACGCCGGTTTCGGCATATTTAAAACTGGCGAAAGGCTCAAAATATTCATTCCTGCTTGAATCAGTGGAAGGCGGAGAAAAACTGGCCCGGTATTCTTTCATCGCGCGGGACCCGGAGTGCATTATTCGCAGCAAGGGACGTGATGCCGAGGTCCTGACATTGAGAAAGGGCCGACTGACTGTCCAAAAGGCCGGTTTTGAGCGAACACCGATTGAGATCATCCGGCAGTTGCTAAATAAATATAATTTTGTTAATATATCTGGCCTTCCGCAGTTTTGCGGGGGTTTTGTAGGTTATCTGAGTTATGATGCCGTTCGGTTCTTTGAGAAATTACCCGATAATACTTCGGATGACCTGGCATTGCCGGACATGGTCATGATGCTGGCCAAAGAAATGGTCATCTTCGATCATCTGCATCACACCTTAAAGCTGGTGTCCTGTGTCGAGGTCGATCCTGGCGATACGAGATCGGAAAAGCTGATAAAATTCAGAAAGGCCATGAAGGCGATCGGACGTCTGGAATCCGGGCTTGCAGTGGCATTGCCCAGACCAGGCAAGCCCCGGAAGACCTCCAGGTTCAAGGTCCGTTCAAACTGTTCCAAGGCCCATTTTGAACAGATGGTGATTAAAGCCAAGGAAGAGATCCAGAAAGGCGAGATCATCCAGGTGGTGTTATCCCAGCGACTTGAAATGGAAGTCCGCGTGTCTCCGGTCAGCCTTTACCGTACATTGCGCGCTCTTAATCCGTCGCCTTATATGTATCTGCTGGATCTTGACGGGATCGCGGTGGTCGGGTCATCGCCCGAGATGCTGGTGCGTTGTGAGCACGGGCTGGTGGAAACACGCCCTATTGCAGGGACCCGTCCAAGAGGGAGATCTCCGCAGGAAGATGACAGGCTTGAGAAAGAACTGTTGTCCGACCCCAAAGAGGTCGCCGAACATGTAATGCTGGTGGACCTCGGGCGCAATGACCTTGGCCGGGTTTGCCGTGAAGGATCGGTCAAGGTGAATGACCTGATGTCGATCGAGCGATATTCCCATGTGATGCACATCGTCTCGAACGTTCAGGGGCGGCTGAGGGAAGGGCAAGATTCTGTTTCAGCGCTGGAAGCGGTTTTCCCCGCGGGAACCCTTTCCGGCGCGCCCAAGATCCGCGCGATGGAGATCATTGACGGTCTTGAGACCACACGACGCGGGCCTTATGGCGGATGTGTGGGGTATTTCAGTTTTTCCGGTGATCTGGATATGTGCATCACTATCCGGACGATCGTGTTAACGAAGAATAAAGCATATATTCAGGTTGGCGCCGGGATCGTGGCTGATTCCGACCCGTCCAGGGAATATGCGGAAACAATGAATAAAGCAGGAGCGCAGCTGAAAGCGCTTGAATTGTCTATTAAAAGGTAAGCCGTGACCGGCTTACGCATAAAACACAAAAGGAGTAACGATGGAAGTTAAGATCAGAATGCAGAAGGCCGGCGATCCCGCCCAGAAAAATCACAATTGGCGTATTGTGGTCATCCCCAAGAGCTATCCGCGCGACGGGCGTGTGCTTGAGATCATCGGGTATTATGACCCGTCCAAGAAACCTGCGGTTTACAAGATCGATACCGCCAAGGCCGACACCTGGATCAAGAAGGGTGCGACCATGACGGATACTGTCCGTTCGCTTTACAACAAGACAAAAAAAGCCAAGTAACCTTAATCCGTCTTTGGCCGGGCTTGAAGTTTTAATCTGCCTGTTATCAGGCATTAATGGAGCTGATCATGCAACCGCAACAGTCGAATATGTTCATCCAACTTGTTCCGATGGTGCTTATTTTCGGGATCTTCTATTTCCTGGTGATCCGCCCTGAAAAGCAGAAACAAAAGAACCACCAGGAATTATTAAAAAACCTGCGCAAGAATGACGAAGTCCTGACTTCTGCCGGCATCCACGGGATCGTGGTCAATGTGAAGGACAAAACCGTTGTCCTCAGGCTCGACGAGAATGTGCGCGTGGAATTTGAAAAAGAAGCGGTCACATCCGTTATTAAAAAAGGCGAATAACTAATAAGGATCTCTCATGTCTAAAGCATTGCTTAACAGATTCTATTTGATCATTGGTGTTATCGCGGCCTGTTTATTCTTCGCGTTGCCGCTCGAGAAACGCATTAACCTTGGGCTGGACTTGCGCGGGGGTATGCACCTTATCATGAAGGTGGATACATCCAAATTGTCCGAAAATGCGAAATCGGATGCTGTGGTGCGGGCGATGGAGATCCTTCGCAATCGTATCGACTCCCTTGGGGTCGGTGAAACCGTTGTCCAGCGCCAGGGAGAAGACCAGATCCTGGTCCAGTTGCCCGGTGTGACCGACCGTGACAAAGCGGTCGACATGGTTAAACGCGTCGCCCATTTGGAGTTCAGGGTCGTCAAAGAAGACCCTGTTCTTTTTAAAGAAGCGATGGCCGGCAAGCCGGTTGAGGGTTACGAGATCAAATATGTGAAAGGCGCCAAGGCGGAGCCTCTGCTTCTGGAAGCCAATGCCTCCATGCAGGGCGACTCCATATCGGATGCCAAGGTTGATTTTGACCAAAGTTCATTCTATCCCAAGATCTCCCTGACATTCAACAGCCAGGGGGCCAAGGATTTTGCCGAACTGACACAAAAGCATGTCGGAGAACGTTTGGCGATCGTGATGGACGGGGAGGTCCTGTCCGCCCCTAATATTCGCGAAGCGATCCTGACAGGGACCGCGGAGATCACCGGGCAATTCAACGATGCGGAATCATCAATGCTCGCGCTTGCACTTCGTTCAGGTTCTTTGCCTGTGCCGATGTCGATCGAGGAAGAACGCACGATCGGCCCGCTGTTAGGCAAAGATTCCATAGACTCCGGGATCAAGGCGATGGTCATCGGAATGGCGGCGGTCTTTGTATTCATGATCTTTTATTATTTTATCGGCGGGATCATTGCGTCAATGGGGCTTTTCTTGAACCTCTTGATCACCATCGGGACCATGGGTTTTATCAATGTCATGATGCCCGGGTCTCAAGTAACCATGACATTACCAGGTATCGCAGGTCTGGCGCTTACACTTGGTATGGCGGTCGATGCCAACGTGCTTATTAATGAACGTATCCGCGAAGAAGTTGACAATGGCAAGGCGCTTGTATCGGCGATCAATACCGGTTATGACCGTGCCTTTTCAGCTATCTTCGACTCCCATGTCACATCCCTTATTGCTTCGTTCATGTTGTTCCAGTTCGGTTCAGGCCCGATCAAGGGTTTTGCGATCACGCTTTCCATCGGTCTTTTGGCGAGTTTGTTCACGACGGTTTATGTCACTCGCACGGCATTCCTTTTCCTTATTGAACAGAACTGGATCAAATCCCTGCGGATGCAGCATTGGATCAAAGCGCCCAAGATCGACTTTCTCAAGGCGGCGCCGATCTTTATTGTCTTTTCACTGGTTATCAGCGTTGTCGGATTGGGAAGTATTGTCATGAAAAAGAACCAGGCCTATGGCATCGATTTCTCCGGAGGACAGGTGCAGCAGTACCGCTTTGCCAAGCCGGTCTCTGCGGAAAGCGTCCGCAAGGTCATAAAAGACGGCGGGGTTACGGACGCCATCATCCAGCAGTTTGATAAGAACCCGGAGAACGTCCTTATCCGGACTTCGGAAGATACTTACGAAAAAGTCCAGGCCGCATTCAAGGCGGAATTCAAGGATAACAAGTTCGAAACTTTAAGGATCGAGAAAGTCGGCCCGGTGGTAGGAAAACACCTGCGCCAACAGGCGATTTGGGCGCTTCTCCTGGCCCTTGGTGGTATCTTGATCTATCTGGGTTTCAGGTTCAAACATTACGATTTTGCGTTTGCGGGCGTTGTTGCCCTCTTGCATGATGTCATTATTGCCATGGGGCTTACCGTATTTTTTGGCCGGCAGATCGACCTTTTAATGATCACGGCGCTGTTGACCGTGGCAGGTTATTCGATCAATGATACGATCGTTATATACGATCGTGTCCGTGAGAATTTCAACAAGACCGGCCGAAAGGGAACTCTGGCTGAAGTCATCAACCTGAGTATCAATCAAACCCTCGGGCGTACGTTACTGACCACCTTCGTGACCATGCTGGTCGTCTTCGCGCTCTTTTTCCTGGGGGGCGAGGTGCTCAACACGTTCTCACTGACGTTATTGATCGGGTTCACAGCGGGGATCTATTCCACGATCATGGTGGTTTCCCCCATAGTTGTATGGTCGCAAAAGTTCACCAAAAAATCATGGTGACAGAATAGAAGTTATTAATGAGCCCCGGGACAGCATGGTTGTACCCGGGGTTCATTGTTTATCTGAGACAGTTGTTAAAGGGCAATTCTTTCCCCTGTTCTTTCAAAGGGATCCTAAGGTTTTCTGATAGGCAATGAAATAACTGATAGAAAAAGGTACCTGGATGTCTATCCGTTCTAAGAAAAAGATATCTATTCCCATCGCGAAGCCTGTAGTTGAGAAAAAGAATGAACTCTTGGCTCGACTATCAAGGTGGGGGCTTTTTATTTTATTCGCACTGGGGCTCGCTTTGCGTCTTTATCATCTGAACCGGAATGTTTTTTATTTCTACGATGAAGGGATGTATTTGAACAGTGGGCGTATTCTTCTTAATCCTCTTATCGGTAATCCGTCGCAGGGTTTGGGGACAATCCTTTCCAATATCCAGCATTGGTTTTCTTTGGCGACCCAAACCGACAGACCCTTGTGGCAGCTCATGGTTGATTCCCGGATCTTATTGGGTGCAACACAGGAATATTGGTGTGTTCGGGGTATATCGTTCGTGATGGGACTTGGGGCTCTGGTCGTGCTTTACCACTTTTCCTGGCGACTTTTCAGCTCCAGATCGACAGCGATTTTAAGCGTCTTGTTTTTGCTCTTTCTTCCGAGCCACCTCTTTTATTCAAGATCCGGACTCCCGGAAGCCGCCACGACATTTTTCGTTATTTCGGGTTTCTATTTTTATTGCTTCCCTCGGTCACTCGGGCCAAGGACATTCCTGGCCGGGCTCTTTTTCACATGTGCTTTCTTTACGAATTATCGCCTGCTTATATTGCCAATCTTAACGTTTGCAGGAGAGTTCCTTTTAAGTAAGGCCGAAGAACGCTCTCTTGATCTCAAGAAATGGGGATGGACCGTTGCCATCTTCGGAGTGTTTATTCTTCTAGCATGTTTGAACAATCGCGGTGAGTATTTTATTGTAACATCCGGCTGGATGTGGCATCAGGTCGGACTTGCTGTCAACCATTTCGCGTGGGGCAATATCTTTACTTATCCATATGGCCTCTTCCGTCTGGAAAGCTGGGCATTTGGCCTTCTCTTTTCCGGCGGAATATACTTCGTCTGGAAAAAAGACTGGCTTAAGGCATTCCCTTTTATCCTTGTTTGTTTCTGGATGACGATGTTCTCTTTTTCTTCGGACAAAGCGCTAAGGTACATGTCAGCCGTACTGCCTTTTATGGCCTTAAGCGCTGCTGTCGCTGCGGTGGCAGTGCTTGAATCGGGAACACGCAAGTTCTTTCGTCAAATCGTTATTGTCCTGGTGATCATTGCCATCGGGACAATGGCGTTTAAATCGTTCCAGCTGGTCATTAATCAATCGCATCATAAGCGGCTGCATCAATATTTAACGAATCTGGACCCGAAAGCGAAGATCGTTTCAACACAGCCGATGATCCTTGGCCTTGATTACGACGATATTCATCAAATCATCTCTTGCCCTGGAATTAAAGAACCTTCATTCCTGGAATTGCCGGAGAACGGATTTAACTATTTGGTACTTGGGCCACAGGCATATGTTTCCTGGACCGCAAGCGGTATCAGCTTTGATGGCGAATTAGGAGGGTTTCTCCGGTTCTTTGATAAGAAGGTAAGGCCATTAAACGTTTTCCCACATATGAACAAAACAATGCTGGAGCGTTTTGTTTTTGAGCATAATCAAAACTTGATGAGCTCCATTACTTTTCTTGAGAAAGCCACTGATCATGCCGGTGAGCGCCGTGTTTATGATATCCAGCAAGGATTGGAACTGCTGGAAAAGGCGACTCATTTAGCCGAAGAAATGCAAAGCGTGAAAAAAATTAGAACTTCCGCTGCGAACCGGTAGATCTATATTGGCCAGACGAATACAATTCTCTTCCGGATCAGGCGAAGTTCGCTTTTGTTCACATTTTATGTTTTATTCTTTAAAATACTTCGTTAGCCAGACCTTATCATTTGAGACCATCCAGGCGGATATCGCCGGGTTCGGTTATGAACGGGAGAAGTCTGCGTGCGAAGAGGGCCGTTATACGGTCCGCGGCAGCATCATCGATATATTCCCTGTCAATTTCGATTCTCCCATCCGCATCGACCTTGAAGACGACAAGGTGCGCGCCATTTATTCATTCAATCTGACGACGGGAAAGAACATTTGGGAACATAAAGCTGTCATCATCCTTCCGGCGCGTAAACGGACGGAAAAGGGCGAAGGCGGATTCCGATCCGAAATGCCGCTCAATAATTTTGTTGATATCGAGCGGGGAGATTATGTCGTGCACAATATGCATGGCATCGGGAAATATCTGGGAGTTAAAGAATTTGATATCGATCTCGGGAAGGTCGAACATTTTGTCATTGAGTACCAGGGAGGAGACAAGCTCTATGTGCCTAAAAGGGACTTGCACCTGGTCCAGAAATATGTAGGTTTTAGCAAAAAACCTCCAAGATTGTTCAAACTGGGCAGCCGTGAATGGGAAAAAGTCCGCCGCATGATCGAAAAACGCATCCAGCGCCTGGCGGCAGAACTCCTGCATGTTCAGGCGTTGCGCGAAAGCCTGCGCGGGCATCCATTTTGCGCAGACGTCCCGTGGCAAACGGATTTTGAAAAAACCTTTCCTTTCATTGAAACTCCGGACCAGCTTAAGGCGACTTTGGAGGTCAAAGCGGACATGGAGCGGGATCGCCCGATGGACCGGCTTTTGTGCGGAGATGTGGGCTACGGCAAGACCGAAGTTGCAATGCGTGCGGCTTTTAAAGCTGTAATGGACGGGAAACAAGTGGCTGTATTGGTCCCGACCACTGTCCTTGCGGAACAACATTACTATAATTTTTCAAAGCGCATGAACAATTTCCCGGTCAGGATCGGCATGGTGAGCCGGTTCCGCAGCAAAGCGGAACAATTGGCCATTGTCAAAGAAGCTGTCGAAGGCAAGATCGATATCCTGATCGGGACGCACCGCCTTCTTTCCAAGGATGTCTCATTCAAGGACCTTGGCCTGATCATCATCGACGAAGAACAGCGTTTTGGGGTGCAGGCCAAAGAACGCCTGAAACACATGAAAATGCTGGCAGATGTCCTGACCCTGACGGCAACACCCATCCCGCGGACACTTTATATGGCTCTGGCCGGCTCCCGCGACATGTCGGTCATTACAACGCCTCCGCAAAACCGTATTCCCGTTTCAACACATATGATCGATTTTAACGAAGAGATCATCAATGATGCCATCCGTAAAGAACTGGCCCGCGGCGGACAGGTTTTCTTTTTGCACAATCATATTGAAGACATCACACCCGTAGCCGGGATCATTACACGCCTTGTCCCCAAAGCCCGCCTGGCAGTAGGCCATGGCCAAATGCCGGGAAAAGAACTGGAAAGCATCATGCTCAAGTTTCTTAAGGGTGAGATTGATGTTTTAGTGTGTACCACTATAATAGAATCGGGTATCGACATCCCGAACGCAAATACGCTGATCGTGAACCGGGCGGAACGTTTTGGCCTTTCGGACCTTCATCAGCTCAGGGGCCGGGTAGGTCGAATGGATGTGAAAGCATTCGCCTATTTTATTGTCCCGGACAAGTTGTTGTTGTCAACGGTGGCCAAACGCCGGTTGAAGGCACTTGAAAAATTCGCTGACCTCGGCGCGGGATTCAATATCGCTTTTGAAGATCTTCAGATCCGGGGAGCCGGGAACTTGCTGGGAGAACAGCAACACGGGTATATATCCAGTATCGGGTTCGACCTGTATTGCCGGCTCCTTAAAGAGTCAGTGGAAAATATAAAAAAAGAAGCTCTTTTATCCAAAAAAGGGAGAACCGATGAGATCGCGAAATATCCTTAGTATCATTATCCTGGGCATTATTTTTATGGCCCCGGCAATCCCGGCATACGCGATCGATGACGCCATTCTTGCGGTCGTCAATGACGAGGTCATTACGGTCAAGGACCTGAAGGAATACATGAAGAGCGTTTTCGCCCAGCTCAAGATCGAGGGGCGTTCGCCACAGGAGATCAACGAGGTCATGTCCCAGTACGAAAATAAAGGGATCGAGCAGCTTATTGAGGACCGTCTCATCCTTTCAGCCGCCGAGAAAGCGGGCGTTATGATCCGTCCAAAAGCGGTCGATGACCGGCTTGAGGAGATCAAAAAGAAATACCCGTCCTATCAGGAATTCTTGGAATCGATCAAGAACGAGGGGTTGACCATTACCGATATCCGTAAAAAGATCGAGTCCCAGATCAAGGGGCAGGCGATGGTGAGCACGGAGGTCCGTTCCAAGGTCTATGTCAATCCGCAGGAAGTGACCGATTATTTTGCGCTACATGCACAGGAGTATTCCAAGAAAGCCCGGGTTTACGTTGAGACCATATTCGTGAAATCCGCTTTCGGGAAAGATGAGGCCAGAAAAAAGATCGATGACGCGCTTGCTGCAGTCCGAAACGGCCTGGATTTCAGGGCAGCTATCGGAAAATATTCCGAACTCCCATCTGTCGGCGAGATCGCACTCGACCAGCTGCGACCCGAGTTCAAGGAACGGATCGATAAAATGAACGTCGGCGATTTCTCGGAAGTCATTGAAGTGCCCAATGGGTTTTATCTGATCAAGCTCGAAGGGCGCGCCGAAGCCTCAAACGCCCTTCTCAATGAAGTCAAAGACCGTATTTATCAGGATATTTTTGAGAACAAGTTCCGTGAACGGTTCAAGTCCTGGATCGAAAACCTTCGTAAAAAAGCTTATGTTGAAGTCAAACAATAGAACGGTCCTTATTACCATGGGGGACCCCGCCGGGATCGGGGCAGAGGTGGCTGCCAAAGCTCTTCTTAAGACACGCTTCCCCAAAGGCATTGTTCCTGTTGTGATCGGGAACCGTGCTGTTTGGCAACAGGTATGGCCTGCGGGCCGACCGGAGCCATTGTTCATCCATATCGCGAATAAAGCGCGGGTACAGCACCGCCCTGGAATGCCAACCTCAGCATCCGGCATGGATTCTTTGCTTTATCTGGAAAAGGCAGTCGAACTCATAAAAGATGGACGAGCGCAAGCCCTCGTCACGGCACCTGTTTCAAAAGAGTCGATCAGCCGGTTCATCCCTGGTTTTAAAGGCCACACGACCTATCTTGCCGACGCGTTCGGGAAAAAGAATGTTGAAATGCTTTTTGTGGCCGACAAAATAAAGCTGGTGCTTGTGACCCGGCATATTGCGCTTCGCGATGTCCCGGGGAAGATCACATCAAAGAAACTTTCGGATGTTGTTCGCGCAACACATCGTTTTCTCGTCGAACATTTTAAAGCCGGAAATCCAAGGATAGCCGTACTTGGCCTTAATCCTCATGCCGGAGAAGGCGGGCATATCGGCCGGGAAGAGATCCAGTCGGTCATTCCGGCCATAACAAAATTACGTTCAGCCGGAATGGATATTTATGGGCCGTTCCCTGCCGATACTTTCTTTGAACCCCGCAATTGCCGGGGATATGACCTGATCGTCGCCATGTATCATGACCAGGCTTTAACAGTCTTAAAATCGCAATATTTTGACCGCCTGGTCAATTTGACCATCGGGCTGCCTTTTATCCGCACATCTCCCGCCCATGGCACTGCCTTCGGCATTGCCGGAAAAGGGATCGCGGACGAAGGGTCCATGCTGGCCTCGTTAAAGTTAGCTGTTGGTTTATGACCCCATTCTTGCCTGCCAAAAGGCTCGGTCAAAATTTTCTGGTCGATGAGAACATCCTCAATCGTATTATTAACGCTTGCGATCTTCATGACTCCGATGATGTCCTGGAGATCGGCCCGGGGCACGGGGCCCTGACCAGGGCATTGTTACCGCGCGTCCGTAAGGTCATTGCCGTTGAAACAGACCCGAAGCTGTCGGATGAACTGCGCCAGGGACTGGTGCCGCTGGGCTTAAGGTTGCACTCGGCTGACATCCTTTCTTTTGACATTTCCAGTGTTATTAGCGGGCCTGTCAAGGTGATCGGCAACATCCCCTATAATATCTCTACTCCGATCATGGAAAAAATGATCACAGACCGTCGATCGATCAGATCATTGTACCTGACGGTCCAGTATGAGTTCGGGAAACGTTTGACCGCCGCGACAGGTTCAAAAGACCGTTCAGCCCTGACCTGTTTGCTGGATTTTTTTGCCATTCCCAAAATACAATTCCGTATCAGCAACCAGGCTTTTCGTCCCATCCCCAAGGTCGAATCCTGTTTTATGCGCATTGATTTCCGGACCTCTTTGTTATTCCCGCTTAAGAATGAAGCTTTTTTTATCAAAGTCGTCAAGACAGCATTCCTTCAACGCCGCAAGATCTTGTTGAACGCCCTTGCCCCTCTTGCTTCAAAGGAAGAAGTCCAGCGTGCTCTGGTCCAGGCCGGGATAAAAGAAAAAACAAGGCCGGAAGATGTCAAGTCCCAGGATTATGCTAGAATATCCAATATTCTTTTTAAGGGGCTGATCCATGCGTAAACAGATCTATTATCATGATACCGACGCCGGCGGGATCGTTTATTACGCGAATTACCTCAAGTATCTCGAAGAGGCCCGTACGGAATTTCTTGAAAGCCGGGGGATCGGGATCGCCGCATTCCTGGCGCGCGGCCTTTTCTACGCGGTCCGTTCCTGTAATATCATTTACAAGGCGCCGGCCAGGTACGGCGATACGGTCATTGTTGATGCGCGGATCGCGCAACTGACCGGTGCGCAGATCGTTTTTGCCCAATCGGTCGTTGACCAGGCAACGGGGAAGCCCCTGGCCGAGGCATCTGTCGCGCTGGTCTGTTTGACCAGGGATTTCAAGCCCCGGCCCATTCCAGCGGACATCAAAGAGAAGCTAAAATGAAAATTTCAGTCAAGGTGGTTGTCATTGTCCTTGTTTTTATCGTGATCCTGATCGTGGACGGATTGTTGAGCCATCAGCTCCTGTCTCGGATGGGGGGCGAATTAAGCGGGGTGGTCAATCGTGACGTGATCCTGATGCAATCGGCCTCGGCTATTACCAGGGACCAGCTTCAGAAGGGCGTTGTTTTTGAACGGATCCGCCGTATCGCGGAAGAACTGGCTTACCAGCAGGTCACTCCCGCCAGGAAAGAACACCTCCTTTTTCATCTGAAGCTTGCCAGGACGAATCTTGACGAACTCGCTAAAGAAGGTGCGCTCAGTATCGTGAATGCCAAATTGCTGGTTACCGAGAACCTGAAAGCCTCGCCGTCCTACCAGAAAACACAGGAACTTACCAAAGTCGCCGCAGTCCTTAAGGAGATCGAGAAGGCGCATATTCATTACGATGCCCTTATCAACGACACCTTCCGTATGTTCAACGACGGAAAGTATGAGCTTTCCACGGAAGACCTGGCCCAGATCCACCGTGATGAACGGAAACTGGCGACGGAATTGCAAAACCTGATCGATGCTGTCGATCATTTCACGAAAATATCCTTATCCAATGCCAGAAAATATGAACGGACCGCGGAAGTCATTCTCTGGGCCGCCATCCTTTTAAGCCTTCTGGCGGGATTGGCGATGGCTTTATGGATCATCCGTGCGATCAATGTCCCTTTAAAAACACTGGTGGACGCGGCGCACAAGATCGGGTCGGGAAAACAGGACATTACGCTGGACCTTGATTCGCGTGATGAGATCGGGGAAGTCAGCCGTGCGTTTGACCTGATGACCCGCCAGTTGAATGAATCCAAGATCAGGCTCGAAGAACAGCGCAAGGAACTGGAGCGAAACCTCGAGCTGACGGAACTTCAGAAAAAAGACATGGAAAAGGTCAATCGGGAGCTGGACCGTTTTGTGCAAACAGTAAGCCACGATATCCGTTCGCCCTTGATGGGGGTTGTCTGGTATGCGGATTTTCTCAAAACGCATTATGGCGAACAGCTTGATACGAAGGGGCAGGAAAGCCTGGAGGGGGTTTGCCGCAGCGTTGAACGGGCGAATGTGCTGATCAAGGACCTCCTGGAACTGACCCGGTTATCCAGGGTCCGCAATCCCTACGCCTATGTTGATCCGCTTGTTCTTTTGGATGAGGTCATCGCCAACCTGGAATACAAGATCAAACAAAACAAGGTGGATATCCATTTACAGCCGAACATGCCAATGGTCATTTGCGACGGCATTAAGGTCAAGGAAGTATTCCTCAACCTGATAACAAATGCCATTAAATTCTCTTCCGGATCCGGAAAGAATCCACGGATCGATGTCTCTTATATCGACGGAGTTGATGCACACGAGTTCATCGTCAAAGACAACGGTATCGGGATCGAGCCACAGCATTACGATGAGATCTTTGCTATCTTCAAGCGGCTGGATGTCTCCGGAAAATACGAAGGGACAGGCGCGGGGCTCAGCATCGTCAAGAATGTTATTGATGACCATGGCGGCAAGGTCTGGGTGCAATCGGAAATAGGCAAAGGGTCTGAATTCCATTTTACTATCCCGAAAGCACTCGAGATCCATCAACGCCCCGTATCTTTATAATGAAATTCGGGGAATTCGGCTTGTCAGCCGCTGTTACGGGTGTTAATATCTCTGTTCCGATTAGGATAAGAAATTATGATCACAAATGATACGGTCAAATATATTGCTTCACTGTCGCGCCTGCACATCGATGACGCCGACCTTTCCCGTTTCGGGGGAGAACTACAGAATATCTTGCAATATGTGGATAAGCTGAGCGAACTGGATGTTTCCAATGTCCCTCCGACAAGCCATGTCTTCAGGGTTGAAAATGTCTTTCGTGAAGATACGATCTTGCCGTCACTATCTCCGGTGGAAGCCTTCTCATTCGCGATCGAAAGCCATGACGGTCATTATAAAGTCCCCAAGGTCATTGAATAATATGGATCTTTTCGCGCTTACAGCCCATGAGATCCTGGAATTACTGGCAAACGGCAAGGTTCTGCCGGATGAGGTGGAAACGTCTGTCCGCGGCCGCATCAATGCAGTTAATCCCAGGACCAATGCGTTCATCCGCACGTATCAGGAAAACAAGACACCTGCCAATGCAATGCCGATCCCTATTGGCATCAAGGATAATATCTGTGTTAAAGGCCGCCCGGTGACCTGCGCTTCGGCGATCCTGAAAGATTTTTGTCCACCGTATGATGCGGCCGTCATCGAAAAGATCAAGGCCTCCGGAGGAGTTATCCTAGGAAGCCTGAATATGGATGAATTCGCCTTTGGCTCATCCACTGAATCCTCATCCAAAGGGATCGTCCATAATCCGTGGGACCTGGAACGGGTGCCGGGAGGATCTTCAGGCGGTTCGGCCGCGGCGGTAGCAGCGGGCGAGGCGATCTGGGCTTTGGGAAGCGACACCGGTGGTTCTATCCGCCAGCCCGCGAGTTTTTGCGGCGTTGTCGGATTAAAACCCACCTATGGTCGTGTTTCGCGTTACGGGCTTGTCGCTTTCGGATCGAGCCTGGATCAGATCGGCCCGATCACCCGGGATGTTACCGATTGTGCCAGGCTCTTAAGCATTATTTCCGGTTTCGACCGGAGGGATTCAACCTCCGTAGACCTGCCGGTTCCGGATTACGCCCTTGGACTACGCCGGGATGTCAGGGGGCTTCGGATCGGTATTCCGAAAGAATATTTTATCGGCGGGATCGAACCCGCGGTTGAAAAAGCGGTACGCGCCGCAGTGGAATTCTTCAGGAAAGAAGGCGCTGTTATAAAAGATATTTCACTGCCGCATACCGAATATGCCGTCGCCACATATTATATCGTGGCTACCGCCGAGGCAAGCTCCAACCTTGCGCGATTTGACGGAGTGGAATACGGGCTGCGGGTTTTGCCCGATAAGCCGCGCAAGACCGGGATCGTTGATATGTATGAAGAGACACGCGCCAGAGGATTTGGTGATGAAGCCAAGCGCCGGATCATGCTGGGCACCTATGTCCTTTCCGCCGGTTATTACGATGCATATTATTTGCGCGCACTTAAAGCGCGGACATTGATCAAGAATGACCTTGATAAAGCTTTCACGGATTGCGATATTATTCTTTCCCCTACGGCCCCTACAACGGCATTCAAGATAGGCGAAAAGACCAGCGATCCGCTTTCAATGTATCTTTCGGATATTTTTACGATCCCCGCGAACCTCGCCGGTATTCCGGCCATATCGCTCCCTTGCGGGTTCGATGCGGGCGGGCTGCCGATCGGCATGCAATTGATGGGGGCGCCGTTCGCGGAAGAAAAATTATTGTCAACGGCTTACGCGTATGAACAGGCCAATGGCTGGCATTCGCGCAAGGCTCAGCTATAGCCTCAGAGGAAACAGGAAGTATGGATTTTGAGACGGTTATCGGGTTAGAAGTACATCTTCAATTAAATACGGCCACCAAAATATTCTGCGGATGCCGCAACGATTTTGGCCTTGAGGCGAATACGTGCGTTTGCCCGGTCTGCCTTGGCCTTCCGGGCTCATTACCGGTCCTTAACCGGCAGGTCCTTTTTTCAGGGATGAAAGTGGGCCTGGCGCTGAACTGCGCGATCAATACTTTTGTCAAATTTGACCGTAAGAATTATTACTACCCTGACCTTCCCAAAGGTTATCAGATATCCCAATTTGACTTTCCTATCGCGAAGAACGGCTTTCTGCCTGTTATCACGGGCGGGCAGGAGCGACGCATCGGGATCACACGCGCGCACCTGGAAGAAGATGCAGGGAAACTCATTCATGACGACAGGACCAACGCGACTCTCGTGGACTATAATCGCACCGGCACCCCTCTTGTGGAGATCGTTTCCGAACCAGATATGCGTTCTGCCCAGGAAGCGTATGATTATCTGACAGCGCTCAAATTAACCCTTCAATATTTGAATGTATCCGATTGCGACATGGAAAAAGGGTCTTTGCGCTGCGATGCCAATGTATCCATTCGTCCCAGGGGAGAAAGCAAGCTTGGGACCAAGACCGAACTGAAGAACATGAATTCTTTCAGCGCCATCAGGCGCGCCATAGACCATGAAGTCGCTTCCCAGGCCCGGACAATACTCTCCGGCAAACCGGTTGTTCAACAGACACTCCTGTGGAATGAAGAAAAAGGGATGACCATTCCCATGCGCAGCAAGGAACAGGCCCATGACTACCGTTATTTCCCGGAACCCGACCTTGTCCCTTTTACATTAACAGAAGAACAGATCGATGCCGTACGCAGGGCTCTCCCGGAACTGCCGTACGCCCGGCTGCGGCGGCTGATCGGGCAATATGGTATTTCAGAATATGACGGGACCATTCTCGTCGGGGACAAACTGGCGGCGGATTTCTTTGAGACAGCGGCCGCGATGAAGGTCGATATCAAGAAACTGTGCAACTGGATGAACGGGCCGTTAATGAAGGAACTCAACGATCGCCGCTGCCGCATCCCGGGCCTGAAATTAACACCGCAGGATCTCGTCGCGCTGATCAACCGGGTTGAAGACGGGACGATCAGCAATCTGGCGGCAAAGGATGTCCTATCTGACATTGTTGAAACGGGAAAAGATCCGAACATTGTGATCCGGGAAAAAGGGCTGGCCCAGGTATCCGATGATGCCCAGCTTGAAACGATCGTGGATGAGGTCATCCGGGAAAATCCGCAGGTCGTTGAACAGATACGGTCCGGCAAAGCCAGTGCCGCCGGTTTTCTAGTCGGCCTGGCGATGAAGAAAATGCATGGGAAAGCAAATCCGAAAATATTAAATACGGCCATTCAAAGGAGAATAGCAAATGTTTAAAAAATTCATGGTGATCGTTCTGTTGCTATCGGGAGTCGTAAGTTTTGCGACGTTTGCCCGTTCCCAGGCCGAGAAAACAACAGCGCCGTCCAGGGAACAGGCTGTGACAGGGTCGCCGTCTGACGCGGTTAACGCGCAGGAAGAAACCAAGAAAGAAGATACCGGCCCGCAAGACCTGTATTCTCAAGTCGAACTATTCAGCTATGTACTGACAACAGTCCAGTCTGAATATGTAGTGGAAAAGAAGCCGAAAGAGCTGATCTATGGTGCTTTGTCGGGGATGGTCGGAGCGCTGGATCCCCACAGTCAATTCCTGCCGCCGGATGATTATAAAGACCTGAAAACCGAGACGGAAGGGAAATTCGGCGGACTTGGCATCGAGATCACGACCCGTGACGGCATGCTGACCATTGTTACGCCTATTGAAGATACCCCGGCATGGCGGGCGGGTTTGAAAGCCGGCGACCGTATCGTCAAGATCGAGAAAAAGATCACCCGGGACATGTCTTTAAGTGAAGCCGTCAAACAGTTAAGAGGGACCCCCGGAACAAAAGTGCATATAACGATCCTGCGTGAATCGGAATTCAAGGTCCATGAATATGATATCGTCCGTGAAGTGATCCATGTGCAGGATGTCAAGGAGCCTGCGATCCTGGAGGATAATATCGCTTACGTGCGGCTTGTTGAATTCCGTGAAGATTCTTACGAACAGATCTACGCAGCGATCAAGAAACTCAAGGATCAGGGAGCGACCAGCCTTATTTTTGATGTGCGCAATAATCCCGGCGGCCTCCTGAATGTGGCGATCAAGATCAGTGAAATGTTCCTGCAACAGGGAAAAACGATCGTTTCAACCAAAGGACGGCATTCTTCCCAGGACAGCATCAGCATATCGCATAACACGAAGAACGAATTCGCCGAATGGCCGATCGTGGTATTGATCAATGAAGGCAGCGCATCGGGCAGCGAAATCCTTGCCGGAGCAATGAAAGACAACAAGCGCGCGGTCATCCTGGGCACCAAGTCTTTTGGCAAAGGCTCCGTGCAATCTGTCATCCCGCTGCCGGATGGTTCCGGACTGCGGCTGACCACCAGCAAGTATTTCACACCGTCGGGCATTTGCATCCATGATATCGGGATTACGCCGGATATCGTTGTGGACAGGATCTATCCGAAAGGGGCCGACGCTGAAGATGAGGGGGAAGGCAAAGAAGCGAAGAACGGGAAAGACCTTAAGAAAACATCCAAAGACATTTTCGACAAACTTGAAGACGAGAAGATCCAGGATCCGAATGAAAGAGAAAAGCTCAAGAAGGAAGCGGAATTCAAAAAGCGGATGGCAGAAGACAATCAGGTGCAGAGTGCTATCAGCGTGATCAAAGGTATCCGTGTATATAAGAAACTGGTAACGGAGTAAAAGCCGATGTTCTTGCACACAAATAACAAGGGGTTTTTCCGTTGGGCGATCGTTATCGGGATCGTCATTGCTCTGCTCTGCGCCATTGGGTATGTTCTTTTTAAAAAAGCCTCCCCCGAACACAGGCCAAAAGTGGCCCAGCCCCTCGTTAAACCGCCCAAAAAGCCGGTGCCTCCTGTGCCTCTAAAGCCCCCCGTCGTTAAAAGACAGCCCGGAACGGTTGGACGGATCACGATCGTTATCGATGACTGGGGCTATAACAACAGCCATTGCCGGTATTTGGCCTCGATACCCGCCTCGGTCGGCGTGGCGATCCTTCCGGCATTGCCGTATTCCAGGGATATCATTCGATGTGCCGAACAGAACGGGAAAGAGCCCATGTTGCATTTACCGCTTGAACCATTCAACCTCAAAGAAATATATCAAAAAGGATATGTTTTAACAACTCAAATGGGCGCGTCCGAGTTAAGAAAGACCATGCTCAAGATATTGGATGAAATGAATGGTGTTGTGGGCATCAATAATCACACCGGATCCAAAGGCAGTGAGAGTGAACTTCTTATGACGACGGTCCTGACCGAAACAAGAAAGCGCGGCCTTTTCTTTGTGGACAGTGTGACGTCCGACAGGACGGTCGGCGGGAAAGTGGCCGCGAAGCTTAAGATGCATATTGCCAAGCGGGATGTATTCCTGGATAACCGCAATGACCGTTCCGCGATCGAGCGGCAATTCGCCGAGACCGCCCAGATCGCCAGGACGAACGGCTACGCTCTGGCCATCGGGCATGATCGCGCCCTGACCCTGCAGATCATTATTGAACAAATGAAGAAACTTTCGGACCAAGGCTACGAATTTATAAGCCCTTCAGAATATATCAAGAAAAATGAATATCCTCGGTATTGAAACATCCTGTGACGAAACATCGGCCAGTATTGTACGCAATGGCAGGGTCGTCCTGTCCAATATTGTCGCCACAAGCCTCAAGGACCACCAGAAATATGGCGGGATCATCCCCGAGATCGCGTCCCGCCGCCAGCTGGAATTCATTAATATCGTTACAACCAGGGCTTTAACTGCCGCCGGACTCTCTTTGAAGCAACTTGATGCGGTCGCAGTCACCGAATCGCCCGGGCTTATCGGGTCTTTGGTCGTAGGCCGTTCTTTCGCGCATTCTTTGAGTTTTGCTTTAGGGATACCTCTGGTCAAGGTCAACCACATTGAAGCCCATGTTTATGCGGGTTACCTGTCCGATAAGGGCGATGAACGGTCCGATCCTTCCCGCGAATTCCCTTTGCCGGCGGTTGGCCTGGTCGTTTCGGGTGGACATTCGTCCCTTTTCTATATCAAAGATTTTACTTCTTTCCGCATTTTTGGCCAAACCAGGGATGATGCCGCGGGAGAGGCGTACGATAAAGTGGCGCGCATCCTTGGCCTGGGATATCCCGGAGGGCCAGTGATCGACAAGCTTGCCCGGTCTGTTAAGGAGAATGATATTAAATTCCCCTGCTCCCCGATGGCGGGCACAAATGATTTCAGTTTCAGCGGGATCAAGACATCCGTACTTTACTATACTCAGCGCAATACCAAAACCGGCTTTTCGGTGGAAAAAGTGGCGAATGCTTTTCAGGAAAGCGTTGTCAATATCATCGTCAAGAAAAGCATCGAAGCTTGCCATAAGAAAAAGACGGGGTCATTGCTGGTAGGCGGTGGGGTAGCCGCCAATTCCTCTTTGCGTGAACGTTTGCTGGAACAGGCCGCTGCGGAAGGAATAAAAGTTCGCTTCCCATCGTTACCTCTATGCATGGACAACGCAGCCATGGTCGCAGGCCTGGCATACCATTTAATCTAAAAAAACCGCGATTCTTTCCGGTTTTGTTATAAAATGATAACAAATGTGAAACGATAAGACCCCAAGGAGATCGTCCATGGCTTTTGGTGACAAGAAACCTCAACGCGCAGAGCCCTCATCCAAAACGATCGAGATCAATGCGGAAATGCACGGGTCTTTATCTTTTAAAGAACAGGTTGACCTGAAGATCAATGGCCATTTTACCGGCAGCCTTGATGTTCGCGGAACATTGACCGTCGGCGAACGGGCAGAGGTGGAGGCGGATATTCTCGGAGACAATGTGGTCATCGCGGGGAAGGTCAAAGGCAACGTCGGCGCTGCCAAAATGCTCACGCTTTTGCCGACGGCTGTCCTGATCGGGAATATCAACGCGCCAAAATTAAATATTGTCGAAGGTGCGATCTTCCAGGGGAACTGCCAGATGTCCCCGGCGGAAACAAATGAATGGATGAATATCAAGGAGCTTACGGCCTATCTTGAGCTCGATGAAGGGACAATCATAGAACTTGTGCGTTCAGGCAAGATCCCGGTAGTCCGCGATGGCGATGTCCTTAAATTCGAACGTTCACAGATCGACAGTTGGGCCTCGGCGGGGATGGTGAGATGAGCACAAGCCCTTACGTGACCGTCCGCGAGGCGGCGCATATCCTTGGGATCGCCGAGGGGAAAGTAATGGTCCTGATCGATGAAAAGAAGCTGATGGCCTATCGTATCGCCGATCAGTACCTCCGGCTCAAGCGCAGTGACATCCTTTCCATCCGTGATTCCGGCAATGTTGCCTCGGAAACGATCAAATTCCCCTATACCGCCCAGGAAAAATTAATGGACCTCGTCAGGTATAATGATTTTTATATTCTTTCTTTCCTGGTCATTATGGTGCTGCTTTTCCTTGTATTCTTCGTGCGGTAGGGCCTTCCCGGTATTTGATCCTCCGGAAGTCAAGATTTGGGTTGATATTTACATTCTTTTAACATACAATTGTGCCCATATTTTGCCGGGGTAGCTCAGTTGGCTAGAGCATGCGGTTCATACCCGCCAGGTCGAGTGTTCGAATCACTCCTCCGGCATTTTTTTGATTTTTGAAGAACATAAAATCACCTGCCCGTACCACGACTTCTTCTTATTCTTCTCATTAACAAGATGAAGGGATATCTTCCTTTCAGGAAGATGTTTCTCGTTTTCAGGGGTACATTTTCCTTTACATAATCATAAAATCCCCCATAATTAATCCATGAAAAAAATATTTTTCCCTCTCGTTATATTCACATTTCTGTTAACGATCCCTGTTCGGGCAGAACTCAATCCGCTGCTGCAATCGTCCCCCAAATTTGAGAATATCCTTGTTGAGAAAGTATTAAGGGTTGATTACCTTTTGCTGGCCGGAGGGACCAAGGTCAGCCTTATCGGCATCGAAGGCCCGAACCCGCCGAGATTCCGCGATGTCAAAAGAGATGCGAACGGTTTTATTATTCCGGATGAAGATCCGACGACCCCCTTTGAGGTTGAAGCCCTTCAGTATGTCAAGGCACTCGCCGAGAGGAAGACAGTGCACCTGGAATTTGACGCCGAGCGCCGCACCGAAGACGGAAACCTGCAGGCATATGTTTTTCTTCCTGACGGAAAAATGCTCAATGAAGAAGCATTGCGCAACGGTTACGCCCAGCTCAGCTTAAGGCTGCCGAACATGAAATATGCCGAGCGCTTTCGAAAAGCGTATAAAGAAGCCCGCCGGGAAATGCGGGGGATGCAAGGGAACTGGTAATGCCCTTCTGTAAAAGATTCCTTCAACACATCCATTCTTCCAGGCTCGTCTCTCCAGGGGAAAAACTGATCGTTGCCGTTTCCGGAGGGGCGGATTCCATGGCGCTTCTGCACGCCTTGTATCATGCCCGGCGAGAACTCGGCCTTGAATTGATCGTTGCTCATTACGACCACCATTTGCGGTCGTCATCCGTCCAAGACCGCCTTTATGTCAAAGCCACAGCCCGGCGGCTGGGATTACCGTTCGTAACACAGATCAATCGCCATCCGGCCCCCAGGACAGGTTCTGTGGAAGAGTTCGCCCGTGACCTGCGATATGAGTTCTTGTTTAAAACAGCGAAGAAACACAACGCCAGTGCCTTGCTGACCGCGCATACAAGTGACGACCTGGCAGAAACGGTCCTGATGCGGATCCTTCGGGGGACAGGCTTATCCGGGCTGCAGGCGATCCTTCCGCGTCGCAGCATCCGTGGCTGTGAACTCGTAAGGCCAATGCTGATATTCACCCGGAAGGACGTAGAAGAATTCCTCAAGGCCCGAAAGATCAAATTCATCAATGACCCCAGCAACCGGTCTCTTGATTTTGACCGTAATAAGATACGCAAACTCATTATTCCCTATCTGGAGAGGAACTACCACCCCGGCGTGAAAGATAATCTGTCCCGGCTGGCGGATATTGCCGCCATGGACCAATCTTTCATCGAGGAACAGGCGGATCTTTTTCTGAAAAGAACGGTCAAGATCACATCACACTCGGTCTCCGTTCCTTTAACAAAACTTAAATTGCTCCATTGCTCTTTACGCCGTACGGTCTTACGGGCGATGTTCATTTCCCTTTTCGGTAATACAGGGCCCGTAACCCTCGCACATATTACAGCGATCGATGCTGCGCTTTTTGACCGGCACACGGATGCCGCCTTCGGGAAAAGGCCTTTGCCTGCAGGCTCCCTTTGTACAAGCAGGACAGGACGATTGATCTTAAGCCGAAAAAATCCTTCATCTTGCTCTTGAGATTAAACGCCGGTGAAGTTACAATAACCTGACTTCTATGAGAATATTTAATACTTTATATGCGATCGTTCTTTTCTGCCTGGTCATCCCTGTATTGGCGTTCGCACAGGCGCCATCCGACGGCATGACCAAGGAGTTTTTTGATGATGGACGCGTGCGCTTTGAAAAGACTTATTCCGCCGGAGAGCTGAACGGCCCTTTTCGTGAATATTATCCTGACGGGAAACTTCTCAGTGTCGGAAATTACAAAGCCGGGCGCCTTGACGGCGGGTTCAAGTCTTACTATCAGAACGGAAACCTGTTCATTGAAAAAACCTATGTTAACGGTTCACAACACGGAATCAACAAGGAATACTTCGAGAATGGCAACATAAAGAGTGTCGAAGGGTATAAATACGATACGTTCGACGGGCCCTGCAAATATTATGCCGAAGACGGGACCCTTAAATATTCCCTGGAATTCCTCGCGGGCCAGCTTAACGGCGAGAGCCGGGAATACAATGAACTCGGGGTCCTGACCAGTATTGTGTTCTACCGTGACAATGTGCTTAACGGCGAAGCACAGGAGTTCAACGACCAGGGGACCCTGCATGCCCGATGGAATTACCGCAACGGCCTCAAAGAAGGTGAATCACGGATCTTTTATGATAATGGGAAAGAAGAATGGATCCTGAATTTCAAGGAAGGCGAGATCAATGGCCCGGGGAAGAAATTCTCCCGCAATGGCGTTCTGATACTCAATGCTGAATATAAAAACAACCAGTATAACGGCCTGGTCCGGGAATTTGCCGATAATGCCAAGCCCAGATCAGAATGTTCGTATAAAGACGGGGTCAAAGACGGCGTCTGCCGTGAATATCATCCCAACGGCGCCCTTAAGATCGAATGGAGCTATGAAGCCGGTGAAAAGCAGGGATTAGCCAAAGAATACACGGCGTCAGGCGTATTGTGGATGGAGGTTTCCTACGATAAAGGCAAACAAAATGGTATCATGAAAGAGTTTTATCCCAACGGCAAGGTCAAGAAACAATGGGAGATCGTCAATGGCCTTCAGCAGGGAAGCAGTAAAGCATTTTACGAAACCGGTGAATTAATGAGTGAAGAGTTTTATCAGGACGGGAAGCTTCAGGGAGAATCCCGTTTGTTCAACAGGGATAACAATCTCGCTTATATCGACACTTTTGACCGGGGCGTCAAGATCAAACGTAAAGGTTTTGATGCCCGGGGAAAAATGGAGTTTGAGCAAAATTATTAAATGGAGTGAATATGCCCCCGGAAATACCAAAAAAGAACATCACCCCCAAGAATCCCGATCCGCGTAAATCCTCGCGGACGCCCGGTCCCAACCAGGACAGCGGTGTCTGGATATTCTGGGTCATTTTATTTGTCATTTTCCTGATCATCGCGAACCCGTCGAATACAGCCAACCCGGCTGTCCAGAAGATGACGTACGGAGAGTTTTATTCCCTGGTAAAAGATAATGACATCACCCCCAGGATCAAAAAATTGACATACAGCGAAGGCCCCGAAAATGTCCTCAAGGGCAAGTTGATGGACGGGAAAGAGTTCCGGGTCAATATCCCGCAGGATGACAAGGACCTGTTGAAACTTGTCCGCGATAACGTGAAAGATTTCGCGGTCGTCCCCGCGGAAACCTTCTGGACGCAATTCTTCTTCTCTTTTGTCCCGGTCCTTCTGATCATTTTCTTTATATGGTTCCTCGGCCGGCGGGGAGCGGAAATGGGCAACAAAATATGGTCGTTCGGCAAATCCAAAGCCAAGGTAAGCGACAAAGGACAGAACAAGATCACTTTCAAAGATGTGGCCGGTGTCGATGAGGCAAAAGAAGAACTTCAAGAGATCATCGAATTCCTGAAGGAGCCAAAAAAATTTGAACGCCTCGGAGGGAAGATCCCCAGAGGAGTCCTTTTGGTCGGCCCTCCGGGGACCGGCAAGACCTTGTTGGCCAAAGCAGTGGCGGGGGAAGCCGATGTGCCTTTCTTTTCATTGAGCGGGTCGGACTTTGTCGAAATGTTCGTTGGCGTGGGCGCTTCGCGTGTGCGGGACCTCTTCGACCAGGCGCGCAAGGCAGCCAAAGCGTCCGGAGGCAAAGGATGTATTATTTTTATCGACGAGATCGATGCCGTTGGCCGCCAGCGTTTCGCGGGTATCGGCGGCGGTAATGACGAACGGGAACAGACGCTCAACGCGTTATTGGTTGAAATGGACGGTTTTAATTCCCCCAGCGGGTTCATCCTGATGGCCGCGACCAACCGTCCCGACACGCTTGACCCGGCGCTGCTTCGCCCGGGCCGTTTTGACCGGCGCGTTATGGTCGGCCTGCCGGACATCAACGGCCGGGAGGGGATCCTCAAGGTCCATTGCCGCAATATCAAGCTGGATGCGGATGTTGACCTCAGGAAAATATCCCAGCAAACCGTTTATTTTTCGGGTGCCGACCTCGCGAATGTCTGCAATGAAGCCGCCTTGCTGGCGGCACGCCGCAACAGGGAAACCGTCGGACAGCTTGAATTCCTCAATGCGGTTGAACGGGTCACTTTGGGACCGGAAAAGAAATCCCATATCACCTCAAAGAAAGAAAAAGAAATGACCGCCCATCATGAGGCCGGGCATGCCCTGCTCAGCCTTCTGATCGACGAAGTCGATACATTCACCAAAGTTTCCATTATCCCCCGCGGGATGGCGGGCGGCTATACGCTGACCCCTCCCACGGAAGACAAGCATTATTACACCCGCAAAGAACTCTACGGGCAGATGACCGTACTTCTGGGCGGGCTGGTAGGGGAAGAAGTGTTCATGAATGACTCCACCACCGGTGTTTCCAACGACCTGGAACGGGTAAGAGATCTTGCCCGCAGCATGATATGTTCTTTCGGGATGAACAATGACCTTGGAAAACTTGCGTTCGGTAAAGGCCATCAGCCGTCTTTTCTGGGGCGCGACCTGTTCCAGGAAAAAGATTACTCGGAGGAGACAGCGCGCCAGATCGATGATGAAGTGCATAAGCTGGTTGACTCTGCCTACAAGCGCGCAAAAGACATGATCATGGCCAACCGCGAAAAACTTGATCTTATCGCCAACCGGCTCATCGAAAAAGAAGTCACAGACATTGAAGAAATGCGTACATTATTAGGATTGCCGTTACCGCCTCAGCCGGAAGAGAGCACCCCGAAATGACCGGCCGTTGCTGTTATCAATTCAGGGCCAGGGACAGATCACTTGCCCTTGGAGTTCAAACCAGGATCATGGGGATCATTAATGCCACTCCGGATTCTTTCAGCGGAGATGGCCGCTTAAAGGCAAAGGACCCTGTCAGGTCGGCATTGCGCATGGCAAAGTCCATGTGCACCGACGGAGCGGACATCATCGACATCGGGGGAGAATCGACCCGGCCGAATGCCTGCGCTGTTTCATCCATCGAAGAATGCCGCAGGGTTGTCCCGATCATTGAAGCATTGGCATCTTCGGGGATCGATGTTATTATTTCTGTTGATACATCAAAAGCCTGCGTGGCCAAAGACGCGTTAAAAGCCGGAGCCCATTTGGTCAATGTTGTACAAAGCAACGCCTTAAGCCGCGGATTATTACGGATCGTCCGTGACCACGACGCCGGGATCGTTCTGATGCATATGCGCGGCACGCCGCGGACAATGCAAACCAAGTCGCGCTACCGGAAGTTTATCCCTGAAGTCCTCCGGGAACTGGATCGCGCGGCCAGGACAGCCCTTGAGGCAGGGATAGAACGCAACCGGATGATCGTTGATCCGGGGATAGGTTTTGCCAAGACGGCAGGACAGAATTTTATGTTGATCAAAAGGCTTAACGACCTAAACACACTCGGCTTTCCGATCCTTGTTGGCCCGTCGAGAAAATCTTTTATCGGCACCCTGCTTGGCCTTGAACCTTCCCAAAGGCTGTTCGGAACGGTTTCGGCGGCTGTTGCCAGTGTGATGACAGGCGCGCATATTGTCCGGGTCCATGATGTCCTTGCGGTCAAACAGGCCGTGACGGTCGCTGATGCCATATTATCGGGGGGGGAATGAATTTCTTTTTCTGGTCCACATTAAAGCCGATCATTGAGATCCTTGTCCTTGCCTTTATTTTCTACAGGGTCCTTGCTTTCTTTCAGGGTACGCGTGCGTTCCAGGTCTTAAAGGGGATGACGTACCTCCTGGTCCTCTTTTTGGTCGCGCAACTTCTGGGGCTTGACACCCTCAACTGGCTGCTGACCAAGTTCTTCACGATCTGGATCCTCGCGCTGGTCGTTATTTTCCAGCAGGAGATCAAACAGGGGCTGGCCCGCCTTGGCCGGGGGAACCTGTTCAACATCACCCTGGAAGACTCCGAGGTCGTCGCGGTCATCGATGAACTGGTGGATGTCTGTTTTATCCTTTCAGAAAAAAAGACCGGCGCGCTTATTGCCATTGAACGTGAAGCCAAATTAAAGACCTATATCGAGAGCGGGATCGTCATTGACGGGCTTGTTTCTTCCGAAATGATCCAGACGATCTTTAAACACGATTCCCCCATGCATGACGGCGGGGTGGTCGTGCGCGGCCAGCGGATCGTGGCGGCCTCCTGCCTGTTCCCGCTTTCCGAAAACCAGCATTTGAGCAAGATCATCGGCACCCGCCATCGCGCGGCTCTCGGCCTGACAGAACAAACGGACGCACTGGCTTTGCTCGTTTCCGAGGAAACAGGCGATGTCTCGGTCGCCTGTGACGGAAAATTCATCCCTGTGACCGGCCAGGAGCGCCTGAGAGGTATTCTTAAAGACCTGCTTATCATCCATCCTGACCCGGAGAAAAAATGAAACGCTTTTTCCTGCATAATATATCCCTGAAGATCATTGCACTCGGCCTGGCCATCATTGCCTGGATCTATGTGAACGGCGAAATCCTGAGACAATAATATGCCCTTGCTTGGTGTTAATATCGACCATATCGCCACACTCCGTCAACAGCGCCGGGAATTTGATCCCGACCCGGTGAAAGGCGCCCTGATCTGCCAGGAAGCCGGAGCGGACAGCATTGTGGCTCATTTAAGGGAAGACCGCCGCCACATTAATGACCGGGATATTATCGCTTTGAAAAAAAGCCTGCGCATCCGGTTCAATCTTGAAATGTCCGTTGCCCCTGATGTTGTGGCAATGGCGTGTAAGGTCCGTCCTGACCAGGCTACGCTGGTGCCTGAACGCAGGCAGGAGCTTACGACCGAAGGCGGGCTGGACGTGATCAGGAATTCCAGACAACTCAAGACCGTTTGTGCCCGGCTTGCGGACAAGAACATCAAAGTAAGCCTTTTTATCGATGCCGAGAAAGACCAGGTTGATGCGTCAAAGAAGCTCGGCGTTCCTTTTATTGAGCTGCATACAGGGCCTTATGCTGAAGCCCTTACAGCCAGGAAGCGCGAAACGGAATTGAAGAAACTGGATTCGATCACTCAATATGCCCGCAGCCTGGGGATCACGGTCAACGCAGGCCATGGGCTTAAATATCACAATACCGTCAACATAGCGCGGATCCCGGGGATGTACGAGCTCAACATCGGCCATTCGGTCATTTCATACGCGATCTTTGCCGGGCTCAATAACGCGGTCAGGGAAATGAAAAGGCTCGCGTCCTTATCCTGATCTGTTCCAAGAGAAAAACAGGCAACCTGAAATATGATCATCGGTACCGGTATAGATATTATCGAGATATCCCGCATCCGTTCGTCGGTCGATCAATGGGGCGGCCGTTTCCTTCAACGGGTCTTTAATCCGGAGGAGATCGCATACGCCCAGGCCCATACGATCCCCTATCCGCATTATGCCGGGCGCTTTGCCGCGAAAGAAGCGATCTATAAAGCCCTGGGCGACCGCATGGTCAGCTGGAAGGATATTACGATCATTAACGACACCGCAGGCAAGCCTTCCTGCACTGTCAAAGGTTTAGCGCCAGGGAAGACCATTCATATATCCATATCCCATTCAAGGCATTATGCGGTTGCCAACGCCATTGTTGAGACGAAATAAACGGGCGCACAAGAATGAGTTCGGCCACCTGTTGGTCGTGGCGGGGTCTCCTTCCATGCTGGGCGCAGCCTGCCTGGTCGCTTTGGCAGCCATGCGTTCCGGTGCCGGACTAGTTACCGGGGCTATCCCAAAAGCATTGAATAACACTCTTCAGCGAAAGATCGCTCACGCGATCATGACTTTACCGGTGACAGGCGCTGCCGGAGAAGTCTTCGGCAAGAAAGACATCGGAGTTCTTAAAAAATGCTGGCATAAATATACCGCAGTCGCTGTCGGCCCAGGGCTTGGCTTAAAACCGGCGACAATACAATTCGTCCGAACGATCATTGAGCAATGCCCATTGCCAATGGTGATCGATGCCGATGCCATCAATGCTTTGTCGGGCGGCCTGAAACCGCTAAAGAAAAGTCCAGGCCCACGGGTCCTTACGCCTCATCCCGGCGAGTTCTTTCGTCTGACCGGCTTAAAACCGGAGACGGACCGTGAACGCCGCCTGGCGGCAAGATCTTTTGCCATTAAACATAACGTTGTCCTTGTCCTGAAAGGGCGCCATAGCATTGTTGCTTCTGCCGACGGACGAGTCTATCTGAACAAAACAGGCAATGCCGGAATGGCCAAGGCGGGGATGGGGGATGTGCTGACCGGGATGATCGGCGCATTATTAGCGCAAGGAGTTCCGGCTTTTGAAGCCGCACGGGCAGCTGTGCACTGGCATGGCGCTGCCGGGGACCTTTGTTTAAAGAATAAACATATTTTTTCTTTAACTGCGCCGGATCTTATAGAGATCCTGGCCAGTAAAAAACTGACGAGTATCTTGCATGCCGAATTCTGAGGCGATGCCCTTACATGATCGTATCATTTTGTCTCTTATCGGCTGTTTGATCCTGATCAATTTTACTTATATCTTTCGTATCCTGCCTGCGGATCATAATTCCGCAGTACCGGGAGGATGGGCGGCGCCGCTCAAGCCATTCCTGAAAAACGTAAATGTCGCGACATATTATACCGACCGCTACAGCCTGGATCATCCCAATGACCCCGAATCCAACTATTTTTTCCAACAGACGCAATATACCCTTTCTCCGGTCATGTTGTTTATGGATAATGACCTTACACGTGAGATCATCGTTTTTGATTGTAAAGAACCGGGGTGTTATAAAGACCTCTTGTCAAGGTCCGGCCATAAGCCGCAAATAATATTCAACGATCATATCGGCGTGTTAAGAAAACCGGGGTATTAAAAATGGGTATCATCTTCTGGATCCTTTTAACATTCATGACGGGCTTCTGCTCCTTGCGGTTGATCACGTCATTGGATGTTAAAAAGACCGAAGACCGCCCCCTGGACCTGTTCCTTGCCTGGGGCATTGGGACCGGGATCACGGCCCAGGTCGCTTTCTTTAGTGTCCTGCTTTTTGACCGGTTCTCTTGCGTTGACCTGATAGCCCTGGTCCTTATTATCTTTTCTCTTCTCTGGTTCTTTTCATGTAAATACGCTTTGGGAAATACGATCCGCTGGCAAGGGTCTCCGTATATATTCCTGATCTTTCTGCCGGTGATCCTTCTTCTGGTCTATAAACAATCGCTGTCTCCTTACGGGGACTGGGATGCATGGTCATTATGGAATTTCAGGGCTAACGCGATCTTTCGTTCAGGGGCCTCCCAATGGGGGTATATTTTTCATAATGATACTCAACGAAGCCATCCATGGCTTTTGCCGTTTTTCGTCGCCTGGGGATGGGCTTGTGCGGGAAGGGAAACGCCGCTGGTCCCTATCACTGTCGCAACGGCAATGACCATGGCGACAGTCGGACTGCTGGTATACGGGTTACAACAATACGTAAAGCCGGTCGTTGCCTATGTCGCCGGATTCTTCCTGCTTTCCCTGCCGTTCTTTTTTTATCATTCCACCAGCCAATATGCCGAGATCCTGGTGGCCTTTTATTTCCTAGCGGTCATTCTTTGTGTACTTAAGACCTTGAACAGTTCCGGGCCGAAATACATGATCCTTGCAGGCATGTTCCTGTCTTTCCTGGCATTCAGCAAGGATGAAGGCATCCTTCTGGCGGCGATCGCGCTCCTGGTGATCCTGGTCAAACCAGGCCTCAGGAAGCACCTTTTTCAACGGCCGTTCTGGATAACAGCAGGAGTATCCGTTCTGGCGTTGATCATTTGCAAGATCCTGATGCGCTCGGATATCCTTCCAGGTTCCAATATGCTCCATGAAGAACATAAAACAAATATTATGCAATTGTTCCAATGGACGCGTTGGGAAATGATCTTTCTGTATATCTATGAGAACACTATTTGGTCTGCGGGATGGTACTCCTTGATCATCCTTATTCTTCTGGCAGGTTTTCGTTCGATATTCAATAAATCCACCTTTACTGAAAAGATCATCCAGGCATTGCTTGCCGGATATTGCGCAGCTATATTATTCCTGTATATTGTTGTGTCCGGCGATATCCGGTGGCGAATGGCATTGACCATGAACAGGGTTGTTTTTCAGGTTGCTCCGGTGATCGTTCTTCTTGTTTTCCTTAAGATCTTTTCCCGTGACCGTCCGGACCATTCATCTTTTAAAGGAGTGTAAAGATGCCGTTATCTTTTATAAAAAATATTAATTTCGGGCGGTTGATCTTATTGGCCCTCGTTGCTTCCGTGCTTTTCTTCATGGTAACACATCCTCTCAGGGGGGAAGAGTTCGGTGTTCAGTCGGATGAAGGCTATTATTACCGGTATGCGGCTTATATCCAGGAGCATGGGACTTCAGGGTTCCGTGATCTGATCAACTGGTATGCGGACAACATTGAGGCAAAGAACCATCCTGCGCCGTTACGGGTCGGATATATTCTCAGCATCGTTCTCGGTTTTAATATTCTTGGCCCTGATTACAGGGTGATCGCGTGCCTGTCTTGCCTGTTCCTGCTGGCTCTTCTGGGTATTAATCATCATTTTCTGAAAAAGTTCTTCCATCCTGATATCGCTCTCACCGTAACGGCCCTGCTGACAACATCGCCTTTGCTGTTAGGCTTGTCGCGGCGGGCTTTGGGGGATATCCCTGTTGCATTTTTCTGGATGCTGGCGCTCTGGACCATGCTTGAACTCTATTTATCCGGGGTAACACACCGAAGGATCACCTTGCTGATCGTTACATTGATCGCGGGGCTTTTATTTAAAGAATCAACGATCGCGCTGATCGGCGCAATGTCCCTGATGGCTGTTATTCTTCAAGTGTCGAAACAAAAGAAGGCTTGGTTCCTTGCTTTTATTGGTGCGGTCTGTTCTGCGCTTCTCATCCATTCTTTGATCCTGATCCTCATGCTGGGTGGAATATCCGGGCTCATAAAAGGGTGGGAGGGCGTTCTTTCCTTACATCTTAATTTAAGCAGTCAAAATCCTTACGCGTTATATTATTCTTCCGGCCCATGGTTCAGGTATTTGCTCGACCTTTTTATTTTAACGCCGGCCATGTTCCTGCTTGCGATCGGATATCTTTTTTATTTCTTTTTAAAGGACGAAAAAAAGAACACCGTGATCCTTTTCTGGATCATTGCTTCAATTAGCATTTATTTTTTCTTCGATCTCCCTGCTCACAGTAAAGTGATCCGGATGGTGGCTGTTCTTTACGTTCCCATGGCCATATTTACCGCGCATGCCCTGGAGATGATCGGCAAACGTCAAAAGGTCATTTCTATATATACTTTGGCAACCTTCCTGGGGATCATGAACTTTGCTTCTTTCTGGCAGATCTTCTATTCTACGGGATTGCTCGACCCGATATCAAAAAACCTTTTGGCGATACAAGGGTTCCTTCCGCCGCTATAAATAAACACTGAACATAAAAATAAAAAAACCCGATACAGAAATAATTGTATCGGGCTTCTTATTATGAAAAAAAGAAAGAATTCTTTCCGGGTTACATATGACGAGTGATACGACCCGCCGCCTTTTCAAACTTCGGCTTGTAAACTTGTGCCGGCCTGCCGAAACAGGTGCCTAAAGCTTCATAGACCGCAACCTGGTCCAGGTCAACATGACGCTGTTCAATGGCTTTCTTGGACTCCATATACCGCACCTTATCGCCGTCAATACCAACGATCGTAACACCGACCGTACCCTGCCTGAGAAGCATGACCGCCGCCGCACCCGCTTCTTTTCCGAAACACACATCATACGCGGAAGAACGCCCGCAACGAACGAGGTGGCCCGGGACAACCGCACGGATCTCGGGGATCTCGTTCATTTTTTCAACGTACATATGGGTCTTCTTCATGAGTTCTTTTATTTCAGGGTCAGCCTTAAAGCGTTTGGTCAACTCCTGAACAGCATACTTCCCGGCTCCGGCAAGTTTCTTATGGCCGAACGAGTCAATACCGGCAGATTCATCATAGATCTCGGAACCGTCGGCATTCTTCAGGCCTTCGGCCACCACGATCATATAAGCGCCAGCCAGAACATCGCTTTTGAGTATCCGGCTGAAATAACGTTCCTTGCAATGCTTATAAAGGACATCAAAATCGGTCGGGATCTCCGGGATCAGAACAGCATCGGCATCAGCCGCAACACCGCCACGAAAAGCTGTATGCCCGGCATAACGCCCGAAAACCTCCAGGATAAGCACACGATTATGCGTAAAAGCCGTTGTCTTTAGTTCATCAACGAATTGAGCGATCCTGTTGATCGTTGAGTCGCCGCCAACGGAATATGTCTGAAGGTCCAGGTCCATGGTCTTGGGGGCATGGACACATTTAATGCCCTGCTCATAAAGATCGACCATAACGGAACCGGAATCATCACCGCCGGATATAACAAGCCCGTCGATGCCGAACTTCTTCATGCCTTCCTTGATGCGTTCATATTTCTTCGGATCATCGATCTTCTTCACTTTAACACGGGAGTGACCCGCTTCGGAACCTGCCAGGTTAGCATTGATCTTGTCAACACGTGCCGGCGTAAGAGCTGTCAGTTCATCCATATTGATGAGATTATAAAGCCCTGCGTAACCGTTAGGGATCACATAAGGCGTGATCCCAAGGTTGTTCGCCATTTGAGCCGCACCTTTAACGACTCCGTTCAAACCGCCGCAGTCGCCGCCGGAAGTTAGGATACCGATCTTTTTCATGGAATGACTCCCTGTAGGTTGATTGTTAAAAGTCAGTTAAAATATCATGAGGTCATTGCCCGGGCAAGGACTTTCTGGCTTCATTGATCATGTCTTTGGCGTGTTTAACCGACACGTCCGTCATTTTATCACCGCTCATCATATGGGCCAGTTCATTAACACGATCTTTTGGCTCCAGCGGCGCGACAACCGTCCTGGTCCTGCCTTTATCAACAGCCTTGGTGATCCGAAAATGAGTGTCCGCGAAAGCGGCGATCTGTGGCAGATGGGTGATAAGGATCACCTGGCGGTGACCGGAGATCTCTTTCAGTTTTGTCCCTATCACCGTCCCGAGCCGCCCGCCGATCTGGGCGTCAACTTCATCAAAAATAAGGACCGGAACAGGGTCCACCTTCATTAAAGCGCGTTTGATCGCCAGCATCAACCGGGCGGCTTCACCGGAAGAGACAATATCCGCCAAAGGTTTTAACTCTTCGCCGGTATTCGTACTGATGAAGAAGACGACCTTATCCGCGCCTGACGGGGAGAGAGGGGCTTTTTCAATACGGGCTTCGAATGAAATGCTTTTGAACGCGAGCTCCCGAAGCTCTTTTTCGATCGTTGTCTTAAGCGACTCCGCGGTCTTCTTTCTGTGCTGCGTTATTATTTTGGCCAGTTTATTCAGTGCGTCTTCTTTTACCTTAAGTTCAGCTTTCAGATCATCTTCATTCTGCTCGAAATCATTAAGCAGGGCAAATTTTATCTTGGCGTCACCATAAAACTTTCTGGCATCTTCCAACGTCGGCCCGTATTTACGTTTGATGTCAATATAAGCATCGTAACGGTTATTCACCGACTGGGCAAAACCGGGGTCGAAGCTGAGGGAGTCGGCATAATTGCGCAGATCGCTTATTAAAGAACCGGCACTCTCCTGCAAAGTCGAAAGGCTGTCAAGATAAGCAGTCGCTTTCTCGTCGATATCCGAAAGATGCTGCAAAGGTTTAAAAGCCCTGGATAATAAAGACTCCAGGCTCACTTCATCGTTCTCCAGGATAGCCATTGCCTGGGTGATATGCGTATAAAGCTTTTCCGAATTGTTGATCTTGACCCTGTCCTGTTCGATCTCGGCGAGGTCGTCTTCCGTGAGAGGGGCCTGTTCCAATTCCTTGATCTGATGGGCCAGAAGGCCGGTATCCCGCTCACGGGACTGCGCCAGTTCCTGCAAAGCCGACAGCTTGTTCCTGATCGATGAATATTGCGCAAAAACGACAGAATATTCTTTAAAATGATCATTGGCCCCGGTAAGGGCATCAATAATAAGCAAATGCTGATCTTCCGCGAGCAGCTGTTGATGGTCATTAGGCCCGTGAAAATCGATCAGGCGGTCTCCGATATCCTTAAGTTGCGCAATACTGGCGGTAAGGCCGTTGAGCCTGGCTTTATTACGGCCGTCAGCGGTAACGGACCTCTGGATAATAAGAGAATTATCGTCGTTCTTAAAGGTTTCCCAGTTGGGAAGTGTTTTCAGAAAAGAAGGTTTTAACAAGAAAACAGCCTCTACAGTACAAGCATCAGCGCCGGCGCGAAGGTGGCTAGACTGGAAACGCTCCCCAAGGGCAAAGCGCAGGGCATCGATCAGGATCGACTTGCCGGCGCCGGTTTCACCGGTGAGGGTGTTAAGCCCAGGGGTGAATTCCATGGACGTTTGTTCAATAATACCGAAATTCTTGATGGTCAGGCTTTCGATCATGGGCATATAATAGCAATTTCCTGCTTTACATCAAAAATTAATTTTGCTATTATTACGCGCTTTAAAAGATCGTTCCATATTCCGACGAAGAGTCTTTGTGCCGATGTAGCTCAGTTGGTAGAGCAGCGGTTTTGTAAACCGCGGGTCGGGGGTTCAATTCCTCTCGTCGGCTTTTATTTTCTAGTGCTGTTTAGCATTACCCCGAGGATGGGTGCGGGTAGCAATGGCGGCTTCTTTAATTCTTAAAGAAAGGCCGCCATTCCTACCCGAAACTTTCCCTCGGAAAGTTTCGGGTAGATACCCAAGTGGCCAAAGGGG
>CAIVRE010000018.1 GCA_903908245.1 Candidatus Omnitrophota bacterium
CGTAGGGGCGAGGCGGTGCCTCGCCCGGCGATTATTCGGAGTTATTTGCCAAGAATCTTTGGCAAATAAAAAAGCCGCTGGCTTGCGCCAGCGGCCCGAAGAAAAAAACTCTTCTCGACGAAGAAGGTTAATTTAAGTATATAGCTTTTGTTTTTTTTTTCAAGAAGAAATTTGGTCTTAAGGGCGCTTCCACGAGGTCACTCTTAAAGACCTTTAATGCCCCTGGTCAGACTCGAACTGACACCACCTTCTTCGTCGTAGAAGAGCTCTATCCTTTAAGCTACAGGGGCACTAAATTTGTTTATAATGTAACATATATTGATTATTTGTCAATATTCATGTTTGGTGTTATCATGCCCGAATGCCGTACGATCAATATCCTAATTGTAAAACCATTCGTTTAACGCAGTATGATTATTCCCAATGCGGGTATTATTTTGTGACCGTGTGTTCGCAGGGCAGGGAATGCGTGTTTGGTGAGATCAAGAACGATGTCATGTATGAAAATGAGCGCGCACGCATTGTCAGGGAAGAGTGGTTGCGGACAGCGGATGTAAGGAGCAATGTTTTGTTGGATGAATTTGTGATTATGCCGAATCATATTCACGGGATTATTTCCATTGACGGTAGGGGCGACCCGATGGGTCGCCCAACCTCCGGTTTCTCCACTTTTAATTTTCATCTCGTCGAGCGCGTTTAAAGAACAATGCAAAATAATTCAGATATTATTTTGTGTTTTGTTTTTATCCTATATTATTAAAGTAACTCTTCTATTTGACATCGTCATCCCGGGGGCAGCACATGGCCAGGGGATCACCAAAAAATATATCATCAGGCAGTATGACGCGCGACGAAATTTACGATCATTTAGCCAGTGTTTACCTCGACAAACGCGCCAAGGTCGAGGTGAAGAAAGTGAAAACACCGTCGGCGTGGCTGGCGATCAATATTGTCCTGACCGCTCTGATCCTCACGAGCGTTGTTTTCGGGCTCACGGCATTTTTAACGCGCCGCGACGATCTTTTAAAAAGCCGCGTGATCTACGCGCTGACGAATTCCCCGATCCGCCTGACTTACAATGTCGGCGAGGGGTATCCCCAGGCGAAGGACCTCAAGATCGCCCTTCCGCCGGTGGACGCGGCGAAATACAGCCGGCTGAACCTGACGGTCAAGGCCGCGGGGGGCGGGAATCCGGGGATGCTCAAGATCGTGCTGTCGAATGCCAAGAATGAACATGCGTCATATTATTTGCAGGGCATTAAAACAAAGTGGCAGGATTATTCGATCAGTTTTGACCAGCTTGACCTGACCGACTGGAAGGCATTGAAGGATATCTCGTTCGTGATCGAGGCATGGAATGCGCAGAAGGCCGACGGAACGGTCTTTATTGACAACATCAGTTTTTCGAATTAACCAACAAGGAGCGGGGCAAAAATGAAGATCATTTCTATCGCGAACCAAAAAGGCGGTTGCGGTAAAACGACAACGGCGATCAATCTTGTGGCGGCTCTCAGCGCTAACGGGCAGCGTACGTTGTTGATCGATCTTGACCCCCAGGCTCACGCCACGCTCGGGCTCGACCGTGACGACCGTTTCAGTGTTTACAATGTCATCTCGCGCATTACGCCGCGCAAGATGGCGTTCAAGGATATTATCCAGAAAGTCGAAAAGAATTTTGATATTGTCCCTTCCAATGTCCTGGTAGGGACCCTGGAGCAGGAATTGGCGGACGAGATCGGCCGCGAGATGAAGCTTGTCGAGGCCATCGATTCCGTTAAAGCGGGTTACGATTACATTATCATTGATTGCCCGCCGAGCCTGGGTTTCCTGACCGTCAACGCCCTGCGGGCCAGCAATGAGGTCATCATTACCGTTGAGACCAGCCGTTTCTCGGTGCAGGGGGTGGACCATCTGATGGATATCATCAACCTGATCCGTGAACGCCTGAACCATGAGATCGAGCCGAGGGTCCTGGTGACAATGTTCGATTCACGCCTGCGTCATTCGTTCTCGATGCTCGACAAGATCCGCGTCAAGTTCAGCGATATGCTGCTGGGGACCATTGTGCATACGAATGTGAAGCTCAAGGAAAGCGCGGTGATGGGCAAGACCGTGCTCAGTTACGATAAATATTGCCGCGGGGCCAAGGATTATTATTCCCTGGCCAAGGAGCTTCTGGCCATAGACAAGGTCCCTCTGGCGGATAATTTTGAGCCAGAGACCGTTCTGGCGCCTGTCGTCAGGGCCAAGGATGATCTCGTCGAGGATGATGCCCCCGCGATCACGGTGGATTTTTCCCAGCGGATGAAAGATGTGGTCGCCCATGAGCTCGAGGCCATGGCCGAAACCACCTTTACGCTCAATGCCCCTGACGCGCAGTCGGTTTATGTGGCGGGGTCGTTCAATGAATGGTCGCTCAATGGTTTCTGCCGCATGAATAAAGAGAACGGCCTGTGGACGCTTCGGTTGCCGCTCGACCCGGGCGTTTATCAGTATCAATTCGTGATCGATGGCCGCTGGCAGGCGGATCCGGCCAATGACCGGAAAGAACCCAATGGTTTCGGAGATATGAATTCAGTCGTCAAGGTCGGGGCCAATGGATAAGGAAACCAAGCTTTACGCGTTACTCGCCTATTGTTCCCTGTTCTGCCTGGTACCTCTGTTAAAAATGAAGGATAATGAGTTCCTGCTCTTTCATGGCCGCCAGGGGCTTGCGCTTTTTCTGTGCGAAATGGTCATTTTTGTTGTCAGTATTATCCTTCCGCTGATCATGAAACCGTTCCTGTTCATTTTTGGTGTCTTTTCCTTGTGGGGCATGCTCAAGGCCCTTCAGGGGGAGAAGTTTAAACTGCCTTTTATTTTTCCGATGTCCGAACGATTGGTTTTATGATTCGTTTGTGCTATATTTGAAGCAAGAACAGAGGCGGGGCCAATGGTTGCTTATATTTCCAGAAGAAGATCAGGGCAAAGCACGGTCGAATATATCCTGCTGGTAACAGCGGTTGCTGTCGTGGCGCTTACTTTATTGGCGAAGAACGGGTTGATGGCGGGACAAGTCAATAAAACCCTTAAAATGCCGGCTGATCTGCTCAACAAGAGCGGTATCGGTTTTACGGTCCATCCGAATTGATCGTTTCAGTGCTTGTTGCGTTCTATCCGGCTTTTTAAATCTTCCATCATACGGCGTTGACGTTCGGCGGTATTTTCGGCTCTTTCGGAGGACTGTTCACGGACGGATGAGCCCTGGTAGGCCGGTTTGGCCGGGTCATGGGCGAACTGGCGGGAGGTTGTTTTGACCAAAGCGCTCCCGAGGGCAATGGCCAGCGCGATAACAACCGCAATGCTGACGAATGTGTGATAACTCATAGTCAAAGTATATCCCGATTTCTTTAAAAAACAATTTTTTTCAAGAATATATGGCACTGTTTTTCCGGATAATATTCATTTTTTGGAGCGGTTTCTTTCTGGCCTGCGGTCCGTCTTTTGCGCAGAAGGTCGATGCGGGTGCGGGTGCACCTGCCGATATTGAAGTGTACATGGCCGGCAAGAAATTTGCCTCCATCGGTCAGTATGAGAAGAAGAAAGAACAGGCGGCCGCAGCATCTGCCGCCGCTTTTGATCCCCAGTTCGGCAAGACGCTGACCATAAGCCCTGACGGAACGGTCATTACCAGCCATACCACGATCGATGTGGGCAAGACCATCACGATCGAGCCTCAAAAAGGTACGGGGCGGGTGGCCGGGGTGGAGCCTTCCTTCAGCCAGGTGTCGAAGGATTTTGATTCGGGAGCGGCGAAGAACGGCGCCAGCCTTACGCCGGTGGCATCGGCGGCCGAGTTCGAGGAGAAGCTGCGCGATAAACTCCGCGGGCACCAGGGGCCGGTGCTTTTGATATCGGACAAGACCAGGGTCCGGGTGATGGAGTTGGAGGGGGGCGAGAAATCGCCTTGACTTGAGGGGGGGGCAATAGTATAATCACGGACTAATTTAGTGAAGGGCATTTTTGGAAGAGGGATTCCATAAACGGCGAAATACAGTATTAATTCTTTAATGGAGGAAGCACAGTTGTTAGTCAAAGAGAAGAAATCCGAGGTCATAAGTAATTTTAAAGTTCACGCGAAGGACACTGGTTCTCCCGTCGTGCAGGTGGCGCTCATTACCGAGCGGATCAACGATCTTAACGGCCATTTCAAAGCGCACAAGAAGGACAATCATTCACGCCGCGGGCTGCTTTTAATGATCGGTCAAAGGCGGCGTTTGCTGGCCTATCTCAAGAAGACCGACCTTAAGAAGTATGAAGAGACCATTAACAAATTAGGGTTGCGTAAATAACCCGGAAGGTTGTAAAAGATGAGTTTAACTCGTGTGGAAGTTCCGTATGGGGATACGACTCTGGTCATTGAGACAGGGAAGATAGCAAAGCAGGCGGCAGGTTCCGTGGTCGTCAGCTGCGGGGAAACGATGGTGCTGGTCGCGGCGTGTATGGCCAAGAATGTCCGGGAAGGGATCGATTTCTTCCCGCTCACCGTTGAATACCAGGAAAAAACATATTCTGCCGGCCGTATTCCCGGCGGTTTCTTTAAACGTGAAGGCCGTTCGACGGAGAAAGAGATCCTCACGTCCCGTCTGATCGACCGTCCCCTGCGCCCGCTTTTTCCCGAGGGCCTCAAGAACGAAGTCCAGATCGTCGCGACCGTCCTTTCCGCGGACGACCAGTATGATCCTGATGTCCTTTCCATCATCGGCGCGTCCGCGGCCCTGATGGTGTCCGATATCCCCTTTGACGGCCCCATCAGCGCGGTGCGCATCGGAGCTGTCGACGGAAAGTTGATCGTTAATCCTACCTACGAGCAGCGCAAGGATGCCGAGCTTGATTTTATTATTGCCGGCGATGCGGAAGGTATCGTGATGGTCGAGGGTGAGGGCCACGAAGTGCCTGAAGCCCGCATTAAGGAAGTATTCGCGTTCGCGCACCAGGCTATCCAGGCTTCGCGTGATATCCAGAAAGAGCTTCAGAAGAAAGCGGGCAAGGCCAAGGTTGAAGTGAAGATCAAGGCGTTGCCTCCGGCGTTCATCGCCAAGGTCCGCAGCCTGGGAATGGCCCGTTTGACCGAGATATTCAATGGCATTACAGACAAGAAAGAGCGTGAGAACAAGGGCAATGACCTTTTCGCCTCTTTGACCGCGGACCTGACGGTTTATGCGGAATTCAAGAATGGCGATGCGGCAATATCGGCCAAGGATGTGGCCGCGGTCTTCGAGGTCATGCAGTATGACCTTATCCGCAAAAATGTTTTTGAAAAGAGCGTCCGTGTGGACGGCCGCGGCCTCAACGAGATCCGTGCGATCTCTTCCGAAGCCGGCCTTTTACCCCGTACGCATGGCAGTGCGCTGTTCACCCGCGGCCAGACCCAGGGCCTGGGCGTTATTACGCTCGGCACCAAGGTCGACGAGCAGCTGATGGAAGCGCTGGATGGTGTTACGTACCGCAATTTCATGTTGCATTACAATTTTCCGCCGTATTCGGTGGGTGAGACCAAGCCTATGCGCGGTCCCGGCCGCCGCGAGATCGGCCATGGCAACCTGGCGCACCGCGCGCTCAAGGCGGTCATGCCGGATTCGGAAGTTTTCCCTTATACCGTTCGTCTGGTCTCCGAGATCCTTGAATCCAACGGATCCTCCAGCATGGCGACTGTCTGCGCCGGTTCCCTGGCGATGATGGATGCCGGTGTTCCGCTGAAGGCGGCCGTGGCGGGGATCTCCGTCGGGCTTATTTCCGATGAAAAGCGTTCGGTCCTGATCACGGATATCCAGGGGATGGAAGATCATTTTGGCGATATGGATTTTAAGGTCGCCGGTTCTGCCAAGGGTGTTACGGCGATCCAGCTGGACCTCAAGATCCGGCATATTGCCGTCGATCTTTTGTGCAAGGCGGTTGACCAGGCAACGGAAGGCCGCATGCATATTCTGGGCCTCATGAACCAGACGCTTACAACGCACCGCCCGGCGCTGTCCCAGTACGCTCCGCGCATCGCGACCATACAGATCCCGCAGGACCGTATCGGCGAGGTCATCGGGCCCGGTGGAAAGACGATCCGCATGATCATCGAGATGACGGGCGCTACCGCGATCGATATTGATGATGACGGCAAAGCGTTCGTTTCCGCTCCCAACCAAGAATCCCTGGATAAAGTGACGAAGTATTTGTCGTCGTTGTTGATGGAGCCCGAGGTCGGGCAGGTGTATGAAGCCACGGTCGTCAAGATGATGGCTTTTGGCGCTTTCTGCGAGTTCATGCCCGGCAAGGAAGGCTTGTGCCATGTTTCCGAGCTTTCTGAAAAGTATGTGAAGGATCCGAACGAAGTGTGCAAGGTCGGGGATACGTTCAAGGTCTTGTTGAAAGAAGTCGATGACAAGGGCCGTTATAATCTGAGCCGTAAGAAAGTTCCCGCGAATTCATAGATCTTCGCATGGACGATAACGCGTAAAAACCATCCCCTCACTTCGGGCCTTATTCATGGTTCAGAGTGAGGGGATTTCATTCCAAAGGCCGAGAATGAAGCAAGAACACTTCAATGAGATCAAGGGGATCCTTCTTTTCGCGTTCGCGCTTATTTTCTTCGCGAGCCTCATTTCATATGTTCCCGATGACCTTATCTGGTTCACGTCCCATCCCAACAGCCCGGCCAAGAACCTGATCCGCGTGGCCGGTGCCTACAGCGCCGGGGCTTTGTTCGTTGTTTTCGGTTACAGCGCATACATGCTGGTGATGCTCCTTCTTTTTTGGAGCTGGAACATTTTTACGTCACGCCCGATGTATTTCAGCGCTGCGCGTAATGTCGCACTGGGTGTCCTTCTTTCGGTCCTTAGCTCCCTGTTCAGCCTGATGGGGTCGCCGCTCACGTCCAACCGGTTCCAGCGCGGGGGGATGGTCGGGCTGGTCTTCGCGGATTTCTTAAGCAAGTATTTCGGCGTGATCGGGGCGTATATTATTTTATTCGCGCTGGCCGCTTTGTGCCTGGTGATCACGGTCGAGTTCCTGGTGTCGCCGTTATTAGTACGCGGGATGCGTGCGTTGATCGATCATTGGCATGCCTGGAGGGAGAGCGGTTTTGCGATGCCCTTCGGGTTCCCGGCAGGAAAGAAAACAGTTGTCGCGGCAAAAGTTTTTTCGCCGGAGAAGCCTGTGAAGAAGGTTTTAACAGAATTAAAAGAGGGCAACAAAGAGGATCCTGCCAGGAAAACGGCCGGGATCAAGGGGAAAGACGAAAAACCGGCCAGGCCCGAGCCTCCCAAAGCGCCCAATATCCGTATTATTCAGCAGAAAGAAGAAGCTCCCAAGGACAGGGAGGACAAGCCGTTGATCGTCGGGAATTATCAGCTTCCGTCGTTTGACCTTTTGAATGATCCGGTTAAGCTTTCGGAAGGAAATGTCCAGGAGATCGTGGTCAGAGGTGCCAAAATGCTGGAAACGACTCTGGCGAGTTTTGGCGTGACTGTCCGTGTGGTTGACATTGAAAGGGGCCCCGTTCTTACCAAGTATGAACTGGAACCGGCTCCGGGTGTGCGTGTGCAAAGTATCAATTCGCTGGCTGACGATATAGCGCTGGCGATGCAGGTTGCGGCGGTGCGCATCGAGGCGCCTATTCCCGGGAAGAACCGGGTAGGGATCGAAGTGCCCAATGGCGCTTCCGCGGCGGTGGTGCTTAAGGATGTCCTGATCGAGGCGGACATCCGTAATGCCAAGTCCAAGATCATGATGGCTTTGGGGAAAGATACGGCGGGCAAGCCTATTGTGGCGGACCTGGCTGAAATGCCGCATTTGCTGGTGGCGGGGACGACGGGGGCCGGTAAATCGGTCTGTTTGAACGTGATCATTATGTCCATTCTTTATAATGCCGCGCCCAATGAAGTGAAATTCATCATGGTCGATCCCAAGATGGTCGAGCTTAATCAATACAACGATCTGCCGCATATGCTTTGCCCGGCGATCACCGACCATAAGAAAGTCGCGGCGGCGCTGGGATGGGTGGTGGCGGAAATGGAATCGCGCTATAAGACCCTGATGAAGCATCAGGTCAGGAACATCAAGGCCTATCACGCCAAGGGCTTTGAAATGCCCTATATCGTGGTGATCGTCGACGAGTTTGCCGATCTGATGCAGACGCAGGGTAAAGTCATCGAAAGCGCTGTTACCCGTCTTGCGCAATTGGCGCGCGCGGTGGGGATCCATCTGATCCTGGCGACCCAGCGCCCGTCGGTCAATGTGATCACGGGAACGATCAAGGCCAATTTGCCGGCGCGCGTCTCTTTCAAGACCAATTCCCAGATCGATTCCCGCACCATTCTTGACGAGAAGGGGGCGGAGGACCTGCTGGGAAAAGGCGATATGCTTTTTGTGAAGCCGGGGGATCCCAAGCCGATGCGCGGGCAATGCAGTTTTATTTCGGATGAGGAGATCCATAAGGTCATGGATTTCATCCGCAAGCAGCAGAAGCCCGAGTACGATAATTCCGTAACGGCCAGGCCTGTGTCCACGGCGGGCGACGGTGACAGCGGTGAAAAGGACGAGATCTACGAAGATGCCGTGCGGGTGGTCATGCAGACCCGCCAGGCGTCGGTGTCCATCCTGCAGCGCCGACTGAGCCTCGGTTATGGCCGTGCGGGCCGTTTGCTTGATGCCATGGAGCGGGGCGGTATCGTCGGCCCTTATTGCGGGAGTAAAGCGCGAGAGATTTTAGTTGACCCGGATGCCTGGCTGATAGAACATAATGGGGATAGTCAAGCCGCTGCCATGCAGAAGGCTGATAGCAAGGAAGATCCAAACCGCCCGTCAGCTTGATGAGATAATGAGGTCTAATGGACAAGTCGAATGATATCGGAACAATTTTAAAGGCTGAGCGTGAGCTGCGCGGGCTTACGCTGGAAGTGATCCAGGAAGCTACCAAGATCCCGATCGATTCGATCAAAGCCATTGAAGAAGGGTACAAGATCCGTACCCTGACCGCTTTTTATTATAAAAGTTTTGTCCGCCTTTACGCCCAGCATTTGGGCCTTGATCCGCAGCCGATCCTGGCGCTGATCCCGTCTTATCAGCCGGTCAGCAAGATCGTTCCCCTGGAGCGGCCTGCTTTTGCCAAGCCGGATCTCATCAAGCTTAATATCATCGCCGGGCCGGGCAAAACAGTGAATTGGAAGAGGGCGATCCCTTTTGTGGCAGTGGTATCGGCTGTTATTCTGGTGGGCGGGGGATTGTTCGTGGTTGTCAAGAATGTCGCCGAGAAAATAGCGGTCTCTTCGCATCAGTCGGCCCAGGCTAAAGCCGCGGTCTTGGACAGGGCCGATAGGCCTGCCAGGTCCCAGAAGGTGGCCAAGGCGGAAAAGAGCGAAAAGGGCGTCAGGTCGGTGAAGCCTGCGGTTGTTGAGGGCGTTGCTTCTTCTGGGACGAAAACCAGTGAATCGGCGGCCCCGTCCGCGGGAGAGGTCAAGGATGTCCGGAAGGTTTTCTTGACGGTGAAGGCGACCGTGACCACCTGGCTGACCGTCAGGAGCGACGGGAAGGTTGTGTTCAAGGGAAGTTTAAAAAAGGGCGGGAACGAGAGCTGGAGTGCCCTGAAAAAGATAGAGATATCCGGCAAGGAAGTGAACCTGCTGGAATATGAAGTGAACGGAAAGAACATCGGCAAACTCGGCCGCCGCGATTCCAATGCCCGCAAAGTCGTTGTGACACCCGAAGGCCTGCTGGTCGAGAAGTGAAAAGCCGGACAAGCGATACATTCCATCAAGAACGACTTAAAGGATCCGTGCGTGTCGGCGTTATCAGCCTGGGATGCGTGCGCAACACGGTTGATTCCGAGACCATTCTCGGCGGAGCTTTGCGCCGGGGGCATGAGCACTCTGTGGTGGAAGAGGCGGATGTCGTGATCGTGAACACCTGCGGTTTTATCGAGGCGGCCAAGAAGGAATCCATTGATGTTATTAACGGGCTCGCTGTCCTCAAAAGGCAGGGTAAGGTCAAGCGGATCATTGTGGCCGGATGCCTGGCCCAGCGTTATGCGGATGAATTGCGCCGGGGATTCCCGGAAGTGGACGCGTTCGTCGGGGCCTTGTCCCTCAAGACCAATTCCCGCCAGTCATCGCTGTCCCTCACGCCGTCGTATTTTTCCTATCTGAAGATCTGCGAGAGCTGTTTTAACCATTGCAGTTTTTGCGCCATTCCGAATATCAAGGGCAGGTTTTTGTCGAGGTCTTTGGAGGCCATCCTGGAGGATGTCCGCCGTCTGGACGGGCAGGGCGTCAGGGAGCTGAATATTGTCGGGCAGGATATTACCGCCTATGGCATGGACCTTTATCATGAAAAGAAGCTGGCCGGCCTTTTAAAGGAGATCGCCTGTTCGGTCAGGGGCATTGAATGGGTCCGTCTTTTATATACTTACCCGGCGCATATTACCGACGAGCTGCTTGAGGTGATCGCGGCAACACCCGTGATCTGCAAGTATATTGATATGCCGTTGCAGCATATCAATGACAGGATCCTTGAGCGGATGGACCGTAACATGACCCGTTCGGGGATAGAGAAGCTGATCGCGAAGATCCGCCGCAGGGTTCCCGGGGCAGCGCTTCGGACGACTTTTATCGTAGGGTTCCCCGGGGAAACCCGGAAAGAGTTCAAGGAGCTTGTCGCGTTCATTAAAGACCATCCTTTTGAGCGCGTGGGCGCATTCATGTATTCCCGCGAGGACGGGACAAAAGCGTATGTTTTGGGGGATCCGGTTCCCGCCAGGACAAAGCAGGCGCGTTTAAAGAAGTTAATGTTTGAACAAGGGTCCGTGGCCGCTGCCTTGCAGGGCAGGTTTGTCGGGAAGACCCTGAAGGTCCTTGTTGACGGTGAGGGGACCGGCCGCAGCGAGTATGATGCGCCGGAGGTGGATGGCTGTGTTCATTTTTCAGGCGCGCCGGAGACCAGGCCCGGGCAATTCGTTGATGTAAAAATAACCGCGGCCAGCGGGTATGACCTTGAGGGGATAGTGGTATAATAAAAAACATGAACCTGCCTAATACCCTTACAGTGTCGCGGATATTCATGACCCTTGCCTTTGCGGTATTCACGCAAATGACGGGCGGGGCGGCTGCCTGGGCGGCATTGGGAGTGTTCGTGATCGCGGCCCTGACCGACCTGGCCGACGGGTATATCGCCCGGAAATACGGAATGGTGACGACGTTCGGCCAGATCATGGACCCGATCGCCGACAAGCTGCTGATCCTGACCGCGCTTTTTATTTTTGCGTTCGAAGGTTCGATCCAGGTCTGGATGGTCGCACTGGTCGCCTGCCGCGAGATCCTGGTCACGGTCGCCCGCATCCATGCGTTGACGACGGGCAGGGTCATTCCGGCGGAGTCTGCTGGAAAGTTGAAGGCGGCTTTTCAGATGACGGCGGTATCCCTGGCCTTGCTGTATCGCCTGGGGGTTATTTGTTTCCCGGAACTGGTGTTCATGAGGGATTATCGGGCCCAGTGGTTGTTCCTGATCAATGGGGTTATGATCGCCGCTGTCATTTTGACGCTTTGGTCGGGCGTTCTCTTTTTTAAGAATTTATTAAAGGACAATTGATATGGATCAGAAGCTGGCACGGTTCTTTGCGACATTCGGGTATATCGGCCATTTTCCGATGGCACCCGGTTCGATCGCCAGTGCCGCCGGCGTGGGGTTGGCTTTTGCCTTGCGTGACCACGCGGTTATTTACGTGTTGGTGGCGTTTTTTGTGACAGCGATCGGATTCTGTTCGGCCGGGATCGTGGAGAAAGCCGAAGGGAAGAAAGATCCGGGCTGTGTCGTGATCGACGAAGTATCGGGCATGATGATATCGTTATTCGGCCTGCCGCTCTCCTGGCCTGTGATGCTGGTCGGATTTTTCTTGTTTCGCGCCTTTGATATGTTTAAAATATATCCTGCCAACAAGCTTGAGGATATGGGCGGCAGTTTCGGGATCATGAGCGATGATATTGCTGCGGGCTTATACGCGAATTTAACGCTGCAGGTCGCGTTGCGGCTTGCGGGGTGGATGTAATATGGGGACACTTTACTTAATTCATTAGATGTCTATATTAAGAATGAATTAAGTAAAGTGTCCCCTTAATTAGGCAAAAGGGCGGCCACAGGGGGCCGCCCGTACATGCATATAGGGGCCGGTCCCTGTGCCGGCCCGATAAAAGTGTTCTTAGAAGAGGTGGTTTATGTTCCGTTCATCCAATCCAACATTAAAAGATGGCCTGTTCTCGGAGGCGAGTATCCTTGCCGACGGCCAGGTGATGACCATTCAGGGGACGGTCAACAAGACGCTGATCATGCTGCTCCTGCTGGCGGCGGGTGCCGCGTGGGTGTGGCAGGGGATCACGCCGTTCTTATCGCAGGCGGCTCTTGCGTCGAGCGGGAGTATTGCCGCAGCAGTGTCCCAAGGCAGCGCCGTCGTATTGCCTTTTGCTATCGGCGGTTTTTTTGTCGCGCTTGTTCTCAGTTTTGTGATCGCGTTCAAGCCGAACTTCTCTCCTTATCTTGCGCCTGTTTACGCGGTGGCGGAAGGGTTTGCCCTGGGTGGTATTTCCGCCCTGATCGAGTTCCGGTTCCCCGGGATCGTCATGCAGGCTGTCCTGCTGACGTTCGCCACCTTGTTTTGCCTGTTAATGGCGTATAAGGTCGGGTTTATCCGTGTGACCGACAAGTTCCGTCTTGGAATTGTTGTGGCGACGATGGCGATCGCGCTTATTTATGTTGTCAATATGGTCATGGGGTTTTTTCATGCATCGATCCCGTTCATTTCCGGCAGCGGGTTCTTCGGGATCGCGTTTAGCGTGTTCGTGGTAGGGATCGCCGCACTGAACCTGGTATTGGACTTTGACCTTGTGGAGCGCGGGGCGGAGTCGGGCGCGCCAAAGTATATGGAATGGTATGGCGGGTTTGCCCTGATGGTCACCCTTGTGTGGCTTTATATCGAGATCCTGAATCTGCTGATGAAGCTTAGAAGCCGCGATTGACCGCTTGCGCGAGCAGTCCAAGGGCTGTCTGACTTGATTGTGTTTTGATCGAGGCCCGGGTTCCGGTAAAGAAACATTTTTTGACGATGGTATGCCGGCGCGATGCCAGCGCGATGAACACCAGCCCGACAGGTTTCCGGTCTGTTCCTCCGGCCGGCCCGGCGATACCGGTAGTGGCGATCGCAAGGTCAACATTGAACTGCTTGCGCGCGCCTTCGGCCATGGCTTTTGCCACTGCCGCCGAGACTGCCCCATGCGTTTTGATCATTCGGTCAGGGACCTTCAGGAAGCGGGTTTTTATCGTATTGGCATAGGCGATGATGCCGCCTGTCAGGAAGGCGGATGAGCCGGGGATATTGGTCAGCGTATGGGCTATAAGGCCGCCGGTGCATGATTCAGCGGTAGCGAGTGTCAAACCCCTGGCAGTCAATGTTTTTGCGATCGCGCTCGTCTTCATACCCGTCTAATATACCCCAGGACAAATGGCTTGACAAGGGTGGATATTTCGGAATAATGAAACGATAATTTATCCTGTTTTAACTCTAAAAAAGGACCAAACATGTTCCATCCTATCCCCGAGATCCTTGAAGAACTTAAAGCCGGCCGTATGGTCATTGTGATGGATGACGAAAGCCGGGAGAATGAAGGCGACCTGTTAATAGCAGCCGAGCACGTGACCCCTGATGCCATTAATTTTATGGCAAAATACGCACGCGGTCTTGTTTGTGTGCCAATGGAGGCTGCCCGCCTTGACCTTCTTGGTCTTTTTCCGATGAAGGATGCCACGAGCGACCTTCACCAGCCGTGCAATACCGGTTGGGCTATTTCGGTGGATGCGGCGCATGGCATAACAACAGGGATCTCCGCGGCCGACCGGTCGTATACGGTCAAGATCCTGATCGATAACAAGTCGACGGCGAAAGACCTGGTGACTCCGGGGCATTTATTCCCGCTGCGTGCCAAGAAAGGCGGGGTTCTGGTCCGTGCCGGGCATACAGAGGCGTCGGTTGACCTTACCAAGATGGCTGGCCTGTATCCGGCCGGGGTTATTTGCGAGATCATGAACGATGACGGCACAATGGCGCGGACTCTGGACCTGGTCGAATTTTCAAAGAAACACAAGCTCAAGATCTGCACGATCGACAGCCTTATTGAATATCGCCGCAAGAACGAAAAGTTCATCATACGCCAGGCGGATGTGGCATTGCCGACAAAGTTCGGCGAGTTCCATATGGTGGTTTACACCTCCAGGATCGATGATTTTGAGCACGTAGCTCTGGTGAAGGGGCAGATCGACCAGACCACGCCTGTTTTGGTGCGGGTCCAGTCGGAGTGCCTGACCGGGGATGTGTTCGGAAGCTTGCGTTGCGATTGCAACAGCCAGCTGGAAGAAGCCATGGACCGTATTGCCAAGGAAAAGTCCGGTATCCTGCTTTATATGCGTCAGGAAGGGCGCGGTATCGGTTTGCTCAATAAACTTAAGGCCTATGCCTTGCAGGACAAGGGAATGGATACGGTAGAAGCCAATGAGGCATTGGGTTTTGCGGCAGACCTTCGTGATTATGGTATCGGCGCGCAGATCCTGGTCGATCTCGGGGTAAAGCAGATCCGTTTATTGACCAATAATCCCCGCAAGATCGTTGGCCTGGAAGGGTATGGGCTTACGGTCGTGGAGCGGGTCGCCTTGTTGATCCCGCATAATGAACGCAACAAGAAGTATCTTGATGCCAAAAAGGCCAAGCTCGGGCACTGGTTATAATTCTTATGCCGTCAAAACCGGGTTTTAAAAAAAGCAGTTGTTCAGCGAAAGCGCATTTCGCGGTGGTCGTGGCGCAGTTTAATGCGTCGATCGCCGAGAGCCTTCTCAAGGCGTGTCTTGACGAGTTTTCCCGCCTGGGTGTTTGCGAGTGTGATATTCATGTTGTGCATGTGCCGGGTGCATTCGAGATCCCTTTGACGGCGTTGAAACTTTCCCAAAAAAAGAATATCCAGGCGGTCATCGGCCTTGGCGCGGTCATTCGCGGACAGACGCTTCATTATGAGCTGGTGGCGGGCCAGGCGGCCCGGGCCATGATGGATATTTCCCTGCAGTCTGGGAAGCCTGTTGTCTTCGAGATCCTCGCGGCGGATACCGTTAAATTGTGTGAAGCCCGGGCTAAACCCGGTGATCGTGATAACAAGGGTGCCAGCGCGGCGCGGGTTGCGTTTGAAATGGCCGGGATATTGAGGGACCTATAGCTTATGCGTAAAAGAAGCGTTGCCCGTGAATGTGCACTGAAGGTCCTTTATCAGGTCGAGCTTATCAAGATCGCGCCCGAGAGGGCTTTGCCTTCGTTCTGGGAGCAGGAGAGCGAGCATCCGGAGGATGTGCGCGCGTTTGCGGCGGATATTGTCAATAATGTCCGCGCCCGTGTGGAGGCTCTGGACCGGAAGATATCCGAGTATGCCACGAACTGGCAGATCTCGCGCATGGCGGTGATCGACCGCAATGTCCTTCGGATGGGGGTTTACGAATTGATGTACGCACCGGGGATCCCTCCCAAGGTGGCCATCAATGAAGCGGTGGAACTGGCCAAGAAATACGGGGATACGGAGTCCAGTAAATTCGTCAATGGGATCCTCGACAAGATCCACAAACAGGAAGTTGTTCCCCCTGCCCCCAAAGATGCCTGAGCGTCGCGCAGATCTTCATATCCATACCTATTTTTCCGATAGTACGATGTCGCCGCAAAATGTTGTGCGCGAAGCGAAGAAGGCCCGTCTGTCGTGTATTTCGATCACGGATCATGATACGGTCGACGGAATACCGGAAGCCAGGGCGGAAGGCCTGAAGCTGGAGGTGGAGGTCATTGCGGGCGTTGAGCTTTCGTCAGAATATGGCAAGAAAGATGTGCACATCCTGGGGTATGGTTTTGAGTTGAAGAAAAGCCCGCTGGCGTTAAAATTGAACGAGATGCAGCAGGTCAGGATGGAGCGCATGAAGAAGATGGTCGCCAAGATCAATACGCTTGGCTTTCCCGATATTCGTTTTGAAGATGTGGCCAGCCGTACGCGGTCCAATGCGGTTGGCCGGCTGCATCTGGCTCAATTACTGGTTGAGAAGGGGGTTGTTACGGGCATCGAGATGGCGTTTGAGAAATATCTGGGTGAAGGAGAACAGGCGTATTTTTCGAAATTCCAACAGACGCCGGCGGAAGCTATAAAATTGATCAAGGATTCGGGTGGTGCCGCTGTACTGGCTCATCCCATGCTGACGGCGCGTGACGAGATCATCCCTGAACTGGCGAGGGCCGGCCTGGACGGGCTCGAGGCGTATTATCCGAATTGTTCGATGGAAGTGGCCAATTTCTATGTCCGGCTCGCCGCGAAGCACGGGCTGATCATTACCGGAGGGTCAGATTCTCATGGCGCCGGGAAAAAGAATACGTATATCGGTAAAGGTTATTTGCCGTATGAGCTGGTGGAAGAATTAAAGAAAAGGATCCATGCCTGACGATATTTTTTACATGCGCCGTGCGTTGATGCTGGCCGGGAAAGGGCGGGGGGCGGTGTCGCCCAACCCCATGGTCGGGTGCGTGATCGTGAAGGCTGGCAGGATCATTGCCGAGGGGTGGCACAAGGGATACGGCGGTGATCATGCCGAGGTGGAGGCGTTAAAACAGGCCGGGATAAAGGCTAAAGGGTCTGTGATGTATGTGACGCTCGAACCATGTTCGCACTGGGGGCATACACCCCCGTGCGTGGATGCGGTCCTGGCGGCTGGCATAAAAAAGGTGGTTATGGCCATGACTGATCCGAACCGGTTGACGAACGGAAAGTCGGCGGCGAAGTTGCGTGATGCAGGGATCGACGTTGTTGTGGGTGTGTGTGAAGCAGATGCCCGTGCGATGAACGCGCCTTTTATTAAATATATTTCTACGAAAACGCCTTTTGTGGTCGCCAAGACGGCGCAAACGCTTGATGGCAGGATCGCGACCCGCAGCGGCGATTCAAAATGGATCACCTCCGAGACTTCGCGCGCTTTTGCCCGGGGAAAGCGCAATGATTTTGACGCGATCCTGGCCGGGATCGGGACCGTCCTGGCGGATGACCCCGGCCTTGAAGCTCCGGCTAAAGCTATTAAAAAGATCGTGCTCGACAGTAAACTCAGGATCCCTGTGAATGCCAGGTTGTTCAAGGGTGCCCAGCCGGGACAGGTTATTATTGCCGTTACCGGAAAAGCCTCGGAAGCCAGGATCCGCCGTTTGGAAAAACAGGGCGTGCGTGTTATCCTTTGCCCGGAAAAAAACGGCAGGGTGGACCTTAAGGCTTTGTTCAAAGCGCTTGCCAAAATGGGGATCGCGAGTATTTTAATAGAGGGCGGCGCGGCGGTTATCGGCAGTGCGCTTAAAGCCGGGCTGGTCGATGAGCTGAATGTTTATATCGCTCCACGGATCATCGGGGATGATAAGGCCCGTCCGTCTGTGGTCGGATTGGATGTGATGAAAGTTTCTCAAGCGAAGGATTTTCAGTTAACAGCGGTCGACAGGATCGGCCTTGATATTTTATTAACATTAAAGGTGTAATTTATGTTCACGGGAATTGTAGAAACGGTCAGCTCCGTTGTTTCTTTGATAAAGAGGCAGAACCTTTTTGTCCTGGCGCTCAAGAAGCCCGGGGATTTTAATGATGTGAAGATCGGCGACAGTATCGCGGTCGACGGTGTGTGCCTGACGGTAACGTCCGTCAAGGGCGGCGCGTTCCATTTTGACCTGATGAAAGAAACGCTGGAGGCCACGTCGTTAAAGGCATTAAGGCCCGGAGTGCCGGTCAACCTTGAGCGCGCGATGAAAGCCGAGGCGCGGGTGGGCGGGCATTTTGTGACAGGTCATGTGGATGCGGTGGGGAAGATCAAGGATGTACGCACCCTGCTGAATTATGTGGAATACCGCATCCTTTGCCCCAAGGGCCTGATGCGCTATGTGGTGCCCAAGGGGTCGGTGGCGCTCGATGGCATAAGCCTGACGGTCGGCGAGGTGAAAAAGCGGTGGTTCGCGGTGTATTTCATCCCGCATACGCTGACGGTAACAACGATCGGGAAAAAGAAGGCCGGGGACGAGGTCAATATCGAGACGGATCTGTTGGCCAAATACATTCTTAAATCAAGGAGTTGACATGCAGCTGAATATTCAAGAGATCCAGAAGATCATTCCGCACCGTTTCCCGTTCCTGATGATCGACCGTGTCATTGAATGCACGCCTAATGAGAAGCTGGTGGCGATCAAGAATGTATCGGTCAATGAAGCGCAGTTCCAGGGGCATTTCCCCGACGAGAAAGTTATGCCGGGCGTGCTGATGGTCGAGGCTCTGGCCCAGGCCGGGTGCATTTATTTTTATTACTCAAAGAATATGGAAGGCAAGAAGCTGATCTACTATCTGGCCAAGGTGTCTGCCAAATTCCATAAAGTGGTTGTGCCGGGGGACCAGCTGCGCATTGAGATCAAGACCATCAAGCTGATGGCGAAGCTCGGGTTCCTTGATTGCAAAGCCTTTGTTGGGGAAGACCTTGCCGTTGAAGCCGAGATCGGATTTGGGGTTAAAGAGGTTTGACGAAAGGTTTATTCGGTGTTAGAATTACGCCTCTTTAGGCGTTCTTTCTTGTGATATCGATATTTTTTCGGGGGGTAGCGCAGCTGGCTAGCGCGCAACGTTCGGGACGTTGAGGTCGTGGGTTCAAAACCCGCCCTCCCGATTTTCTTTTGCCTTTTTTGGTTCGATCCCAGAGGCTGTATGAACGAGAACCGCAGTATTTTTTCAGAACTATTCATCAATCTTCTTAGCCTTGTTTTTATTGCCGCCGGCCTTTTCATGGCTTTGCCTTCCGCCAAGAACCTTTATTACATTCAGACCTGCAGCGACTGGCCGCAGGTTGCGGGCCATGTTGTGTCTTCCAGTGTGCATCGCCGTTGGGCATCCCGCGGGGACGACCTCAGCCAGGATTATTTTGCGCGGGTATGGTTCAGTTACCAAGTGAACGGCCATCAGTATGTTTCCGATGGTGTTTCCGTTTCCCAGCCGTGGACCAAGATCCTCAGATCGGCAGAGGAGCTGGCCTCCAGGTATCCGGCCGGAAAGGCGGTCACGGTTTATTATCATCCGCAGGATCCGGGCCTTGCGGTTCTGGACGTGACCGCTGTTTCGCCGATGGTATGTGTTTTTTTCGGTATCGGCATTTTCTTCGTCATGACAGGGGCCAGGGCCATTATCGGAACTTTATTCAGGGGAGTTTTTCGTGATCCGTTCTGAGGTCGTGTTTAAAGGGCGGGTGCAAGGGGTAGGTTTCCGTTGCACGGCGCGTGATATGGCGCGTGAAAGCGGCATTACCGGCTGGGTGAGGAATTGCCCTGATGGCAGTGTCCGATTGCTGGCTGTTGGTGAAGAGTCGGCGGTCGATATTCTGATCAAAAGGCTGAACGATTGTTTTTCAGTCCGTGAAAGCGTGGTGACCCGATCGGCCGCGGTTAACGAGTATACGGATTTCACTATTGAATATTGAGATATTGATGGATCCTTTAAAAGCTCAACAGGCGATCGTTCGTCTTTCCAGGGAGATCGAAGGGCATAATTACAATTATTATGTCCTCGATAATCCTGTCATCTCAGATACCGAGTATGATGAGTTATTAAGCCGACTGGCGCGTCTTGAGGCGGATTTTCCTGCATATCGTTTGGCCAATTCTCCCACCGGACGTATCGGTGCAAAGGTCTCTTCAGGGGCGAGGGCGGTCCGTCATGCGGTCAAGATGTTATCCCTGGATAATACTTATAGTGCCGAGGAACTCAGGTCCTGGTATGAGCGGGTGCGCAAGGGGCTTGGCCGCCAGGAGTTCGGGTGCGTGGCGGAGCTTAAGATCGACGGAGTCAGCTGTTCTTTGATCTATGAGAATGGACAGCTGACCGGCGCGGCAACCCGCGGTGATGGCGAAGAGGGAGAGGACGTTCTGCATAATATCCGGGCGATGCGCTCGGTGCCCCTGGAATTGCGCGGTTCGGATGGCATACAGGTGCCCTCTCTGCTGGAAGTCCGCGGGGAAGTGTATATGGACAAGAAGGATTTTGAGGGGTTTAATCGTGTGCGCAAGTTGGCCGGGGATGAGGTCTTTGCCAATCCCCGGAACGCGGCCAGCGGGGCGTTGAAATTGCTGGACCCGGCGGAATCTTCCCGGCGGAAATTGCGGTTCTTCGCGCATTCTTTCGGCCGGATTGAATGGAGCCGTCCGCTCGAAGGCCATTGGGATTTTTTAACGACCGCGCGCGCCTTGGGCTTTGCGGTGAATCCTGATTCATGCTGTTGCCGGGAGTTTGATGATGTGGCGGCTGCCTGCGTGCGATTCCAGGCGTTAAGGCCGTCTTTGCCGTTTGATGTCGACGGTGTTGTTATTAAAGTGGATCTGTTCGCCGATCAGAAGGCCCTGGGTGAGACAATGAAAAGTCCGCGCTGGGCGGTGGCGTTCAAATTCCCGGCTTTTCAGGCAACAACAGTTATCAGGGATATTGTGGTGCAGGTCGGGCGTACCGGGGTTTTGACGCCTGTGGCGGAATTGGAGCCGGTGGCCTGCGCGGGGGTGATGGTTTCGCGTGCGACGCTGCATAATTTCGAAGAGATCGACCGCCTCGGGGTCGCGAAAGGGGACCGTGTCCTTATCGAGCGGGCCGGGGATGTGATCCCCAAGGTTGTCAAGGTAGTGGAACGGTGTTTGAAGCGTACGGTCGTCCGCAAGGTCGCGTCCGATTGTCCTGTCTGCCGTGAAGATTTTATTTGTGCGGATGAAGGGATGGTGGCGTACCGTTGCATGAACCCCGAGTGCCCCAGGCAGCTGGAGCGGCGGATCGTACACTTTGCTTCGCGCGGCGCGATGGATATTGAAGGCCTCGGGGAGTCGGTGGCTTCCCAGCTGGTGGACAAGGCCATTGTTCATTGCGTTGCGGATATTTTTACTTTTTCAAGGGAACAGTTGCTTGGGCTGGAGTTCTTCGGGCCGAAGAAGGCGGATAATCTTTTAAAGGCGGTGGCCGCGAGCCGTTCCCGGGGTTTGTCGCGCCTGATATTCGGCCTCGGGATCCCGAATATCGGACAGAAGGCGTCCGAATTGCTTGCCCGGCGGTTTTCTTCGATGAGCGCATTGATGGCGGCATCGCTTGAGGATCTGCGGAGCGTTCCCGAGATGGGTATTGTCAGCAGCGGTGCGCTGGTGAAGTTCTTTGGGCAGGAAGAAACGCGTGCGCTTATTGCTCGCCTGGCTGACGCCGGGGTCCTGATGCTTGAGCGGGATATCCCGGTCGATGGAAGATTATCGGGTAAGACTTTTGTTTTTACGGGAGAACTAGTAAAATATACCCGTTCCGATTCCGGTGCGCTTGTTAAGGCCCTGGGGGCCGAGGTGGGATCGGCGGTTACGCGTCATACCAGTTTTGTTGTGGCTGGCGCAGCGGCCGGAAGCAAGATCGATAAGGCCCGCAGTCTGGGTGTAAAGATCCTAAATGAAAGCGAATTTGAGGAGATAGTGAATGGTTAATATATCGAGGCGTCTTAATAAGGTTGTCGCTGGCGTGGTCCTGGTCTTGTTCTGTTCGGCTTCCTTGACGGGGTGTGCGTCTTTCCGCCGGAAGTTCATCCGTCAGAACAAGAACAAGGACGCCAAAGAAGATTTTATCCCTGTATTGGAACCGGTGGAATATCAGCCTGTCGTAACCTCTCCGATGGATTCGTATAAAAGCCATTATGCGATGGTCAAAGCTTATTTCAGCGATGTTTATGCCGCGCTTGCTTCCAGGGATCCCAGCGAAAAACGTGAAAGGTATTTGATCGATCAGATCATAGCGCATCTTCGGGGTATGGAAGGGCTTTTAAGCGGCGACCGGAAGCTGGAGGTGCAGAAGGTGGCGGGCCTACTGGATGGCGTGTTGAAGGAGCTGGATAAACCCTCGGGGCTTCAGCGGCAGGACCTGCTTAAAGGCTCGGTGCATAAAGTGGAAACGGATATTCGTTCGAAGCTTAAGCCTGATATGGTCAAAGAGTTCATTGCTGTCCCATGAAAGCACTGCTGGCTGAATTCCTGAATTATTTATCCGTTGAGCGGGGGTTGGCTAAAAACACTTTGATGGCGTACGAGCGGGATCTTCTGGCGTATGGTAAATTCCTTAAAGGCCATTGCGGAGTTGAGCCGGAAGCCGTGAAGCGGGAGCATGTGACCGATTATATGCTGAGCCAGAAGAATGCGGATATGGAGTCGACGTCCATTTGCCGGAGCCTGGCGGCGATACGCATGTTCCATCGTTTTTTGGTCAGGGAGAATTTTGCGAAAGAAGACCCGACAGACCTGGTCGACACCCCCAGGACATGGAAACGGATCCCGGCGGTATTGAACCAGGCCGAGATCGACGCGATGATCAAGGCGGCCCAGGGCCGCGGCTGGCAGGCGGAAAGGGACCGTGCGATCCTGGAGCTTTTTTATGCTTCAGGCCTGCGGGTCTCCGAGCTGGTGGGGTTAAAGGTCGAGAGCGTGAATCTGAATATGGGATTTGTCCGTTGTATCGGTAAAGGCAGCAAGGAGCGGCTTATTCCGGTGGGGGGCAAGGCGAAAGAGGCGGTTGAGAAATATTGCGCAGGCGGACGGAAAAAGATATCCACTGGCCGCGATACGGATATTCTGTTCCTGAGCCGCCTGGGCAAAGGGATGTCCCGGCAGAGCGCCTGGAAGATCATCAAGCATTATGCGCGCAAGGCGGGAATAAAAAAGACGATCAAACCGCACACGCTGCGTCACACGTTCGCGACGCATTTGCTGGAGCATGGTGCGGACCTGCGCAGTGTCCAGGAAATGCTGGGCCATGCGGATATCGCTACGACGCAGATATATACTCATGTTGACCGCGAGCGTTTACGCGCGGTCCATAAAGAATTTCATCCTCGGGGTTAAGCGTGAACATGCCGGATCTGAAGAAGCTGGACCTGAAGAAGCTGTCGCCGGATATTTATCAATTGCTGGTTGATATCGGGGCGCGGGCTGATGCCCGCGGATTGCCGGTCTTTCTGGTCGGAGGGATGGTGAGGGACCTGATCCTCGGGATCAAGAGCAGGGATGTCGATATCGTCGTTGAAGGCGACGGGATTCGGTTCGCGACGGAGCTGGCCACGCGCTGGGCAGCGAAGCTGCTGGTGCACAAGAAATTCAGCACCGCTGTTATCGAGCGTGGGGATGGGCTCAAGGTGGATGTTGTTATGGCCCGTCGTGAATCCTATGCCCGTCCGGGAGCTCTTCCGGATGTGGTGTCCGGTAATATCGCGGATGATCTTTTTCGCCGGGATTTTACGGTCAATGCGGTTGCGGTCTTGCTCAACCGGGGAGAGTTTGGTGTGGTCCAGGATGACTTTGACGGATATGCGGATATCTGCAACAAGCTTATCCGTATCATGCATTACCGCAGTTTTATTGATGATCCGACCCGCATCCTGCGCGCGGTCCGTTATGAAAAAAGGCTCGGGTTCAAGTTCGAGCCAAGGACATTGTCGGTGCTCAAGCAGGCCCTCGATGAGAATGCTTTCAGCTCAGTCACGCCGGCACGATATTTCGGGGAGTTAAAGCGCATCCTGCAGGAGGAGGACCCGCGCGCGGCCTTGCGCCGCCTGGCCTTGCTTGACGGGTTGCGTTTTTTTGTGTATAACCCCGCGGTTGAATCTGCTTTTAAAGAAGTCCTGAACGGCGGCCTTAAGGGGGATGAACGCTGGATGAAATTCTTTTCGGTCCTGATCTCTTCCCTGGACCTCGAGTCTGCCGAAGAGTTGCTGGCGAGCTTTAATATCTCCCGTCAGGAAAAAAAGAAAATATTAAAGGATCTGATATGAGCCGTATGGATAAGTTGAACCAGCAGTTCAAGCGGGAGATCAGCACGATGTTCCTGATGGGGGAAATAAGGGACCCTCGCGTGACTTTTGTAACGATCACGTTCGCGGACCTCAGCCGGGACCTGAGTTACGCTCATATCGGGTATAGTGTCCTTTCCGATGACCCCCAGACGCTGCGGGCGGCGCAGGAGGGGCTGAATTCGGCCAGCGGCCGTGTGCGCAAGCTGGTCGGCGAGCGTATCGGGGTGCGGCATATTCCCGAGATCAAGTTCGTTTATGACGACTCGATCAGCCAGGCGGTCAGGATGACGAGGACCCTTGATGAGATAAAGAATGAGCGCGACGGGCGCGGAACAGGGAAGGATGTTGATAGTGGAAAAGAAGATCATTGAGGTTTTAAGGCGTTCGCAGAAGGTCCTGGTAACGATGCATGTTCATCCCGACCCCGACGCACTGGGTGCGGCCATTGCGATGACACTGTATCTGAAGTCCTGCGGCAAGGATGTGAGGCTCTATAATGAGGACGGTTGTCCGAAGTGGCTGGAGTTCATGCCGCGTGCGGCCTTGTGCCGAAAGATCACCGGCAGGGAAAAGTTTTTGCCCGATACGGCGGTCATCCTTGATTGCGGGGACCTTGAGCGCATTGGAAAGGCGAGGGCGTTCATCGGCGAGAAGACGCGCGTGATCAATATCGATCATCATGTGACGAACAACCGTTTTGCCAGCCTGAATTTTGTCAAGGACCGGTATTCGTCGACATCCGAGATACTTTACGGGTTCCTGAAGCGCGCGGGATGCGTGCTGACGAAAGATATCGCGGTCTTGTTGTATCTCGGGATCCTGACGGATACAGGGTCGTTCGCTTTTGATTCAACGACCAGCCATACGCATGCGATCATTGCGGACCTTTTGAAATTCAATGTCCCTGTGGCCGAACTTTATCGCAAGGTTTACGAGACTATGCCCAGGGAGGACCTGAAGGCTTTCTTGTTGACGATGAGCAGGCTGGAGCTTGTTGGTGATGCGCGGATCGCCTGCCTTACGATGACGAAAAAAGAGGTTTCTTTGTTCTCGGACGGTTTTGATGTTCGGGACAAGATCTTCGGTTTTTTGCGCGCCGTCAAGGGGCTGGATGTGATCGTGGTCATTACGGAGTCGGATCATGGGCGTGTCCGGATCAATTTTCGCAGCCGGGGTGCTGTGGATGTCGCGCGTCTGGCCGGAAAGTTCAACGGGGGCGGGCATAAGAATGCCAGCGGGTGTTATGTCGACGGGACTCTCACGCAAGCCAAGGCTAGGATTTTTGCAGCTATTAAAGAGGTTCTCTGATGGACGGGATCATTGTTGTAGACAAGCCGTCGGGCATGACATCGCATGATGTGGTGTCCCGCGTCCGCCGGTGTTTGAACATGAAACGTGTGGGCCATGCCGGGACGCTGGATCCTCTGGCAACCGGCGTCCTGATAATTCTGGTCGGGAACGCGACCAAACTTTTTGATACATTCGTCGGGTTTGACAAGGCGTATTTGGCGACGATGCAGCTGGGCCGCAAGACGCGCAGCGCGGATATCCAGGGAGAAACGCTGGAAGAGCGTCCTTTTGCCGGAATTGATCAGAAGGATATCGAGGCGGTCTTCGGCCGGTTTACCGGCGATATCGAGCAGGTCCCGCCGATGGTCTCCGCGGTGAAATATAAAGGAGAGCGTCTTTACAAGATCGCGCGCAAGGGGGTTACTGTCGAGCGTGAGCCGCGAAAAGTGCGGATCGACAAGCTCAAGGTCCTTGATTTTTCCTCTCCTTTTGTCAAGTTTTGCCTGGATTGTTCCAAGGGGACGTATGTCCGCCAGATCGCGGATGATGTCGGCGACGTGTTGGGCTGTGGCGCATGCATTACCGAGATCCGCCGTACCAAGGTCGGGCCGTTCGCCATAGACGCGGCTGTTAAGCTTGAGGATCTTAATGAAAGTCATCTTAAACGCTGGCCCGCTGCCTGAGCGTTATAAAAATATTGTCACGGCGATCGGTGTTTTTGACGGTGTGCATCGCGGTCACCAGAGTGTCATTGCCCGGGCGGTTGATGCGGCCCGAAATGCCCGGGGGACAAGTGTTGTCGTTACTTTTTTCCCTCATCCTGTCGAGGCCCTTTATCCAAAGGAGTTCGGCGGTTACGTTGTGACACTGGAGCATCGTCTGCGCCTGATCCGGTCGCTGGGGGCGGATGTCTGTTATGTCATCCCTTTCAGCCGGTCTTTTGCGCGCTGCTCCGCCGTTGATTTCGCCAGGGATTTTCTGATTAAAAGATTGCGGACAACAAAGGTTGTCGTTGGCGAGGATTTTCATTTCGGGAATCAGCGGCAGGGGTCGGTTGGCCTTTTCGCAGGTTTTGGTATTTCTGTCGAGACTGTCCCGCTTTTAAAAGTAAATAATATTAATATTAAAACGAGTCTATTGAAAAATTTTATAAGAGACGGAAATTTGTTGCGATTGAGGTCTTTTTTGGGCCGGGATCACGGGATCTTCGCCGAGGTCGAGCGCGGGAAGGGCATAGGACGGCGATTGGGGTTCCCTACGGCGAATTTGAAACAGGAAAACGTTATTATCCTTCCTCCCGGGATCTATGTTGTGCGTGTTCTTGCCGGCACAAAAGAGCATCCAGGTGTTTTTTATATTGGTGCGCGTCCTACGTTCAACAAGCAGCCCGGAGCTGTTGTTCTGGAGGCGCATATCCTTGATTTCAAGGGCGTATTGTATGGCAAAAAGATCGGTGTTGAGTTTTTGAAGAAGTTGCGGGACGATTCTTCATTTCCCGACGAGATATCGCTTGCGCGAGCGATCGCGCGCGATGTGAAAAATGCGCGTGTGTATTTCAGCAGGCATCCTTCCGGATCAGTATCGCCTTTTTCCTTTTAGAATTGATGCAGGACCGCAGTGCAATGCCCTGAAAACCATGAAAGTGGTTTAGGGGTGGTTTTCGCTTTTCCGGTATTCCCCCGCCATTAATATTTTCCTGTTCCATTCTTTGTTTTCCCGAAATGCTAGGCCTTCTTGAATTATATCGACGACAAAGCCCATATTTTTTGCCCAGAAAAATATTGGATATTTACCTCTTTTCCTTGTTGACATTGCATGGAGCGGGGCATATACTTGTCATTGTGGTGGGGGGAAGTGGTGGAAAGTGGTGTGACCTCCAAAACAGGCAAAAGGTGACGATATGTTCTACGGCGAATACGCACACAACCTGGACACGAAAGGAAGGCTTATCCTTCCGTCACGTTTTCGTGATGTCGCCCGTGAGAATAATATTGAAAAGTTTTTTGTTACCCGCGGGCTTGAGAAGTGCATTTTCATGTTCACGGAATACGAGTGGAAGGTCCAGGAGCAGAAGTTCAAGGGGCTTTCTTTTACCAAGCAGGACAACCGCACGTTCAACCGCATGTTGTTCTCTGGCGCAGTGGATGTCGTTCCTGATAAGCAGGGCCGTTTTATTGTTCCCCAGTATTTAAAGGATTTCGCGGGTATTAAAAAGAATACCGTTCTGATCGGTGTTTCGAACCGTATCGAGATATGGGATACGTCGCGCTGGCAGGAATTCTATAGCAAGTCGACCGAGCTGTTTGAGCAAACAGCCGAGAAGATGATCGATCTGTAAAAAACCTTTGCCGAACCAGGAGGCGCACATGATGACGCTGATCCACTCCAAACTCGTCTTTAAGCACATGGTGGAGCTTCCGCATTGTGAATGTGTGTTCTGTTCCACCCAGGAAGAATCCACCGGGCGGACCAGGATCTACCTGCTGTTCAAGGAGCGTCATAAGGTTTATCAGCGTAACGGCGCCAAGGGCAACTGGGAAGAGCTGCTTGATGCCGAGGACCGGCAGCATGTATGGGATGGTTTTGAGCAGGCGGTGATGGAGCGGAAGATCCCCAGTTTTGTGGCGGCCTCTTCTGACTTTGCGGCTTTATGACATTAAGGCCTGCCGGAGGGATCGATGATGTTCCCGAAGAGCGTCTCGGGCACATATCGGTCATGAGCCGGGAGGTGGGGGCGGCTTTGAAGCTTGGCAAGGGCATGACGGTGGTGGATTGCACTCTGGGGCTTGGCGGGCATTCGCTCATGATGGCGGAGATCATCGGGGTAGGCGGAAGGCTGGTGGGGATAGATCAGGATGACCGGGCGATCGTGCTGGCCAAAGAGCGGCTAAAGGGGTTTTCCGGCCGGCTGGATATCGTTAAAAGCAATTTCCGGAACATGAATGAAGTTTTAGACGGCCTTGGGGTTCAAGCGGTGGATGCTGTTCTTTTTGACCTGGGAGTGTCAAGCATTCAGCTCGATGACCCCGCGCGCGGTTTCAGTTTTCGCCGTGACGGGCCTTTGGACATGAGGATGGATGCTGGCGCGCAAGTTTCGGCCTTTGATGTCGTCAATACATTTCCCGAGGAAGAGCTGGCGAGGGTCCTGTGGCAGTACGGTGAGGAGCGGTTCAGCCGGAGGATCGCCCGGAACATTGTCAAGGCCCGGGCGGCCAGCGTTATCAATACTACGGCAGAGTTGACGGCCATTATCCTGCGGTCATTGCCCTATAAGCATTCACGGGAGGGGGCTCATCCGGCCACCCGTTCATTCCAGGGGATAAGGATCGCGGTCAATCAGGAATTGGAGTCCCTTGAGTCGGTGTTGGGCGTGGCGTTTACCCGGTTGAAGCCGGCAGGAAGGATGTGTGTTATTTCTTTTCATTCTCTTGAGGACCGTATCGTGAAGGAAAGGTTCCGTTCGCTTTCATTGGCCGGGAGCGCGGCCGTGTTGACCAAGAAACCATTAAGGCCGTCTCCGGAAGAAGAGTCGGCGAATCCCCGTTCACGCAGTGCGCGGCTCCGGGCATTGGAAAGGATCCTATGAAGGTCAGTGCTTTTTTGAAGGTTATGTGCATTATCACCACTATGGGGGTGCTTTATATTAACCTTCAGATGAGTATTTATGACCTTGCCTACCAGGGCAAAAGAAAAGAGGACAGGATCGAGAAGCTTGCCGAGAATAATGTTATTATGAAGAACGATATTTTACGCCTGAAATCTTCCGATCATATCGGCCGGCAATTGCTGGTCAAAGAGAGCAATTACAAGTTCCTTGGCCGTAATAATGTGGTCGAAGTTGAGGAGGCGGGGGCCAGTCCGCTTTCAGGCCTTCTGGCATTTGCGAAATTTTAAGGTTTTTACTTTTTTTCCCCCGAAATTTTCCTAGAATGAACGTATAAAACAAAAGATCAACCGTTCAAATAGAAGTCTATTCCTTGAATTCCCAGCGCTATCCTATACGCCTTGGCTTTATCTTTTCTGGCATATTCCTGCTTTTAGCGCTATTCACTGTCAAATTGTCCCTTATTCAGGTCTTCCGATCCAGTTATCTGGCAGATAAGGCGGATAAACAGCACAACCATGTGGTGGATCTGGAGCCTCGCCGGGGAACGATCTATGACCGGGAGTTGCGCGCGCTGGCGCTCAATGTCGCGGCGTATTCGCTCTTCGCGAACCCCAAGGCGATGACTCCGGAGCAGAAGTCGCTGGCCGCGCGAAAAGTTGCGGAGGTCCTTGGAGAAAGTGAAGCGTCCTTGCTCAGGAAAATGGAGAAGCCCAAAAATTTCGTGTGGCTGGCGCGGAAGGTCCCTCAGGCCGCATATGAAAGGTTAAAGACCGAGAAGATCCGCGGCCTGGCTTTTATTAAAGAAAGCAAAAGGTTTTACCCTAACGGGGAACTGGCCGCCCATGTGATCGGGTTCGCGAATATTGATAATGTCGGGCTTCAAGGTGTTGAGCTCGAGTTCAACAAGTACCTGCAGGGGACCAAAGGGGTGGCGCAGTTCCTGCGCGATGCCCGTCAGCGCGACCTGATGATCGAGAAGGACTTTATTGCGCCCAAGGACGGGCATGATATTGTGCTGACGATCGATGAGACCATTCAGTTCATCGCGGAAAAAGCCATTGAAAAGGCGTTCGTCAAATACAATGCCGCTTCCGCCAGTGTCATTGTCCTGAATCCGAAGACAGGAGAGGTGTTGGCGTTCGCAAACCGCCCGACCTTCCGTCCGGACGCGCCGGATAAAAGCCCGGTCGAGAACCGCACGAATCGCGCGGTGGCGTTTGTTTATGAACCAGGTTCTGTTTTCAAGATCGTGACAGCAACGGCCGCATTGGAAGAGGGCGTTACCAACGAGGAAGAGATTTTCTTTTGCGAGAACGGGAAATACCTGGTGGGGAACCATATTCTTAAAGATGCGCATCCTAAAGGGAGGCTGACATTCCGCCAGGTCATAGAAGAGTCCAGCAATATCGGGACGGTCAAGGTGGCGCAGCGTCTTGGGCCGGACAAGATCTATGAGTATGCGCACCGGTTCCACTTTGGACAAAAGACCAACATCGGGATGACGGGAGAGGTCAGCGGCTTGTTAAAGCCGACCAGCCGCTGGTCGAAGACATCGATCGGCGCCATTCCTATCGGCCAGGAGGTAACGGTGACACCGGTGCAGCTGGTCATGGCTATTGCGGCTATCGCCAATGACGGGGTCATGATGAAGCCGTATTTTATAAAATATGTCAAGGCGCCGAATGGCATGGTCATTGAGGAGAATAAGCCCCAGGTGGTCGGACGGGTGATGCGCCCCGAAATATCCCGGCGTGTGCGCAGTATCCTTCAGGGGGTCATTGATGAAGGAACGGCACAGATGGCCAAGATGAAGGATGTCCCTGCCGGCGGAAAGACAGGTACCGCGCAAAAAGTGGTGGATGGCGTTTATTCGCACAGCAAATTCGTGGGGTCGTTCATCGGGTTTGCCCCGGTGGATGATGCGAAACTCGCGGTCGTGGTGACCGTGGATGAACCGCATCCGGCGTATTATGGCGGTGTGGTCGCCGGGCCGGTGTTCAAGGAGGTGGTGGAGGATTCATTGAAGTATCTGGCGGGGAGAAAAGGCCTTTAAAGGACAGTATGGACAAAAAAACAGCTATTTTAAAGGTTAGCCTCGGTGTTGCGTTCATGGTGTTCTTTCTTTGGACGTTTTTTTCGTATGTGCCTTTTAATATGGATGAGCTTTGTTCTTATCATGTGATCGCCTGCAATGAATATCCGTTGAACAAGCTCAATGTGTTCCGGGAGCGCTGTGATGCCTGCGACCTTTCGGTCCTGAAAGGCCCTTTTGTCCCCTTATTGACGTATTCGTATGTTGGAAGTTCTGCTGCTGCTGTTTATTATCCATTGTTCAAATTATGGCGATCTCCGTATTCCATCAGATTCCTGGGGCTGCTGTTCCTGGCGGCGCAGGCGTTCCTTTTATATAAGATATTCCGTCTGGACCTCTTCTTCTGTTTCTTTTTCCTGTTGCTCTTCTTCCCGTATGCGTTTCAGCACATGGTTGATTTTGGGCCGAAGCTTCTGCAAACGACATCGATCTTTCTTGTTTTATATTTGTCGCGGCAGTGGCGCCTGGCGGCAGAGGCCGGATCGGGGAGCAGCTGGAAGTATCCCGCTTGCATAGGTGCGTTGATATTCCTGGGTGTGTGGACGAAGCTCGCGTATTTTCTTGTGGTGCCATCGATCCTTGTTCTTGTTGCGTATACTCTTTTTGAAGGGCGGGGGATGAGGGCTTTTGATTTGAAACAGTTCAAGCGCGGGTGGCTCTTCCTGGTTTTGACAGCGATCGTACCGAGTTACATTCTTTTGAATGGCGTTAATCGCTGGGGGGCAAAATATGCCAAGATCGCCGAGAACGGGAAGTTTGTCCCATTATTCGATCTTGCCGGGTTGAGGGATCATTTTATAGCCCTTTCAAAATTCTTCACGAACCCGTTACAAAGTGCGCATGTGGTCTTTGAAGTAAAAGAGACCGCGACTTTTGCGGGAATATTCTTTTTGGTATTGATGGCCGGGTTTTTCTGTTTTGCTGTCTGGCGGATGTTTTCAAGCGGGAAAAGAGTCGCTTTTGTGGTATTGAATATAGCCCTTTTCTTTGTTGCATTGATCCTGATGGCGTATAACCAGAACGTTTGGGCCATGCATCATGTGGCGCTGGCATTCCCTTTTCTTCTTTTGGCTCTTTTTGATATCTTTTCCCAATGTTATAAGGACAAAGCGATGAAGATATTTCTTGCTGTCTTTATTTGTTCCAATCTTTTCTTTTATGGCGCTCTGACACAGGAAAAGCCTTTTGCGAACAGTTATCCGGGCCTGGTCCGTTTTAATGAATTTCTAAGCAAGGGGTATTCCAGGGACCATGTTTTTGTTGTGATCGATTGGGGGATGTATTATTTGAAAAGCCTTTACGGCGAAAAGGATCAGTGCGTGATCTATATAGATCCTTTTACGGAAAAAGATGTGCCGGCGCTGAAGAAGATCCTTGAAACGACGAACAGAAGGCCGATGTTCATCGGCCGCAAGGACAGTTTTTATACCAGGGGGATCGCCGGGCATTTTACGGAAGTGACGCCCGGGTTTGATGTCGGCCCTTGGGCGGCCTGGCACTAGTTTTTTCGCGCGCAAGATCTCGGCGAGGTTAAATGCGGATATATCATGTGGATGTTAACGCGGTTTGGGATGACTCCAGGCGAGTGACTCCGGGGAGTTTATTCGCGGCACTTGACGGCCCGGCCAGGAAGGGCGAGGAATTCATCCCGCAGGCTGTGGCTGGCGGGGCTTCGGTGATCGTATTGTCACGGGCCAGTGAAGCTGTATTCAGCCGCCAGTATCCGCAGGTCAAGTTCATCGGGGTGGAAGATCCCCGAATGGAGTTCAGGCAGGTCGTTGAGTCTTTTTACGGAAAGCCATCGGATAAGGTCAGGGTCATCGGGGTCACGGGAACGAACGGCAAGACAACGATCACCTATTTCCTGGAGTCCATACTGGCTGCAGCGGGAAAGTCCTGCGGGGTTATCGGGACGGTCAATTATCGTGTGGCCGGTAAGGTTGTCCCGTCGACGAATACGACACCGGGCCTGTTGGACAATCAGATCTTTTTGAACGGGCTGGCTGCCGGGGGCATCCTTTATTCGGTGATGGAGGTTTCTTCGCATGCGCTTGATCAGGGGCGGGTGGACTTGATCGGGTTCAAGGGGGCTTTGTTCACGAACCTTACCGGCGATCATATCGACTATCATGGAACGATGGGGTCTTATTTTGAAGCCAAGAGCCGGCTGTTCACAGGCCTTTCGGCGGATGCATATGCTGTTATTAATACCGATGATCTTTGGGGAAGAAAACTGGTGCCGTTGACGCGGGCCAGGGTCCTGACTTATGGTATTGACGAGGGGGCGGATGTTCGCGCAACGGCCATTGAGTCCGGGCGCAAGGGCGCGCGATTCGATGTTAAATTCCCCGGGGGAGAGGTTGAGATCAAGACCGTGTTCACGGGGAAGCATAATGTTTATAATATCTTGGCGGCGTTCGCGGCGGGCCTGGGCGAGGGGTTTGCGGCGGGTGTTATCAAAGAAGGGATAGAATCCCTTAAGAATGTCCCTGGCCGTCTGGAGCGGGTGGACTGCGGCCAGGAGTTTGATGTATTCATTGATTATGCGCATACGGATGACGGGCTTAAGAATGTTCTGCAGGCTTTGCGGGAGGTCAGGCATAAGAAGCTGATCGTAGTGTTCGGCTGCGGAGGGGACCGCGACCGCACCAAGCGCCCCCGGATGGGAACAGTGGCGTGTGAGCTGGCGGACTTTTCGATCATTACTTCGGATAATCCGCGCAGCGAGGACCCTCTGGGGATCATCCGTGAAGTGGTCCCCGGGTTCAGCAAGAAGACTTATGAGATCGTGGTCGAGCGTGAAGCGGCGATCCGCCGGGCGCTGGAATTGGCCGGGCCGGGAGACATTGTCCTTCTGGCCGGGAAAGGCCACGAGACATACCAGGTATTGAACGACAGGACCACTGATTGTGTCGAGAGGGATATTGTGGGCAGGATATTGTCAGAGAGGGGATAATGTTCAATGTCGCGGAGATCCTTGAAGTCACTGGCGGGAAATTATTGCAGGGGGCTGTGTCTTTGCGTGTGAACGGGGTCAGTACCGATACGCGCAAGGCTACCAAAGGCGATCTCTTTATTGCGATCAAGGGAGATAATTTTGACGGCCATGATTTTACGGCCAAGGCCGTTTGTAACGGGGCATTTGCTCTTCTGGTCAGCCGTGCGGATATTGAATGTCCTTTGGGCACGGCGGTTATCCTGGTCCAGGATACGGTCAAAGCCCTGGGTCTTCTTGCCAGGTATCATCGCGGGAGGTTTAAACTGCCGGTCATTGCCATTACCGGCAGCGCCGGGAAAACAACGACCAAGGAATTCATTGCCGCAGTCCTGGGGAAAAAATATCGTGTGCTTTATAACAAAGGCACAGAAAACAACCATATCGGGGTACCGATGACGCTGTTGCAGCTTAACAAGACCCATCAGGCTGCGGTCATTGAGGCGGGTACCAATCATTTCGGGGAGATATCCTGGTTGGGCGAAGTCATTTGTCCGACGGTGGCTGTTTTTACCAATATCGGGCATTCGCACTTGGCCGGCCTGGAAAGCCCGGAGGGCGTTTTTAAAGAAAAAGTGACTTTGCTTGATCATCTGGCGAAGAACGGGACGGTTATCCTTAACAGTGATGATGAGCGTTTACGCGGGATCCTCAAGAGAAAGCCGAAGCCCAATATTGTCACTTACGGCGTCGAGCATAAAGCGGATATCAAGGCCATAGCGGTATATTCCAAAGGCAAGGGGCTGGAGGTTGAGCTGGACCGCGGGTTGAAGTTCAACCTGGCTGTGCCCGTGTGGGGGAATGTTGCCAATGCGCTGGCGGCTGTTGCGTGCGGCAAGCTTTTGAAGGTCCCTTTTAAGGGGATTGCATCGGCGTTGGGTCGGGTTGAGCCGGCAAAAGGCCGCCAGTGCTTCCATTCGGTCATGGGCGTGACCGTGATCGATGATACGTATAACGCGAATCCGGTATCGTATCATAACGCAATCCGCACGTTGTCGCTTGTGCGGGGCCGTGGACGCACCTTCCTGGTGGCGGCGGATATGCTGGAGCTGGGCGGCCATTCGGAAGCCTTGCACGCGCAAGTCGGTGAGGCTGCTGCTGCCGCGGGGATCGATCATATTCTGACCATCGGCCGCTGGGCCGGGCTTGCAGGAGAAAAGGCGAAGAATATTGCCCCGTCAGTGTGGGTCAAGCATTATAGTAAACAGGAAGATATTTTTGTGGACCTCGGGACTTTGCTCCGGGAGGGCGATGTCGTTCTGGTGAAGGGGTCGCGCGGGATGCATATGGACCGGTTGGTTGAGAATTTGCTGGCAGTGAATTAACCCGGATCAATCCGAGAGGCTGGATATGTTTTATTTTTTGTCCCAATTCAGGTATGAATTCTTTCCGTTGAATATTTTTAAATACATCACTTTTCGCGCCGGCCTGGCGGCCGTGACCACCTTTCTGATCATGGTTGTCATAGGGCCATGGTTCATCCGGAAACTGGGGGAATGGGGCCTGGGGGAGAAGCCGGTGCTGGGAGGAGGAAGGGAAGCAGTTCTGGGGGCAGAGCTTAAACCCAAGGTCGGGACTCCGACGATGGGGGGGGTGCTGATCATCGGGAGTATTTTATTGTCCGTACTGCTTTGGGCGGACATGACCAATCCGTATATCCTGCTGACGATGTTCACGATGGTCTGGATGGCGCTGGTCGGGTTTGCGGATGATTATATGAAGATCTCCGGCATGAACAAGAACGGGATGCCGGCGCGGACGAAAATGATATGCCAGGCGATCCTTGCGATCATTGTAAGTTTTTATGTTTATGCCTATCTTGACGTGTCAACGGCCCTGGATGTCCCTTTTATGAAGAAAATGGTGATCAACCTCGGGCCTTTCTATATGGTGCTGGTCATGCTGATCCTGATAGGCTCGTCCAACGCGGTCAACCTGACCGACGGGCTTGACGGGTTGGCGATCGGATGCACGCTGCTGGTGGCATTGACACTGGCCATTCTTTGTTATGTAACGGGGAATGTGCATATCAGTGATTATCTGTTTATCCCCTATATCCCCGGCTCCGGAGAGCTCACGATCTTTTGTACGGCGATCGTGGGGGCCAGCCTGGGGTTCTTGTGGTTCAACGCCTATCCGGCAACGGTGTTCATGGGGGATGTCGGCGCGCTGGCTCTGGGGGGGACGCTGGGGATCATAGCGGTTTTTATCAAGAAGGAGTTCCTGCTTGTTATTCTCGGCGGGGTATTTGTCTGGGAGGCTTTGTCGGTCATTATGCAGGTGACATCGTTTAAATTGACCGGCAAGCGGATATTCCTGTGTTCTCCCTACCATCATCATCTTCAGAAGTTGAACTGGAAAGAATCCAAGATCGTGATCCGTTTCTGGATCGTGGGGATCATCCTGGCGTTTGTGACATTGACGACGTTGAAAATCCGTTAACGGGTTATTATGGATATAAGGAATAAAAGGGTCTGTATCATCGGCGCGGCGAAAAGCGGGGTTGCGGCTGCGAACCTGGCGCAAGCTATGGGCGGGGCCGTCCGGATCTCGGACAGCCAGCCTTTGGCAAAGCTCGACCGGGCGTTGGCGGGGCTCAAGGACCGCGGCCGTGTTGAGGTTGAAGCGGGGGGGCATACCCGGGATTTTGTGACCGCGAGCGACCTGGTGGTCGCAAGCCCCGGTGTCTGGAAGGATGCGCCGCCGCTCGAATGGGCGCGCGCGGCCGGTATCCCGGTGATGGGAGAGATCGAGTTCGCGTGGCGTTTTTGCACCAAGCCGGTGATCGCGGTAACGGGATCGAACGGCAAGACAACAACGGTCTCGCTGATCGCCCGTGTCCTGGAGGCCGGCGGCAAGAAAGTTTCTTTATGCGGCAATATCGGTACGCCCTTCTCCGATAAGGTGATCGACGGGGATGTCGAGATCTTTGTGGTGGAGATCAGTTCATTTCAGCTGGAGCTTTGCACGACGTTCCGTCCAAAGGTCGCGCTGATCACGAATTTCAGCCAGAACCATCTGGACCGGCACCCGACGATGGAGGAGTATTTCGAGGCCAAAAAGCGCCTGTTCATGAACCAGACGGCGGATGATCACGCGATCTTGAATGCACGGGACCCTTTGGTCGCCAGGCTGAAAGATGAAATCAGTTCCCGGGTCAGTTTCTTTAATGCTGAGGGGGAGAAAGACAATCCGAATTATCTTGCGGTGTTGGCCGTCGCGCGGATATTGGGAATTGCAGAGGCGGTGACAGGAAAGGTTCTTGATGAGTTTACCGGCGTTGAGCATCGTTTGGAGCATGTGCGGTCTCTGGATGGGGTCGAATATATTAATGATTCCAAGTCCACAACGGCCGAGGCCGGGCGTTGGGCGCTTGAGCGGATGCAGAAGCCTGTCGTGCTTATTGTCGGAGGATTTGACAAGCACATTGATTATGCCTGTTTACGGGATCTGGCTTGTCAGAAAGTTCGCGTGATGGTGGCGTTTGGCGCCATCAGGCAGCAGTTCAAGGATACATTCGGGGATGTTCTTGCGGTTGAGGTCATTGATGGCGGGTTGGATTCGGCCGTGGCATATGCGCGTAGTGTGGCGCATTCCGGTGATTGCGTTCTGCTGTCCCCGATGACTTCAAGTTTTGATATGTTCAAGAAGTTCGAGCATCGGGGTGAAGTGTTCAAGGATATTGTGAGGGCTTTTTGATGCGTGAGACCAGGGCAGCGTTATTCATGATCTTCAGTATCCTCATGGCGATCGGCGTGGTGATGATCTACAGTTCAAGCGGGATCTACGCGCTTGAGGTTATGCACAACAGTTCCTATTTTCTTTTCAGGCATCTGATGTTCCTGGGGATCGGGACGGGCCTGATGTTCGGCGTTATGCTGATGGACTATCGCCTTCTGCGTAAGTGGGCGCGGCCGATCCTGGTGCTGATCATCGTGATGCTGGTGCTGGTCCTTGTCCCCGGCATCGGCAAGATATCTTCGGGCGCCCGCCGCTGGTTCAATCTCGGGCCAATTAATTTTCAGCCTTCCGAAATGGCCAAGGTCGGTCTGATCATTTATCTGGCGGATTTTTGCGCGCGCAAGCAGGATTGCATCCGGAATTTATGGAAAGGGTTTGTCCCTGCGTTCCTGGTGATGGGGGTATTATCGGTCCTGATCATGAAGCAGCCGGATATGGGCAATACTGTCCTTGTATTCCTGATCACGATGACGATGTTGTTTGTCGCCGGGGCACGGCTGAAGCACCTGGTCAATGTCCTTTGGCCGGCGATCCCTTTGGGGGTTTTCCTGGTATTGATGGAGCCGTACCGCATACGCCGTGTTGTTGCGTTCATGAACCCGTGGGAGGACCCCCAGGGCGCGGGGTTCCAGTTGTCCCAGTCGCAGATCGCGCTGGGTTCCGGGGGGTTCTGGGGGGTAGGCCTGGGCAGGAGCGAGCAGAAGCTGTTGTACCTTCCGGCGGCGCACACGGATTTTATTTTTTCCATTATCGGTGAAGAGCTGGGATTCCTCGGGGCCCTGGCGGTGATCGTCCTGTTCGCCCTGTTCCTCTGGCAGGTTATCCGGATCCTGCGTCAGACGGTCGATCCGTTCGGCTATTATCTGATCTTCGGGATCCTGATGATGCTCAGTGTCCAGGTGGTCGTGAATTTCGGGGTCAGTATCGGCGCTTTGCCAACGAAAGGGCTTCCTCTGCCGTTCATCAGTTATGGGGGGTCCGCCTTGATCTTCAATATGATGGTGGTCGGGCTTATTCTTAACGTTTCGCGCACACAGGACCTTGGCAGTGGATAAGAACAAGAGTTTAATTATTGCGACAGGCGGCACCGGCGGACATATTTATCCGGCGATTGTGACTGCGGAGGAATTGCGCCGGCGCGGGTGGAATGTCCGGTTCATCGGCGCGTTTGGCCCCGCAGGGGATAAACTTGCTTTTCGGGGGTTTGAATACAAGGATATTGTCGTGAAGGGGTTTGTTTCGAAAGACCTGAAGGCGATGTTTTCGGCGTTGATCTGCCTTTTAAAGGCGTGCATTTCCTGTGCAAAAGATATTTCCCGTGCGAGGGCGGATGTGATCCTCGGTTTTGGCGGGTACAGCTCTTTTCCGGCCGTGATCGCCGGAAAGCTGATGGGCGTCAAAACCATGATCCATGAGCAGAATGTTTGCCCCGGTGAGGCCAACAAGGTCCTGGGCGGGATCGTAAAAAAGGTCGCCATCAGTTTCAAGGATACCCAGAGTTTTTTTGCCGGACGGGATGTTGTTTGGACCGGATATCCGATGCGGTCGCTCGACCCCGGGCGGTCGCGTAAAGAGGTGCTCCGGGTATTTGGCCTGCAGCAAGGGCGTAAGACCATTCTTGTTTTTGGGGGAAGCCAGGGCAGCCGGGCGATCAATCATGCCGTGCTTGATTGCCTTGAAATGGTCAGCCGGGACATGCCATGGCAGGTTTTTCATCTTGCCGGTAAGGGCGGGGCGGAAGAATTAAGGCCGCGTTACGCCAAACTTCCATTCCCTTTTTATTTGCAGGATTATATGGAGAACATGTCGGATGCTTACGCGGTCGCCGACCTGGTGATCGCCCGTTCCGGCGCGGGGACTGTTACAGAGCTTGGCCTTTTGGGGGTTCCGGCCATTTTGATCCCGTATCCTTATGCGAATGGTCATCAGGAAGCCAACGCGCAGGTTCTGGCACGTCGTTCGGCCGCTGTAATAATTCGGGAAAAAGACTTGAACCCCGCCATGCTTGGGGATAAGATTTTTTCCGGGCTTGAAACGGGCTCGTCCGCAGAAGTGCTACGCCAGGGATTATCCAAGGATATTGTATCTGACGCAGTTATTCGGCTCGCTGATGAGGTTGAATTATTGTGACCATGCTCCGGTGTGCTTTATTGGCATTATTGTTCATGTTCCCGGCTTTGATGGCCAGTTCCGCCGAATGGCATGAGGTCAAGGCCGAGCATTTTATCGTTTATTACAAGAATGCCTCGGCCCGTTTTGTGGAAAATACGGTGTCCAGGGCGGAAGAGGATTATAAGGCTACGGCCACAAGTCTGGGATTCACCCGGTATAAGGGCTGGACCTGGAATGGCCGCGTGAAGATCTATATTTACGATAATGCCGAAGATTACAAAGCTTCATCGGGGCTTGGGTGGTCGGCAGGGTCGGTGCAGACCAGGTCGAAGGTCATTTCGGCATATCCGTCGGCGCACGGGTTCTTTGATTCCACATTGCCCCATGAGATCGGGCATATTATTTTTCGCGATTTTGTCGGGGAGGATGCGGCGGTCCCTTTGTGGCTCGAGGAGGGTGTCGCGATGTTCCAGGAGGAGTCCGGGCGCTGGGGTTCGGATGATGAGGTGCGGCGCATCATGGAGGAAAACAAGTTCATTTCCCTTGCGGACCTGACGGGCCTTGAATTGAACCGGAATTCCGACCCGGAGCTGGTGCGTATTTTTTATGTTGAGGCGGCCAGCCTGGTCAGTTTTTTGCTTGATGAAGGAGAGATGTACCGTTTCGCGCGCCTTTGCCGGGAATTAAAAAGCGGTACGCGTTTTGAATGGGCATTGAAGAAAGCTTATATGAAGTATCAGACGATCAATGCCCTCGAGGCGGCCTGGAAGGACCATTTAAGCTATGAAAAGAAAAAATAATCTTAAGACCAAAATAAAAAAATATCATTTTATAGGGATCGGCGGAATGGGGATGGGGAATCTGGCCCTGTTGATGCTGGCCAAGGGGTATTCTATCAGCGGGTCCGATGAGAAAGAGGGCGATCTGACGCGCCAGCTGCGGGACAGGGGCGCGAAGGTGTATATCGGCCATGACCTGCGTAATATTGACGGTGCCGATTGCGTGGTATATTCTTCGGCGATCTCGGCAAGCAACCCGGAAATGTTCGAGGCGGTGCGTTTGCATATGCCGATCCTTAAAAGGGCGGAGTTGCTGGCCCAATTGGTGAACAAGGAAGTGGGCATCACTGTTGCCGGTGCCCACGGCAAGACCACAACATCCTCCATGGCGTCCCTGCTTTTGATCAACGCCGGGCTGAATCCTACCACCGCTATCGGGGGGGTCGTCCTCCAGGGATATAACGCGAATCTCGGGATAGGGCGGCATATTGTGGCGGAAGTTGATGAGAGCGACGGTTCTTTCCTGTATTTTTCTCCGCATTTCTCGATCATCACCAATATCGATCGCGAGCATCTGGATCATTACAAGACCATGGATAATGTCCGGGGGGCTTATGCCAAGTTCGTGGAGCGCACGGTGCCGGGTGGCGTTGTTATTGCCTGCGGGGATAATCAGGAGCTGCGCGTGATCGTTGAGAATGGCGGGCGCCGTTATGTGACTTATGGTTTTGCCGATGATAACGAGTGGGTGGCGACGAATATTCAGTGTGATGCCAACGGTTCTTCTTATGATTGCTATTATCATCAGCAGATGATCGGGCGTTTTGGCCTTACGGTGCCGGGGAAACACAATATCCTCAATTCCCTTGCGGTCATTGTGCTGGGGTTTGAGCTGAAGATCGAGGTCCCGGTCATCATGGAAACGCTGGCGGCTTTTCAGGGGGTCAAGCGCCGCTTTGAGCGCAAGGGGGAAGTGGGAGGGGTCCTGGTGGTGGATGATTATGGCCATCATCCGACGGAGATCGCGGCGACCCTTCAGGCCGCGCGTACGCTGGGCCGCAAGCGCCTGATCGTGGCGTTTCAGCCGCATCGTTATTCCCGTACCCAGCTTCTGATGAGCGAGTTCGCGGCTTGTTTTACCCTGGCGGATCAGTTGATCCTGACGGATATCTATTCCGCCGGAGAAAAGCCTGTTGAAGGGGTTACGACGGAGGTCCTCCTGGAAAAGGTGCATGCCCAGCGTCCCCAGGAGCTCGCGTATTTGAAGAAAGAGGCGATCGTCCCTCATTTATTATCCATTGTCCATCCGGGAGACCTGGTCTTGACGCTTGGCGCCGGTGATATCACACGGATATCCGATGAGCTGGTCCGTGCGCTCGAGGGGCGCGTCGGGTTCGATCATATTCCGCCGGCACGGGAGCGTTCGGTCGATGAAATCAGGGCGCTCGGTACCATTGGTGTTGTCCTGGGCGGTTGTTCGTCAGAGAGGGAGGTTTCCCTCCGGTCGGGGGGCGCGGTGGTCAAGGCTTTGACAGGAGCGGGATGCCGGGTCAAGGTCCTCGACCTGGTCACTGAAGATCGCGACCTGGTCAAGGAGTGGTTCAGATCGGAGAAGATCGATGTGGTGTTCATCGCATTGCACGGGCGGTTCGGCGAGGATGGCGGGCTGCAGGCAATACTCGACGAGATGGATATCCCTTATCAGGGCTGCGGTCCTTCGGCCAGTTACGCGGCGTTCAATAAATCGGTGGCCCAGAAGCAGTTCGAAGACAAGGGCGTGCGTACTCCAAGGACTGTGACCATTAAAGGGGCCGCAGCCTTGTGCCTTGATGATATTTTCAAGGGGGTCGGGCCTTTTCCGATGGTGGTAAAGCCCGCGTGTGAAGGGTCGAGCATCGGGGTCGTTCTTGCAAGGGACGAGGCCTTGTTACGCGATGCCGTGCTCAAGGCGGAAGTGTTCGGCAGGGATATTGTTATCCAGGAGTATATCCGTGGCCGGGAACTGACGGTCGGCATCCTGGGCAGCTGTCCGCTGCCGGTCGTCGAGATCTGTGTCCCGCCGGAGGATGGCCTGATCTTTGATGTTTCGGCGAAATATGAAAAGACTACGACACGGTATATTGTTCCGGCCGATCTTTCGCCGGATGTGACGGCCGATGTCCAGGCAGAGGCTCTTAAGGCTTACCGGGCGCTTCGTTGCGAAGGGTTCGGGAGAGTGGATGTCCTGCTTGACGCGAATAATATCCCTGTGGTCCTGGAGATCAATACCATTCCCGGGTTCACTGCGACCAGCCTTTTGCCCAAAGCGGCTCGTGCTGCCGGACTGGATTTTACGCAGCTGTGCCTGACACTGGTTGAAATGGCGTATGGCAAAAAGAAATCAGAATCGATCTCCCATCAGCATTGACCTTGTGCGTTTCGGGGTCATTGCCGTTTTTGTTCTGTTGGCGCTGGTCATCTCCGGGGTCGCCCTGACGTCATTTGTGCGTCATTCCGGCCTCTTTGTGATACGGGATGTTGTGATCAGCGAAAGCCTGGGGGAGGTCAATGTCCCCGAGCTTGCGAAGTTGAAGGGGCAGAATATTTTTCTGGTCGATCTTGAAAAGGTCGAGCAGAAGGTGATCTCCCGGTATCCGGGGATCGCCGGCCTCGAGGTCCTGCGGCGTTTCCCGGATGAGATATTAGTGGCGGGGGCGCGCCGGACAGCGTTCGCGGCGGCATTGATGGATGGTAAAAGTGTGCTGCTGTCCCGTGACGGTTGTTTTATCGGCGCTTTGGGAAAAGAGGATGGGCCCCTTGCCGTTATCAAAGGGATGCGGCATCAGAAGGTTTCGTCCGGTATAATGCTTAACGATCCTTTTGGCCTGGAAGCCTTGAAAGCGGTTGAACTGGTCTATAAAGACCCGGCATTGGCTGCACTGCATTTGCGCGGCCTGGATGTGAGCGACCCGAACAAGATCGTGTTCACTTTTGGCCTGGCGGAAGATCCGGCCAGATTCGAGGTTATGGTGGATAAGGATAATTACGCGTTAAAGCTCAAGACCCTTTCGGTCATGGTCGCCAGGACGGAGCTCGCGGTCAATGAGGTTAAATATATCGACCTCAGGTTTGAAACGCCTGTGATCGGCAAGAGGAAGACAAAAAAATGAAAAAAGTCAGGGATCTTGTCGGACAGTTTTTTCGGGAGCGCATTTTCTGCGGGCTGGATATCGGGTCGCAGAAGATCAAGGCCAGCCTTTGCAAGGTCCAGGATGCGGAGAATTTTGAATTGCTGGGGGTCTATGAAGTGGATACCCGGGGGTTCAAGGACGCTTCGGTCAATGACCTGGGCGAGTTCTCGGGGGCGATCAGTGCGGCGCTCGACGGCCTGGCCAGGAAGACCAAGACAGGGTCCAGGTTCCGGGATGTTTATCTTGGCCTCGGAGGAGAGTTGGTGGAGACCCGGATGAGCCGGGCGGTCATTCCGCTCACCGAGCGCGGGAATAAAGTGATCGTTCCCAGTGATGTGAAGGCGGCCCGTCAGCAGGCGCGCCTGCTGGGAATGCGGCTTGAGGAAGATGTCGTTGAAGATTTTGTCCGGCAGTTCAAGATCGACGATATCAATGTGGCGCTCAATCCGGTCGGGCTTTACGGGCGCAAGCTGGAGGTCGAGGTCCTGCTGGTGCTGATAAACAATACACGGTTGCGGAATATTCAGAAGGCGGTCAAACAGGCCGGCTATGAGGTCAATAAAGTGTTCTTTAACGGTGCGGCGTTGAGTGAGGCGTCCATTGGCCATCAGAGGCGCAATGATGGTTGCGTGCTGGTCGATGTGGGGGCCAGGAAGACGGAAATATATATTTTCAAGGAAGGGCTTCTTAAACATTTCAATTTTGCCTTGTTCGGCGGGGACCGGATCACGGCCCGTCTGGCGAAAGAGCTGAAGATCTCTTTCGCCCTGGCGGAAGACATTAAAAAAAGTTATGGCCGCCTGGGTGATAAAACGCAGCATGGTGCGGAGGATATCATTATCAAGAAGGACCAGGGGTTTATCCCTATCAGGCATGCCGCTATCCGCGGTCCGATCGATGAAGAGGTCGGTGTGCTGATCGAGCATATCCGTGACAGTATCGCGGCTTCAGGGTATGAAGGGCAGATCCGCTCCGGTATTGTTATGGCGGGCGGAGGGGCTTTGATGCCGGGCCTGATGGAGCATGTTGAGATCTCTCTTGGCCTTCCTGTTACAGCGGCGCGCAGTATCCCCGGCCTTGTCCCGGCGTTGTTGTATGCGGTATCCACCAGCATCGCGGAAATGGGGTACAAGGGCAGCATGCGGTATGTCTTTGATACACGAAAACCGAAGGACTGGTGGGATGCCCTGGTGTCCAGGTTCAGGGAAATGTGCAACGAGTATTTTTGACGGCTGTTTTATTCGTCGTTGATGTTGCGGTCTGTCCTGCGGCGCGCGAGGTTGAAGTCCATGTTCTTGAGGACACTGCGGATCTTGAGCATCCCGGAGAACATGAACAGCATCCAGAAAGAGTTGAGGAGCATCAGGAATACGATCAAAAGCCCAAGGTAGTTCTGGTTGAGCAGAAGCCGTTCCGTGAGCGATATTTTTGCGATATCGGCCGTTGTATTAATGGTGTTGAGGGAAAGGATAAAGAACACGACGAACGCCACGATCAGGATCATTTCAAAGAAAAGCACGTAGAAGTGGCGTACGAACCACTGATTGGAGCGGTTATCCCACTGACGGACCTGGTTCATGAAAGAAGTTAATGACATGGGAATCATTTTATGTGTTTTGTCGATGAGTGTCAATTTTTTAAACATATAACCCTTGTGAGAACATGATCCCCAAGATCCTTATTGTTGACGATGACCGGATCAATATCACCCTGCTGAAATTCACGCTTAAAGAGAAGCGTTATGATGTGCTGACCGCGGGCGACGGCATTGAAGGTTTAAAGGCGGTGGCGGAGTTCAGGCCCGACCTGATCATCCTTGATGTCCAGATGCCTAAGATGAATGGTTTTGAGTTCATGTCCGAGTTGAAATGCCTGCCGGAGGGAGGGGCTACGCCGGTCATTATGCTGACATCCAATGACAATATGCAGGACATGTTCTATTCGGAAGGGGTGAAGGGCTATTTTGTGAAACCGGTCGATCCGCTGAAGATGGAAGCTAGGATCCGTCAGCTTCTGGGGATCACGGGTGAGATCCTTTAATGCGTCTTTCCGATTTTGATTATCATCTGCCTGAAACGCTGGTCGCCCAGTATCCTGTGGCAAAGCGTGATGAGGCCCGCCTTCTGGTGATCGACCGGGCCGCGCGGACCATTCGTCATGATGTTTTTTATAATATCAGCCGTTATCTTCCCGCTCAAAGCCTTCTCGTTGTTAATAACAGCAGGGTGATCCATGCCCGGTTGCTCGGCCATAAGCCGCGCACGGGGGGGCAGGTTGAAGTTTTTTTATTGAAGGATCTGGGAAGCCGGCGTTTTAAGGCCCTGGTGCGGCCGCTGGCGAAGATCAATCTCGGTGAGCCGCTGGTCTTCGCCGGCGGGGTGACCGCCCGCCTTGTCGATCGGGAGGCCAGGGTGGTTGAGTTCGACCAGGATAATGTATTAAAAGTGCTGGAGAATGTGGGGCATATCCCGTTACCGCCGTATATTAACCGGCCGGATGAGGAGGCTGACCGTGTGAATTATCAGACGGTGTATGCAAAGGCCGCTGGGTCAGTGGCGGCTCCGACGGCGGGCTTGCACTTTACCAGGCCGCTCATGGTTGCCCTGAAAGGACAGGGGCATTCTTTTGCCCAGACGACGCTTCATGTGAATTACGGGACATTCAAGCCGGTTGAGGCAGAGGATGTTGTTTCACATCCGATGCATAGTGAAGATTACGCGATATTACCGTCCCAATTGAAGGCGGTGCTGGCGGCGAAGGCGGACAAACGGCCTGTGGTTGCGGTCGGCACGACCAGTTGCCGTGTGCTCGAGTCTTATGCCCGCTCCGGCGAGGCGAAGGCTTCGACCCGGTTATTCCTGTATCCGGGCGCGGACTTTCGGATGGTCGACGCGCTGATCACCAATTTTCATCTTCCCAAAAGCACTCTTCTGATGCTTGTTTCGGCTTTTGGCGGGCTTGATCTTATCCGTCAGGCGTATGCTGAGGCTATCCGTGAAAAATACCGCTTTTACAGTTATGGCGACGCGATGTTGATCGTCTGAAGTTTTTGTGCTCTTTTTACGTGTTTGCGGGATTTGGGCTACGGCATATCATCATCTGCTCAGACAGCACGTCCATCCTTTGGGAGTAATAAAAGACAGGTGGAAGGATGGCCGTGAACTCGCATCTGATGATATGCCTTCGCCCAAGACGATATGCTGGCCTCGATCAGGCGAGTGTGATGATGCCTGCATTTTTCTGTAAATCTTCGGAGACATTTGCCGAAAATCCTTGCTTCTTCAAAGTTGTTCAGAAAAAAAGGATTCCTCGCTTTTGAACACATTGGCGAGAAATCATCTGATTGCTCACAGATGGATCTTTCCGTGACCTCTTCACGATGCAGTGTGTATTTCTGTTTAACTATATGGTATTATATACATTCGTGTAGGCGGAGCTTGTTTCCTGTAAGGGGTAAATTGGAGGTTTTTATGGATCAATCTGTCTTGCAAAAAGTCCTTGCTGCCCAGCGTAACGAGCTGACCGAGGCGGTTATTTACAAACAGCTTGCGGCGATCGTTAAGCCGGTGGCTCATCGGGATATCCTTTTACGCATTGCTAGTGAAGAGGAGGCACATGCGTTCATATTAAAAGGGATCACGGGCCGCGAGGTCTCTGCCGATCTCGAGCGTGTTCGCTGGTTTGTGACCATAAGCCGTATTTTCGGGTTGAATTTTGGTTTACGCTTGATGGAGAATCAGGAAGGCATGGCGCAGGATATTTATGAGATCTTGAAAAAGGAGCATCCTGCGATCGAGCGTTTGTTCCACGATGAGCAGACGCATGAAAAAGAATTGCTCGACATGGTTGATGAGGAGCGCTTGAAATATGTCGGGGCGGTTGTCCTGGGGTTGAATGATGCCCTGGTCGAGCTTGTCGGTGTGTTGGCGGGATTGACCCTCGCGCTTCAGAATATGAAGCTCATTGTTGTCGCGGGTTTGATCACCGGTATCGCCGCTTCGTTATCCATGGCTGTGGCGGCTTACCTTGCGGTCAGGCAGGATGACGACGGCAAGGATCCTTTGAAGTCCGCGCTTTATACCGGTGTGGCCTATATTGTGACGGTCGCGCTCCTTATTTGGCCGTATCTGGTTATGTCCAATATGTATGTAGCCCTCACCATCGCGATCCTGGATGCGATCCTGATCATCTGGTTCGCGACTTTTTATATCGCGGTCGCCAAGAATGTCTCATTTTGGAAGCGGTTCGCGGAAATGACCATCCTGAGCGTCATTGTGGCCGCACTGAATTTTGGCGTCGGGTTAATGGTCCATCACGTATTCGGTATCAATGTCTGATAAGCCTTTTTACACATTCCTGAAAGGTTCTGAAGGCACAAGTGCTCGCCGGGGTGTGGTCCATACCGCCCATGGCGACATCCAGGCGCCGTTTTTCATGCCTGTTGGGACCAAGGCCACGGTCAAGACCCTTTCCCAGGAAGATCTGCGCGTTATTGGTTCTCAGGTTGAGCTTTCAAACACCTATCATCTTTTTCTGCGCCCGGGTTGTGATATTATCCGGAAGGCCGGCGGCCTTCATAAGTTCATGAGCTGGGAGCGGCCGATCCTGACCGACAGCGGCGGGTATCAGGTGTTCAGCCTGACCGACTGGCGTAAGCTGAGCGATCACGGTGTTGAGTTCAAATCCCATCTTGATGGCGACAAGCACATGTTGACGCCGGAGAGCGTGATGGATATCCAGAGCATTCTTGGGTCTGACATGGTGATGCCTCTTGATGAATGTTCGCCTCATCCTTGTACATGGGAGGACGCCGAGCAGGCGGTGCGGCGTACGACGTTATGGCTTACGCGCACCAAAGAGCATTTTGACAAGACAGGCATGCATGCGCGCGGGCAAAGGCTTTTTTGTATTATCCAGGGGTCTGGTTATCGTGATCTCCGGGAGCGTTCGGCCCGTGAACTTCTGGCGCTGGACACGGATGGCTGCGCTATTGGCGGTGTTTCAGTGGGTGAAACGGTCAGGGAGATGTTCGAAGTATTGTCCTGGGTCATGCCCCTGATGCCGGCACATAAGCCGCGGTATTTTATGGGCATCGGCATGCCCGACCAGATCGTGAAGGCTGTCGGGATGGGGGTTGATATGTTCGATACCGTTATTCCCACGCGTTATGGCCGTTATGGCACTTGTTTTACGGATCGCGGTCAGATCGTGATCCGCAACGGCCAGTACAAGGAAGATTTCGGCCCTCTTGATCCTGAATGTGAATGTCCGACCTGTAAGAATTATTCCCGGGCGTACATTCGTCATTTGTTCAATGCGGGGGAGGTCTTGGGGCTTCGCCTGGCCGCCTACCATAATATCTACTATTATGTGAACCTTCTTCGCCGTATCCGTGAGGCCATTGACCAGGGCTGTTACGCCCAATTTTCTGCTGAATTCCTTGCCAAATACGGTTCCGAGTTGTGTCATTGCGAATGATGCCCTTTTTTTTCTTGCCTTTTTTGTTAGCCATGCTAACCTTATTGTTAGCTTAGCTAATAAGAAAGGACGATTCATGACAGACCTGTCCCATATTGCAGAAGAGATCGCTCTCATCGGCCCTCGTATTGGCCGCAGGATCTTCCTTGATATTTTTCAATCGTCGGATATTTCTCATTCCCAGCTCTTTGTGATCATGACACTGGTCCATAACGGGCCGTCGCGTTCATCGGATATCGGCAAAGAACTCAAGGTCGCGCCTCCGACCGCGACGGGTATTATCGGGCGTTTGGAAAGATCTGGTTATGTCCGTCGCGTGGCCGATAAAGGAGACCGCCGTGCGGTCATTGTTGACCTGACGCCTGAAGGGCGTAAACTGGCGCAAAAATTACGCGCTATCGTTGTTAACCGCTGGACAAAAATACTGTCGAAGATCTCCCGCGAGGATGCGGAGAAATACCTGGAAATATTAAAGAAAATCAACGAGGCCCTATGAAGATGCTTAAAGTTCTTGTCCTGCCGGTCATGATCGTCGTTGCCTGCGCGGCATTGGCCATGGCCCAGAATGTTCCGCTGACCTTGAAGGATTGCTATAGGCTTGCGTTGGCGCGCAGTGAATCCATCGGCATTCAGAAAGAGCTTATTAAGGAAACCGAAGGCCTGATGCTCCAGTCGCTGAGCACGGCATTGCCGAAAGTGGCATTTGCTTATTCCGAAAAGTGGCAGGACCTGAGGCCGAACAATACGTTCGGCGGTTATCAGCCGGAAGCCAAGTTTACGTTTTCCCAGCCACTGTTCACCGGGTTCAGGGAGTTCGCTGCCGTGCGCGCCAGCAAGCATATCGGGAAACAGCGGGCGGCGGAGTTCAAGCGCGCCGAACAGCTTCTTTTGACGGATGTATCGGATGCGTTCTATCTTTATTCAAGTTATCAGGAGGATCTTAAGGTCCAGGAAGATATTCAAAAGATCCTGGCCGACCGGGTCACGGAATTAAAAAAGCGCGAGGCCCTGGGCAAGTCCCGTTCCAGCGAGGTGGCCAGTGCGGAGGCTAATCTGTTGCGCACAGAAGCCGGTATTGACTCTTCCCGCGGGCAGATGGAGGTCGCTGGTCAGCTGCTGGAATTCCTGATCGGTCAGCCGGTCGATCAACTGGTGTCTGAACCATTACCGCAAGGGACGGAAGACCTTCCATCGCTGGTGCGCAAAGCGGATGACCGCCCTGATGTAATGGCGGCGCGGGAATCGCTGGCATCCTATAAGAATAATATTACGGTGGCGAGGTCCTCGTTCCTTCCGTCAGTGGCGTTGACCGGGAATTCTTATGCCAAGCGCTCCGACACGAATGAAGGCAATAACTGGGACGCGACGCTCAGCGTGAATGTGCCGTTGTTCAACGGCTTAAGCGATGTCGGACAGGTCCGTCAGGCCAGGGCGCAGGCCAATGAAGCCGATCTGAAATTGAGCCAGGCCCTGCGTATGGCCGCGCTTGATATCCGCAATGCTTTTACAAAATTGGAGGCCGCGCGGAAGAATTTTGAGGCGTTATCGAAAGCGGTCGTTGCTTCAGACAGGAACTACAAATTGCAGGCAGAGGATTTTCAGAGGGATCTGGTCAACAACCTGGATGTCCTTCAGGCGTTGGTGGACCTTCAGAGCGTACGGCGTGATAATGTGGCTGCCGCTACGGCCGTTAACCGCGCGTACTGGGCCCTTCAAGTCGCAACAGGGGAGAATTTAAAATGAGTTTGTCAGATACTGCAATACGGCGCCCTGTATTCGCGTGGATGGTCATGGCCGCGCTGATGATCTTCGGGCTTATCAGTTACAACCGCCTGGGAGTGAGCCAGCTGCCGAATATTGATTTCCCTGTTGTGAGTGTGGGGCTTTCCTGGACCGGGGCGGCTCCCGAGGTTATGGAGAAAGACGTGATCGATGCTATTGAGCAGGCGGTCATGACCGTGCAGGGGGTTAAAGAGGTTTCTTCGACCTGCCGGCAGGGGCAGGCTACAGTGACCGTTGAATTTGAACTGGGGCGGGATATTGATGCCGCGGTACAGGATATTCAGAACAAGATCAGCCAGACCCAGCGCAATCTTCCCAAAGACCTGGATCCGCCGGTGATCAGGCGCTCGAATCCGGCAGACCAGCCTATTATGTGGCTTGCGGTGACCAGCGAACGCAGCAGGGTCCAGGTGATGGAATATGTCGAAAAATATTTGCGCGACAAGTTCACCAGTATCAGCGGAGTTGGCGAGGTCATGTTGGGCGGTTATATTGACCCGAATTTACGTGTCTGGGTCGATAATGAAAAACTGAATTCTTACGAGTTGACGGTGGATGATGTTTTGGCTGCGATCGCCTCCGGTCATAGTGAACTTCCTGCCGGACGTATCGAAACGGACAAGATCGAGCAAAGTGTCCGTGTTATGGGTGAGGCGAAGAGCCCCGAAGAATTCGGGAATATTTTGATCAGCGGACGGGCGGGGAAGCCGAATTATGTGCCTATCCGTATCAAGGATGTGGCGCGTATTGAGGACGGCCTCGCAGATATCCGCAGTATTTCGCGATTCAACGGAGAACCATCTGTTGGTTTAGGCATCAAGAAGCAAAGCGGGTCGAATGATGTGGCAATTGCCCATGCGATCAAAAAACGCCTGCTGGAAGTCCAAAAAATGCTGCCTCCGGATATCCATATCGGGATTGTTGTTGACCGTACAAAATTCATTGAGGATTCGATCCACGATCTGACATATACCCTGGTCCTTTCCGCGCTGGTAACGTCCCTCGTGTGCTGGTTCTTCCTGGGAGCATGGAGCGCGACCTTGAACATCCTTTTGGCTATACCGACATCTATCCTCGGGACATTCATCATTATTTATTTCCTGCATTTTACGCTTAATACGTTCACGGTGCTCGCCCTGTCTCTGGCGGTTGGTATCGTTGTTGATGATTCGATCATGGTCCTGGAGAATATCGTCCGGTTCCGGGAGCACGGGGAAGATATGGTATCGGCCGCCGGTAAAGGCGCGAACCAGATCGCGGGAGCGGCGCTGGCGACCACCATGGCGATCACGGCCATTTTTATTCCGGTTATCTTTATTTCCGGGATCATGGGAAAATTCTTTTTCGAGTTCGGTATTACTATTGCCGTTGCGGTGGGGCTGTCGCTGCTTGAGGCATTGATGTTGACCCCGATGCGCTGTTCGCAGTTCCTGCAGGTCGGCCGTTCTACAGGGTTTGGGCGCGGGGTGGACGAGGGATTTAAAAGGTTGGCAGCGTTCTACGCCAGGACACTGACCTGGGCGCTTAAACATGCTGTTTTGATCATTTTTCTTTCGATCATTATGTTCGCCGCATCATTAAAGCTTGTCGGGCTCATGCGCAAGGAATTTGTGCCGCCGCAAGACCAGAGCATGTTCATGGTGAGTTTTCAGGCTCCTCCGGGATCCTCCATTACATATACTGACGGACGTTTCCGTGAGGCGGAAAAGTTTGTTGCCTCCCGTCCGGAGGTCTTGCGATATTTTACAGCCGTGGGAGGGTTTGGCGGCGGTGATGTCAATACGGGGATCATTTTTATCACATTCAAGGAGCCCAAAGACCGTCCAATCGATGTTAAAGCGGGGCATCGGTTGACACAGGGTGAGCTGATGGGTATTTTCCGTAAGGAGTTGAACAAGATCCATGATTTTAAGGCAAAGGTGCAGGACCTTTCATTGAGTGGTTTCTCGGCTCAGAGGGGTTTTCCTATTGAGTTTAGTGTGCGCGGGCCTGATTGGGATAAACTTATAGAGTATGCGGCCCTGATGCAGGATAAGATGGAAAAAAGCGGGATGATGGTCGACGTGGATTCTGACTATCAGGCAGGTGTTTCCGAGATCCGGGTGGAACCTGACCGTCAGAAGGCAGATGAGCGCGGGGTGAGCATGGAATCGATGGGGAGCGCGGTCAATGCTCTTTTTGGCGGTCAACTTGCGGGCAAGTATTCGAGCGCGGACCGGAGGTATGATGTGCGCGTTCTTTTACAGCCGGATCAAAGATTGAAAATGTCGGATATTGATGATGTTTGGGTCTGGAACAACCGCGGCGAGCGGGTCCAGCTTAAGGATGTGGTGAATATTGTTGAGCGGCCGACAACGCTTACCATTACCCGGCGGGCGCGCGAGCGCGCCATTTCAGTTTATGCGAACGTCGCGGCGGGAAAGTCCATGACCGATGCGCTGGCTGTGGCGCAGAAGATAGCCAAAGAATCCCTTCCTGAGGGGTATCGGGCCGTTCTTGGCGGGACTTCTCAGACATTCCAGGAGTCTTCCAACGGGATGGGGATGATCTTTATCCTGGGTATTTTGGTTGCTTACATGGTGATCGGGTCCCAGTATAACAGTTTTCTTCAGCCCTTCATTGTGCTATTGGCGCTTCCGTTCAGTATTTCAGGAGCTTTTATCGCGCTTCTGATGAGTAATCAGTCCCTTAATCTTTATAGTATTATCGGGATCATCCTCTTGATGGGGATCGTAAAAAAGAATTCGATCCTTCTGGTTGATTTTACGAATCAGGTCAGGGGGCAGGGGAAGAAAGTTGAAGAGGCTTTGCTTGTGGCCTGCCCTATCCGTTTGCGTCCGATCCTGATGACATCCCTGGCAACCATTGCGGCGGCGATCCCTCCGGCATTAGCGATCGGCGCCGGAGCTGAAGTACGCGCGCCTATGGCGATCGCTGTCATAGGAGGCGTTTCGGTCTCGACATTCTTTACTCTTTTTGTAGTGCCATGCGTCTATCGCCTGACCGTACGCGACAGTTGGGCCGTAAAGAACGTGTCGGACGTCCGGGAGGCATAATGTTCCGTTCGTTGAAGCATTATAATCTGCGGCTCTTCCTTGCCGGCCAGCTTTGCTCGCTCATTGGCACCTGGATGCAGATCGTGGCGGGAAGCTGGCTGGTCTACCGCCTGACGAATTCGCCGTTCCTTCTTGGAGCTTTTGCTTTTGCGATGAATTTCCCGGCGCTTGTTTTTTCTCCGTTGGCGGGTGTTGCCGCCGATCGTTTTGACCGCCGCAGCCTTCTGGTCCTTATTAACACCTTGTCGATGGTGCAGGCCTTCATCCTTTGGGTGCTGGTTTTTACGAATATGGTCCAGGTATGGCACATTATGGCCTTGAGTGTCGTATCAGGGATCCTTACCGCTTACGAAATGCCGATCCGTCAGTCGTTCATCAGTAAAATGATCGACGACCCCAAAGACCTGGCCAATGCGGTTGCGCTGAATTCTTCCGTTTTTAACGGATCCCGCCTGATCGGCCCGGCGATCGCGGGCATGACGATCGCGGTCTTCGGGGAAGGGGTCTGTTTTTTGTTCAACGCCCTGAGCTTCCTTCCTGTCATCGCGGCGTTGTGCCTGATGCGCTTATCCTATGTTAAGCCCGAGAGGTTGATGTCATCGAAAGGAAGCCTGGTGGAGGGGTTCCGTTATGTGTATCATTCGATGCCGATCCGGCTTTTACTTGTCATGGTATCGGTCCTAAGCATGCTCAGCGGCGCGTTCCACTCGCTCGCGCCGATCTTTGCCAAAGAGGTCTTCGGCGGTGGGCCGAAGACCTTGGGGCTTCTTCTGTCTTTTTCGGGGGCCGGGGCTTTCCTGGGGGCCTTGTATCTGGCGGGAAGGCGCACGGTGATCGGTCTGGGGCGGGTGACAGCGGTTGCGGCCGGTGGAGCGGCGGTTTCTTTAATGCTGTTCGCGGTGATACGCGATATCCATTGGGCGGTTGTGGCTGTTTTTTTGAGCGGGCTTGGAATGATCATGAGCATCGGCGGAATGAATGTGATCATTCAAACGCTGGTGGAGGAAGAAAAGCGCGGGAGGGTGATGAGCCTTTATGGCATTGCGCTGGTCGGCATAGCGCCGTTCGGAAGCCTTGCGGCCGGGGCGATCGCCAGTCATTCCGGGGTATCAGCCGCCTTGATGTCCGTTGGGATATTCGCACTGATCGCGTCCGGTTTTTTCTGGTTCCATCTGCCGGTCTTTCGTTCGTTCGTCCGTCCTATTTATGCCGCGAAGGGGATCATTCCGGAAGCATAGTGTATCGGTTCGGGACACATAGAATTTTCTGCTTCTTAAGATGTAGGGAAAATTCAATATGTCCCGTGCGTGAGATTAATGAGGTTTAAAAAATTCTTTTTCTTAAAATCAGGGAATAAGGTATCATTCACTCCTATGCTACGCATCGACATTATTACCATATTCCCCGGGATGTTCGCCGCTGTGCTTGATGAATCCATCATGAAGCGCGCGCAGGCGAAGAAGCTGGTGGATTTTCGCGTGCATGACCTGAGGGATTTTTCCAAAGATCCCCATCGGAAGGTGGATGACCGTCCTTTCGGCGGGGGCCCGGGCATGGTGATGACGCCCCAGCCGCTGGTCGATGCGGTCAAAAAGATAAAAGGCCGCCGCAAGGCCAAAGTGATCTATATGTGCCCCGGCGGAACGGTGTTCACCCAGGTGAAAGCGAAGTTGTTCGCAAAAGAAAAGAACCTGGTCCTTATCTGCGGCCATTATGAGGGTATCGACGAACGCGTGCGGGAACTGGTGGTGGATGAAAGCGTTTCTGTCGGCGATTATGTTCTTACCGGCGGGGAATTGCCGGCGATGGCGGTGGCTGACGCTGTGGTCCGGCTGATCCCCGGTGTACTTGGCAAGGAGGCGTCCCTGGAGGATGAATCGTTCGAGCGCAACCTGCTGGAATATCCCCAGTACACACGTCCTGCAGATTTTTGTGGAAAAAAAACACCTCTTGTGTTATTATCCGGCAATCATAAAGCCGTAAAACAATGGCGGAATGAGCAGGCAGTGGCCCGCACAAGAAAATTCCGCCCGGATTTATTAAAGGAAAGCAGGCAATAAAATGGCAAGCCGTATCGAGAAGCTCAAGAAATTTGAAGCAGGTTTTGTCCGCAAGGATATCCCGTCATTCAATGTGGGTGACACCGTCAAGATGAAGATCAAGGTTCAGGAGGCCGATAAGATCCGTTTGCACTCCTGGGAAGGTATTGTTATTGGCCGTCGGGGGGCCGGGATCAAGGAGGTCTTTACGGTCCGCAAGATCTCTTTTGGCGAAGGCGTTGAGAAGGCGTTCCCGATCCATTCACCTGTGATCGAGAGTTTGAAAGTTATCAGCAAGGGGTCAGTGAAGCGCGCAAAGCTTTTCTACCTGCGTGACCGCAGTGGAAAAGGGGCCCGTATCGAGACGGAAGCGGTCAGGGAGCTTTCTGCTTCTGCTGCCGCAGCTGCGGCGCAGCCTGTTGCCGCCTGATGGTGTTGACGGCGGTTGGCAGTATCCAGGAATTAATTGAATTTGATCAACAAGCGAAAGCCGGCAACGGCTTTCGCTTTCTTTTTGGGGTCGATGAAGCTGGGCGCGGGCCATTGGCCGGTCCGGTCGTGGCGGGCGCGGTGTTGCTTAAGGCAACCGATTTTTCTGTCCGTATCGGAGATTCAAAGAAATTGAGCGCAGCCCAGCGTGCGAAGGCGTTCCTCCAGATCCATGAGCGGGCGTATGTCGGCGTGGGGATCGTCAGTGAGGCCGTGATCGATGAGATCAATATTCTGCGCGCGTCCCATCTGGCCATGGCCGATGCCGTCAGGGACCTGGTGAAGAATCTACCGGACCAGGTCCGCAGCCAGGAAGGCTTTGTTGCGGCGGTAAAACTTCTGATCGACGGGAATTTATTCACGGAGACGGTCCCGTACAAGGTTCAAACTGTTGTTGCGGGGGATGCCAAAAGTTTATCGATCGCCTGCGCGAGCATCATTGCCAAGGTCACCCGCGACCGTATTATTGATGCGTATGATGCCGAATACCCGCAGTATGGTTTTCGCCAGCATAAGGGTTATCCGACCGCGGCCCATCGCGCGGCGATCCGGGAACACGGTCTTTCACCCATTCACCGTAAAACATTCAGATCGGCATGAGCAAATTAACAAAGAAATTAGGGCAGGACGGGGAAGATTTTGCCGTGGATTTTCTTAAGTCCAGGGGCTATGAGATCCTGGAAAAGAACTATCGGGCCAAGTGCGGGGAGATCGATATTGTTGCCCGCGAGGCCGGGATCATTGTTTTCATCGAAGTTAAAACCCGGCAGGAAGACGGCTGGGATGCGTTTGAAGCGGTTCATTCATCAAAACAGCGGAAGCTTTATCGGACGGCGCAGCATTTTCTTTTAAACCGTTTGAATACGGTGGATATTAACGGCCGTTTTGATGTTCTGGCGGTGTATGCTGTCCCTGACGGCTCTTTTCGCGGTGACCTTCTCAAGAACGCTTTTTTCAAATAAAATAATCAAATATTGCCAAATTTGCTCTTTTTCGTTACTATAAATATAAATTAAAGGAAAGCAGTTCTCGCGTTGCGTTTTTTAACATCTATTGTCCTTTCACTCGTATTCAATCCTAATGGTCTGTTACGCAAACAACAGTTTATCGGAATACCTTGAACGTCTGGCCGCCCGTGAGCCTGTGCCTGGCGGCGGGTCTGCCGCAGCTGTTTCAGCGGCCATGGGGGCGGCATTGATCGTTATGTCCATCCGTTATTCGGTCGGCAAGGGCAAGACCAGGGGCATTGAGGCGCGTTTGGAGAAAATAATGGCTGAGGCTGAGAAAGTCCGCAAGCGCTTTATCGCGGACATCAGTCGTGATGCGCAGGTTTATTTGAATGTGGTCGCGGCCAGGAAGAACGGCGGTAAGGCTGCGCTAAGGAAGGCGAATCGTGCGGCGGCCATTGTTCCGCGGGAGCTGGTCAGGGCGTGCCGCGCGCTTTTAAAGTCCGTGCCTTTCCTGAAGAAAGAAGTGAACAGATATTTGGTCAGCGATATGCTCGCGGCCGAAGTGTTCTTGAATGCGGCGATCAATGCCGCGCAGGCTATGGTTGAAGCCAATCAATGAGTGCTTATATCCTTGATGGAAAAGCTTTAGCGCAAAAGCTTCAGTCCGAGCTTAAGGATGAGGTTGACCGTCTTCGCGCGCGTACGGGCAAGACCCCGCGTTTCATGAATATTGCCATTGGACAGGACCTGTGCGCGGGCTCCTATGGCAAGTCCCAGAAACGGGCGGCCGAGTTCATCGGCATCGATTATCAATTTTCAAATTTGTCGTCGCATCTTTCTCAAAAAGAGCTTATTGATCATATTCATTTCTTGAATGAAGATGCGAATGTTCATGGCATTATGCTCCATAAGCCTGTCCCTTCGCAGATCGATTTTCAGCAGGCGGTCAATGCCATTACCCCCAAGAAAGACATTGAGGGGATGAACATCGCCAATCTCGGGCGATTGATGCTGGGGACCACCAGTATTATTCCGGCCACGCCGGCCGCGGCAATGGCCCTGTTGCTTTCATCGGGCGTGAATATTGCCGGTAAAGAAGCGGTGCTCATCGGCCGCAGCGAGATCGTCGGCAAACCCATGATGATGCTGTTGCTGGAAAAGAATGCCACGGTCACGGTATGCCATAGCGCGACCAGCAAAGCCGGGTGCCTGGCGGACCATGTGAAAAGGGCGGAGATCCTCGTGGTGGCCATGGGCAAGCCCGGATCGGTCAAGGGAGAATGGGTGCGCGAAGGCGCCATTGTCATCGATATCGGCATCAATCCTGTCGACGGAAAGATCACGGGCGATGTCGAGTTTGATGCGGCGGCCGGCCGCGCGGCGTTCATCACTCCTGTTCCCGGCGGTGTCGGCCCGGTCACGGCGGTCATGTTAATGAAGAACGGTATTGAAACCTTTAAGATCCAGCTTGAGCATCCATAATGCCTAAACTTGTTATTATCGGACAATCTCCTGCGGCTTATTCCGCCATCCGGACATTGCGCGCCAGCGGCGCGGACTGGACAGCCACGCTTATTTCAACCGATACCCACCTGCCGTATGACCGCGGATCTTTTCCCGGGCTGATCGCGCGCAAGGTCAAAGAAAAGGATCTTTTTTATTCGACGGAAGATTTTTATAGGGAGGGCAAGGTTGAGATGATCCTCGACAAGGAATTGTCGCGCATTAATTTCAATCGCCGCAAGGTTTACCTGGCCGACAGGGTTGTGGTGGATTATGACGCTCTTCTTATTACGGATGCTCCCCAGGTACGCCTGCCGGAGGTTAAGGGTTTTCGCCGGCCGGGGGTATTTGATACCGCCAGGCTGGACTCCATGCGCCGTCTTTTGAAGCGACTGGTGTTCGTTGAAACGGCTGTGGTTGTTCCCGTTTCACTGCGCGGGATCGAGATCGCTCTTGCTTTAAAAGAAGCCGGGAAAGAAGTCGTGCTGGTATCTGCCGAGGAGAAGGTCCTTGCTTCGGGATGTCCTGATGCCCAGGCGGAGTCTTTGGCCGGATCGATCGAAAAAAGCGGATTGCGTGTCGTGGCGAATAACAGTATCGAGGATATCCTTGGCGAGGGCGAGGTTCAGGCTGTGCGCTTCAAGTCGGGGAAAGTGATGGCGTGTGAAACGGTCCTCCTTGAGGAGGCGGCCCCTGACCTCCGGTTCTTAACGGATACCGGTTTATTGATCCGCGAGAGGATCTGTGTTCATACAACGATGCGGACGAATATTCCCGATGTTTATGCGGCGGATGCTGTGATGGAATTTGCCGCACCTGTTTTTGTAGGGACATATGGTATGGACAGCACTATGTCCATGCGCCAGGGAGAATGTGCGGCGCGAACGATCCTTGGAGGAGAAGAACATTTTCAGTTCATTGCTCCGGACCCGTTGGAAGAGATATTGCGGGGGGCCATATGATAAAGGGTATTGGTTGCTCGGCGGTTTTTCTTTTGACAGCGCTATTTTCATATACCGTGTCAGCTCAATCTGATGAGAGCGAGTCGGTCCTGTCGCGCCGTCAGGGGTATGCTTTTCAGGAACTGGGGGAGTACAGGAAAGCCCTTTTTTATTATCAGCGGGCACTGGCCCTTCAGCCGGAAAGTGCGGCGATCTGTAATGACGCCGCCTTGATGCAGGAATATATCGGCGAGAACAAAGAGGCTGAACTGGGGTATTTGAAAGCTATCAGCCTGGACCGCAAGTATCTGCCGGCCTACGCGAATCTGGGGGTGTTTTATTCCAGGCAGGGTCAGTATGTCATGGCGGTAAAGTATTTGCGTCAGCGCGTTGATATGGGGCGTCCGCAGGACCCCTGGACCGTCAAGGCCCAGGAAGAACTGTTTAAGGCCTATAAACACGTGCCCGCGCTTGAAGCCGAGCGTGTGCGCGCCCAGGCAGAGGAATTTTCTGAAAAGATCGTGCAGGCCAAAGAGCAAATGAAACGTTCCGCCGATCGTAACCGGTCCCTGGATTTTGAAACGGCGTATCAAAAGGGGCTTGATGCCATCCGTGCGAGGCGTTTTGGCGAGGCAGTGGAAGCGCTGGAGACGGCGGTCATGATCAATCCCCGGAGCAATGGCGCCCGCGAGGCGCTCAAACATGCCCGTTTCGGGAAAGAAAAAACCCTGCTTGAGTCCCAGGCCGCGATGTTGCAGCTGGATGTTAAAAACCGCAGTGTTGCCGAGACCCTCGATGACGTATCTTCACGTTAGGCATTGATCTTATTATGGCGACAGCTTCCAGAATAGTGTTGATCGATGCGCACGGGTTGTGCTACCGGGCGTTCTATGCGGTTAAGGACCTGCGTAATTCCAGGGGGCAGCCGACGAACGCGGTGTTCGGTTTCGTGAATATTCTCAAGAAAATATTGTTGCGTTACCGGCCTGGTTATGTCGCGGCGTGTTTTGATGTCGGCCGGCATACCAGGCGGACGGAGAAATTCGCGGATTATAAGGCCCAGCGTTCTTCCATGCCCGAGGACCTTGTTTCGCAGATCCCTCTTATCAAGGATGTTGTGACAGGGTTTCGCATTCCGGTCTTTGCCATGGAGGGCCATGAGGCGGATGATATTATCGCGGTGCTGGCACGGCGGTTCTCTTCGCCGGAGCACGAGGTGATCATTGTGTCTGACGACAAGGACCTGCATCAGGTGTTATCCCCGGGCATACGGATCTACAACAGCCGCCGGGATGATCTGCTCGGGCCCAACGATACCCAGGAGCGTTTCGGTGTTACTCCGTCGCAGATGGTCGATTATCTGGCGTTGGCGGGGGATGCCAGCGACAATATCCCCGGTGTCGACGGTATAGGGGAAGTAACGGCGCGTAAACTGATCGGGCAGTACGGTTCGCTGGACAATGTGTTGGCGCATGCAGATGAACTTAATGGCAAGCTGAAGGAAAAGATCCTCATGGGCCGTGAATCCGCGCTGTTGAGCCGGGAGCTGGCGACATTGGACGTTGATATCGCTGTTGATTGCACTCTTGATGATATTAAATGGAATGGCCCGGACAGTGTCCGTTTAAAAGAGATATTCAGGGGGCTTGAGTTCCGCGTCCTTCTGGATGGTTTGTTCAGGCAGGAGGCGGCTCAACCGGAAATGCCCCGGCCGGTCGTTGAGACGTTCTCTTTTATGGCAGTAGGTGATGCCGACGCATTGAGAAAAGAGGCTGTTACTACCGGCCGCGCGGCTTTCTTGCTCGATGATGAGGGGAATGTTTCTGTGGCCGCGGGCAGTGCCTGTTTTGAGTGCCATATCAGCGGCCTTGCTGTTATCGGTGATATTCTGGCTTCGAGCAGCATTTTGAAAGTGCTTTATGATTCCAAGTCGGTGCGCAAGGTTTTTGCCCTGGCGGGGTTGACGATCGACGGGAAGATATTTGACGCTTTTCTGGCCGGCTACCTGACCTGTGCCGGGCAGTCGGCGTACGGCATTGGGCCCCTGGCATGGAGTTTGCTCAAGAGGCCGATGGAAGAGGGCGCTACCCTGGCGCAAAAAGCGCAGGTCCTGCTGGCTCTTTATGATCCGCTTCTCAGCAGGCTTCAAGAGCTCGGCCTTCTTGATCTTTATCAGGGCGTTGAGTATCCACTCAGCGAAGTTCTTTTTGAAATGGAGAAACAGGGCGTCGGCCTTGACCTTAAGCTTTTGGAAAAGTTGAGTCTTGACAGTACGACCAGGATCGCGGCAATGACCGTCAGGCTGCACGCGCTTGCCGGTGAAGAGTTCAATTGCAATTCGCCGAAACAGCTGGGGCATGTTCTCTTTGAGAAGTTGAAATTGCCGGTCATTAAGAAAACCAAGACCGGAGCTTCGACCGATGAGGAAGTCCTGACCCGCCTGGCGTCCCAGCATGAACTTCCGGCTCTGGTCCTGGAATATCGTCAGCTGGCCAAGCTGAAATCCACCTACATTGACGCGTTGCCGAAAATGGTTTCTCCGGTAACGGGGCGTATCCATTGTTCTTTTAATCAGGCCGGGACGGAAACGGGGCGGTTGAGTTCCAGCCAGCCGAATTTGCAGAATATCCCGATCCGTACGCAGGAAGGGCGGATGATCCGCAGTGCGTTCATTCCCTCTTCGATGGACCGGGTATTGTTATCGGCGGATTATTCACAGATCGAGCTGCGGGTGCTGGCGCATTTGGCCGATGAGCCGAACTTGAAGAAGGCATTTATTAACGGGGAAGATATTCATCGTTATACCGCGGCGCTTATTTTTGATGTGGAACAGAAAGACGTGACCACTGAAATGCGTTATAGCGCGAAACGGATCAACTTCGGCATTATTTACGGAATGAGCGCTTTCGGCCTGGCCAAAGACCTGGGCGTTTCCAACAAGGAAGCGAAGGGATTCATTGACCGGTATTTTCTGCGCTATCCCGGCATTCAGGTGTTCATGGACCATGAGGTCGAAAATGCCAGGGCGCTTGGTTATAGCGAGACCATGTTCCATCGCCGGCGTTATTTGCCGGATATCAACAGCAAGAATCCGATGGTGAGGCATTTCGCGGAGCGCCAGGCCATCAATACCCCCGTGCAGGGCACAGCCGCGGATATTATCAAGATCGCGATGGTCCATATGGCGGGTGCGATCAGCTCTGGCGGGTTGAAAGGCCGGATGATCATTACGGTCCACGATGAACTGGTGTTTGATGTCCACAGGGATGAAGCCAGGTCATTGGCCGTGATCGTAAAAGAGACCATGGAAAAGGCTGTTGTGCTTTCAGTCGGGATCGATGTCATGGTTAAATCCGGTCCGAACTGGGCGGAGATGCGGGAGATATGAGGATCGTTTTCGTTGCGTCAGAAGTTCTTCCTTTTGCCAAGACCGGCGGGTTGGCCGATGTATGCGGAGCATTGCCGCTGGAGCTTGAAGCCGCCGGCCATGAGCTGTTGATCATAATGCCTTATTATAAAGAGGTTGGGACAAAGCCTTCCTTTAATGACCGGGCCTGCGTTGATACCGTCGGCAAGGGGGTTAAGGTTTATTTTATCAAGAATAAGGCGTTCTTTGGCCGTTCAAGCCTTTATGGCGAGAATATGAATGATTATCCCGATAATCTGGAAAGGTTCGCATTTTTCTGCCGCGAAACATTGGAGTTGTTAAAAGACATCGGCCAGCCTGTTGATATCATTCACTGTCACGATTGGCAGACCGGTCTTCTTCCGGTCCTGTTGAAGGATCCTTATTTGAATGATCCGTTCTTTGTGCAGACAAAGACTGTTTTTACCATTCACAACCTGGCGTATCAAGGCGTCTTTCCGAAAGAGGAATATGCGAAGCTCGGTGTTGACGCAAGATTCTTCAATGACGGGCAGGTTGAATTCTACGGGAAGGTGAACCTGATGAAGGCCGGCATCGTCTTTAGCGATTATGTGACGACGGTCAGCCCTCAGTATGCCAAAGAGATCCAGACCAAAGAATGGGGTTGCGGATTGGAAGGTGTCTTGCAGGAAAGGAAGGGGCGGATCGTCGGGATACTCAATGGCCTCGATTATGAGCGCTGGGATCCCGGTCATGACGGGTTCATTGATCCGTCCTATACGCCGCAGGACCAGCTGGCGAAGAAGATCCATAAGGTAAAATTGCAAAAGATCTCCGGATTGCCGGTGATGTCGGATATCCCTGTCCTGGGTTTTGTCGGCCGGCTTTGTTATCAGAAGGGGTTTGACCTTGTCGCAAGTTCTTTTGAAGGGTTGGTCCAGCGTCCGATACAGATGGTGTTCCTGGGCGTGGGGGAAAAGAAATATCAGGACCTGTTGAAAAAGCTGGCCAGGAACAACCCCGGGCGGTTCGCAGTCCATGTCAAGTATGATGAGGACATCGCGCATCAGGTTTACGCGGGGTCGGATTTTTTTCTGATGCCTTCCGTGTATGAGCCCTGCGGGCTTACGCAGATGATCGCGTTGCGTTATGGCGCTATTCCCATCGTTTCCGGGGTAGGCGGGTTCCTCGACACGGTGTTTGATTTCGTTTCAAATAAAAAACAGGGTAATGGCCTTGTCCTGCCTTCGTACAGTGTTTCCGGTTTGCTCGAATCCGTTGATCGCGCGCTCGGGTTCTATAACCAGAAAGATAAATTCGCCGTTATGATCGCTCATGCCATGAATTGCCGTTTTACCTGGGCTGAAGCGGTCAAACATTATATTGAGGTTTATAACGAATGCCGGTCATAGGGGTTACGGGCAGTTTTGGGTCGGGTAAAAGCACGGTCGCCGGGATGTTCGGCCGGCGCGGGGCATTGGTGTTCGATGCGGATAAGGCGGTCCATGAGCTGTTAAAAGGGCCGGGGCCGGCGGTCAGGGCTGTTGTAAAGATATTCGGGCCGCAGATCTGTTCGTCGGGAGGGATCGATCGCGTAAAACTTGCCCGGCTTGTTTTTAATGACAGGACAAAGTTGAAGGCCCTGACGGACATTTTGCATCCTTTCGCCAGGCGCCAGGCTTTGATGTTCATTCGCCGTGAGGACCGCCGACGGATGTTGGTGATGGATGTTCCGCTGCTCATCGAGTCCGGATGGGACAAGCTGGTGGATGTGGTCGTGGTGGTCAAAGCGGCGCAAAAAGAGCAGCTGGAGCGTTTGTTCAAACGGTCGGGAACGGGCAGAGCCCAGGCGTTGAAGCGTATCAGGATGCAGATGTCTCTTAGGACAAAAATCAAATTCGCGGACTATGTCGTCGATAATAACGGCACGCTGTCTGATACAAATATACAGGTTCAGGCGATCATTAAAGAACTTACAGAAAAGCAACGACTAATCGGGAGAAGTGTATGACAAAGGAAAAGAACGGGACCAAAGCCAATGCCGAGCTTGAGGAGAACGGGGCGGCGGTGGTGTCTTCGACCGTAACGGCGGCCGCGCCGGCAGCACCGGTAGTATCGGCAGCTATGGCGGGTGGTAATGGCAAGGCCCTGAATATCGAGGTCCTTAAGGAAATGAAGATGGGGGATCTTTCCAAGATCGCCCAGGGTTTTAATGTGGAGGGGGTCAGTGCGCTTAAAAAGCAGGACCTGATCTTCAAGATCCTTCAGGCGCAGGCGGAGAAAGAGGGCCTTATGTTCGGCTCCGGAGTGCTTGAGATCCTGACCGAAGGGTTCGGGTTCCTTCGCAGCTACAAATATAATTATCTGCCCTGCCCTGATGATATTTATATTTCTCCATCGCAGATCCGGCGTTTTGATCTGAAGACCGGAGACACGGTGAGCGGGCAGATCCGGCCTCCCAAGGAAGGCGAGAAATATTTCGCGCTGCTTAAGGTGGAAGCGGTCAATTTTGAGAATCCCGAGAAGGCCAAGGACAAGATCCTGTTCGATAATCTTACGCCGTTGTACCCGAATCAGCATCTCAAGCTTGAGACGGCCCCCAATGAGATCTCGACCCGTGTCCTTGACCTCCTTGCGCCTATCGGCAAAGGCCAGCGCGCGCTTTTTGTGGCGCCGCCCTATAGTGGCAAGACGGTGCTCTTGCAGAAGGTCGCGAACGCCATTACGATCAATCATCCGGAAGTTGTGATGATCGTTCTTCTGATCGATGAGCGCCCTGAAGAGGTCACGGATATGCAGCGCTCGGTCAAGGCCGAGGTCGTCTCCTCCACGTTCGATGAACCGGCCGAGCGTCATGTCCAGGTGGCCGAGATCGTGATCGAGAAGGCCAAGCGTCTGGTCGAGCATAAGCGTGATGTGGTCATTCTGCTGGATTCCATCACACGCCTGGCGCGTGCGTATAATACGGTCGTGCCGCATTCGGGCAAGATCCTTTCCGGTGGTGTTGATTCCAATGCCCTTCATAAACCGAAGAGGTTCTTTGGTGCCGCGAGGAATATTGAAGAAGGCGGCTCTTTGACCATTATTGCAACAGCGCTGGTCGATACCGGCAGCCGAATGGACGAAGTTATTTTTGAAGAGTTCAAGGGGACTGGCAATATGGAGCTTCAGCTCGACCGAACGCTTTTTCAGCGCCGTATCTATCCGGCGATCGATATCAAGCGCTCCAATACTCGCCATGAGGAGCTTCTGGTGGACAAGGATACCCTGCAACGGGTCTGGCTTTTACGCAAGGCGCTCAACGACCTCAATTCCGCGGAAGCGATGGAGCTTTTGATCGGAAAGATGGCGCAATCCAAGAACAATGTGGAGTTCTTGCAAAATATGAACAGATAGTATATAATTCGGCACTAAATTCGATACTAAACAAATGCAAGGGGAAAAGTCCAATGAAAGCCGCGATCCATCCTGACTACACGGATACAACCATTACCTGCGCCTGCGGTAAAGTTTTTCATACCCGCGCGACGAAAAAGAATATGCGCGTGGAGATCTGTTCCGCCTGCCATCCGTTCTTTACCGGCGACAAGAAGATCATCGATACCACCGGCCGCATTGAGCGCTTCCAGAAGCGTTATGCTAAAGGAAAGTAATCTTCGCAAGCTCGGCGAGGCGAAGACGCGCCTTGCCGAGCTTCAGGAGAAACTGGCCGATGCGAATGTTATCGCCGACCAGGATGCCTACCAGAAGCTTGCCAAAGAGTTTTCAGACATCAGCCCGGTTGTTGCAGATCATGCCGTTTATGAGAAGGTGGTGTCTCAAATGGCCGAAGCGCGCCATATCCTTGATGTCGAAAAAGATAAAGAACTGCGCGAAATGGCAGAGCATGAGCTTGCAGACCTTGATCGAAAAAGGAACGAGCTTGAATCCTCCATTAACGATCATTTCAACCCTGAAAATAAAGAGAACGACCGTAATGTCATTATGGAGATCCGTGCCGGGACCGGCGGCCTGGAGGCCAGCCTGTTCGCGGGGGACCTTTTCCGGATGTACAGCCGGTATGCCGCTGTCCGTAAATGGAAGATAGAGCCCATCGATTTCAGTGAATCGGAGAACGGCGGAGTGAAGGAAGTCATTTTCAGTGTTTCAGGCAAAAAGGTCTGGCAACGGTTGAAATGGGAAAGCGGGACGCACCGGGTTCAGCGCGTTCCGAGCACTGAAGCATCGGGCCGTATCCATACGTCCGCGGCGACGGTAGCGGTGCTTTCAGAGCCGGAAGAGGTGGATCTTTTTATTGATCCCAGAGATCTCAAGGTCGATGTGTACCGTGCGTCAGGTCCGGGCGGACAGGGCGTTAATACGGCAGATTCCGCCATTCGCATTACTCACCTGCCAACGAATACGGTTGTTACCTGTCAGGATGAGCGTTCCCAGCTTAAGAACAAGATCAAGGGGATGCGCGTCCTGCGCGCCCGTTTGCTGGACCTTAAGCAGCAGGAAAAAGAGCAGAAGGAAGCCGCGACCCGCAAGGCGCAGGTCGGTTCCGGTGACCGCAGTGAGAAGATCCGTACATATAATTTCCCCGATCATCGGGTGACTGACCATCGTGTCGGGTTCACTTCGCATCAATTGCCGGCGGTGATGGAAGGCGACCTGGATGACCTTATTGAAGCGCTCCTAAAGGCCGAAGAAGATGCCCGGGATCAGCTGTAAATCCTGACTTTCCGTGTCAACTCACGGGAGTATTATGACCGAAGATGAACTTTTTTTGACAGCCGTCCTTAATTGCAGCCGCAGCGAGCTTTTTACTCATCCTGTTACGCTTGATCACAAACAACAAGAGCTTTTGGGCACCATGCGCAGGCGCCGGTCTGCTGGTGAACCGGTGCAGTATATTTGCGGTTTTACCGAATTTATGGGTTATCGCATTGAGGTGGGGCCTGGCGTCCTTGTCCCGCGTCCCGAGACGGAAATCCTGGTTGATGCGGTCATTGAGGAATCGCGGAGGCATCAGGGGCAGGGACTTTCTGTTCTTGATATCGCCACAGGCTCCGGGTGTATCCCGATCGCATTAGTTCGCGGGATACCGGCATGTAAGGTGGCAGGTGTGGATATTTCCGGTGAGGCGTTAAGTTTTGCCCGTCGGAATTCGGATATCAACGGGGTATCCGGCCGGATCGACTTCATCGAGAGGGATGTTTTCTGGTTCATGGATGAAACAAAGCATCATTTTGATATTGTCACTGCGAATCCGCCATATATCCCGTCCGCCATGATCCCTGAATTGCCCGAGGATGTCCGTCGGGAACCAGCCCTGGCGCTTGACGGCGGGGCGGACGGGCTGCATTTTTACCGTTATATTGTTCCGGGAGCTTTAAGGCTTCTCAAGAGCGGAGGCCTGTTGGCATTGGAGTTTGGCGACGGACAGCGTAAAGACTTGGAAAACCTCTTTGCCATTACGGGCGGGTGGGATAAAATACGCTTTATCAAAGATAATGCGGGCCGTGACCGTGTGGTCCTGGCGTATAAACATACCAATCAATATTTTAAATAGAAAATACCTATGGATAAAATTATTATTGAGGGTGGAAAGCCTTTAAAAGGGGAAGTCAGTATATCGGGGTCGAAGAATGCCACGCTGCCGGTGCTGGCGGCCGCGCTCTTGACCGATGAGACGTGTATTTTTCGCAATGTCCCCAGGCTTAGCGATACCAATACCATGATCAAGCTGTTAAAGTCGTTGGGGAAAGATGTCGAGTGGGATAAAGATAAACTGATCATCATGTCGAACGGTAAAATGAATCCCGTCGCGGATTATAAACTTGTTTCGACGATGCGCGGGTCCATTTGCGTGCTGGGGCCGCTCTTGACCAAGCTGGGGGAGGCCAAGGTTTCGCTTCCGGGCGGTTGTGTTATCGGCGTTCGTCCGGTCGACCTTCATATCAAGGGGATCGAAGCATTGGGGGCTAAAGTTGATATTGATGCCGGATATATCATCGCCAGGGCCAAACGCTTGAAGGGCACCCGTGTTTATCTGGGGGGAGCTTCCGGCCCGTCGGTCCTGGGGACCGCGAATATCATGATGGCGGCTACACTGGCTGAGGGCGAGACCACGATCGAATGCGCCGCTTGTGAACCTGAAGTCGAGGAGCTGGCCAATTTTCTTAATGAAATGGGCGCGCGTATCAGGGGGCAGGGCGGTCCGCGCATTGTCATTCAGGGCGTCAGGAAACTTCACGGCGCGGATTATAAAATGTCAGCCGACCGCATTGAGGCCGGCACATTTGTCTTGTTGGCTGGAATGACCAAAAGCGATATTGTTATCCGTGATTTTGATTATCATCAACTGACCGCTTTGGAGGATGTTCTGACCAAGGTGGGCGTTCAGGTTTCAGTGGACAAGAACAGTGTCCGCGTTAAGGCGCCAAAAGTTTTAAGGCCGGTGAGCGTTACCACCTATCCTTATCCGGGTTTTCCGACGGACATTCAGGCACAGTATATGGCCATGATGTCGCTTGCCAACGGGGTCAGTGTTGTGCGCGATACGGTCTTCCCGGATCGTTTTATGCATATTGCCGAACTTAATCGTATGGGCGCGCATATCCGCCGTGAGGGCGGCAGCGCGATCATTGAAGGCGTAAAAAGCCTTTGCGGCGCACCCGTGGTAGCGTCCGATCTGCGCGCGTCGGCGGCGCTGGTGATGGCCGGGCTGGTCGCCCGAGGGTGTACCGAGATTCGCCGTGTGTATCATCTGGACCGCGGTTATGAGAATATCGACAAGAAACTGATCGCGCTGGGCGCGAGTATCAAGAGAGAAAAAGAATGATCCTGATGATCGATAATTATGATTCGTTCACCTATAACCTTGTCCAGTATTTTGGCGAGCTTGGAGAGCAGGTGAAAGTGTATCGTAATGACAAGATCACGCTTGACGAGATCACAGCTCTCGGGCCTGAGCGGATCGTGGTTTCTCCCGGTCCGAGCAATCCGGAAAACGCGGGAATTTCGGTCCCGTTGATCAAATATTTTGCCGGCAAGATCCCCATTCTGGGTGTTTGCCTGGGGCATCAGTCGATCGGGCATGCTTTTGGCGGACGGATTGTCGGGGCGAAGAAACTGATGCACGGCAAGGTATCGAGGATCATGCATCACAATTCAGATGTTTTTCAAGGGATGCCCCGCCCTTTTGAGGCGACCCGTTATCATTCTCTGGTTATTGAAGAAAATTCTTTTCCGGAGTGTCTGGAGATCACCGCCCGTTCCGAGGATGACAACGAGATCATGGGGATCCGCCATAAAACATTGCCTTTGTGGGGCGTTCAGTTCCATCCCGAGTCGATCCTTACCCGCGGCGGCATTAATATCCTTAGAAATTTCCTTACCCTTCAGGGTTGAGTTATGCGTGAATTTATTGACAAGATCAGCAATCATCACAATCTCAGCCGCGGGGACATGCATGATGTGATGGTCGAGATCATGTCTGGGCGCGCGAACGAGATCGATATCCGCGATTTTCTGCTGGCCATGAATTCCAAAGGGCCGACGGTGGAGGAGATCACGGGGGCCGCACAGGTCATGCGCAAGTTCGTCCTTCCTGTCGAAAGCAACCGCAAGGTCATCCTTGACACCTGCGGCACCGGAGGCGACGGGAAGCAGACATTCAATATTTCAACGGCCGTGGCTTTTGTCGTGGCGGGGGCCGGGGTGGGCGTGGCCAAGCATGGCAACCGGTCGGTATCGAGCCTCTGCGGGAGCGCGGATGTGCTTGAAGCGTTAGGGGTCAATATTGAAATGCCCCATGAGCAGCTTTCGGCCTGCCTTAAGAAGGTCGGCCTTGTTTTTCTTTTTGCCCAGCGTCATCATCCGGCCATGAAACATGTGGCGGCGGTCCGCAAGAGCATCGGGGGCAAGACTATTTTTAATATCCTTGGGCCTCTGACCAATCCTGCCCATGCGGACCATCAGATGATGGGTGTGTATAGCAAGCATTTAACCGAACAGCTGGTCCATGTGCTCAAGAACCTGGGGACGAAAAGAGCGCTCGTCGTCCACGGTGCAGATGGGCTTGATGAGATCACAACTACCGATAAAACATTTATCAGTGAGTTTGACGGGGTAAATATCCGTTCTTATGAAATAGTCCCCGAGGAATTCGGGCTCAAACGCGCCCCTGATGACACCCTTAAAGGGGGGGACAAGGATATGAACGCCCGCATTATCCGTGAGGTGCTGCAAGGTGCGTATGGCCCTGCGCGCACCATTGTGCAGTTGAACGCGGCCTTTGCCTTGTACGCGGCCGGAGCCGTTCCATCGCCGGAAGAGGGGATGGTCGTGGCGGCCAAGTCGCTTAACCAGGGCGATGCGTTTGAAGTGCTGGAAAACCTCATCGAGTTCACGCACCGTGCCTAACGATTTTCTTGAGAAGATCATTCAAAAAAAGACAGGGCTGATCGACCGGCGCCGGGAGTATTATGTCAGGATCAGGGAGAACCTTGAGAGGTCGAGTTATTCCAGGTATTCGGTCTTCAAGAAAGCCATTGCAAAACCCGGCGGTATCAATCTGATCGCCGAGATCAAGAAAGCGTCACCTTCCAAAGGGGTCATCCGTGAGGATTTTGATGTCGGAAGCCTGGCAACGGCGTACCAGCAGAGCGGTGCGTCGGCGTTCTCTATCCTTACCGAGGAAGACTTTTTTTTAGGAAAGACGGCGTACCTTAAGCAGGTGAGCGACGAATTTCAGATCCCGTCGCTCATGAAAGATTTCATTATTGATGAATTGCAGCTTTTTGAGGCCCGTTTGTGCGGTGCGTCGGCGGTGCTGTTGATCGTAGCTATTCTTGATGATGCGAAACTAAAGAATTTACTGGCCAAGGCGCATTCGCTTGACCTGGACTGCCTCGTTGAAGTCCATGACGAAAAAGAGCTGGATCGTGCTGTAACGGCGGGGGCGGAGATCATCGGGATCAATAACCGGGACCTGCGGACGTTTGAAGTGAGTTTAAGCGTGGCCGAAGGGCTTATTCCACGGATCCCGAAAGACCGGGTTGTAGTGGCCGAGAGTGGTATTTCGACCCATGCGCAGGTGATGCGGTTAAGGGACCTTGGCGCCAATGCGGTGTTGATCGGAGAAACTTTCATGCGGGAGCGCGATGTGGCCCGTAAAGTCAAAGCAGTGATGGGGTGGTAGGGCGGCCACAGGGGCCCGCCCGTGTGCAATGGAGGCAATATGGTTCGTGTAAAAATTTGTGGCATTACCCGGATGGAAGATGCGATGGCTGCCGTCAAGGCAGGGGCAGATGCGTTGGGGTTTGTTTTTTATCGTAAAAGCTCAAGGTATATCTCGGCGTCCAAGGCTCTCAAGATCCTGGAGGCATTGCCGCCGTTTGTGAGCAAGGTCGGCGTTTTCGTCAATGAGCGGACAGGCGCTATCCGGGATATTGCCGGATTTTGTTCGCTGGATGCTGTTCAGCTTCACGGGGAAGAAGATAATCATTTTTGTCATCGTCTGAAAAGGTACGGGCTCAAGATCATCAAGGGGTTTCGGGTCAAAGAGGATTTTAATATTTCGCAGGTAGGGTCGTACCGGGTGGACGGGCATTTGTTTGATGCGCATACCGAAGGGCAGTACGGTGGCAGCGGAAAGGTTTTCGCCTGGGAGATCATTAAAGACCTTCATACGCCGGTACCGCGGATCATTTCCGGAGGGCTAACGGTGGACAATGTTTCCGAGGCGATCCTTATGCTTAAACCGTTCGCCGTGGATGTGTCGAGCGGGGTGGAATCAAGCCCGGGCGTCAAGGACCATAAAAAAATGGCCGAGTTCATCCGTCGGGCCAAAGCCTGAGGCGGTCGTTCTTTTTTTCGGGTATTTTCTTTTCTCCGTCGGAGGAAAGCGTTTTCCTGCTTTTTGACACGAGGCATTGTTTTTGATCCTTCGGAGTGGTATATTTTCAATGGAGCCGATAAAGGTAAACCCGGCGAAAGCCGGGGGCGCAAAGCGACAGACCTAAATCGTCCCGGTGTACCCTTTGTGTGGCCCGTTTGCCTTCGTGGCGTTGGGCCCGGCCCTCTTGGGCGCTTGTTTGGGGTTGTTTCTCCGGGTGACACGGTGGCTGCGTTGCCGAAGAGCGAGTAGGGGTCCCCCGTTCCCCACTTTATCGGTCCCTTGTTATAATACCTATTCATTTGGCCCCCTGTTGTTTCGGGGGCCGTTTTATTTTGTGTTGTGCCGGGGGCTGAATGTTTCGGGCTTCAGCATTCACGCCAATGCTAGGAAGTCTCGTCCTTATCTTATAAAGTGGAAGGCCGAGCCTTCAATCGCATTGGCATGAATGCTTCCGCCCTTAATAAATGGCTTCGTTATCCTGAACCCGAAGGGTGAGGGATCGCAGAATATATTATGTCAAACGATCTAATTAACTGGCTTTCTGCCAAACAGAATGAATGGGAATCCAGGTGCCGCAACTGCGGCGCGTGCTGCGGCGCTTTTGAGGATCCTTGTGTGCATCTGCATTTTGGCGAGAAGGGGAAAAGTTCTTGCCTTGTTTATGAAACACGCCTCGGGCCGCAAAAGACTGTTTCCGGCCAGTCGTTTAATTGTGTAAATATCCGTGAAAAATTTGGTCAGTTCTGGCCTGGGGGTCAGTCCTGCGCTTATAAAATCGGGGTGCGTTAGGTTTTTCTCACCGGTTTTCTTTTGCCACCTCAAATGCCCTTGTGTTATAATGCCCGCCTTATGTCGAAACATTTAATCCGTTTGTACCATAATCTGGAATTTGACGAGATCAAACAGCATACGCTGGAGTACGGGACCCTTTCCGGGATCTGTTCGAAATGCAAGGAGCTCAGCGTCAAGATCGACATGACCTCCTGTCCCAAATGCGGGACGCAGTTCAAGTATATCGCTATACAGAATGTAAGGGAGCACCTGCCTAAAATGATCCGTATCATGGGAGAGCGTCAGGGGGTTTATTTTATCGATCATCAGGATTTCAAACGTATTGAAGGCGAGCAGAAAGCCCGCAGCCTTTTAGGATAGGAGCTTTATGGTCAACAAAGATCGTCTGATCAAACTTACTCAAAAAGCATTGTCCATCGATTCACAGAATCCGCCGGGGAATGAGAAGGCCATTGGTGATTTTATTGTTAAGGATATGAAGTCGCTGGGGCTTGAGGTCAAGGTTGTTTCCTATAAGAAGGACCGTCCGAATGTTATCGCGACCATTAAAGGGTCTTTGCCCCGTTCCAAAGCGGCGGCAGAGGCTCTTCTTTTGACGCCGCATACCGATGTTGTCCCTATAGGCAAGGGATGGAAGTTCGATCCGCTGGGCAAGGATATCAAAGGCGGGAAGATCTATGGCCGGGGTGCGTCTGACGATAAGGGTAATCTGGCATGCGTGATGGAGGCCCTGCGTTCGCTGGTTGAGGGCGGATATCGTCCGCGCAAGGACATTGTTCTGGCGGCCACCGCGGATGAAGAGACCGGCAGTCATTGGGGGATCAAGCCGCTTCTGCAGAAGGGTGTTCTGCGTCCGAAGCTGGCGCTTGTCCTGGATTCGGTGGATTTTGATACGGTGATCGCCCAGAAGGGGTTGTTCCATTCGCGCATCCGTGTTTACGGCAAGAAGGCGCATGGCGCGACGAACTGGCGCGGGGTCAACGCGATCGAGCAGGCAGCGCAGATCATCAGGAGGCTCAAGAAGCATGAGTTCAAGTTCAAGAAGCATGAACTTCTTAATCATCCTACGGTGAATATTGGAACGATCAAAGGCGGCGACAAGGTGAACATGGTCGCGGATTTCTGCGAGTTCTCGGTGGACTTGCGTTATATGCCCGGCATGGACCCTAAAAAGATCATTGCCGTTGTCAAGGGCATTGCGGCTACCGTAACAAGCAATTTTGAATTGGAAACCGATGATCTTCAGTTGCCGTATGAAATTAAAGCGAATGACAGGTATGTAAAGGCGTTCATTGCCGCTTCCAGGAAAGTCGGGGCACAGCCGCGGCTTAAAGGGTCGGACGGGGCTACGGTCATTTCGTTCTTTCAGCACTACAATATCGCGGCTTTTGCGACCGGGTTCGGCAAGAGCGGAACGCTTCATGCCGATGATGAATACGCCGAGATCAAAACCCTTTATGATGGAGCAAGGGTTTTGGAGGAGTTTGTTAAAGATTATGACAAGATTTAACGCAGCTTTCTTTGTTTTAATATTGGCCATTGGCTTATGGACTGCGCCGGTCTTTGCCGGGGAGCTTCCATTTGTTCCGGGGGAGAAGATCCATTATTCTGTTAAACAGGGGATGTTCAAGGCGGGTAACGCTGTCCTGGAATTCAAAGGCGATGCTTATCTGGAAGGGAAAAAGTATACTTTGATCACGTTCCTGGCCAAGGGGTTTAATTTCTATGATGAAGAGCGTATTTACGCTGATCCTGTCACTTTGCTCCCGCAGAAAGTTATGCGGGACCTGAATATTTTTGGGAATAAAGAAAATATTATGGAAGAGTATTCTTTTAAGGACAGCTTTATCCGGATCACTAAAGTTGCCGGTGGCAAGACGACGATCCAGGATATCAGCATTACAAATTCGAGTGCGACCGACAACATCTATACTTTTTTGTATCGCACGCGTTTGCAGGAAGAGATCAAGGTAGGGAAGGTCGTTGACCTGCAGCTTCCGACATTAACACTGAAATTCCAGGGAGTACAGCAGGTCAGTTTTAATGCCTTGGGGAAAAAATATCAGTCGGTCATGTTCAGGAGCGTGCCTGCGAAATACACGCTTTGGTTCGATCCCGGTCCGCAAAAGCTGCCGTTGCGTATTTCAGGAGCTCTCGGGATCTCCAATACGGTGATGGTCATAACAGGGTATGAGCCCAAATGAGAATGCCTGACGTGAATGGACATTTTGGAGAGTTCGGCGGTCGTTATGTGCCCGAGACATTGATGGCTCTTCTGCTGGACCTTGAAAAAGACTTTTCCCTCTGCTGGAAAGACCCGTCGTTTAGAAAGGAATTCCGTTTTTATCTTGAGGAGTATGCCGGCCGTCCGACCAGGCTCTATTATGCCGAGCGGCTGAGCCGGCAGCTTAAAACCCTTAAGGTTTATTTGAAGCGTGAAGACCTTCTTCATACCGGAGCGCATAAAGTTAATAATACGCTGGGCCAGATCCTGGTGGCCCGCCGGATGGGCAAGAAAAGGATCATTGCCGAGACCGGTGCCGGCCAGCATGGGGTGGCGACTGCTACGGTTTGTGCGTTGTTTGGCCTGAAGTGCGTTGTTTATATGGGGTCCGAGGATGTCAAGCGTCAGGCGCTCAATGTGGTCCGCATGAAGTTGATGGGGGCTGACGTTGTTCCTGTCGAGAGCGGCTCAAAGACGCTCAAAGATGCCATGAATGAAGCTATCCGTGATTGGGTCACCAATGTGCGTGATACGTATTATCTGATCGGCACAGTGGCGGGCCCGCATCCATATCCTTATATGGTGCGTGAATTCCAGTCGGTCATAGGCATTGAAGCCCGCAAACAATTCTTGCAGAAAGAAAAGAAGCTTCCCGATTATCTGGTCGCTTGTGTCGGCGGAGGGTCGAACGCGATGGGGCTTTTTTATCCATTCCATCAGGATAAGAAAGTCCATATTATCGGAGTGGAGGCGGCAGGGCATGGATTGCACTCGGGCGCGCATTCGGCCGCTATCACGGCGGGTAGCCCGGGGGTTTTGCATGGATGTAAAAGCGCACTCCTGCAAGATGAGAATGGTCAGGTGTCTATTGCTCATTCGGTCGCCGCAGGCCTGGATTATCCGGGAGTCGGGCCGGAACATGCGTATTTTAATGATACTGGTATCGCGGAATATGTGGGCGTAACTGATGTTGAAGCGATCGAGGCCCTTAAGGTCCTTTCCCGGACGGAAGGGATCATTCCGGCGCTGGAATCCGCCCATGCTATTGCGTATTTGCCTAAATTGGCGCGTAAAGTTAAGGGGAAAAAGACGGTTATTCTTTGTCTTTCCGGCCGGGGGGATAAGGATATGGGGACTATTTCAGAGGTCCTTGGGGCATGAACAGGATCGACCGGAAATTCAGCGAACTGCGGGCGAAAAACAAGAAAGCGTTCATTGCTTTTATGACAGCCGGCGATCCGTCGTTAGCGGCTACAGAGGCGCTGGTGCCTGCACTCGAGAGGGCCGGGGCGGATATCATTGAGCTGGGCGTCCCGTTCTCTGATCCGATGGCAGATGGCCGGACGATCCAGGACGCGTCCTTTCGTTCGCTTGCGCGTGGCACGACTCCGGTAAAGATCCTTGAACTTGTCCGCCATGTGCGTAAGGTTACGGATGTTCCCATTGCGCTGATGACCTATTACAATCCTGTCTTTCGTTTTGGCGAAGCAAGATTTATGGCGGAGGCAAAGGCGGCCGGGGTGGACGGATTGATCATTCCGGACCTGCCGGTAGTTGAAGCGGGATGCCTGCGCAGAGCGGCGGCAGAGCATGACATGTCGGTGGTATTCTTTCTGGCGCCTACGACCACTCAAGGGCGTATGGCCGGGATATTGAAGGCCGCGAGCGGGTTTGTCTATTTTGTGTCAGTGGCAGGGGTGACGGGTGCCCGTGTATCGGTACCGAACGACCTTGCCCGTCAGGTTAAAATGGCCCGTTCGATGACCAGGGTCCCTGTATGTGTGGGGTTCGGGATCTCAACGCCTTCGCAGGTCAGGGATATCTCGTTGTTCGCGGATGGCGTGATCGTCGGAAGTGCTATTGTCAAAGAGATCGAAAAGAACGCGGGAGCCAAAGACATGACGGTGCGTGTGGCGGCGTTCGTGAAAAAATTATCTTCAGTGCTTTAGTTCCTATGTATAAAAAGTCCCTCATCGCGAACGACCTTCGCGTTATTTCCAATGAACTTAAAGGCCGTGAGAGCGTGGCCATCGGCATTTGGGCCGGTGTGGGCGGGCGTTTTGAAGACGCTTCCACCAAAGGCGCTGCGCATTTTCTCGAGCATATCCTTTTTCGCGGCAGCCTTAAGTATTCGTGCAATGATATCAAGGGGTCTATTGAAGGCGTGGGCGGTACGCTTAACGCCTTTACGGGTGAAGAGCAGACCTGTTATTATGCCAAGGTCCCTACCAAGCATTTTCAGTCGACGCTTGATATCCTTTCCGACATGGTTTTTTTCCCTTTGATCCAGAAAAACGATCTGGAGAGGGAGCGGTCGATCATCCTTGAAGAGATCAAGATGTACAAGGACCTGCCGCAGTACTATGTGCTTGAACTCCTCGACGGGCTTGTGTGGCCGGACCATCCCCTGGGGCAGAGCCTGGCCGGGACGGTTGATACGGTCGGAACGATGACGCAGGCCGGTCTGCGCAAATTCCATCGCCAGTATTACGCGCCGGACAATGTCGTTGTTTCCATCTGCGGGAACTTTGTCCATGATGAAGCTGTTGAGTTCCTGAGTGATAAGCTGGGGAACTTTCGCGCGCTGGAGCGTCCTGAAGCGCTCGCGTTCAAGGCCGCCCAGACAAAGCCGAGGGTAAAATTCCATCGTAAGCAGACCGAGCAGATGCATGTGGCTCTTGGGTTCCCGTCATTATGTGCCGATCATCAGGATATCTACGCGTTGGCGATCCTCAATATCATCCTGGGAGGGAATATGTCGAGCCGCCTGTTCGATGAGGTTCGCGAGAAGCGCGGGCTGGCGTATTCCATTTACAGCAGCACGAAAAGTTATGATGATACCGGCCTCTTTATGGTGAAGGCCGGGGTGGATAACAAGAAATTGATCGAGGCGGTCGAATTGGTCATCAAAGTGCTGCGCCAGCTTAAACGCGGCAGTATTAAAGAGAAGGAGTTTGTCCGGGCCCGCGAGTATTTCCTGGGGCAGTTCGTGTTGGGGCTGGAAGACACAATGGAGCATATGATGTGGATCGGCGAATCAATGATCGAGCGCGACCGCATCCGCACCCTTGGCGAGGTTGTTTACCGGGTGAATGCGCTTACGCCCGACGATATCCAGCGGGTGGCTGGAGACATCCTTAAAGAGCGCCGTATGAATCTGGCGGTGGTCGGGGCGCTGAAAGAAGACCAGGAAGCTTTATTGAGATCTCTCGTTGAATAAAACTCTCTTGAGTTTTGGGATTGACATTGCGGGAGAACTTGGCTAAACTCTACATAATAATTTTCGGAGAAAAATTTTTAAGGAGGATTTTATGGAAAGTCTGTCATTCTATGATGTGAAATCCAAGAAGAAGTTCGATTCCACTGATTATAGGGTCCAGGAAAAAGGCGGCCGTTTTTTTGCGGTCGTTAAGTCTCTTGTCGGTACGCATGAATGCTGGCGCGTCCTGGGCAAGGATCAGGCGGCAAAGCTTAAGAAGTAATGTTGTGGAAAGGGTGTTGTCATCCGTAAAATATTATCATCTTTAGATGTAGCGAAGAAAGCTGCCGCGTTAGCGCTTGACAAGAAAGCAGAGAATGTCGTTGTTTTGGATATGACGGAAGTCGCGAACTTCTGTGATTATTTTGTGATCTGTTCGGGCACGATATCCCGCCATGTCAAAGCCATCGCCGATGGTGTTGACGATGGCCTTCACGATATTGGCATCAAGGTCAAATTCAAGCAGGGATTGGACAGTATTTCGCGTTCCAGGGGCTTTGCCCTCGGGGCTCAGCCTGTGTCCCTGGCCGACCTTACCGGTGCCTGGGTCCTTTTGGATATGGGGGATGTTGTCGTGCATATCTTCGAAGGCGAATCGCGCGAATTCTTTGCTTTGGATCACCTCTGGTGTGAGGCCAGGCAGGTTGAGTGGAAATAAAAGATGCTGCCGCAGTTAAAAGCAGAACTCCAGTCATTGATCCGCTCTTCGGCGGAATGTCTCGGCGGTGTCCCGTCAACATTTTTCGTAATGCTTGAAGCACCTGCCTTGAAAGAGCATGGGGATCTTTCGTGTAATGTTGCGCTTCTTCTTGCTAAAACCCTCCGGTGTAATCCCGTCGAACTGGCTGAAAAGATCAAGGCGGATTTGCTGTCCCGCCTGTCCGCGGCGCCTGTCGGCCGAAAAGTCCATTCTGTCGATGTCGTAAGGCCCGGATTCCTGAATTTCCGTTTAACGTCCGAAGCTTATTGCGATGCCCTGGGGGATATCCCCAGGTCGGGGGCCGGGTACGGCCGTACCGGTTTGGGTAAGGGCAAGCGAGTGTTGGTGGAATTTGTTTCAGCAAATCCGACGGGGCCTTTAACGGTGGCGCATGCCCGCCAGGCTGCGGTGGGGGATGTCCTTGTAAATATCCTTAATGCGACAGGGCATCACGCGGAGAGTGAGTTCTATGTGAATGACGGGGGGAATCAGATCCGCACACTGGGATTGTCCGTCCAGCTTCGCACCAAAGAACTGTTCGGTGAAAAGATCGTGTACCCCGAGGATTGTTATCAGGGGGATTATATCAGGGACATGGCCGGGTTGTTCGCCCGCGAGCGCAAGATCGTTGATGTGAACGGTGCGGCCGCCGTTCCGTTTGAAGATTATTGTGTTTTTTCAAAAGACTATCTGATGGATGTCATTCGCGAAGACCTTCGCCTTTTCCGTGTGAAGTTCGACAACTGGTCATTCGAGTCCCGGGTGGCCAGCCCCGAGAAGATAGCGGCGACTCTTGAGGAGTTGAAGTCAAAAGGCTTTATTTATGAAAAAGATGGGGCTCTTTGGTTCGCCTCGACACGTTTTGGGGACGACAAGGACCGCGTTGTAAAGAAGTCCGACGGATTTTACACCTACCTTGCCCCGGACATTGTTTATCACAAGAATAAATACGACCGCGGGTTCGACCTTCTGGTCGATATCCTTGGGCCCGATCATCATGGTTATATTCCGCGTATTAAAGCTGCGGCGCAGGCTCTGGGAAAAGATGTTACCGCTCTTGAAGGCCTTATTATCCAGCTGGCTACGATCTTCCGTGACGGCAAGCAGCTGAGAATGTCCACGCGCGCCGGTGAGTTCATCAGCCTGCGCGAAGTTGTAACGGAAGTGGGGACGGATGCGGGGCGTTATTTTATGCTCATGCGCCAGGTGAGCCAGCAGCTGGAGTTCGACATGGACCTTGCCAAGAAGCAGGCGCCGGAGAATCCGGTGTTTTATATTCAATATGCCCATGCGCGGATCTGCAGTATTTTAAGAAAAGCCAGGGATGAGGCTTCGCTTTTACCTGCATCGGCCGATACCCGGTTCTTTCGCCTTAAAGAAGAGGCCGAGATAGACCTTATCAGGAAAATGATCCAGTTCCCGGATATCCTTGATCTTTGCGCCCAGCAGCTTGATCCTGCGGCATTGCCGCGGTATCTGCAGGAGCTGGCGGGTGTTTTTCACAAATTTTACGATAAATGCCGGGTGATCGATGAAGATAAAGGGCTGTCTGCCGAGCGTTTGGCCCTTGTTGATGCCGTGCGCATTGTTCTGTCCAACGGCTTGACGGTCCTCGGGATCACCGCCCCAGAGAAAATGTAAATGCCCAAGAAATGGCGTCTTAAAAAGCCGGACCCGGATCGCCAGGCTTTTCTTGTCAAAGAGCTCCATGTCCATCCTGTCGTTGCGCAGTTACTGATCAATCGAAATGTTATTGACCCTGTTGAAGCCAAGGCGTTTCTTTTCCCGGAGCTTGGGCAGCTTTTAGATCCTTTTTTATTAAAAGACATGGGCCTGGCGGTTGAGCGGCTGCGCCTGGCGCGCGAGAGGGGCGAGAATGTCCTGGTCTACGGTGATTATGATGTCGACGGAGTAACAGCAACCGCTGTTACTTACCGGATGCTGCGCCGTCTTGGGATCCGTTCGCGGACGTATATCCCTCATCGCATGGAAGAGGGGTACGGGCTTAATGCGGACATTATTTCATTGGCAAAAGCGGAGGCGATCTCCCTGATCATTACGGTCGATTGCGGGATCACGGCTTTTGATGAGGCGGATGCGCTTAGCCGTGAGGGGATCGACCTTATTATCCTTGATCATCATGAGCCGGAAGGTGGGCGTATCCCTCGTGCGGTGGCGGTTGTTGATCCCAAACGTCCGGATTGCGGGTATCGATGCCCCCAGCTTGCCGGCGTCGGGGTGGCGGCGAAGTTCGTCCAGGCGGTCACTGGGGTATTTCCTATGGAAGACCTCGATATCATTACACTTGGAACGGTTGCGGATGTGGTGGCGCTGACGGGAGAGAACCGGATCTTTGTGCGTGCCGGATTACCTCTGTTGACCGCAACGACCAAACCCGGGTTGCGGGCATTGATCGATGTGGCCCGTTTGACGGGAAAAGAGATGACACCGTTCTCGGTCGGTTTCGGCCTTGGCCCACGCCTGAATGCTGCCGGGCGTATGGGGTCGGCCAATATTTCGCTGGACCTTCTGCTTTCAGATGATCCCGGGAATGCCATGGCTCTCGCGCAGTCGCTGGAATCGCTTAATCGTGAGCGCCAGAGTTTGCAGGCGGAAGTGGTCGAAGAGGCGATGGAGATCATTAATAACGATATGTCTTATGCGGATGAATCGGTCATTGTTGTTTACAAGGAAGGCTGGCATAAGGGCGTTCTCGGGATCGCGGCGTCAAAGATAACGGACAAGTTCGGCCGGCCATCGGTGGTGATCTCGGTCCAGGACGGGCTTGGGGTCGGTTCGGCCAGATCGGTCCCGGGGTTCTTTCTGAATGACGCTTTCGCGCATTGCGCGGCCCTTCTGGAAAGTTTTGGCGGGCATCAGCGTGCGGCGGGGCTGAAACTTCGCCTGGATCGGATAGCTGATTTTCGTTTAAAAGTAAATTTGTTCGCTCGGGATGTCAGTGCGGTCAAAGATCTTACGCCGGTGCTGGATATAGACGCTGAAATGGCGCTGCCGCAGGTGACAATGGATATTGTCAGGACAGTCGAGGCATTGGCGCCATATGGGGAAGGAAATCCGGTGCCGGTTTTTGCCACCCGCCGGTTGATGGTCAAAAGCCGCCCGCAAGTGATGGGAAAAGATACGATCAAGTTTTGGGTGACCGACGGACGCGGTTCATTCTCGGTGGTCGGTTTCGGGATGGGGAGCGACTGTTCGGAATTGAGGATGGGCCATGCGGTCGATATTGCTTATACGCTGGGTATTGATGATTGGAACAAAGCCCCGCAAGTGCAGTTGATGCTCAAAGATATCCGCCCTGCCAAATAAAAAACCCTCGACATAAGCCGAGGGTTTCTTAAAAAATCGTGCAATAAAAAGATTATGCTTTAGCCGCGACTTTGGCCGCAGCCGCCGCGCGATGATAAGAGGCCTTGCCTGCCTTCTTGATCTTGCCTGCCTGGATCATCCGGGTCGAGACCCAAACACGCTTGACCGTGCCTTTTTCGTCAATGATCTTGACGCGCTGAAGGTTCGGCTTGATGACGCGCAGAGTTTTACCGACGATCTTGGAACCGGCGCCGCCTTTACGGCGGATCATACCGCGTCTTTTATATTTACGCCCTGAAGTGGGGTGGGCTCCCGATATCACGCATACTTTTGCCATATTTAAAGTCCTTTATAATGTAGTTAAACCCAAAGAGTAATAGATTTTAATGGATACCGTCCGGGTGTCAAGGGGAATTTTATTGTAACGTTGCTATGTTGCAAAGCGGAATTCTTACGGGCTTCAGCATTCAACCCAATGCTGGGAAGCCTCGTCCTTATCTCATAAAGTGGAAGGCCGAGTCTTCATTCGCATTGGGTTGAATGCTTCCGCCCTGTAAGTTCCATACTTGATAAAGGCAGAAATGAGACGGTTGAAAAAGAAATGCCGGGTGTTACAATGAACGGTATTTTAATAGCAAATGACAATGAAAGGCTTATATGGGAAAAAGCGTTTTTGATCAGTTGCCTGCTGCTTATCCGCGGCGGTTCGTTCCCGCAACGGCGGATCTGACGAATAAAGATATCGTGGTTGGATTGCTCAAAAGTCTTTTGTCGCGGGAGATCGTGTCGAAAGAAAGCTTTGAACAATGGATACTGGACAATTCTGAATTTGGCGCCGCTTTAAGCCAGGCGGGGAGTGTTTTGTATATTGCAATGACTTGTGCCACGGATGATCCTTTAAAGGCTGCTGCGTACCAGGCTTTTGTCGAGAATGTCGAGCCGGCGGTCAAGCCTTTGGGTGACGAGCTCAATAAGAAATTCCTGGTGTTGGCGGAAAAGTTCCCTCTTGATCAGAGGCGTTATGAAGTCGCTTTGCGCGCGGCCAAAGCGGATGTGGCGCTATTCGTGGATAAGAATGTTCCTCTTCAGACCGAGGTGGCATTACTTTCCCAGGAGTATCAGGCCGTTTCCGGCGCAATGATGGTTGACTTTGAAGGTAAGGAGAGGACATTACCTGAGATGGCCAAGTATTTATTGATGACCGATCGGGATTTGCGTGAGCGGGCCTGGAGGGCAACGGCCGCCCGCCGTCTGCAGGATAAGGATAAGTTTGAAGGCATTTTTGACAAAATGCGTGTCTTGCGTCAGTCGATCGCCGCTAATGCCGGGTGTGCGAATTTTCGTGATTACATGTTCAAGGCGTACCATCGTTTTGATTATACACCGGATGATTGCAAGGCTTATCAGCATGCGGTGAAAGATGTGGTTGTTCCGCTCCGGCGGGAGATCGATCTGCACCGTCAGAAAGACATGGGGATTGATCGTTTAAAACCCTGGGACGGGGCTGTTGATCCCCTGGGGCGTGAGCCGCTGGAGCCGTTCAAAGAGGCGGGGCAGTTGATCGATGGGGTTGAGCGTGTTTTTAGCCGTCTTGACAGCGACTTTGCCGGGCTTTATCGGGATATGAAGGGGTTGGGGCTTTTGGACCTTCAGAGCCGCAAGGGTAAGGCTCCCGGCGGTTATCAAAATACGCTTAATGAGGCCCGCAAGCCGTTTATTTTTATGAACGCTGTCGGGGTTGATGATGACATCCGTACGCTTCTTCATGAGTCTGGCCATGCGTTTCATGCGTATCTTTCCGCGCATGATCCTTTGGTGGAATACCGGCATGCCCCGATGGAATTCTGTGAAGTGGCGTCCATGTCCATGGAGCTGATGGCGGATGAATTCCTGGGAGAATTCTATCCGCCCCGGGAAGCGAAACGTTCGTCTGTCGAATTGCTGGAAGGGATCGTTTCAACGCTGGCCTGGGTGGCGACCATAGACGCGTTTCAGCACTGGATCTACGAGAATCCCGGGCATTCGCCTCAGAGCCGCCGGGAAGCCTGGGTGCGGTTCAACACGGAATTCGGCGGCGGGGTTGTGGACTGGTCGGGCCTGGATGAAGAGAGGGCGTATTTTTGGCACCGGCAGTTGCATATCTTTGAAGTGCCGTTTTATTATATTGAATACGGGATAGCACAGCTGGGGGCGCTGCAGATATGGTCCCTTTTCAAGGATTCCCCCGGGGATGCGGTGGCTTTTTACAAGAAGGGTTTATCTCTGGGCGGATCGCGCCCTTTGCCCGAGCTCTTCAAGGCGGCGGGGATCAAGTTCGATTTCTCGAAAGACATGATCGCTCCATTGATCAACAAGGTATATCGGCAGTGGAAGGAGAGGTTATGAAGGCCACAAGGGGCAAGAAGGGAGAGGTCATTCGTTCCGGAAAATTCCTGCGACTGGTGATCAGGGATGGCTGGGAGTATGTTGAGCGGGTCAATTGCGCGGGGGCTGTCATTATTGTTGCCAAGACGGATGATGACAAGCTTATCCTTGTTGAGCAGTTCCGTCGGCCGGTACAGAAGTTCACGATCGGGTTCCCTGCGGGGTTGGTCGGGGATGACCGCGGCCAGCACGGCGAGAGCGTTATCAGCGCGGCCCGGCGTGAGATGATCGAGGAGACGGGGTATTGCCCGTCCAGGCTAAGGGTATTGTTCACCGGGCCGGTATCTGCCGGGATGTGTTGCGATATTGTTACTATTGTTCATGCGTCAGGGTTGAAGAAAGTCGGGGCGGGCGGCGGTATTGATGACCATGAGAATATCCAGGTCCATGAGGTCCCGCTGAAGAGCATTGATCTCTGGTTGAAGCGGAAGGCCAGGAGCGGCCGCCTGGTGGGGCCGAATATTTTTGCCGGGTTGTATTTTCTGGAGCATTGGGTCAGGTGATCCGTAAACTTTCTCATGAAGAGATCGTTGCCGATCAGGTGGCTAACAGCCGTGAGCCGCGGGTGCCTTTGGTCGTTGTGCTCGATAATATTCGAAGCCTTTTGAATGTCGGGGCTATTTTTCGGGCTGCGGACGGGGTCGGGGTCGAGAAAATATTCCTGTGCGGGATCACCGGTTATCCTCCGCAGGTGGGTATTGCCAAGACGGCTTTGGGTGCCGAGGAGAGTGTTCCTTGGGAGTATCGTAAAGATGCGGTTGCGGTTGTTAAGTCGTTGAAAAGTAAAGGTTATATGATCCTGGCACTTGAGCAGGCCAGGGGAGCTGTTGCTTATGAAAAGTTTGCAGCCAAGTCGCCTGTTTGTTTGGTAGTCGGCAATGAGGTGGAGGGGGTATCCGAAGCATTGATGGCGTGTTGTGACAGTGCCATTGAGATCAAGATGCTTGGTATTAAGAATTCATTGAACGTCGCGGTCGCTTTTGGGGTAGCCGCCTTTGCTCTTCGTAAAACTATTCAGGTGTAACTGCTTTTTCTTCATGTGGTTGCGGTATCATAATTTTCTTGACAGAATTCGGGCGGCTCGATACAATACCCCTCATTCATCAACAAAAAAAGAAAGGACTGCCCCGTGAAATTAGACCGCGAGAAATTGCTTCAAGTTAAAGAGGTTGTGGAAGAGATCAACCGCCATAAGTGGCTCCAGAGCGAAATGGTCGGTTATGACGTTGGTTTTGAGAAGGCGGCCGATACCTGGTTTGAGCAGTATGCATCTGCCTGGGTGGCGTATCATTTGCCGAAGTTCGGAAAAGAGCCGGTCAAGATCTTTAATGCAAAGAAGAAGTGACTGTCCGCGTTTGAGTCGCGGTTTTTCAACCACCGATAAACTAGTGATGGTTTTTCATGTCTTTATATAAAATTGTTTTTATTCGTCACGGTGAAAGCACCTGGAATAAAGAGAATCGTTTTACGGGTTGGGTGGACGTGGATCTGGCTCCCAGCGGCATTCAGGAAGCCGAGGAAGCCGGGGAGGTCCTTAAGAAAGAAGGGTATTGTTTTGATCTGGCGTACACATCTGTTTTGCGTCGTGCCAATAAAACCTTGAATGTGATCTTGGATAAAGCGGATCTTCTTTGGATCCCTGTCAGGAAGAACTGGCGTCTTAACGAGCGTCATTACGGCGCGTTGCAGGGGTTGGATAAGGCCGACACATTGAAGAAGTATGGCGAGGAGAAGTTCAAGCAGTGGCGCCGCAGCTATGATGTTCCGCCGCCGCCGCTGACCAAAGATAATGCAATGTATCCGGGGAAAGATCCCCGGTATGCGGATGCCGCACCGGAAGACCTTCCTCTTACGGAATGCCTTAAAGATTGTGTGGCCCGTGTCCTTCCGTATTGGTCTGTTGAGATCGTGCCCCAGATACTTCTCGGGCGAAAGATCATTGTCGCGGCTCACGGGAATTCGCTGCGCACGCTGGTCAAGCATATTAAAGGTATCAGCGATACGGATATCGCGGAGCTTAATATTCCGACGGCAATTCCCCTGGTCATTGAGTTTGACAAGGATCTGAAATATGTGAAAGATTATTATCTCGGGGATCAGGCCAGGATCCAGGCCAAGATCGCGGGAGTCGCAAATCAGGGAAAGCCCAAGGCGTAAGAATTTGTGATGATCCAGAAGCATGCAGGATGGATTTGAAAGTAAGCGCAGACCGCACGGAAGCGATTCCTTGCGGTCTGTTCTTTTGTGAGGCATAAAATTTCTCTTGGAAAAATTTTATAAAAAAAGGGGGGGATATGCCGGTTCAGGTTCTCACTAAAGGTAAGGTCAAGTGGTTTAATAATCAGAAAGGCTATGGTTTTTTGCTGCCTGAGGGAGAAGACGGACGGGATGTGTTCGTTCATTATTCCGTGATCCTGGGGGATGGTTATAAGAGGCTTGACCCGGATCAAGATGTGGAGTTTGAGATTGTGCAGGGACCCAAGGGTGATATGGCCCGGAATGTGGTGAAACGTTAAAACAAAAACGCAATTTCAGGTCGGTTTCGAGTTTTCGTTATCGCTGGTGATAAGGGCGCGTGTGGTCGCTTTTCTTGCGCTTGCGGGGTATGGGCTTTCTTCTCTGGTCGAGGAAGAGGGGCGAACAGTGTGTGCGTTATCATTATATGTGAGTGATAAAAGCCTGGCGGATCGTCTGGCCGCTTTGTTCGGATCTTCGCGGATCGCCGGAGCAAGGGCTTTTTGCCGTGTTCACCGCGAGAGGGATTGGGCTTCGCGCTGGAAAGAGGGCTGGAAGCCGTTTTCTTTGACGCGAAAGTTCCATGTTATCCCTCTTTGGCAGGAGAGCCGGGATTGTCCTGCGGGTAAAAGCCCGATCTTTTTGGATACGACCAATGCCTTTGGAACAGGCCTGCATGAAACAACCCGTTTTACGGCAAGGATCATTGACCGGTTGGCTGGGAGGTTCACTTCTTTCCTGGATGTAGGGACAGGGTCAGGGATATTGGCGATCGTGGCCCTTAGATGCGGGGCAACGCAATGTGTCGGCATCGATATTGATCCGGGTGCCGTCAAGGTCGCCAGGCAGAATTTGAAGGCGAATCAGTTGACCTGCCGGCTTAAAGCCTGCGATGTGAATGATTTCAGGCCAAGAACGCGTTTTGATCTTGTGGCGGCAAACCTGGTCTCCAGCGACCTTATTTCTTTTCGTGACCGTCTTATTTCATTCGTTCGTCCAGGAGGGCATCTGGTTGTTTCCGGGATATCTCTCGAGAATATGGACCGGGTTGAAAGGTCATTTGCCCTGGCGGGCGTCCATCCGGACAGGGTCGTAAAGGGCCGTGAATGGTCAGCGATGCTCTTTAAATCTTTATCCTTTGATTAACATATCTATAAAGTTATAATCATTTCAATTATTATGACCAATAATAAATTCATCCTTGGCATTTCTGTATTGAACGAAGGGGAGAAGATCCTCAAGGTCATTGAACGGTTCAATGACTATTCTGTTTACGATGTTTTGATCATGGATGATGGCACCACCGATGGTTCGCTGGACCGTATCCCTGTTAACGAGCATATCTTTATTGTCAGGAATTCCCGTAACAGGGGGGCCGGGCACAGTGTCCGCAATTGCCTGCGGTGGGCCAAAGAGCGTGGTTATGAGGCCCTGTTCCTGGTCGCCGGCAATGACAAGGACCGTCCGGAAGATGTGACGAAGCTCGTCAAGGGCATGGAAGAAGGCTTTGATCTTGTGCAGGGTTCGCGGTATCTTCCTGGTGGAGGGTTCGGGAATATGCCGCTTTATCGGACCATTGCGACCAGGGTTATTCACCCGGTGCTTTTTTCGCTGATCAGCGGACGGCATATTTCTGATAGTACAAATGGATTTCGCGCGGTCAGGCTGTCGATCCTTGAAGATCAAAGGCTTGACCTTGACCAGGATTGGCTCGATCGTTATGAGCTGGAGCCGTATCTTTTTTACAAAGTCATTAAACTCGGCTATAAGGTCAAAGAAGTCCCGGTCACAAAGATTTATCCGCTTCACTCCATGGGGTATACTAAAATGAAACCGGTCACGGGATGGTGGAGTATTTTGCGCCCTCTGGTGTATCTTGGGCTTGGAATAAAAAAATGAATTTCAGAAGAATGTTTTATATCGCTTGTGCCGTTGCTGTTCTTGCAGGGATCGCTCTGCGGTTCTTCCATTTGCGGGAGAGCGGTTTTTTCTTTTATGATGAAGCGTTCTATCTGCGTCATAACCTGCCTATCCTGGAATTTATCGATAAGCATCAGCTTCAGTCCTGGTCTGACCGGTTGACCGCCCTTCAGTTCTATTTTCGTTCGGCGCTGGGCAGCGGGAAGTCTTTGTGGTTCATTGCTATGGATTCCCGTTATCTTTGGGGCGGGATCTACGACTGGATGTTCCCGAAAGTCCTGGCGGCTTTTTTTGGTGTTTTGGCCCTTCCTTTGGCTTATCTTTTTGCCAGGCGTTATTACAGGTCCCGGGATGTCGCTTTATTTTCGACGGCATTGATGGCGCTTTTGCCCGGCCTTGTCTTTTATTCCCGCATTGGATTGCAGGAAGCCATGAGCGTTTGCCTTGTTTTAGCCGGGGTTTATTTTTATTTATTCCATCGGTCGCCGGGTTGGAAGACGTTTTTCGCCGGCATCTTTCTTGCGGCGGCGTTCTTCGCGAATTATCGTTTGATCGTCCTTCCGGTTTTGGTCCTTTGTATTGAGTTGTGGGAGGGAGTTGTTCTGAAGAAGGGGGTCAATTACCGGAAATTCGTCTGGTCGATGCTGACATTTTTTGCTTGTGTTGTGCTTATCGGCAATTTGCTTGATGCGGCGAACACAACGGTCATCTTTGCCTGGGTTTTTCACCAGGAAGATATGGCCGGGGGGAGTTTTTCGTGGGTGAATTTGCTCTCGTATCCTTTCTATCTTTTTTTACTGGAGACGGTTTTTTTTGCCGGAGTCTTTTTTGCCGGAGCTTATTTTGCATTGAAGAGGGGCAGGGCTTATGCGTTGCCGGTTATCCTCGTCCTTGTCCAGATGGGGATATTTTCTTTACCCAGTGAGAAAGGGGCTCGCTATCTTTGTGTTATGTTGCCTTTTGCCGTTATGTCGGTGGCACACTTCCTGATATCGGCGTATTGCTCGCTGAATAACGTGTATCGACGGTATTTGATCGGTCTTGTGATGGTCATGGTGTTGGCAATGACGGTCAAGGCGTGCGAGCTTGTGAGGGCGCATTCTGATTATGAGCCGGCTGTTAAGTTCATCGATCAGTATGTCCCTGGTGCGAAGATCCTTTCAACGCAGGATCAGGTCCAGGGGTTGTATGTGCGTCCTTTTGACAGGGTGATGGCGGTGCCGGGGCGTTTCGACAAGCTGGTCCTGTTGTATGCTAAAGGTTATCGTTATCTGATCATTGACCCTCAGGTGTATGTCGGCCTTACATCCGGGGTCCGGTTCAAGGCGGAGTTGAGGGATTATCTTTCTTTTATTGATGGCCGTATGACACCGATCAAGGTGTTCCCGCATATGAACCACGCCATGTTGGAGCGTTTTGTCTGCGAGCATAGTGAGAACCTTTTTGAGTCGATAAGATTCTTATTTTCCAGGGATGTCGGCCGTATGTCGTCGATACGGATCTATGATATGACCGGGATCGTGCCGCGGATGTCCGATATCTATTTTAAACTTTTAAAAGAGCGGAAATAGTGGTCAAGACACTGCCCTTACAGCAGGCGCTTGAAAAACTCGACCTTCCGGGGGCTGCAGACAATTTGTTCTCTTCCCCGGCATGGCTGAGGGTCATTGATCGCGCGTATAGTCCGGCTATTTTTATTAAATATATTGAACGTGACGGCAGGATCGAGTCGTATGTCTTTTATTCCGTGGTGAAGAATTTTCTGGAGTGGAAGGTTTGTGTATTGTCGTATTGTGACTATTGCGATGCCCATATTTCTTCTGTTGCGGATTGGCGGTCCATTTTTGAAGATATGCAGAAGGAGTTTTCCGGTTTTCGTATTGTGGTCCGGAGCCTTCGGGATGAGGCGGCACGTTCCTGCGGTTGTTTTAAGGAGCTTAGCCGCGAGTATTTTCATCTCCTTGATATCCGTGGGGATATTGATTCCGTTTGGATGGGGTTGAAGGACAAGTTCCGTAATCAGGCCCGTCAGGGGTTGAAGCGCGGGTTGGTGGTCCGCCAGTGCACGCGTAAGGAGCTTTGGGACTTTTTCTGTCTTCATGTAAAATTGCGCAAGCACAAGTACGGGATATTTGCCCAGCCCTGGAGGTTCTTTGAAGTGATCTGGGACGAGTTTATCAATCGGGGCAATGGTTTCTTGATCGGCGCTTTTGATCCCGCAGGGAAGATGGTCGGGGGCACTCTTTTCCTGGTTTGCGGCAACACTCTTTATTACAAGATCAATACGTCATCACAGGCCGCTTTGGAGTATCGTTCAAATAATTGTCTTTTGTGGGAGGGGATCCGTCTGGCCAAGGAGCGCGGGTTGGAATTCATTGATCTCGGTTCGAGTGGCCTTGCTCAGGATGGGCTGGTCGCTTTTAAAGACGCGACCGGGGCGAAACGGATGGAGATCGTGCATATCGGATATCATCCTGAAGGGTATGTGTTCAGCCGCAAGCGGATATTGAAATGTTATACGAGGTTCTTTGCCGCGCCGTGGATGCCCGATCGGATAACGAATTTAGGCAGCGCCCTGATCTATAAATTTTTGGCATGATCTTATGGAATTACGCCTGGCGTTCAATGAATGGGGTCAATTTACCGGCGGGAGGTTCGCCGACCGTCAATGGCTTCTCGCAAAGTGGGAAGTCTGTGAGGGCGTGATCTGGCCACAGGAAAAGATCGATATCATGCTTGGGCTTGTATCTGAACGGCTTGGGCTTGGGCTTAATGACCGCTTTATTGACCTTGGATGCGGGGGCGGGTGGATGTTGAAGGGGCTGACCCCGGATTCAGGCTATGCCGTAGGGCTTGATTTTTCGGCGCAGATGCTTCATAACGCGGTCAGGATCGATGCGGGAGACGCCCTTGTACAGGGCGAGATCGGCCGGTTGCCGTTCAAGGCCGGATCTTTTGACCGGATGTTGTGTTGTTTCGTTTTGATCAATATGATGGAAGACGAAGTTGTTGAGCGGTCGATCCTTGATATGTTCCGGTTGCTTAAACCAGGCGGAAAGCTTCTTATCGGCCAGTTGCCTGACAAGGCGGGGTCGCCGGATTATGATTCCGCCAAAGGGGCTTACCTGGATTTCTGCCGCAGGACATATGACCTTGGCGAGGACCTTCGCGATGTCAACCGGATGCCTCAGAAGCTTTTTGATGTGCCGGTATTGACATCTTTTCTGGAAAAGAACGGGATCGGTTTCAGGAAGTTGCCGTCATTCAATCCGTTTTACCGCCCGGGAGAGAGTCCGACAGTCGAGTGGCGGTTCGACCTTTTGCTGGAGAAATGATATGGAACAGTATCTGGGCCTTGTGCGGCATGTGCTGGAGCATGGAGATCAGAAACAGGACCGGACGGGAACCGGGACTATTTCTGTCTTTGGCCACCAAATGCGGTTTGACCTGCGTCAGGGGTTCCCGATCGTGACCACCAAGAAGATCCTGTTTGATGCTGTTGTCTGGGAGCTTCTTTGGTTCTTGCGGGGGGCGACGAATATCAATGATGACCTGGTGCAGCATACACCTATCTGGAATGCCTGGGCGCGTGAAGGCGGGGAGCTTGGGCCTGTCTATGGCTATCAATGGCGCAAGTGGGAGAAGTTTGTTCTTGATGAAAAAACAAATTCCTATCGTAAGGAGCATGTCGATCAGGTTACGCAAGCGATCCGGATGATCAAGCAGAGCCCCGATTCTCGCCGGATCATAGTGAGTGCCTGGAATGTGGCGGATATTGAGAAAATGGCATTGCCCCCCTGTCATGCGTTTTTTCAGTTCTATGTTGTTGCCGGGCATCTTGACTGCCAGCTTTATCAGCGTTCGGCGGATATCGCGTTGGGAGTCCCTTTTAATATTTCCAGCTATGCTTTGCTCCTTTCGATGGTCGCCAAAGAATGCGGCCTTATCCCCAGATATTTTGTCCATACATTGGGGGACGCTCATATTTATTCGAACCATGTTGATGGCCTTAAGGTCCAGCTTGAGCGCAGACTGCGCGTTCTTCCCCGGCTGGAGCTTTCAGACAAGAAGGTCCTGGATCTCAGGTTTGAGGATATCCGTCTTAACGGGTATGATCATGACGCATTCATAAAGTTCCCTATTGCGGTATAATAAGATGAAGAAATTCGCTGTTATTGTGGCTGTTGATGAAAAAATGGGCATAGGAAGGTTAAATGCGTTGCCTTGGCGGTTGTCTGGGGATATGCAGCGTTTTAAGGATGTAACGATCCCCTGTTCTGCGGGAAAACAGAACGCTGTTGTTATGGGCCGCAAGACCTGGGAGTCCCTTCCGTTGAAATACCGGCCTTTGCCGGGAAGGCTGAATGTTGTTCTTTCGTCGAAACCGGTGGCGGACTTGTCGGCAGGGGTTTTACAGGCAGGATCTTTTGATGCTGCTTTGACCCTGCTTGATGGCAGGGATGATGTTGCCGATGTCTTTATTATTGGCGGAGGCGTTGTTTTTGAACAGGCCATGCGGCATAAAGGCTGTAACAGGCTTTATTTGACCCAAATTATGGGTGATTTCTTCTGCGATGTTTTTTTTCCTTCCATTCCTCCTGATTTTCATTTGGTCCGCAGCTCCGAATCCCTTAAAGAGAACGGTGTAGTATTCCGGTTTTCTGACTTTGAGAAAGAGATATCGTTTTCCTGACGTATAAAAGATGCGAAACGAAGAAACAAAGAAAACGTTTTCTTTCTGTTATTAAATATGTCGTTAGTTATTGCAATTAAATTTGTTATGTTTATATTGGTGTTTTATTTATTTCTTCTTCATTTTATCTTTCTTGGCAATGTCGTATTATTTAATGTATAATTTATTGAAGTAATAGGGTTGAGGGGTATAAATAACGGGGAAAAGTGTAATGTCGTTAGCAGAAGTTAAAAAACAGATTTTAGTCGCTGATTCTGATCTGCAATACTTGAAAAGTCTTATTTTTACCCTGGAAGAGCATGGTTTTGATACATTGACGTCTGCTTCAGCTCAAGGGACCATTCAGAAAGCTTCAACATTGGACGTTGATCTTATCATTCTAAGTGAAACCCTTCCCGATGCGGATGGCCTTGATATATGCGCAAAGCTTAAAAGTAACAGGAGCACCGAGCATATTCCGGTCGTTATCTTAAGTGTTGATTGCCATAGTCAGCAGCGGATAAAAAGTTATCAGATCGGGGCAGACGATTGCATCGGTAAGGATTGCGAGAAAGAAGAGCTTTTGGCGCGGATCGAGGCGATCTGGCGGCGTGGCAACGGCACGTTCAAGAGCCATCGTGAAGAGCGTCAGCAAAAAGTTATTGCGGAGCTCACGCGGATCATTGAGAAGGGGTTGATCGAGCCTCATTTTCAGCCGATCTATTTTTTAAAGCCGTTCCGTTTGTTCGGTTTTGAGGTGTTGAGCCGGCCTTCTGCAGGGGTTTTGTTGACGAATGCGGAAGAGCTTTTCAAGGCAGCGATCAAATACGACCTGTATTTTCCGCTGGAGATGCTGTGCTGGCGCAAAGCGGCAGAGATCGTTTCGAACCATACAAAGAACGAGCATGTGTTCTTTAACTGCAGCCCCTATATTGTCGAGAATTCGAAATTTTCCATGGTCAAGAGCATATTTGAGGAGAGCCGTATTCCTCTGGATAAGGTTGTACTGGAGATCACGGAGCGTTCATCGATCTCCGCGCAGGAGCTTTTTTACGAGCGCTTGAGCAATTACCGGAATCACGGGGTCAGGTTCGCCGTTGATGATGTGGGGGGCGGCTATGCCAGCCTGGAGTCCATTGTGGCTACCAAGCCGGAAATCGTGAAGATCGACGCGCAGATTGTCCGCAATCTTCATCAGGACTCCGTCAAGCGCAGTATCGTCAAGTTCATCGTCGGTTTTTGCAAGGAGAACGGTATCGTTTCCATTGTCGAAGGCGTCGAGACCAGGGAGGAAATGGATGCGGTCGTTTCTCTCGGGATAGATGCGGTGCAGGGGTATTACCTTTTTCGGCCGACACCCGACCTGAATGTGCGGCAGATGAAAGATATCTGTATTGATTTCTCTTGAACTTTAATCCGGAATAAATCGTTTGATTTCCCTCATTTTCAATTAGAATAATTCAATGATCAACACGCGTTCAAACGGTATTCTCTGTCATATTTCATCCCTGCCTTCACCCTATGGTATCGGTGATCTTGGTCCACAGGCTTATAATTTCGCGGATATTCTGATCCGGGCCGGCCAGAAATGGTGGCAGGTCCTTCCATTGATCCCGACGGATAATGCTCTGGGGAATTCGCCTTACAGCAGTTTCTCGGCATTTGCGTTCAATACTCTTTTTATCAGCCCCGAGCAGTTGCTCAGGGACGGGTTGTGTGTTGAGAGTGACATTGATCCTCCGGTCTTTTTTTCTTCGGGGGCGGTGGATTTTGACCGGGTTTATTCATCCAAAGCCGTTCTTGTTGAGCGTGTGTTCGGGCGGTATTTGCAAAAAGGGATCCCATGGAAGGCTTTTGAGGATTTTTGTCTCGAGCAGGCGGGATGGCTGGATGATTTTGCACTTTTTGTTGTTTTAAAGCGAATATTCAAGGGGGATTGTTGGGTCGATTGGCCGGTAGAATTCCGCGATCGTTCTTCCAGCGCACTTATGGATGTTCGTGTCAGTAAAGCGTTGGATATCAAGAAGGAGAAGTTCGCGCAGTATTTATTCTATGATCAATGGATGAAGTTGAGGGCTCATTGTTCTGCCAATGGCCTGGGCATCATTGGGGATATCCCGATCTATGTTAATTATGATAGCGTGGATGTATGGGTTCATTCGGAATTTTTCAAGTTGGACGCTGACAAAAGGCAGACGTTCGTGGCGGGTGTTCCTCCGGATTATTTCAGCAAGGAGGGCCAGCGCTGGGGAAATCCTGTTTATGATTGGGATGCGCTTCGTTCGTCAGGTTTTTCCTGGTGGGTTGAGCGTATCCGGCATAATTTGACGGTCTTTGATTCGGTACGGGTAGATCATTTTCGTGCTTTTGCCCAGTGTTGGGAGATCCCCGCGCATGAAAGAACGGCGGTCAAGGGGGAGTGGTGTGATGTCCCGGGAATGGAGTTGTTCCTTGTCCTCAAGGAGAAGTTTCAGCGGCTTCCGATCATTGCGGAGGACCTGGGGATCATTACGCCGGATGTGGATGCGTTGAAAGATTATTTCGGGTTCCCGGGCATGCGCGTGGTGATGTTCGCTTTTCATAATGAATATAAAGAAAGCCGGAATCTGCCGGAGAATTATACCCCTGAGAGTGTTGTTTATACCGGTACGCATGATAATAATACGGTGCGTGGCTGGTTCGAAGAAGATATGACCGGTCTTGAGAAAGAAAATTTTTATGAATATTTTAAATTCCAGCCTTCGGCCGGGAGCATTCATTGGGTGATGATCCGTATGGCCATGGGGTCGGTTGCGAATATTTGTATCATTCCGTTGCAGGATCTTTTAGGCTTGAGTTCTTCGGCCAGGATGAATCGTCCATCGACAGTTAAAGGCAACTGGAGCTGGCGTTTTGAGCAGGGCGCTCTTTCGGCCGAGACCCTGATGCGTCTGCATCAATTAACATTGATATCCGGTCGATAGATTTCTTGACGGCCGATGAACAGCTGTAAATGATGTTAATTTAGTTGAGCGCTTGCGCAAAGAGCGTTAGAATCCAATTATGTTCCCGCGAAGATATTTTCCTTTGATATTATTATGGTTGTGTTGTGGCGGGTGCCTGTGGTCTGGCCACGGGCCGGCCAGTCCGTCGGTATTGAGCGCGCCGGATGCGGTTTCGGTCGAGGTGATCCGTGACGATCTTTGGGCTGCCGGCGGGTCGGTTGTTTTTATTCCGTTCACTCCGGGGGCGAATGCAGAGGCCTGCCCGGTGGTTGATCGTCTTTCGTTGATGATCGTCAAAGGCGCAGCGGATGTTTTTACCGAAAGAGGCGGAAAATTCTCGTTTATTACGGATGGAGATGCCCAGAAGGCGCAATTTGTGATCGAAGGCCGGATCGAGGAATTTGATACCGGAAGCAGGTGGAAGGCGTTTGGTGTCGGGAAAAAAGATGTTACGCTCAAGATCAAGGGCGAGGTGCGCGAGCACAAGACCGGAGAGGTCGTAGCCCTCATATTCGGGTATAAAGCGTTCAAGAAAACAAAAGATTCCGAGCGGGTGGCGTACGAGCTTGGCCGTTCCCTTGGGGAAAAGGTGCAGCATTAAGACCATGGGCAAGATCGTTGTTACCGGTGGAGCCGGTTTTATCGGCAGTTGTATGGTGGCCTGGCTTAATGCGCAAGGCTATAAAGACCTTATTGTTGTAGATCATTGGGATGGGGATGGTCTTAAGCGCCGAAATTTGACGGGGAAAGATTATATTTCTTATTATGATAAAGCGGAGTTCCTGGGGTTGGTCCTTTCAGGAAAAGCACCCAGGGATGTGGGCTGTGTTTTTCATATGGGAGCCTGTTCATCGACCACGGGTCAGGACCGCGATTATTATTTGAAGAACAATTTCGATTATTCCTGCCATATGGCTCGCTGGGCGCTGGGGGCGGGAGCCCGGTTTATCTATGCCAGTTCCGCCGCGACTTATGGTGACGGGGAGAATGGATATTCCGACAGTCTCGATTCGATCGGCCGGTGCAAGCCATTGAACTATTATGGCGAGTCGAAGCAGATGTTCGATGAGTGGGTCCTTCGGGAAAAACTTTATGATAAAGTTGTCGGGTTGAAATTCTTTAATGTTTTCGGGCCTAACGAATATCATAAAGGTGATATGAAAAGCGTTATTGCCAAGAGCTACGACCGTGTTGTGCAAGAGGGGAAAATGGTTCTTTTCAAGTCGCATCGGCCTGATTATGCGGATGGGGAGCAGAAGCGTGATTTTGTGTATGTGAAGGATGTGGTGGATGTGATGCAGTTCTTTATGCAGGAGCCGTCGATCAACGGGATCTATAATGTGGGGTCTGGCCGTGCGCGTTCCTGGAACGACCTTGCTTTTGCGCTTTTTGCGGCTGTCGGGAAGCCTCCGCTCATTGAGTATGTTCCCATGCCGGAAGTGTTGCGTTCAAAATACCAGTATTTTACTCAGGCGGATATGTCCCGTCTTCTTAAATCAGGGTATGATCGTCCATTCACCGGGTTGGAAGAGGCGGTTAAGGATTACGTTGTTTATTTAAAAGACCGGGTCGCAATGTAGGGAGGGGATTATGGTGGTTTTTTATATTCTGGGAGGAATCCTTATCGCTGTTGTTGGCGTTCTTGGATGGCTTTTTTATTCCCTTAAGAGAGCGGCTATTTCGTCGACCGGAATAAAAGTTGAACCTGTTGTTCATCTTAATGAGCTAAAGCCTTTTGTTCCGGGTGGGCTGGAAGGGAAGGATCCTGTTCCTGAAATTGCAGTGCGCGAAGTTCCAAGTGGTTTGGCGCCCCCGGTATCTCCTGAGGAGGGGAACTGGCAGGAAGAGGTCCGGCTGGCCCGGGAGAAAGCGGTGGTTCTAACCAGGGATTTTAATGACGCTATCAGTAAAATAAAAAAGGAAAATGAAGATTTGCGCGCGGATATTGAAGGGCTTCGGCAAAGTAATGCGCGTTTAAATAATGAAGAGTTGCCGCATCTTAAAGCGGAGTGTTCTGCGTTCAAGTTGCAGATGGATGCCGGGAATATGGAGATCTCCAGGCTGGAGGCTGAAAACTCTCGGTTAAGGTCGGAGAAAACTCCGGAGCCAGAGAAGAGGGATATTGAGGGGGCTGTTCGCTCGCAATATCAGGGGCGGATCGATGAGTTGATCGTTCAGGTTAAAGAGCTTCAGCGCGATAATGAGTTGTTAAGAGCACCAAAGGCTGTTTTGCCGGAAAAGGTTCAAGGGGACCCTTTTTCCCATGCCGAGGCGGTTGATGCGCTCAGGGATGACCTAGAGGTCCTTCGTTCGGAGAAGGCCCGGATGGAGGCCAGGATCGAGGAGATGGAGGAGGTTGCACGCGGCGAGCAGGAAAAGAGCGAGCATCTTTCGTACGAGCTTACAAAGAGCAGGGCGCATGCGGTTGGCGTCGAACGCATTTGTGATAATGCCCGTCGTCAGTTTGAGGGGATCTCCAGGGAGGCGCATGATACGGAACATGACAATGCCCTGCTTAAAAGGCAGTCGAATGCCCTTGAGCAGAGCCTGATCGATTTTAAACGGCTGAATTGCGAATTGTTGAAACGTGAGAAGCTTACTCAGTTTGAGCTTGAGCATAATCGTGCCCAATTAAAAGACCTTGAGCATATTTATGAGGTTTTTCGTTCGCGTTTGCAGAGTGCCGGGGTTGGCGAGGGGGCTTCGGCTGAATTGACCGTATCCAGTGCTTCGCCAACAAAGAGTTGAAAGCATTTCTTTTTTTGTTATAATTAAAAATATGTTTAATAGAATTAGTATTATTACTTTATTTTGTTTTTCATTATGCGGTTGCGCCTCTGTTGTTGATGCGCCCAAGAACATTCTCGGGTTTTCAAGAAGGGCCTTGGTCGCGGCCAAGGAGAATTCTTCTTATCAGGTGTATGAGGCGAGTCTTTCAGATGTGTTCAGCGCTACCGTTGAAGTCCTCGAAAAAGCCAAATATGATATTTTTACAAAAGACGAGATCCGCGGATTTATCGCGGTTATGGGTATCCCGGGGGTTGTGAGTACAACGGAAGTTGGTGTTTTTATATCGGAAACGGGCGGGGGTGGCGTCAGGGTGGAGCTTTCATCCCGCAGTACGCCTGCCAAAAGGGCTGTGGCGGCGATTCTTTTTAGCAGGTTATCCGAGAAATTCAAGAAGATCTGAGGCCGTTGTTCTATAATAAGAGGGTTTTCAGGGGGGAGTTATGGACAAGACAATATCGACATTTCAAAAAAATAAATTCCAGGAGGTCCGTATCGGCATCAGGGAATTTAAGGGGAATGATCTGATCGATATTCGCACATGGACCATGACGCAGGGGTCCGAGGATATGGTCCCGACGGCAAAGGGGGTTACGATCAATATCCATCTGTTGCCGGAATTGCGCCGCGCCCTGGAGTCTGCCGAAAAGATCCTCAAAGAAAATAAAATGTTATAGCTTGACAAAGTTTCTTTGTGGTGTATACTTATCAAACTTAATTCGCTCTTTGCAGTAACAGTCACCTCGTAATGTCCGCAGCAATGAGTTCGAGGTAGAGAGGCTTTTGGGAAGCATTCAAAGGCAATTCTCGAAATTTGTCGTTTCTCCGTCGAAAAATTAAATTATAAAAACCAGACAAAAACGCTTGACATATTTTATTTTGTCTGTTATCCTTTTGACCTTCTAAGATGCATTTTGCAGCACACGTTCTTTGACAATTTATTACCCATCAGCCATAAGTTTATTATAGCCAAGTTCTTTTGGAGAGTTTGATTCTGGCTCAGAGTGAACGCTGGCGGCGTGGATTAGGCATGCAAGTCGAGCGAACCCGCAAGGGTTAGCGGCAAAAGGGTGAGTAACACGTAAGTAATTTTCCTTTAAGTCGGGGATAGCACCGTGAAAATGGTGGTAATACCCGATGTTATCGGCGATCCGCATGGATTGCCGATCAAAGACGGGGACCGCAAGGCCTGTCGCTTATTGATGAGCTTGCGTACCATCAGCTAGTTGGTAGGGTAACGGCCTACCAAGGCTAAGACGGTTAGCTGGTCTGAGAGGACGACCAGCCACATTGGGACTGAGACACTGCCCAGACTCCTACGGGAGGCTGCAGTCGAGAATATTTAGCAATGGGCGAAAGCCTGACTATGCGACGCCGCGTGCAGGATGAAGGTCTTCGGATTGTAAACTGCTTTTGTTAGGGGAGAAACCTGTAACGTTAATAGCGTTACAGCTGACGGTACCTGACGAATAAGCCACGGCAAACCCTGTGCCAGCAGCCGCGGTAATACAGGGGTGGCAAGCGTTACTCGGAATTATTGGGTGTAAAGGGCAGGTAGGTGGCTCTATAAGTGAGGGGTGAAATCCTGCGGTTTAATCGCAGAACAGCCTTTCAAACTGCAGAGCTTGAGTATGACAGAGGAAGATGGAATTCCTGGTGTAAGGGTGAAATCTGTAGATATCAGGAAGAACACCAACGGCGAAGGCAATCTTCTGGGTCACTACTGACACTGAGCTGCGAAAGCTAGGGGAGCAAACAGAATTAGATACTCTGGTAGTCCTAGCCGTAAACGATGAATACTAGGTGTTGGTCCTTTCGGGGATCAGCGCCGAAGCTAACGCATTAAGTATTCCACCTGGGGACTACGGTCGCAAGGCTAAAACTCAAAGAAATTGACGGGGGCCCGCACAAGCGGTGGAACATGTGGTTTAATTCGATGCTACGCGAAAAACCTCACCTGGGCTTGACATGTAAGCAGTAGAGAAATGAAAGTGGATCGAACCGTCAAATCGGTAACTTACACAGGTGCTGCATGGCTGTCGTCAGCTCGTGTCGTGAGATGTTGGGTTAAGTCCCGCAACGAGCGCAACCATTGCCCTATGTTGCCACTCTGGTCCTAGCAATAGGTACCGGAAGCACTCTTAGGGGACTGCCTGGGACAACCAGGAGGAAGGTGGAGATGACGTCAAGTCAGTACGGCCTTTATGCCCAGGGCGACACACGTGTTACAATGGATATTACAAAGGGTTGCCAACCCGCGAGGGGGAGCTAATCTCAAAAAAGTATCCTCAGTTCGGATTGGAGTCTGCAATTCGACTCCATGAAGCCGGAATCGCTAGTAATGGTGGATCAGCACGCCACCGTGAATACGTTCCCGGGCCTTGTACACACCGCCCGTCAAGCGATGGGAGCCGGGAGTACCCGAAGTCCTACGTAGGTAGGCCCAAGGTAAAACTGGTGACTGGCGCTAAGTCGTAACAAGGTAGCCGTACGGGAACGTGCGGCTGGATCACCTCCTTTCTATTCGCTTCTCTTCGGAGATCGGTAGAAATGCTGTTGAAATTCAGCAGTAGTTTTAAGAACAAGAAGTACCAAAAAGAACAATAAGTATCCGGATAACCTCTGGAGAGCTTGGCTATTTTTATTTCTGATCAGTGGTCAGTGTCTTTGGTCAGTAATGCCCACAGGCATTGACCACTGTATCAATGCATTGACCTCTGGTCTAGTATCAATCGGGCCCGTAGCTCAGTTGGCTAGAGCACCGTGCTGATAACGCGGGGGTCAGTGGTTCGATTCCACTCGGGCCCACCAGTTTTTAAAACTGGGGGCTGTAGCTCAGTTTGGGAGAGCGCCTGCTTTGCAAGCAGGAAGTCAGGAGTTCGATCCTCCTCAGCTCCACAAAATTTCATGATGGGTAATAGATTGAAAACATTTCGCTCAGAACATCGAGCTTTGTTCTTTGACAATTATGTAATGTAAGGGTAACTACAAATTAAATAATTAGTTTCTCGTAATATTGTGGTCAAGTTACAAAGGGTTTACGATGGCTGACTTGGCAGACTCAGGCGATGAAGGACGCGATAAGCTGCGATAAGCTTCGGGGAGCTGCAATGAAGCTTTGATCCGGAGATTTCCGAATGGGGCAACCCAACTGGACTAACCTCCAGTTATCTTACTCTGAATACATAGGAGATAGATGCTAACGTGGTGAATTGAAACATCTTAGTAGCCACAGGAAAAGAAAACAAATGTGATTCCCGTAGTAGCGGCGAGCGAAATGGGAAGAGGCTAAACTTCAGTGCTTGCACTGGAGGGTTGCGGGACCTCAACGTGGGATTGTAAGAGAATAGCAAAAGCGTCTGGAAAGGCGCACCATAGCAGGTGAAAGTCCTTTTTGCGAAATTCTTGAGCACCCTAGAGGTATCCCAAGTAATGCGGGGCACGAGAAATCCCGTATGAATCTGTGCCGACCATGGCATAAGCCTAAATACTCGAGTCTGACCGAAAGCGTACAAGTACCGTGAGGGAAAGTTGAAAAGAACCCCGGGAGGGGAGTGAAATAGAACCTAAAATCGTAAACTTACAAAGCGGTCGAAGGCCTATGCATATCGCAAGATATGAACGGCTGACGGCGTACCTTTTGCATAATGGACCAACTAGTTGCTAGGCGTTGCGAGCTTAAGTCCTTTTAGGACGGAGGCGTAGGGAAACCGAGTGTGAATAGCGCGAATCAGTAACGTTTAGCAGACGCGAAACCACGTGATCTATCCATGGCCAGAATGAAGCTCTAAGAAATTAGAGTGGAGGTTCGAACACACGTTAGTTGAAAATAACGGTGATGAGCTGTGGATCGGAGTGAAAGGCTAATCAAACGTGGAAATAGCTCGTTCTCCCCGAAATAGTTTTAGGACTAGCCTCGATTAAATTCATGTTCAGGGGTAGAGTTACTGAATAGGATAGGGGGTTTACCAACCTACCAAACCTAACCAAACTCCGAATACTGAACATGTTACATCGGGAGTAAGACAGCGAGGGCTAAGCTCCGTTGTCTAAAGGGAAACAGCCCATGACCATCTGTTAAGGTCCCTAATACATGCTAAGTGGTAAAGGAAGTGAGATCACGTAGACAGCCAGGATGTTGGCTTAGAGGCAGCCATCATTTAAAGAGTGCGTAATAGCTCACTGGTCGAGTGGTCTTGCGCCGAAAATGATCGGGGCTCAAGCATGTAACCGAAGCAGTGGATTCCGCCGCAAGGCGAGAGTGGTAGGGGAGCGTAGTGTCATGCGTTGAAGGCGTACCGTAAGGAGCGCTGGAGTAGACACTAGTGATACTGTTGGTATAAGTAGCGAAAACTACAGCGAGAAACTGTAGCACCGAAAATCCAAGGTTTCCTGGGGAAGGTTAATCCTCCCAGGGTTAGTCGATCCTAAGGCGAGGCTGAAAAGCGTAGTCGATGGACATCCGGTTAATATTCCGGAACTGGCTATGAACGTTATCAACTTAATGTGACGCGGAAGGTTAACTGATCGGACTGTTGGAATAGTCCGTCCAAACCCGTAGCCGTGCAGCAATGCACGGGGAGAGGTGATGGGGAGCTGCGATTATATCAAAGCGAAGTTAGTGATACCAGGCTGCCGAGAAAAACCATTAAGTGAGTCTCATGGTCAATCGTACCGTAATCCGACACAGGTAGATAACCAGAATATGGTAAGGTGCTCGAGATATCCGTCCCTAAGGAACTAGGCAAAGTGGCTCCGTAACTTCGGAAGAAGGAGTGCCGGATTGGTCAGGCCCCTCGCGGGCGCAGCCATGAAGGTCACAGTAAAGAGGCTTGGGTGACTGTTTAGTAAAAACACATCACTGTGCAAAGTCGCAAGACGACGTATACGGTGTGACACCTGCCCGGTGCTGGAAGGTTAAGGGAAAAGGTTAGCCGCAAGGCGAAGCTTTGAACCGAAGCCCCAGTAAACGGCGGCCGTAACTATAACGGTCCTAAGGTAGCGAAATTCCTTGTGGGGTAAGTTCCCACGCGCACGAATGGTGTAACAACTTGAGCGCTGTCTCGGGGACGGCCTCGGCGAATTTGTAGTGGCGGTGAAGATGCTGCCTACCCGCACTTGGACGAAAAGACCCCGGAACCTTTACTGTAGTCTGATATTTGACTTGAGTTTTGTTTGTGTAGGATAGGTGGGAGGCTTTGAAGTTGCGACGCTAGTCGTGATGGAGCCATTGGTGAAATACCACCCTAACCGAATTTAGGTTATAATTATGCACTGTGAATCCAGTCATAAGACAGTGTCAGATGGGCAGTTTGTTTGGGGCGAATCCCGTCTAAAATGTAACGACGGGGTCCTAAGGTCAACTCAATCCGGTCGGCAATCGGATGTGGAATGCATAGGTATAAGTTGGCTTAACTGTGACATCGACAGATGGAACAGATACGAAAGTAGGGCTAAGTGATCCGGTGGTAGATTATGGGATTGCCATCGCTCAACGGATAATAGGTACTCTGGGGATAACAGGCTGATCGCGCTCGAGAGTTCATATCGACAGCGCGGATTGGCACCTCGATGTCGGCTCGTCGTATCCTGGGGCTGTACAAGGTCCCAAGGGTCCGGCTGTTCGCCGGTTAAAACGGCACGTGAGCTGGGTTTAGAACGTCGTGAGACAGTTCGGTCTCTATCCAGTGTGGGCGCACGATGATTGAAGTGGAGATCTCCTTAGTACGAGAGGACCGGGAGATACGAACCTCTAGTGTTCCGGTTGTCCCGCCAGGGGCAATGGCCGGGTAGCTATGTTCGGAAGGGATAAGTGCTGAATGCATATAAGTACGAAGCCTCCCACAAGATGATTCATCGATTCATGTCTTCGGACATGATAAAGACACCATGTAGACTACGTGGTTGATAGGCAGGGTGTGTAAGACCTGAAAGGGTTTCAGCTAACCTGTACTAATTAGTCGAACGCTTGATCTTATTTTTTTCGAGAAATGAACGTTTAATTTGGAGTATCCCTTACATTACATAATTGTTGATATTTTGACCGGTTATTTATGATCGGTCATACTGATTTCCGATAACATTACTGGAGAGGCAACACCCGTTCCCATTCCGAATACGGCAGTTAAGCTCTTCAAGGTCGATGGTACTGTACCCTTTGGGTGTGGGAGAGTAGATAGTTATCGGTTTATTTGGACCCGTTAGGAAGAAATTTCTAGCGGGTCTTTTTTTGTTTTCTCGTCGATGAATGTAAAAGTTATTTTTAATGGATTGCAAGTTTATTGCTTTCAATGTGTTACAACTTCTAATGGCAGCTTGAAAACGCTACCTTCATGTGTTATCTTTCATGGTGATGAAGAAAGGCAAACTACTTGAAAGAGTAGGGCGCAAAGCCGTGAGCCTGAATCCCGGGGGACCCGGGAAAGGCTGTCTGGTTGCCGTCGTGAGGACGTAAAGCTCGCTAAAAGAAAGTTTATAGCGAACGAGTACAGCCTTCGACCAAGCTTTGTAGCTTGGGCCGCACCTGTGAGTGTTGCCTTTGGCTACGATTACCAGAACCCTTCGAGCCTTTCGAGGGGTTTTTATTTTTTGGAAGGATACTTCCAAAGAATATCCTGGGACTCCTGGCGAGCTTTGAGCGAGCCGGGGGTTTTGGGATGACGGTGATGGCGCCCTGCGACCAAAAGGAGCAGGGATATGGCAGGCAAGCGTCTTGGGCTGATCTTGATGGGGATATGTGCGATCCTTGCAGTGCAAGAAAATGCGTTTGCAAGAGAAGATATTCCGATGTTGTTGCAGGACCAGCCTTCGTTGTCGCTTCCGTTCATCAATCCTCCAATGCGTATTATTCCGGCGAATATTCCGGGATATCCCGGTCAATTGCCGGATCAGGAAAAGGCTGTTTCTTTGGATCGGGGGCTGGTGAGCTGGATCAAGGCCAATGTGAGCCCCAAGACAGGGATGTTCCTGAGTTTTCAGGTTTTACCTGATGAGAAAAAGTCTGTCTATTCCGAGATGGGGAAGCCGGATTCTGTCCCGGGGATCATAGAGCGTGTTATTGTTGAGAACGGGGTTGTCATCTATGACGGTGCCGTGGGGCAGATCGCGCTTACGCTTTCGGGCAGCGATGAAGATATGCGGATCGCACAGAAGCCCCTGGATATTTATTGGAAGGGCTGTTTGGGGGATCTGCAAAGCATCCGGGCAGGGTATCCCAATAATAATTTTATTTATGATCCAAAGGTCCCGGAAGCGGTGTCGTCTGATGTGGCGGCGAAGGGCACCCGGGGTTTTATTTACCGGATCATTAATGCTAATGGTGATTACCTTTCAGTTGATCCGCTCGACGGAAAAAAGAAGTTTGATGGCTTTCCGACATGGCCAGACATTCATTGGGAGGACTGGAAGCCGGTCGCGGGGGAGAATGCGTGGGTGGTGATCGCAGCCATGCAGATCTATCACAAGAAATATTTTGATCCGCAGACAAAAATGTACGATCAGCATCTTGAATCGGTTGAATTGCGGCTGTCGGAGGAACTGGCACGCGCGGCATTGTTGCTTCAGGCGGAAAATGGCGGAATCAGGATGGCGCCACGCGGGACTTTTCGCGAGAATGAGCCTGTGCAGCCTTCAGGACAGGGGAGTTGGTGGTATAACCAGATATCCACCGAGAATAATCTTTCATGGTACAGTGCTTTGAGGATGCTTTATGCGGTGACAGGGAAGGAAGAATATTTAGTTGCGATGGCGAAAATGGAAGGCTATTTTAAACAGGTATTTAATGGCAGCGAAAAGTATTTTTACCAGGGGATGAGTTTTAACAATGGCGAGTGGCATGTCAATGGGGCGGACTTTGCCGTTGATGTTCAGACCTGGGGGGTATTGGCGCTTGGGGTGGATACGATCGACAGCTGGTTCGGTGACGGCGCAGCGTATTATGCCTGGCAGAAGGCCAAGGAAGCATCTGCAACGCGTGATGCATCGGGCAAGTTGCTGGGAGTCGGATATACAACAGAGACGGGCCGGGTATCGGTCGAGTGGACGGCGGGGGCTATTATGGCGACCCGGCAGATGGCCAGGTATTATGATTATAAGCATCCGGAGTGGACCGGAGCGTTAAAGCAGGAAGCTTTGGAAATGCGTGCCGGAATGGAGCTTCTTCGCCGGGACCTCCCGGGAGGGAAGTCGGCGTATGCGTACTCATCGAAGCGTGGATGGATCCCGTTCGGGTGGAATTCGCATGACCCTCGGGTGATGAGCCTGGCATCAACGGGATGGATGCTGTTTGTTGATCAGGGGTATAATCCGTTCATTATTAATGGCGACAAGAGGAATGATATCTTAAGGACTGCAATGCGGGCACAGTGACCGGATTTCTTCCTTCAGATTGACATTCATTAAGACGGGTGATATTATCAACCCGTCTTTTTTATTGTTCTGTATGACGAGATATTGATTTTTTTCGGAGTAATGGAAACCTCTATCCACCCGTCAGGCTTTAGCCTGTCGTGGTGGATAGAAGTCTCCAAAACTTCCGGAGGAAGTTTTGGAGAGGTGGCCGAGTGGTTGAAGGCGCACGCCTGGAAAGTGTGTGACTGCAGAAATGTGGTCCCAGGGTTCGAATCCCTGCTTCTCCGTATTTGATACCAATTCGAACCCTGGTGCTCCTGATCGAGGAGCGCCAGGGTTTCGATGTTTGTATGGGCCACGCAATATGGCTTGAAATCCCTTTCCTTGTCTTCAAACAAGCGATAATAGTCCGAATCCTTAGATAGTACTGGCTCGAGGCTGACCGGCCCTAAAAGCTCTTTTAAAGACAGGGAAGAGGCTAATGTGTCCTGGGAAAGTGTCTCGCTAAGTTTGGTCAGCCGGTTCTCGATCCATTCTTTGGGTGGGGCTTTAAAGGTGTTGTTGGTTTGGAACTCAAGGGATTGGATATCCTGTTTGAGGTTAGTATCTTTTCGTTCTGCTTCTGTCAGGGCGTCTGCTACTGATTTGGACAGATTCCCGACTTTAATGAAGTTGATATAGTTTTGGATCTCATCCTGCAATTTTGCGATCTCGGCACGTTTCTTCTTGAGGGTTTCCGGCGTCTTGTTTAATGTCGCAGCCGCTACTTTCTCGACCTTCTCGTAGATGTATTCCAGGTTTTCGACGGTAAGGATCTTTTCTTTTAGGTCAGCGAGGATCTGTTCTTCGATCCTCTTTCGGGGGATGATAATGGTGTTCTTGCAGGTTTTTCTGCCGGCATTGTAACAGCCATAATAGCCCGTTGACTTGCCGCTCACCAGAACAATAGCACCGTCGCAAAGGCTGCATTTCATCAGGCCTGAGAAGAGGTGGGTGGGGCTGGTGTGGACGTAGCTCTTTTGTTTGTAGAATTTCTGGCGCTTTTTGCTGACAGGCCATGAACCTTCCATATCTTTCCAGCGTTGTTGCGCTTTATCCCAGGTGTCTTTATCGATAATGATAAGATCTTCACGGAAGAAGACCATCTGGTCTTTTACAGGTCGAGGCGTCGTCTTCTTTTTGCCCGTCATAGGATCTCTGGAGGTTTTACTCCGTCGCCAGTCCCATTTCCCGATATAACGTTCGTTCTTCAGGATCCTGGAGAGGGTGGAGACATTCCAGCCATTTTTCTTACCCTTCTTTGTCGCCAGGCCTTCTTCATTGAAGAGGCAGGCGATCTTGTGAACGCTTTTTCCGGAAATGAATTCAATGAAGATTTTTTTAATGATCTCGGCTTCTTCGGGGTTGATGACATGGATCCGGCCTTCATATTTCGCTTGACCGCGCTTATTCATGCGTAGTTCGCCGTAAGGCTTGGTGTAATAGCCATAGACGTTCTCTCCGGCGCTAAAACCTCTCAGTTTTTGCCCTTCCAGACCGCGCATTGTCTTTTTTCTAAGGTCATCCAGATATAGCTCGTTTATCAATCCGCGCAGTTGAATGCCGAGCTTGGAGTTTTCGTCATCCGTGACGATTCCGTCAGATACGGAGATAAGTTTTACCTGCAGGTAGTTGAATTGAAGAACAAGTGTAAGCATTTGATGGTTGCTTCTGGAGAGGCGGGAGAGGTCGTCAACGACAACGGCTTCAAACTCGTGTTGTTCCATTGCTTTTGTTAATGCTTGCAGGGCAGGGCGGTTGATCAATGCGCCTGAAATGGCCTGATCTGTAAAAATGTGGTTATCATCGATGGTAATGTCATGCGCGGCACAGTAATTCTTACAGACGCGGATCTGGTCATCTAGACTTTTCTCGCTTTGGTTCTCTGAGGAATATCTGGCATAAATAGCGGCGCGCATGGATTATCCTTTTGAAGAGAACAGTTCGGGATGTTCAATTGCTGTTTTACAGTATTCATCGGCTAGGATCATGGAAATGGCATCAAGCATGCGCTGAACAGCGGCTGAATCCTTCCAGGAGAAGGAGGCCTTTGATGCTTTATAGATTGCTGTGGGTTCAGTTGCTATGATTGCCATGTACTTTTTTAACAAATCCCTTTAAGGGTATATAATAGTCAAGTATTATATAAAAAGGTTGACCGCTCTTCTATGTCTAAAATATACCACTTAATGGATAATTTGTCAAGTGACACGACGGGAGGTATTATGGATCCAAAGGTATTGGGAAAGAAGATCAAGTTGGCAAGGGTGGAGCTTGATTTAACGCAAACAGATCTGGCCGATAAGATCGGGGCAAAGCAGAAGAGTGTTTCACGCTATGAGAACGGAGCTTCTACGCCGTCGCTTGAGACAATGGCTAAAATCGCTAAAGTGCTAAAGAGACCTGTGGATCATTTTGTACAATAATGAATTTAAGCAGTCATTATCTAAAAGCCGCCTTATGGCGGCTTTTTTACGGATACACGACAGAACGCTGTCGTATTCGTTTTGTATATTAATAATCCGCTGTTTCACCACTTCCTAAGTGGCAACAATGAACAGGGGGCGCGACTTCTTCTTGTCGCGCGTAGATATTTGAGTATAATAAGGATCTATATGAGTGAATCGTTTGACCAGCAGCAGTCTCATCATGATCTTATTTACGACATCCTCGTCGAGAAGAATGCCGTAAAATCTTCCGGGACTCTTACAAAATCAAAATTCTTGAACGGGCTTCAATGTCCAAAACTTTTGTGGACCTGTTGTAATTCTTCCGAAACAATACCATCTCCTTCTGTCAGGACTCAACAAGTGTTCGATGTCGGGCATCAGGTTGGCGCGCTTGCTGTTGAGAGATTTCCTGGTGGACGCCATGTTCAAGAGGATGACTTCCTAAAGAATATTGAAGAGACGCAACTGCTTTTGGCTTTGAAAGATCCGCAGCCGATCTATGAAGCGGGGATCAAGGCGGGACGGTTGTATTCCCGCGCTGATATCCTGGTTCCGTCGAAGACAGTATCCGGGGCCTGGGACATTGTCGAGGTTAAGTGCGGGGCCGGTGTTAAAGAAATTTATCTTCAGGACATTGCCTTTCAGCGTTATTGCTACGAACAGGCCGGGGTGAAGATCGGGCGTTGTTTCCTGATGCATATTAATAATGAATATGTTCGATGCGGTTCTATTGATGTTGAAAAGTTTTTTCATCTTGTTGATGTTACCGGTGATATTGTTTCGTTATCCGCGGCTTTGCCGGAAATTATTGACGGCTTTCTAAAGATCATTGATTTGCCTAAATGTCCTGAAGTTTGTATTGGCCAGTTTTGTGATACGCCGTATTCTTGTCAGATGAAGTCTTTGTGCTGGGAATTTCTTAAGCCCGGGAATGTGATGGAACTTCGCGGGCGTAAGGAGACGGCATTTAAGTTTTTAGAGCAGGGGATTGAACAGATCAGGGATATAACAGATCCGGAAAAGTTATCTGACGGGCCCATGATCCAGTATCAGTGTGCTTTGAGTGGAAAGCCTTTTGTCGATCATGAGAAGATCGCGGGTTTTGTTTCGGGGTTAAAATATCCCTTATATTTTATGGATTTTGAGACATTATTTGAGGCGATCCCGCGTTTTGACGGGACACGGCCTTATCAGCAGGTGCCATTCCAGTTTTCGGTACATTTACTGACGGGTCCCGGCGTATTTGCCGAGCACTTTGAATTCTTGCATAAAGAGTCGACAGACCCCCGTCCGGCGCTCTTTAAGGCGTTGCGTGAATGTTTGGATTCTAAAGGTACCATTCTTGCGTATGTCATGAGTTTTGAAAAAGCCAGGATCAGAGAACTTGGGGAAGCTTTTCCGGAACATGCTGGATGGTGCGCCAATGTTAGTGCCCGGATCGATGACCTTATCATTCCTTTCCGCAGTTTCTTTTATTATCATCCTGCTCAGCAGGGCTCTTCCTCGTTAAAGAAAGTTTTGCCTGCTCTGGTAGGCAGGGGGTATGAAGGCATGATGATCGCTGATGGGGCTCAGGCAACATCCGAATATGCCCGGGTGACCTATGGTAAGGGAGTTGACCCTGTTGATCACGCTAAGGTCTATGAAGACCTTGAGGCCTATTGCGGGCTGGATACCATGGCGATGGTGTACATTTTAGAGAAGTTGAAACTATTGCAGAAAGGATCATCATTATGACGGCAAAAAAGAAGATCGTTAAGAGCGGGCGGACAGGTAACAAGAAGAAGCTCGTGACTTTTAAGAGGACGGGAAGGGGAAAGAAGGCTGAAGGTCAGAAAAAGGCTGTGGAGCGCCTTATAACGATGCTTTCGATCTTGGATAAGGGCCGCTCGATCTCATCCAAAGAAGTTTCGGATACCCTTCATGTTACTCAACGCACAGTTCAGAGAGATCTTAAGATCCTTCATGATGCGGGTTATCCTATTCAGGATCTTGAGAACGGACGATACCAGTTCATGGAAGGCTTTTCCTTGCGCAAGGTTTCTTTGACAGAGGAGCAGGCGTCGCTCTTGTCGTTCATGTTCGATGTTGCATCCGGGTTAGGGGAGACTTTTGAAGCATCGTTCCGTGATCTTTTTAAACGCTTACTGGCCAAAGACCTTTATACGCCTTTCTATGCAAAGGTTCCGGTTAAACAGGCTCCGTTACCGGCGACGACACAGGTTAAGTTTCTTGAGGCGTCAATTCTTGAAAGCAACCGCATTAAGATCAAATATGTTTCAGCAACTCAAATTGAGAAAGAGTATTGTCTTGAGCCGCTGAAGATCGCATTCTTTGATGGGTTCTGGTATCTGATCGCGATCAAGAAAGGTGACAAGCAGATTCAAAAATACAGGGTGGACAGGGTGCTGGATGTAGAGATCCTGGAGGAGTCGTTTGCGCCTTCTGTAAATATTGACAAGATCCTCGGTGACAGCGTTAATATCTGGTTTGACGAGGTGCGAGGTGAGCGGGTTCTGATCAGGGTGGCGCCGGATGCGGTTCAGTATTTTAAGGAGCAAAAATATCTTCCGCTTCAAAAGACGGTTGAGGAGCGTAAGGATGGATCAATTGTGATCGAGACCTTTCCGGCTAACCTGGATGAGATCAAGCACATTGTCATGCATTGGGTGCCTTGTTTAACTGTGCTTGAGCCGGCGGGTTTCAAGGCCGAGATCAAGGCGATGGTGGAGGGGTATTTGAAGGATTGTTAAGGGTTTAATAATTTCATAGGTAGTGATGAAAGGGCAAATCTTATGGCAGGTAAAAAAGCTGTAAAAATTGAGGTTAAGAAGAAAGATGGCCCCTTTAAGAATTTTGATGAGAAGGGTAAGCTGGCCGAAGAGGGGACTTTAAAGAATGGTGAGTTGGAGGGACTTTATAAGGAGTACGATGTAAACGGGAAGTTGGTTGAAGAAGCCGTTTATAAAAGTGGACTTAAGGATGGTCTTTTAAAGGCATATTATGAAAATGGGAAAGTTGAGCATGAAATAGATCACAAACGTGGTATTCCGAATGGAATGTGTAAGTTTTATGATCCGAAAGGAATATTGCGCGAAGAGGGTTTTTATAAGAATGGGTTGAAGGAGGGCGTGTATAAATTCTACGATGAAAAGGGATTGCTGAGTAGAGAGGCAATCTTTAAGAATGGCAGTGAATTGCCGTCTAAGAATTTGTTAAAACAAACGTCCAAGAAGGTTTCTTCTAAGGTGCTTACGAAGACTCAAATTAGACAGTATTTGTTAGATGATTTAGTTCTTCGTATGTGTGCGGGGCCTGAAAGATTGCAACAGGTTAAGTTTATGCCAGCAGTGTTCAATTTTCTTCGGGATTTGAAGCTTAAGCACCCATTCTTCCCGCAATCTATTGATTCTAAGGAGTTGGAGAAATTTTATATTGATCCAGGAAGCGACGCGCAGAAGACTATTGCAAGTGTTGGCAAGAAGATCGAAGGTGGCTTGAAAAAGTTTAATAAAGATCAGTATGGAGCATTTTGTGAAATCGTTTGTAAAGATCAGTCTATCATTTTAGCGTTCTTATTAATTTCTGGAGCGTATGCAAGTATGGAATATTCCGTTGCCTTACTGGCTAGTCAGTGTCTTATTCCCGGATTTTCGGATATTAATGAGAAAACGTACGAGCATGATAAGGTGAGGCTTATGATAGATACAGAGGACATCTTGGAGAAGTTTAGTCTGCCGCTATTTCCTTCCAGGAAGGAATCGTAGATTGTGATTGATCTGTTTAACTCATTTTCGTTTCGATGGCATGTCGGTAAAGTGACTGTTAATAAGGGCCGGGGGTTCAAAGCCGAGACTATGGCAGACACATATTTGAAGGATGGTTAAAGAGTGGTGGGAATCTTATGAACCTGACTGATTTGAGAATTGTTGTTAAAGACTTGCTAATGAAGCGGGTTTATTGTTGTGAGGCGGATTTGCAGTTTTCTTTGGCCTGGAAATTAAAAGAAAAAGATAACGATGTTCGTTTGGAGATTCCTTTTCATGGGATTGAAGATGAGGAAGGAAGAAGGAGTACCTGGATGTTCTCTTTTTATCATCGACGAAAGAAAAGATCGGAGTGGAGCTAAAATATAAGACATCAAATTTTCCTTATGTTGATGCTTTTGCAGGGGCGCTTACCTTGAAAGATCATGGTGCACAGGATCTTGGTTTATATGATTTCTTATGGGATGTGTACCGTTTGGAGCAATTTTGTAAGGATTCAAAGGTAGATCGGGGGTTTGCTGTCTTTGTTACGAATGATTACAGCTATAAAAATGACGTAAAGCGTCAGAAATCGAACGCCAACCAGTTTCGGTTGCCTGAAAATAGATTGATCACAGGGAGTTTGGCCTGGGGTAATCCTGATGCCGGGTCTTTAGGAAGCCGATTGTCAGAATTTAAATTGTACGGGCAGTATTCTGTAAATTGGGTTGATATTGAAGGTACTCATTTTTCATTCCTGATTTTTGAGGTTTTAAGGCCTTAGAAACGGGTAATTGGTTGTCCTTTTTTGAAGGCGACAGGATGCTGTCGCCTTCATGCTTTATAATCCATGCAGCTAAAAAGGAGGCTGATATGGCAGTAAGAAAAGATGATTCGGATGAGGGACGCATGTTTGAGGTTGCTGATTATGGGCGTGAACTTCCAAGGGAGATTGATCCCGGCAAGCCGTATTGGGTGTTAGGTGGTAAGGCGGCGTTGTTTGGCATGCCGCATCCGAATCGACTCGCCAGGGATGGTCAGAAGGATCTGTTCAAAAGACTTCAGAATGCCAAAGTGCAGGTAATTATCAATCTGTCTGGGAGAAGGTATGCGAATCCTGATCCGAATTGGTTTGATTACCAAGAGTTTTTTATCACTGACGGTGGTCCGATGGATGGAGAACAGAATATTCTTTGGGCGGCCGTTGCGTATGTTGTGAAGTCATTAAAAGCCGGGAAAAGTGTTGTGATCCATTGTGAAGGCGGAACAGGACGCACGGGTGTGACAATAGGGTGCGTGTTGTGCAAGCTTGGAAAAGGAACCGGTCAGGACATCGCGATTTGGTTAAGTGAGCTTAATAATAGACGCCCCGGGAAACGCTGGCCTGAGGCCTCTATTCAAGGGAAGATCGTTCGGGAATGCTGTCCGGATAAGAAAGGCAATGATCGTCAGGTGATTGATCCGGCAACGCGCAATATTAAGGAAGTGTCGCTTTTTTCTGATGAAGAAAGAAGCTTTATGTGTACGGTTGTAGCCGTCAATGGAGATCGGATTACAGTGCGCCGGCATGATACGGGAGAGGTTATTGAGGTTTCCAGCAGGTTCCTGCAGAAGCAGGAGCGGCCTCGGGAAGAACAAAGGAATGTGCAGGATATATTTGCATCGGCCACTCCGGAAGATCTTCAGGAAAGAGCTCGTCAGTATCCCTATATCCTTTTGGATGAGGTTCAACGGACGCTGGCGCTTTTTGCTAAGAAGTTGTCTTCAGCGAAGGCTGAGAAACTAAAGAATGATCTTTTAGATATTAATGCACGGATAGAGGTCCTTAAGAAAAAGATCAATTAAGGATTTTCTAATTTATCTCTAATAAGCCGGACGGCATCAAAATGCTATCCGGCTTTTTCATTTTATTGGCGACACGATGTTGTCGCTGGCAATTGTTATTATTGCATCAGGTGAACAAATGATAACAGGAAAGGAAAATGCTTATGCAGATCGCCAGCGCAGTTCAACGGGGTTCGTCAGTCTATGTTTATGATCAGAACGGCAGTCAGTTGTGCAGTTTAAGTGCCGGTAGCGGTCCCAATGATGGACTGAAAGGGTATACGGGTTGTTCCGTTAGCATTCGACGGGGTAGCACCATATATACCTATAACGAAAAAGGAAGTCAGATCTCGGTAACATCCGCAGTTTGAGGAGAGAGTTTGATGCGAAGTTTTGTGATCGGCGATATTCATGGTCAGGATGAAGCTCTTGTGTCGGTTCTATCGAAATGCGGGTTTGTGTATGAAGAGGACCGTCTGATCGTCTTAGGCGACATATACGATGGATTGAAACCTGAGGCGTGCATTGAGCATCTTAAAACGATCAGGCATTTGGTGTCGATCATGGGTAATCATGATCATGCGGTCATGGATATGCAAATACGTGAGGGGCAATACGCTCCTGAGACGATGTTCCTAAAGTCCATGCGTTCATTCTTTACGGAAGACGGGAGGTTTTTTGCTCATGGGGGCTTTGATCCATACAAGCCTCTGACGGAGCAGGACGAGTACGATCTTGAGGGAAGTCGAAAACTTCCGTCTGAGGCCTGGAAAGCGCATATGAGGGGTGATGATTTTATGATCGATGGGTTCCGTGAGGTTTATGTGGGTCATACGCCAACCCAGATCTATGGGTTTACAACGCCGCTAAATCTTGGGAATCTTTGGATGATGGATACCGGAGCAGCGCCGAGGCTCGGTGGGTATTTAAGCGTCATGGATATTGATACCAAGGAGTTTTGGCAGGTGAAATGCTGCTAATTCATTTCGAGTCAAGTAAGAGATTTTGAAGGGGTGCCTATGAAGTGGAGTGAGTTTGTTCAACGAAAAGAAGCGTATAAAAAGACCTGGGCGTTGCTTAAGGCTGAATATGCGCCCGAGAATCCGGTAAGAAAGTTCCTGGATAAGGCTTACATGAACATCTTCTTCAATGGAAAGCAAATTGATTTTAATTTAGATCCGTACACTATTGCACGTGACACTCCGGATTTCTTCGTTAAGAATAAATATTTTAATGAATATCTTGAGTTGATTAAGACATGTAAGGCATTGGAAGATTTGTCTTATAAAGAGAAAAAGACGAAGGTTACTAACGAATTCGATCACAATGGAACTATAAGGAAGAAAGTCAGTCGATTAGATATGAAAAAGAAAGAACTTCAGCAGTTTGATGTCAATCAACTTGAAGTGGTGCCTAATCGCGCGGAAATGATCGTCTCGACGATAGATATGGATATTATTCAGAATATCAAGGGGTCAAAGTTCTGCGATCAAGAGGCAACCTTAATGAGTCGTGCCTCAATACGGGTGATCCTTGTTGGCGGTGATAAATTGGGATATCCATGGTAAAAGAACGATCAAGGGAGAGCAAATATGCCTGTTATGACTGAAGAACTGGATGAGCCGCGCATCTATGAGATCGCTGATTATGGAAAACCTCTGCCGCGGGTTATGAATCCTTTGAGGGCGTATCGTGTCCTTGACGGCAACGCGTCGTTATTCGGGATGCCGCATCCGTCCATTCTTAAGGAAATAGACCGCAAGCAGTTGTTTGCTCAATTGTATGAGGACGGAGTTCGTTATCTTATTAATCTGACTAAAGAAAATTCAGGTGCTTCATATTCCGACAGGATTTTATTATCATCGTTTTGTCCTGTTACGGATCAGGGACCAAAAGGGGCTATTGAAAAGACTATGCTTTTATCGGGCGTAGATAGCGCGGTAGCGGCTTTAAAGAATGGCGAGGGGGTTGTGATCCATTGTTGGGGAGGAACCGGGCGTACGGGGACGGCCATCGGGTGTATTTTACGCAAGCTGGGTAAAGGCTCCGGTGTAGAGATTGTGAATTGGCTTGGTGAGTTGAATCAAAGGCGTGAAAGGCATTGGCCGGAGTCACCGGTACAGGCTGAAGTGGTTAGGGAGTGTCAGCCGGGGGAAGATTTCTTTGATAGGCTGTAATCTTTAAGGCAGAGAATTTTGAACGCTGTTGTTATTAAGGCCGGGCGACATGAAAGTGTTATCCGGTTTTTCTTTTTACTAAACGACAGGATGCTGTCGCGTGAGTGTTTTAAGGTTATGTACGGTGTTGATCCGGGCAGGCAGGTGAATCGGGCGGGGGGTGTTATGACATGGGATGAGTTTCTGGCAGAAAAGAAGTTGTATGTTCAATCCTGGAAGAAAATGAAAGAGGGCGCTACAGAAGATATGCAGAAGTTTCTGAGCAAGTCCTGGATCGTGGTGTATTGCAAACAGCAGTTTGATATTGATGCGGATTTTATGACTGTTTTTAATGAATGTCCTTCATTCTTTCAAAATGTGCCAAGGTTCACCAGGATCAAAGCGCTCTGTGAAGAGATGAAGACGCTTGAGAAACGCATTAAGCGGGAGAAAGAAAACCATAGTGACCTGCTGGAAGATAAGAAAGATCTTCAAGAAGAAATAGCGGAGTTGTGTCCGGGGGAGCTTCCAGTTGATGATTCCTGGAGGATTGAGGTCAGGTTTCCTACTGTAGATATGGATCTGATCCAACAGATCAAGAATTCTCCGTATTGTGATCAGGAAAAGACAATGATGCGCCCTGCCTCTATTAATGTGGTGTTGAAGAACGTACTGTAAAGACCGTATGGAAGAAATCAATGGAAAATTAAAGGTCAGACTTTCGCCCGCAGTTATTAGAGGGTGGACCATCGAGTTGGATAGGATTTTTCGTTCCTGTGACAGGAATGATACAAAGATCAGAATCTTCAAGTTTTGTTATCAGCCTGTAAGTGGCGAGTTGATTTTTGACGGGTCATATTTTCATGCTGACATGCTTAGAAAGCATGGATGCCAAAAGTTCGATGAGTATGTTCGTGGGATCTGTTTCTGGAAGAAACGGGTTATTTATCTCAGGGGGCATGCGAATGAGGATTGGCTTAATAAGACAAAGGCAATGCTTCGTCAAAATGGTGTTGGGCGGCATATCCGGATTATTTGGGGAGAAAAGGCAGCACATGAGCTTCGTCACGATTTGATTGGCCTGTAAATTTGGCGACAGGATGTTGTCGCGGCCAATTGTTATACTTGATCCCGGAAGACAAAAACGGGAGAGGTTATGATGGATAATACTATTGGTTGGCTGATTGCAGGTCTTTTAGTGGTCGTATTTTTGATGGCTTTGTTTTCAAAGAAGCCCGTTAAGTCAAAAGTTTTCAAAGTCAGAACGCGAGTTGTGCCGCCGGTTGATTGTGCGAAAGAAGATTTCTTTGCCCGTTTTGATGATGCGATTGAGCAGAATCTTACCAATGCGGCGTCTATGAGCTACGATCCGCCACTTCAAGAAGAAGGCCCGGAAGATGATCCGGTTTTTGAACTTCCATCCACAAGACCTCAATTTCGCATCCCGGAAGCCTCGCTGAAGATGGGCATTTCTCCAGTAAAGCCGCGCATGGCTTCAGCGAAGACCAAATTATTAGCTGCTCCAAAACGACTCGCCCTGTTCCTTGTGGCAAGCTCATTTCTGTTTGCTATTAGCGGTGAGGCGTTTGCTTTATCGGTAGACAGGCCTTTTACTGGAACCGACGAGCATACGGTTTATCAGCCATTTGATGAGGCGAATAGCGATCCGGTTTATAAAAGCAGTGTACTACCTGGGACAACAGTAAAGTCGACGGCTCTCCAATCTTCAGATCATTTGAATGTTAGTAAGCCGGTTGCAAAAGACAGTTTTAAAGCCATTGCCGTTGAAAATTCGTCTTCGGCAAAGGATTCGAATGCCTGGGTATTCTGGGTTCTTGGCATCCTGTTGATGATCTCCGGTTTTGGTATTGCTCAAGCGTATTCATTGGAAATGGTTTTCTTTAATGATAGCGCTGACATGTGGCTTTCGATTGCTATGGCAGTAGTTGTGGCATGCCTCTGTTTTGTGCAAGACAAAACCTGGCTCTGGAGTGGCTTTGGATTTGTTGTTATTTATCATTTTGTGGCGGCATATAAATTCAATCCGGGTATGGGTGCAATGGCATTTATTATCGGGATATCAAGGGTGATCATCGGCGTTGTTATACCTGCAATAGCTTTATTTACATTAGTCTCCGGCCCGTCAAGGGAAAAGGACGAGAGTGCCGCCAGTTATGAAGCCAGATGCGCCATGCATATGGTCTTTAAAGCAGCATTCTTAACGGGGTTGTTCTTCTTTATGAAGTCGTTGGTGAATGGTCAGAAAGTGCGTGAGGCAAGAGGGGAGTTTGAGCATTTTGAGGAGTCATTTGAACAGAAGTCTGAGGAATCAGCCAAGGCTGAGCCACGGAGCGAAAAGGGCTCTGATGGTCAGAAGAACGGTTTTAAAGCAGCCTCAGAGCACGCTCCGTCAGATCATGAGATCTTTGGGGTTTCCCGGAATGCAACTTTTGAGGCCATACAGCGGGCATACCGTAAAAAGATGATGAAGATCCATCCTGATCGGATGGCGGGCCTGGGGGCGAAGTATCGGCAGAAGGCCGAGGAAGAATGCAAAAAAATTAATGCGGCCTTTGATCGATTGCGGAAAGAGAGGAACCATGTCTTTGTTTGATGCCCGTATAGCGCATATTAACCGTTATTTTGCTGTCTATTTAACTGTTATTTCGGTGGTCCTTGTTTTGGTCATTTCCGGATCTCCCGTTGCTATTTCATTGTCACATTTCGATAGAGATATGCCTGTTGGTTTCGGCAAGGGGATGGCGCACGGGTTTTTGCTGTCTGTGAACCTTATCCGTTCGATCTTTGATGTTCGGACAGGTATTTACCAGATACCCAACACTGGAATGGGATACAACGCAGGGTTCTTTCTGGGCATTATTTTATGGTTCGCTATCGGGCGTATGGGGGAAGAAACGAAGGCGACATGAGGCTGTCGCTGGTTAATGCTAAGCTCTTATACATAATTAATACTCAGGTGATTGCATGCAAGAGAGAATCTTGAAGAAGCGAAAAACGTATAAGCCTATCGACGCGGAAACGCTGGGGCGTAGCCTTTTTAAGATCCACACGTGTAAGAAACGAGGAAAGTATTCGCCGGCCGTTAAAGTCATTGCCGGTGATATATGGGAGATGCTTGGTGGGATGCGGGCAATGGCGCAGGAGTTTGTTAAGAATCCGACGCTTGAGGTAATGGAAGAACTCAGATTTTGGTTATTGGATAGTGATCATCATTGGAATTCATTAAAGAATATTTGCAGCAGGAGCAGAGGGCGGCGGAGTTTGGATCGCTTGGCTAAAGAATATCCGCAGTGGTTGTTGCTGCTACCTTTGGAAGATGTAGCAGAACGGTTATGGTGGCTTGAAGAAGAAGGAGATGAGGGAATATGAAAAATGATCAGGAATACTTCGATAACTACTTTTGCATCAGTGAACTGCTGATCGAGAAAGATCTGCTTGTCGATAAGTTGTGGGAGGGCAAAAACGATACCGGATATTTGGCCAGCGCACACTATCAGGCAAGGAAGGCCATTAACACGCTTAATTCTTTGATACGCGATGAAGAAAAGCGCTTGAGTCATATTATTCGTAAGGCTGAGTCGCAAGGAACGATTTTTTCTTTTGAATCGTTCACAAGAAAGATGGAGTTGAGTGATTTTGAGAAACGACTGATGCTTTTCTTTCTGCATCTTGATCTGTTTTGCAGTGGCAGCGTCGGTTTTCCAAGAAGAAAGCTGGCGTTGATCCTTGATTGCGAAGAAACAGCGGTATCCCGTGCGAGAACGTTGCTGGATCTGTTTCCAGGTAGTGCTTTATACAAGAAGAATATTCTGTCTGCGATCGACATCGGCGGAAGTGAGGTTCGTTTGGCTGAGAGCATGCGGGATGCTTTGAGAAAACTTGTGTCAGGTCAGGAGGCGGATCTTGTTATGACTGAGACTACCCGGGAGGAGATTGAGGCTGCCGGGGTTGTTTATGAGCCCGAATACAGCATGGAAGACGTGTCGCTTCCCGGGCAGATCAAAGAACAGGTTTTAATGCATTTGAACACGCATGGACGGCTGGCATCGTTAGGAGTCATGGATAAAGTGCGGCGCGGTCGTGGGCTTTGCATGTTGTTTTATGGTCCTCCAGGGACAGGGAAAAGCATGCTTTCTCATGCCATAGCACGTCATTTAGGAAAAAAGGTTCTTCAGGCATCTCCGGCGCAGATCAAAGACCGCTGGGTAGGCCAGACAGACAAGAATATTGCCGCTTTATTCAAGGTGGCTAAAGAAAAGAATTATGTCTTGTGTCTGGATGAGGTCGATACGCTTTTATTTGAACGAAGCGAGGCGTCACGTTCATGGGAGATCTCGCAGACGAATACGTTTCTTGAAGAAGTAGAAAGATTTGACGGGATTTTAGTAATGACAACAAATCTGGAAGGGCGGCTTGATCCAGCGATTGAGCGCCGGGTGGCGTTGCGTGTCCGTTTTGATGCGCCTGACCATTGCGTACGGGAGACTATCTGGCAGAAACAGATCCCGTCGACTGTTAAGTGTGGGGAAGATATTAATTGGGCTCGTCTGGGAATGCAGTATTCATTTACCGGCGGTTATATCAAGAATGCCGTCATGTCCGCGTTGCGTCATATGCTTTCACGGGAAAGTCAGGTGCTTGAGATGGAGGATCTTGTTTATGGAGCCGAGAGTGAAATGAAGGGGCTTTTACGAAGTTCCGCTAAAGCTCCAATGGGTTTTGCAACTAGAGGATAAAAATCTATGAATCTTAAGGAATGGCAGAAGATGCTTGGCAAGAAGAAGTTCCCGAGTTTGCACGGTGTTTATGATGCCATTGATATGGATGGGCGGATTGTGGGGCGGACGGTCTACATCAAGGGCAGGAAGGTCATGACGATTGCACCAATATGGCCGGAAGAAGAAATTACGATAGACGACGAAAAGAAATAATAGACAGGAACTTATGGAAAAACTTGTGATCAATGGCGGAGTGCCGCTTAAAGGTGAAGTATTCATTTCTGGATCGAAGAACGCTTCTTTGCCGGCCATGGCCGCGACATTGTTAACGGATGAGCCTTGTGTTCTTAAGAATGTGCCAGTGGTTTCGGATATTAACACAATGAGTAATCTTTTAATGACTCTGGGTAAGGATGTTAAACGGGATAAGGATGCTTTGATCATCACATCAAAAGGCCGGTTGAAGCCATTGGCTGATTATCGCCTTGTATCAACGATGCGCGGGTCAGTGTGCGTGCTCGGCCCCCTTCTGGCTCGACTTGGAGAAGCGCGGGTGGCTTTGCCTGGCGGATGTGTTATTGGTGTCAGGCCGGTCGACTTGCATCTTAAAGGCTTTGAAAGTCTTGGGGCCAGGATCGATATTGAGGGTGGATATATTATCGCCAAGTCTTCAAGGCTTAAAGGGGCACGCATGTATCTTGCAGGGGCCATGGGGCCTTCTGTTCTTGGCACAGCAAATGTGATGATGGCCGCAACCCTGGCCACAGGCGAGACAACCATTGAGGGGGCGGCCTGTGAGCCGGAGATCAAGGACCTCGCCGATCTTTTGAACCTTATGGGGGCGAAAATAAGCGGCCACGGCAGCCCTACGGTGGTCATTGAAGGTGTTAAACGACTGCACGGGGTTGAGTACAAGGTTTCAGCTGATCGCATTGAGGCCGGAACATTCATTCTATTGTCAGCCATGACACGGGGAAATGTGATCGTTCGCGGCGTTGAACATCATCGTCTTTTGTCTGTGGTGGATGCGTTGAATGAAGCTGGTGTTGCATGTGAATGCCGCGGAGCTTCAGTGCGCGTAAAGTCACCAGCAAGATTTAAGCCAGTGAATGTAACAACCCATCCTTATCCGGGGTTTCCGACAGATCTTCAGGCTCAGTACATGGCCATGATGACGCTGGCAGATGGGGTGAGTTCTGTTAGGGATACAGTTTTTCCGGACAGATTCATGCATCTTGCTGAACTAGCGCGCATGGGGGCCAAGGTTCGTCGTGAAGGGGGCGTGGCGGTCATTGAAGGGGTTAAGGAGCTCAAGGGTGCCCCTGTGATGGCGTCGGATTTAAGGGCGTCTGTGGCGCTGGTTATGGCCGGTGTTGTGGCTAAAGGGCAGACAGAGGTCCGCCGTATATACCATCTCGACCGTGGATATGAGGGCATTGACCGGAAATTGATCGATTTAGGGGCTAAAGTAAGACGGGAACAGGATAAAGTTGTGCCTAATGAGGAGATCGGATAATGGACGAACAATTCTTTACAAAATATTCTCCGTCTGAACTGTATTCATCTGTTGGGTGCGGTGGTGAGTACATAAGCTATGAAGATCAGAATTTGGCTCACTTGGATGTCCCTTTTCTTTTTCCGTCTGAAGCGCTATTTAAACTTAAATCGTTCATCGAGATATGTCAGCGGCATCATATGGATGATAGTGCTGTAACACGGGATTATGAAGAAGTCTGGGTTGCCGGATCTTTGAAAGCGCGTGGAGGGTTCTATTCCGGTCGTCCGTGCGGTTGCTGGCGCTTCTTTAATGAGAACGGGCAATGCGCGGAAGTGGTGCATTTGGATGTCGAGGGGAATATTTACAGTGAACACGTATTGTTTTATTCAAATGGACAGAGAATGTTTTCGTTTTGTCACCAAGGGGACGTTTTGTCTGGCCCTTTGATGGAGTGGTTTTCAAACGGGCAGATTAAACGGGAAGAACGGTTTCGTGAGGGTAAGCACAATGGCATGTCTCGCAGTTGGCATGAAAATGGCCGTCTTGAAATGGAGCGGGAGTTTGAAAATGACACGCCGGTCGGAGGGTATACACTTTGGGATCAGGATGGCCTTGTGATCATGGAAAGGATCCCGGTAGAGTACACGAAAGTCTTTCAGGAAAAAGAATACACCAGAAAAGGTCAGCTTAAACGGATACGGTCATATCTGGCGGATTATCAGATGCACGGCGAAGAAACTTCATATTATGACTACGAGCGTCAAGTTATGCGGGAGCAGCCGGAAGTGAAATATTACTTAAATAATAAGGAAGTAAACAAGGTCGAATATTTTGCGCGGACAGGGGGCGTTTTGTAATGGAAAATTCATCTTTCGATATGCACGAAGAAATGTTTATCCCGATGCTTTCTCAAAAGGAATTTATTCCTCTTGATCAGGAGAAGGTTGCCCATGAACGCCGGTGTTATGTCATGACACCAGCACTGTCGAGCAAGTGGTCAGCTCTTTGGGATCTTATGAAGCTATATTCTGATGCCGGGCTTTATGATGATGCTATTGCCGTCGGTCGTGAAGTGCTGTCAGATCATGTTCTTGAAGAATATCACGCGAATGCTTTGTTCAGGATGGGGCAGTTGAGTGAGCACAAGAATGATTTTGATATGGCGTTAAAGTTCTATTTAGAAAGCATTGATAAAGAAGCTGCAAATCCTGAACTTGGGTACTGGCAGCATAATAACGCAGGATTCTGTTATTTAATGAAGCAGGAATTTGAGCGTGCAGAACACCATTGCCGCATAGCACTGGAGTTTGATGAACAGAATTGGAAGGGTTGGAAGCAGCGTTGGGGTGATCCGCATCAGTGGAATGCCTGGAAGAACATGGGTGCTGCGATGGAATATACCGGTCGTTATAGGGAGGCCGCATCTTTTTATACAGCTGCAATCAAATTCAGCCGCGGCACTGAACGGGCTGTTTTGCATCTTAGGCGTCTATTGAAACGTCATTCCGATGTGGCGGTTTACTGGAAAGAGCCGGTTCAAGATCTTTTGACATATTACAATGTAACTGTTTGACGGAAAGAGGTGTTTGTGGGTAAGAAGTCGGTATATTTTTCATCGCTATTGCCAGTGAGATTTCCTGAATTCTTCAAGAACTTGTCCGGTATTTTGGATTCCACGAAGGTCAAGTGGGGACTATTGCCTCATACCAATGATATCTGGTGCCGGGATTACATGCCCGTTCGCGTATCTCCGCGCAAGTTTGTTCAGTTTAAGTATGCGCCGTCATATTTAATGACGAAGAAATGGCGGTCAACGATCACTGATCCCGTCAAAGTGTGTGAGGCTGTCGGCATCAAGGCTGATCCCTGGGATTTTGTGATAGATGGCGGGAATGTTGTCCGGTTCGGATCTAAAGCGATCATGACCGAGCGGATTTATAGCGAGAATCCGGAGTATTACCCGGAGATATTCTCGGATGTTCTTAAGGATTTTCTGAAGGTTGATGAGCTTATTATGATTCCCGAGGAGCCGTGGGATCCTTACGGGCATGCAGACGGATGTGTGAGGTTTCTTAATGAGAACACGGTCATCATCCATGAGCTGCATAAAAGTCATCCGGGATTTGATCGCGCTCTAAGAAACGTTTTAAAGGAGCATCGTCTGGAGTATGTTGAAATGCCGTATTTTATTGATAATGATCCAAAGCATAAGGATTCGGCAGTAGGGAACTATGTGAATTATCTTGAAGCGGGGAAAGTAATTGTAGTGCCTGCTTATATGGGTTATTCTAAACAAAATGAGCGCGCGTTGTCAGTGTTGAAGAGCGTATTCAAAGGGAAGAAGATTGTTCAGATTGAGTCAACGCCTATTGCCAAACTCGGCGGGGTGTTGAATTGTGTGAGTTGGGATCTTGGAAAGAAGGAGTGGTAAGGAATGAATGTTGAAGATGCCGTATTTAATGACTTGTTCCTATATGATTCTCCTCAGAAGAAACAGGCTCAAATAGCCAAAGATCATAATGTTACTGAGGATGACGTTAGAAGCATTCGTGAAAAATACCATTTAACTGAAGCGGTAAAAGAGATTAAGAGAATTCGGGCTTTGTGGTCCAATAAGAAGGATTTTGGATTATTTACGAAGTTTTATAAATGGTACAGTCGGGGTATTTGTGATTATTGTGGGATATCTCAGGATGTGGTTAAGAAAATTGTCGAGAGTGGGAAGTTGACATCAAAACGATTTCCAGCTGTTGATAAGAAATGTCAAAGAGGGCGAAGCAGGGGAATTTCATTAGAGGTTGATAAAAGGAAGCCAGGTGAGGGATATCTTCAAAAAAACTGTGCTCTGGTATGTTACTTTTGTAATAATGATAAAAGTGATGTGTTTAATGATGAGCAATATATGCTTTTTCTTGTTAATAGAAGAAAGTTTTTAGAAAATCTATGAAAAATACAATCGCTTTAGTCTACGACTTCGACGGAACACTGTCCTCTAAATCCATGCAGGAGTATACGGTTCTGCCGAATTTGGGTGTTGAAGATATGGACCGGTTTTGGGAGTCCATCAATGAGGAGGGCAAGAAGCACAACGCTGAGATGAGTCTTGTCTGGATGCGAAGGATCATCGAGCTTGCCAGGCAGGGTGAGAAGAGGATCACACGGGAATATTTTAAAAAATGCGGCCGGGATATCGAGTATTTTCCGGGTGTCGTGCAATTCTTTAAAGCTATTAACCGGCATGTGAGCAAGGCGTCCCGGGGAAGAATGAAGGTGCGGCATTATATCGTGTCCGCGGGGCTCAAGGAGATCCTTGACGGGATAAGCATTCGCAAAGAATTTCATAACATTTTCGGATCTGAATATTTCTATGATGAGAACGGCCGGCCTCATTTCCCCAAGGTGGTCATTACGGACACGATCAAGACGCAATATCTTTTCCGCATCAACAAGGGCAAAGAGCTTTTGAGCGACAGTATCAATGAACACATGGATGAAGAAGACCGTCCGATCCCGTTCGAGAATATCATTTATGTGGGTGATGGGCTGACCGATGTTCCGGCCATGACGTTGACCCGCAAGTCAGGCGGCCATTCGATCGCGGTATATCGTCCCGGTTATAAACGGGGCTTGCAGACGTGTAAGCGTTTGCTGGCGGCCCCCAGGGTGGACTTTGCGGCGCCAGCTGATTATCGCAAGAACAGCGAACTCTTTCAGTATGTCACGAGCGTTCTGGATTTGATCGTAAAGAAATACGATTTCGGGTGTAAGAGTGAACAGAATCGTAAGAGTTTAAGAATGGGGCAGTAATAGCATGTTAAAGATAGATAAAGTATTTGGGTATGGTGAGGACGGGTTAACCTTGCGCTTCTTTACGACGCAACTGGAAGACTTCTTGAAAATTGTTGAGGATTCTTCTGCCCCGGATGATTGCAAGTTCTTTTACAGGCCTTCTTTTGGGAGAGGCGGAAGGAATTCAAAATCAACCTTTGGTGAGTTTGACGGGATTTTGTCGACTCCCCGGAAGATTTATCTTATTGAAAGTAAGTGCTGGGCGAATTCCAGAAAACCGTTCTTATTAGATAAAGCTCAGATGTTAAGGCACGAGATATTTAAGAAATACTATGAAGTGTGGGAAAAGGGTACGAAGTGGGAGGAAATTAAGCTTGAGTTCCTTGGCAAGCTTCTTCCTTCCGGGGATAGCCTGTTGGCAAAGAATTTATCGAGGATCCTGGATCAGTTGATGTCGGATACGGGAGCCAGAAAAGAGATCATGAATGTTTTGATCTTTTTTGTTCCTGAAGGGGTAACCCGCAAAGCTTCTTTTTCCGTAGCTCCGCAAGTTAAAGAAAAGTTCACAGTGCTTTTTTGTCGTGGCGCTAGTGCATCTTTTGAGCTTTTCGAGAAGCCGGATCCCTGCGACATAACGCTGTCGTAGCTGAATGTTATTCTTTGAATGATGAGAAAAGGCGCTAATTTAATATGAAGATCATCATTCATCGCGGTACAAAAGAGATCGGCGGGAACTGTGTAGAGATTTGCACAGAACAGACGCGCCTTATCCTCGATCTTGGCATGCCATTGGTTGATCCCCGGGACAAAACAAAAAAGTTTGAGAGTTTCTCTGTAAGCCGCATGACACTGCTCCAAATGCTCGATGCGGGCATCCTTCCAGCAGTTAAAGGCCTTTATGAGGGCCTTGACGACGTTAAGCCGGTCGATGCGCTCCTCTTGTCTCATCCCCATCAGGATCATTACGGCTTTTGCAAGTATATCCGTAAAGACATCCCTGTTTATCTAAGCCAGGATGCAAATTTGATGCTGGGTGCTTCTGATGTGTTTCTACCCACACGGTTTGGCATACATGACCAGCGGAGGTTCTTTCAAGATCGCACACCGGTGCAGATCGGCGATTTCAAGGTAACGCCCTATTTAATGGACCACTCCGGCTACGGGGCGATGGCGTTTCTGGTAGAGGCGGATGGGAAAAAGATCTTTTACAGCGGTGACTTTCGCGGGCATGGGCGCAAGAGTGCGCTTTTTGATAAATTACTAAGATTGCCTCCTTCTGGTATTGATGTTCTACTCATGGAAGGCACGATGGTCGATCGCACAGGGGAAGGTGTTGATACGGAACAACAGCTTGAGAATCGGATCGTTAAGGAAACGCGGCAATATCCGGGCATGAAGTTGATCCAGTGTTCCGCGCAGAACATCGACAGGGTTGTAACTTTCTACAGGGCGGCGAAACGGTCCGGCGCTATATTTGTGATGGATCTGTATGTGGCGAATGTTATTCATGCGCTTGAGCGCAAAAGCCTGCCAGATCCATTTAATGGGTTTAAGGATGTGCAGGTGCTTTTTACGAAGCATTTTATGAAAAGACTGGAACAGAAGAAGATCCCGGACTGGTACAAGAGGTGGCGGCCTTATGAGGTCAGATCATCGGAATTGAAGCGGGCGGGCGGCAATGTTTTTGCATTTTATCGGGAGAATTCTGAACCTGAACTTGAGCCGGCAGGCATTCCTTCGGGGTCAGTGCTCTTTTATTCACAATGGAAAGGCTATATGACCGAGCCGTCTTTTAAGCCAACGGAGGCTTTCTGTAAAAAACATAGCATTGCGATCGTTGAAGCGCATACTAGTGGCCATGCGGTTGTCGATGACCTTGTGCGCCTGGAGAAAGCGTTGAACCCTAGGAAAATCACGCCGATCCACAGCAACAGTCCTGAAAAGTACAGCAAGTATTTTGGTAATAAAGTAGATTGTTTACAGGACGGTGAATTGCGGGAAATTTAAATTCCAAAACTAGAACACACTGTTTATCAGGCGCCACACGGCGTCTTTTTTATTTATATATTGCGACACGACGTTGTCGTCACTTTAATATATTATTTGATCAATGATTAGATCTATCTACAAGTCAATGCTGTTCGGCGGCATACATAATATTCTTGGTGAAAGGGTACAGCCATGACATGGGGTGAATTTCAAATTGAAAAAGAGTTATACAAATTGGCGTGGACTGAGATGAAAAGGCCGTTCTCTGGTGCCATGCAGGATTTTTTGAAGAAGTCATGTCTTGTTGTTTCGTGCGGACGGGAGTTCGAGATTGACTCTGCCTTTGCCACTGTCCTGGAAACTTGTCCGGCCTTCTTTATTATCAGTTCTAAAGAGATAGCTCATTCGGTGGATCCAGAGTTTCTCGAGATAATTGATGGCTGGCGTATCGAGATCAGGTTTCCGCATGTTGATATTGATCTGATCCAGGAACTCAAAATGTCGCCTTACTGTGACCAGGAGAGGACGTTGATGCGTGCATCATCAACAGATGTCGTAATTCTTAAGGAAATATTAAAAACAGGATCTCCTGATCCTCTTTAAGATCAGGGGGTATAATTGTTTGTTAAATTAATCCGGGGCAGAAATGACTAAGATCGCAAGAATAGTTTTTTTGGTGGTTTTTTTCCTCGGGATTCTTTGCGACAACCTTTATGCCTTTGAGCAGGCCGTTTATATCTGGCAAAAGAGCTGGGATGAAGGCATTCATGATTCACTCAAACAAATAGCTCCACAAACAGACAAGTTTTCTGTTTTAGCCGCAACGATAAGTGCCCCTCGTGGAAGACCTGTTATTAGTAAAGTTAACTTCAATTTGTCCTACCTTCATGATGTCGGGAAGCCGGTTGTTTTGGCTGTCAGGATGCTTTCTTCGTGCGGGAAGCTTGTTAATACGGACAAGGTGAGTTCCCTTGCTGATCAGGCAGTGGAGGCTATTCGTTCTCTGATCGAGGATGCTGTTATGGCTGGCGTCAAGATCGATGGTGTTCAGTTTGATTATGATTCTCCGACATCTAAGCTTCCTAATTATGCCCGATTCTTGTCACGCATTCGATCCGGATATCCCGAGCTTTCAGTTTCGATCACCACGCTGCCTTCATGGATGGATAGTCCGGCGTTTCCTGATCTTGTAAAGCCGCTCTCTTTCTACGTCCTTCAGTTGCATTCCCTGGAAACGCCCAAGACTAACGATGAGGAATTTCTTCTTTTTGATATAGGAAAGTCCCGTCGATATGTTGACCAGTCGTTAAAACTGGGTAAGAAGTTCTTCATATCCCTTCCAACATATGGTTATGAAACCGCCTTTGATTCAAAAGGAAAGTTTATAGGCCTCAGGGCAGAGAACAGACGTGTCCGATGGGCCGATGATGTTCAACTAAAAGTCGTTATGGCAGATCCTGATAAGGTGGCTGACTTTTTTCAGGAGATCAAGGGTATGTCGGCATCGGCATTGTCGGGTGTTTACTGGTTTCGTCTTCCCGTTAAGGATGATGAGCTGAACTGGGGCGTAAAGACGATGCGGGTGATCATGTCCGGGCAAATGCCCCGGTTGTCATTCAAGGCAGAGGTTATTCTTTCTCAGGATGGGGCAACAGAGGTGTATCTCGAGAATCCCGGTGAAAGAGACTTTGGCGGGAAGGTTGCCTTCGATATTCTCTGGAACTTAGAGGAGCGCCCATTGTTTGATCTGATGAGTGCCTATACTAAACAGGATCTGGAGGGTGGTAAAGGCATTCATATTACCGGTCCGGCACCGAAGGTGGGCGGAAGGAACATGGTTGTGTGGTTCAGGAATGTGCGCAAAGAAGCAGGTGTATTGGAGATTAAAACAACAAAGGTGGTCCCGCATGATGACAAAGACGGTCATTAACACATTTCTGGTTTTCTTTTTAATGCTTTCAAGTTACAGCATGGCCTGTGGTCCTGATTTTGATGAGGCGTATCTTGTGCGTGCTAATAAAGAGAAAATGTATGTGATCCCGACAGGAGACTTCATTTTTGAGTTGAAAGCCATGCTTGGTAGTGAGGTGTCATTTTTGACGTGGGATTCAGCCAAAGCCATGCAGTCGTCTGTGGAGGCTGATGGGAAGCTTTTAGAAGAAGCATTGAAGCGGAAGACTTTGCCGCCGGGCGATCAGAAGCGCGCTGTTGAATCTTATTCAAAAGCGCGTGAACAATTGGCAGAATACATAACAAAGAATTATCCCGAGGATACAAGCCTCTGGTATGGCAGTCAATTTCGCGCCCGGGAACGCATTGGGGGAAATGCTTCAAAGGTAAATTGGAACCGGCTGGATAAAAACGTTCCTGTGGAGTTTTCCATTTATCTGGAAGGTGCACGTTATTACTATCAGGATAATTTTGTTGAGGCCAAAAAGAAATGGAACACGCTTTTAGCCTTACCGAAGGATGAAAGGCTTAATAAGAGCGTCTGGGCGGCATTCATGCTTGGCAAGGCTTCTTTGAGTACGAAGAATAAAGATGCATCAAAGTTCTTTGAGATGACACGGCAACTGGCCAAGGATGGGTATAAAGATCCTTTGGATCTTGCTTCTGACAGCTACGGCTGGCAGGCGCTTTCTGAGTTTGAGCTTAAGCAATACGGGGAGAGCATTAAACACTATTTACTGGCTAAAGATGCTTCGTCTTTAGAACGTGTATGCAGCAAGGTTTCCATGCAAAACGTTGAGATTTTAAAGAAACTTGCGCAGGATCCTACGGTTCGTAAAGCTCTTTTAGCCTGGGCCGTTTCCCGTGAGTCATATTATTCATATACGAATGAATGGAATCCGACGGATGAGCTAAAGAGCTTTTTTAAAAGTTACTTAACGGCATTGGAAAGTCTTAAGGGTATTCCCGTTCAGGAGGCAGACAGGATCGCTTGGATCTATTACAACGCTGGAGATATGAAAAATGCCCGCCGATGGGTTGATCTGACAAAGCTTGCAACGCCTTTATCCAAGTTGATCGATGCACGTCTGGCTTTAAGGGCGGGCGATGTAGAAGGGGCCTTGAAGCGGCTTCATGCGGTTGTGCCGTCATTTGAAAAAAGCCCGGATAAGGACATGTTTTATTATGAAGATATTGTAGCTGACGCTAATTCCCAGATCGGCGTTCTCAAGATGGCGCGCAAGGAGTATGCGTCGGCGTTTGAGACGCTGTTAATGGGAAAATATTGGGAAGATATTGCCTATGTGGCCGAGAAGGTTCTGACAATAGATGAATTGTCCGCGTATCTCGATTCTCACAAGGATGATCCTCTTCTAAAAGTCCCTCTTGATTTTCACAATGGGACCTTGTGGTCGATAAGGAAAAGAATCAAGAAGCATCCGGAAGAGGCCAAGGATTATGCGGATATGCTGGATAACAAGGATACGCCATCGACTGGAGCTGCGCTTTCTTATCTTCTGGCCCGTCGCTATGCCAGGAATGGCAATTGGGATGGTGCTTTGAAATATTATCCTAAACAAAAATCCATTGCCCGATGGGTTTTGCAAAAGGATAAGGAGGGCATTCTTAACTATGAGATGGCGTATGAGAATATTGATCCCGGGGTAAAGATGAAAGAACTGCGCGATCAAATATCAAAGGCTAACAATAAAAGCAATGATGATAAAGTTCGTGCTAAGGCGTTTTACGAGGCCGGTATCCTTATGCGGAAATACGGTATGGAGATCATGGGGACTGAACTTGATCCTGACAGCTTCGTGACGGAGGGTCAGTTCCCCGAGTATGAAAGCATTGATCATCGTTTTGCCATTGTGCATGAAGACCTGATCAAACAGTCCAAAGAGGATGACTGGTTAAAAGAAGACATTGCCAAGTCAAAGAAGAGACGTAATGTGTTGAAGAAAGAGCGTGATTTCTTCAGCGGCAGTGAAGATGAAGAGCGGCGGGCTTTGAGCTCTTTGCCTGATCCTGATAAACGCTGGCATTATCGCTTCAAAGCAGCTGAGCTCATGTGGAAGTCGGCAGAGCTTTTGCCAGATAACGACGAACTTAAAGCCAGGGCTCTTTGCCGCGGCGGTACATATCTGAAAGTGATCGATAAAGAGCGTGCCAACAAGTTTTATAAAGAGCTGATCAAAACTTGCGGGAGTACGGCATTGGCGAAGCAGGCGCATAAGATCCACTGGTTTCCAAAGATGGAGGAATGATGTCCAGATTATTCATAACTACAGTTTTTTCATGTGTTTTTCTTATGATCGCTGTCGGGGGATGCGCTTTTTTCAAGCGACCGGTATTGATAGGACCAAACGGGAAGGATGTAGCAAAGAAAGTTGTTCTGATACCAGGACAAAAAGCAGTCGTTGAGAAGAATAAACAGGTCTTTTATTTTGACGGAAAGACACAGGTTCAGCTGACGCAGACAGGGTCCAATCATGAGCCCGTCCTTTCACCGGGGGGCGATCGCGTGCTTTTTACGCGTAAATCTTCTGTTGAAGCAATGATCCCTGTAGAAGGTGACGGGTTTAATGATCCTGAGGATGCTTTTTCTGATCAATTGTGGGTCATGGATATTGTCAGCAGGAAGGAAAAGCTTCTGGTTAATGATCTGCCTTGGCCGCAGCAGCGGCAAGAGATCGAGACCGGCAGGCTTCTGCCGTGGATCGGGAATGCCCAATTTTCGGCTGACGGGCAGAAGATTTATTTTACGGCGCCGGTTTGGGTGACCTCAAGCGGCCTTTATGTTGTTCCGGTGGATGGTGGTGAGGCAAAGTTCATTACAGACACCAACTATTTAAAGGTTATTGATCGCGGCGAGTATAAAGGGGATCTGATCCTCAGCCAGCATCGTTATTTTCTTTATGGTGGGAGCTATGATTGGTGTTACATTTTCTCACCTGAAGGGAAAGAGATCGCGGTGTTGAGCGAAGATCCGGACGGGATCGACTGGGAGCGTTTGTATTCTGAAGAGGTCGTTGATAAGGATGAGAATGCCGGGAAAGGAAAACATTGATCAATATTAAATAATTTATATATTTATTAATGAAAGACTCGATCTAGAGAATTCCGTTTTCACAAAGACAACATGAATGATAGAATGTTCGACATAATTAGAAAATGCGGAAACGAGGAATATGGTTCAATTGCAGGCACATATAGTTTTTAACGCATAGATTTGTAATAAGTCCGGGATAGTATGCCCGGATTTCTTTTGTACGGGGTCGGATTATGCAACAAAGCTTAATAGAACAATTGTGGGAGTTAAAAGGCTTCGTCCCGAATGAGGACCAGAAGAAGGCCATTCTTTACGATGACAAGGCTCCTCTTTTTATCTCAGCGGCGCCTGGCTCCGGAAAGACTCGTGTTCTTTTATGGCGCACGGTCCACTTGATCGTTGAAAAGGGGATTTCGCCAGATCGAATCTTTTTAAGTACGTTTACCGAGAAGGCTGCCCATCAGCTGACGGAAGGCCTTAAGGAACTTCTAGGGATTGCCGCAAACTTGACCGATAAGAAGTATGACCTTGCCCGCATGTATATTGGGACGATTCATTCCAATTGTCATCGCGTTTTGTCTGATCGAAATTTCTCTGTAGATGGCAGTCGTCAACAAATGCCTTCCATGATGGATCAATTGGGCCAATATCTTCATATTTATCGTTCAGACTTCTTTCAAGACATGTTAAAAGTTGCGGGGTTGGATTCAACGGTTGATGTTTATAAGCAAATAAATTTGTGTTTCTCTACAAATAATCAAACAAAGAGTAGTGGGGCTCGTCATTATGCCGCTGTTGGGCTCATTAAGTGTTTTAATCGCTTGTCGGAAGAGCTTGCTGATCCTACAAAGTTAAAGAGTAAAGATCCATTGTTAGATCAGGTTTACGAGATGTACCGGTTTTATATAGCCTCTTTATCTCAGGGGCCGGTGCCGTTGACCGATTTGTCACTGGTACAGGGCGAAGCACTTAAAGTTGTTAACGCAAGCCCGCAAGGTGGGCGCTGGTTTGAACACGTGATCATTGACGAGTATCAGGATACCAATACAGTTCAGGAACGATTAGTATTTGCTTTGGCTGAGGATAAAAAGAATCTTTGCGTTGTTGGTGACGATGATCAAGCCTTGTACCGATTTCGTGGAGCTACTGTCGAAAATTTTGTCGATTTCCCCGAGCGTTGCAATTCATACTATAAGGTTGCGCCACAGCAGATCTCTTTGCATACAAATTATCGGTCAATCAATCAGATTGTAGATGTCTCTCAGTCCTTTATGAAAGAGACGGACTGGAAACATGGCGGCAAGGTGTATCGCCTTCCAAAGACGGTTCTGGCTCACCGTCCAGATAAGGTACCAGCCGTATTTGTTACTGATGAAGCCGCCCCAGACAGTGTTGTCCCTGATATCGCAAAGTTGATTCAGAGGTTGAAGGTCGAGGGCAAGATCTCAGATTATAATCAGGTGGCCGTTTTATTTTCTTATCTCAAAGGTAACAGCAATGTGGCGCGCATGAAAGAAGCTTTTGAGAAGGAAAGCATTCCTGTTTATGCCCCACGTGCTGGTCGTTTTCTTGATCTTGAAGAATCTCTGGCTGTCTTTGGTTTGATCGGTGCCATCTTCGGTATGCCTGCCATGCAAGGACTCGGCCGGGATATGGATAGTTTTCGTCTTTGGGCAGACAATTGTGAGGCGTCTGTCGACCGATTAGTAAAGGAGGATGCTTCTTTAAAGAAGTTTATTGAAAGCAAACAGGCAGAAATTGAAACACTGATAAAAGATCATGCCAAACTGAATGAATATTGTACGAAGAGTGGCTTTTCTTTAAAGGACCGGATTAGCCCTGTTCATTTAGCTCAAATGGCCAGATTGTCAGGGCTTTCCGAACAGATAGCGCGCAAACTTTCTTCTCAACGATTATTAGCTACGGTAAAAGCCGGTTCTGTAAAGACGACCTTTGCTTATGTCATCAATCGTGCCACATCTCTTGATTGGGGCCTTTTAGATCTTTTTTATCAACTGACCGCGTTCTCATATTTTCGATCGCTTATTGATAAGGCTGCCAATGGTGACGACGAAGGCCCGATCTGCAATTTGGGGCTTTTGACCGAATACATTTCCCGTTATCAGGAAAAAAGAGGTCGTCCTATTCTTACGGCAAACGACATAGCTGGAGCATGGATCCAGAAGGACTTTTTCATGTCCTATCTGTATGCGATGTATCGTCTGGGTGAGAGTGAGTTTGAGGATGATGAGGATCCATTTCCTAAAGGACGCGTGTCTTTTATAACGATCCATCAGGCTAAGGGTTTGGAGTTCCCTGTAGTTATTCTAGGTAGTTTGTATCGCAAGAATCAAGGTCCTGATGTGATGGAAAAGATCGTTCGGGGTGAACTTGGTCGTCAGGGAGAACCCCTGGATCGGATGATGGAGTTCGACAATGCTCGTCTTTTTTATGTAGCGCTTAGTCGTGCACAAAACCTTTTATTGCTGCCTCGAATGAAGAAACAGCCAAAACTCGACGCGTTTCACGCAATCCTTAGCGGTGTACTTCCTCATGTGCAAACGCTGGACATGAAGAAGCTTCCTTCAGCCAAGACGTTGTCAGATGAGAATATTGGACGGGCCTATTCATACACTACAGATTATTTGATGTATAAGAAATGTCCTCGTCAGTATATGCTTTTTCGAAAATACGATTTTGTACCAGCACGCGCATCGGTCATGTTGTTCGGCTCTCTTATCCATCAGACTCTTGAGGACTTACACAACTACCTTCTGGCCCAAAGGAGGAGCGCGTAATGGATGCTATGGAACAAAAGATGCTGGAATTCTTTGATCGTAATTATGAGCGTTTAAAGCTTGAGGGTGGCCATGCTTTAACGGAAGACATCAAAGCCCAAGCCAAGCTCCAGGTGGTTTTATATTGGCGAAAACTGAAGGATTTGGCTGATAAAATCAGTGATGCCGAGGTGCGAATCGCGCTGCCTAATCAAAAGACTCCCAAGGGCCGTACATTTTCAATCGAAGGCGTTGTTGATATTGTACGCGAGGGAGATGTTAACCAGATGTACGACATAAAGACCCATGATCTTGCGTATATTCAGCACAATAAAGAACTTTATGAGGAACAGCTTAATGTTTATGCCCATGTGTGGCAGGAACTGCGTAAGAACAAGTTGGATTTGACTGCCGTTATTTCAACATCAGTGCCTCAGTCATTGAGAGATGCGATGCGTTCAGGGAATGCTGTGCGGATTGAAAAGGAATTTCAAAGTTGGAATCCCGTTATTCCAATTGCTATTCATCAGGATAAGGTTGCCAAAACGATTGATTCTTTTGCGGAAGTGGTCGACAAAATTGAGGATGGGGTCTTTCCTTGCCCTTCTATTTCAGACTTGAAACAGAAAGTTACGGGAAATGAGATCTTTGCCACTAATGTTTGTCGGAACTGCGACGGCCGTTTTTCTTGTGAGGTTTACAGAGAATATGCGCGCGGGGCTGGCAAAGGGAAGGCAGCGGACTTCATGAAATATTTTGAGCCTTCGGTTGACGGGAATGAGCAAGAGGACTGGTTGGAAGCCAACGCTAATTTTTAAGAATAGAGGTTTTTATGAGCATTGAGAAATTTTGCCCTTCCTATGACATTTTTAATGAGCGGATGGAAAGAGTGAAAGTTGCTATCCCAGAAGCTTTCGCTGACGGAAAGATAAATTGGGATGTTTTAAAGGAATCTTTGGGAGAATTTATTGAAGAAGAGGGCGTGGATCAGGAACACTATGCTTTTACTTGGCCCGGAAAAAGAGATGCGCACCGTCTTTCGGCCAAGCCGCTGTAGAGCGTCAGCATCGATTGGACATGTTGGGGAAAAATTGAGTTTGCAGATTTGATCCTGGTTTGGGTAAAATGGGCAGGTTAAAACCGCTCAAGAAAAGGACCCAAATGAATACGCCCCAAGCCACGGAAAAGAA
>CAIVRE010000019.1 GCA_903908245.1 Candidatus Omnitrophota bacterium
ATATTAATTGGCAGGATCTTCAGTCCATGACCAATACAGGAGTGAACTGGACAGATATCCAGTCGCTTTCGACGACCGGCATTAATTGGCAGGATATTGATACGCTGACGAAAACCGGCATTAATTGGCAGGATATTCAGTCCATGAGTAATATGGGCGTGAATTGGATAGATATCCAGTCGCTTTCGACGACCGGTATTAATTGGCAGGATATTGATACGCTGACGAAAACCGGCATTAATTGGCAGGATATTGAAATATTATCCACCAAGGGGATCAATTGGATGGATCTTCAAACGCTGACAAATGTCGGCGTAAACTGGATGGATGTTGAACGGCTGACGACCAATGCCATCAATTGGGATGATATTACGGTCATGGGGACCAGCGGTGTTAACTGGATGGATCTTAATTATATGAGCGGGATCGGGGTTAACTGGTCGGATCTTAATGCCATGACCTCGCTAGGCGTTAATTGGAACGATTTCTCGGTTATGACGAATGCCGGCACCAATTGGACGGATCTCTCTGTGCTCGCCAGTAATGCGATCAACTGGACTGATTTTGAAATAATGTCTGTGAATGGTATTAACTGGACCGATATTGCATCGATGCATAATGCCGGGGTGAATTGGTCTGATCTTGCCACATTGGCGACAACAGGCGTCAATTGGTCCGATCTTGAAACAATGACGGTTGCCGGATTGAACTGGACAGATATTAATACCATGGCAAATTCTGCGATCAATTGGTCGGATATGGCGGTTTTAAGTGGTTCAACCATTAACTGGTCAGATATTGCGACATTCTCTAATGTAGGCATGAATTGGCTTGATGTTCAAACATTAAGTAACCAGGGTATTAACTGGTTGGATATTGAAATATTGAGTACTGTAGGCGTCAACTGGATGGATATGCAAGCATTAACAAATACTGCTATAAATTGGACAAATATTCAGGAGTTAAGTGTAACAGGAGTAAATTGGTTAGACCTTTCAGCAATGACTTCCGCCGGGGTTAACTGGTTGGATATGGACGCGCTTAGCAAAACCGGGATCAACTGGACAGACGTTGATGTGATCGCCAAACAGGGTATCAACTGGATGGATTATGAAGTCCTTTCCAAGCAGGGATTAAATTGGTCGGATATAGAAGTGCTCAGCACTAAAGGCATCAACTGGAGCGATATTGAAACATTGACCAAACAGTCCGTAAACTGGGCTGATATTGAAGTGCTGACAACACGTGGTGTCAACTGGCAGGATATTGAACGCTTGAGTGTTACGGGTGTCAATTGGGATGATATTCAGCAATTAAGTATTAACGGATTGAATTGGTCGGATGTCGGAGTGTTGTCTGCAGCAGGTATCAATTGGCTTGATATGGGTGCGTTAAGCCAGTCGGGAGTGAACTGGACAGATATTAATAATTTAACTACAACCGGTATTAATTGGACCGATATTGATCAGATCTCAAAAACAGGGATTAACTGGACTGATATTGGCAGGTTGACACAAAGTGGAGTGAACTGGACAGATATTGAACGCCTGACAACCAACGGGATCAATTGGGACGATATTACTGTCATGAGTTCTATTGGGGTGAATTGGTCGGACCTTAATTATATGAGTTCCGTCGGTGTTAACTGGTCCGACCTTAATGTCATGAACGCCCTTGGTATTAACTGGAATGATCTTTCTGTCATGACCAATGTTGGAACGAATTGGTCGGATTTTAGCATGATGACCAACCAGGCTGTTAATTGGGCAGATCTTAGTGTTATGACCGGTCAGGCGATCAATTGGACGGATATCCAATCGTTTACGAATCAGGGTATTAACTGGTCTGATATTGAGAAAATTTCCAAGAGCGGAGTAAACTGGACGGATATCGAGGCGCTCAGTGTAACGGGTATTAATTGGAGTGACCTTGATGTTATCAGTAAGACAGGAATGAATTGGTGGGATCTGAGTATTATGGGTAATTCCAATATTAATTGGACAGATCTTGCCGTATTAAGTGCCAACCAGATCAATTGGACAGATATTCAAACATTAACAGATACCGGGATTAACTGGACCGATCTTAACACATTGACTTTATCCGGTGTTAATTGGACAGATATTGAAAGATTAACAGCATCAGGGGTCAATTGGACGGATATTGAAACTATTAGTAACGCGGGAGTTAATTGGTTCGACCTTAACATTATGAGTTCTACAGGAACGAATTGGGCTGATATTGCGGCGTTGAGCAATAACGGGATCAATTGGCAGGATATTGAATTATTTACCAAAACAGGGGTTAACTGGATCGATATTCAAACATTATCCAATTCCGGAATTAATTGGACAGATATCAATTCCGCGAGTTTAACAGGGATCAATTGGCAGGACATTAAAGAATTAACAAATACTGGTGTTAATTGGGCGGATATTGGAGCTATGAGCGCTCAGGGGCTTAATTGGTCTGATATTGAAAAATTATCAGTCAGTGGAGTGAATTGGACAGAAATTGAAAGCATTTCAAAACAAGGAATGAACTGGGATGATATTCAATTATTAACACAATCCAGTATCAATTGGACAGACCTGCAATCAATGTCTTTAACAGGAATGAACTGGTCTGACATTGAGCTTTTGACCAAAACAGGGCTTAACTGGACGGATATTGATGTATTGGCTAAAACAGGGATCAATTGGACAGATATACAATCTTTAAGTAATGCAGGAGTGAACTGGACGGATATTACAGCCCTTAGTGATAGTGGTCTCAATTGGACTGAGATCTCCGATATGAGCGAAGTGGGTATCAATTGGTCAGATATTGGCATGCTCAGCAACAGCAGGATCAATTGGACGGATATTCAAACTTTGAGTAATACCGGGGTGAATTGGACCGATATAGACATGATGAGTCAAAGTGGTGTGAACTGGGCAGACCTGAATTATATGAGCAATGTCGGGGTGAACTGGTCTGACCTTAATATATTAAATGGCCTTGGAGTTAACTGGAATGACTTGTCAGCGATGACAAATTCTGGTGTTAACTGGAATGATATGGGGATGTTAACAGAAGCTGGTGTTAACTGGAATGATATTGAGAAACTCAGTGATTCCGCAGTGAACTGGGCAGATTTCAATGCATTCACAACTTCAGGAGTGAATTGGGATAATTTCAGTTTGATGACAACATCCGGTGTTAACTGGACCGATATGACGGCTTTGAGCACTTCTTTGATCAACTGGCAGGATATGGAACAGGTCACTAAAACCGGGATCAACTGGATGGATATAGGGTCTCTGTCCACGAGTTCGATCAATTGGGCCGATATTGATGTCTTAACTCACCAGGGTGTTAATTGGCAGGAGATCGAACAGATCAGTAAAACAGGGATCAACTGGTCAGATATTCAGATCCTGAGTGATTCCGGTGTGAACTGGTCGGATATGTCTGCGATGAGCAATATCGGTGTTAATTGGGTGGATATGCAAGTATTAACGGACACAGGAGTTAATTGGTCGGCATTTAATGATATTAGCACGACAGGTATCAACTGGGCGGATATAGCAACACTGAGCCGTGCCAATATTAACTGGACGGATATTCAAACGATCGCCGATCAAGGGATCAACTGGACCGATCTGGAAGTTGCTTCTGACTCCGGGATCAATTGGTTTGATATATCCGTTGAAAGTCTGGCCGGAGTTAACTGGTCTGATATCGCTTCTCTTAGTACAACAGCGATCAACTGGTCTGATCTGTCCGCGTTCTCTACTTCAGGTGTTAACTGGATGGATATTCAGTCGTTAACGCTTAATGGGATCAACTGGAATAATATTGAAACTTTAAGTGACACGGGCATTAATTGGTCTGATATTTCTGTAATGAGTGATACTGGCGTTAATTGGGCCAATATTGGATCATTGACAGATGCCGGGATCAATTGGATGGATATTAATGCGCTTTCCTCTGCTGCGATCAATTGGGCAGATATTAATGCCTTAACTCAAAGTGCGCTTAATTGGACAGATCTTAGCACATTCTCTAATAGTGCGATCAACTGGACAGACATACAGATCATGTCGGCTCAAGGGATCAATTGGGCTGATATGGAAGCGTTGCATAGTGCTGGTGTGAACTGGAATGATTTTGAACGGATGACGAATTTGGGCGTTAATTGGGGCGATCTGGCCGTGTTGACGGATAGCGGACTTAACTGGACGGATATTCAAAAGATGTCCGGTGAAGCGATCAATTGGGATGATCTGGTGGTTATGTCCACCAAGGCCGTAAATTGGTCTGACCTGGGTATTCTTACCAATAGCGCGATTAATTGGATGGATATTGAAAAACTTTCTGATCAAGGGGTGAATTGGACTGATATTCAATCCTTATCGGTGACCGGGATCAATTGGATCGACCTGCAGCAGATGGGCGATAGCGGGATCAATTGGCAGGATATTGCGACCTTGAGTCAGGCACAGATCAATTGGTCGGATATAAACACATTAAATTCTTCCGCTATTAATTGGACTGATATTTCTACAATGGCTGCTTCAGGTGTCAATTGGACTGATATGAATGTTATGACTGATGCTGCTGTGAATTGGGCTGATATTCAGACCATGACAAATTCCGGGATCAATTGGGAAGGCATTGTGGATATGAGTACAGCGGGTGTTAATTGGGGTGGGTTAAGCAATATGGCTTCTGCTCCGATCAATTGGGACGGGTTATCTTTATTGACCAATAGTGGCATCGATTGGGCGGCTCTTAATGCTATTACAACAAATAATGTTAACTGGGATAACCTTGGCCAATTGACCAGTGCCAATGTGAACTGGGATGGTTTAACGGTTATGTCTGAGGCTGGAGCCAATTGGGATGATCTGAGCACTTTAACAAATTCAGGCATTAATTGGATCGACATGAATGTTATGTCCAATAATGCAGTTAACTGGATAGATATCGCGCAGATGTCTCTTGCCGGAACAAATTGGAATGATATCAGTATGATGGCGGACATGGGGATCAACTGGGCCGCTTTTGATTCAATGACTGGAAGCGGGGTTAATTGGGCTGATCTTAATGTGTTAACCACCACAGCGATCAACTGGGCTGATTTTGCGGCCATGACCGCTGCAAGTGTGAATTGGACCGACATGAATACTTTGTCTTCTGCCGGTATTAACTGGAGCGACATTGACCAGTTGGCTAAAGCAGGAATTAATTGGTCCGATCTGGATGTTCTCTCGGAATCCAGGATCAATTGGTCTGATATTGAAACAATGACAAAAACAACTATTAATTGGAATGATCTTTCAGCCATGACTCAGGCTGCGATCAATTGGGATGATTTTGGCAGTCTGTCCTTGTCAACGATCAACTGGTTGGATATGTCCGTCATGACAACGACAAGTATTAATTGGTCTGACATGTCTGCTTTAACGCAAACCGGGATAAATTGGACTGATATTGACACGATGTCTTTGTCTACGGTCAATTGGTCGGATATAGCAGCGCTCACAGCAACGGGTGTGAATTGGGGAGATGTTGCAGTCCTGGCGCAAAGTGGTGTTAATTGGTCTGATATTGATGCCATGTCCAAGGCCGGTGTGAATTGGATCGATCTTGCAACAATGACAACCAATGCTATTAACTGGAATGATCTGACATTGTTGACATCTTCCGGTATTAACTGGTCGAATTTTGGCGAATTAGCCGGTTCCGGTATCAATTGGTCTGATATTAATATAATGAGTACGACCGGCATTAATTGGACAGATATTGATCAATTGACCCGTAGTGGTGTGAATTGGTCGGATATGAGTATTATGACCGATTCCAGTGTGAATTGGTCTGACCTCAGCGCGATGGCAACTGCTAACGTTAATTGGACCGATCTCGGTACCTTGACGGATGCGGGGGTGAATTGGACCGATCTTCAAACCATGACCGCTGCAAGAGTGAATTGGGAAGAATTAAGTGTTATGACCGCTTCTAATGTGAATTGGACGGATCTTGATTCATTGACGAATGCCGGGGTGAACTGGACCGACCTGCAACGGATGACCGGTTCGAGTATTAATTGGGAAAGCCTTAGCGCAATGACTGCGGCGAATGTTAATTGGACAGATATGCAGTCATTGTCGTTAGCCGGTCTTAATTGGCAAGACCTGAGTGCCATGACGACCTCTTCTATTAATTGGGATAATTTTGATGTAATGTCCGCTGCGGGTGTTAACTGGGATGATATCGGGACCTTGACCGATTCAGGTATTAATTGGAGCGATTTCGGAAGTCTTTCGCAGTCCAGCATTAATTGGACGGATATTCAAACAATGACATCATCGTCCATGAATTGGGAAGATCTTGCTCAATTGACAGATTCGGGTATTAATTGGAGCGATTTCGGAAGGCTCTCGCAGTCCAGTATTAATTGGACTGATCTTCAAACAATGACATTATCCCTGGTGAATTGGCAGGATCTTGGCCAATTGACCAATACCGGTGTTAATTGGTCGGATATGACGGCGATGTCGTCATCACAGATCAACTGGGCAGATTTTGGAACACTGAGTAATACAGGAATAAACTGGCAGGATATTAATACGCTATCTTTTAGTGCGATCAACTGGAGCAATATTGCCGAGATGTCCAGTGCTGGTGTAAATTGGGATAGTCTTGGATCTATGACCAATTCAGGGGTTAACTGGACCGATCTGCAGTCATTGACGGATAGTTCTGTTAACTGGACTGATTTAAGTGCAATGACTCAAAGCACGATCAACTGGGACAGTTTTGGATTTATGTCCAATTCAGGGATCAATTGGACCGATCTGCAGGCATTGACTGACAGCAATGTTAATTGGAGCGATCTTGGCGCCTTAACACAAAGCACGGTTAATTGGGAGAGTCTCAGATTGATGACGGAAGCTGGTGTTAATTGGAGCGACCTTGCAACGCTTACAGCCACCGGGGTTAATTGGGATGAATTGCAAAAAATGACCCAGAGCGGGATTAACTGGATGGATATGTCCGCGTTGACAAATAACGGGGTGAATTGGACCGATCTAACGGTAATGTCGGAAACAGGGGTTAATTGGGAAGAGCTTGCAACGATCGCGGATACCGGGATCAACTGGTCGGATATGCAAGCCATGACAACGCAAGGTATTAATTGGGCAAGTCTTGGCAATCTGACGGATGCCCAGGTGAATTGGGACGGATTAGCCGAGCTTGCGAGTTCAGATATTAATTGGGAAAGTTTAAGTAGTATGGCTGGCACGGGTGTGAACTGGAGCGGTATTGCGGAAATGTCCTCAACCAATATTAATTGGGAAGATTTGAGAACACTTTCAACATCAAATATTAACTGGTCGGATATTTCCCAAATGTCGCGTGACGGGATCAATTGGGAAAGTGTCGGTGTTATGGCGGAGACTGGGATCAATTGGAATGATATTGCGCAGTTAAGTACGGAACTTATTAACTGGACAGATATTATGTCCATGACCGCAAGTGGTGTGAACTGGGCTAATATTGGCGAACTTTCTTTGACCGGGATCAATTGGAACGAGATCGATAATTTGTCCCGTAATGGGGTCAATTGGGACGGTCTTGCGGCTTTTGCGAATACCAATGTTAATTGGTCAAGTTTGGCTGAAATGACGAGCTCCGATGTCAATTGGGCTGATCTGAGTACGATCCTTGACGCCAAGATCAACTGGGATGATTGGGCTGTTATGTCTACGGCGAACGTCAACTGGAATGATACGGCATCAATGACCACCGCTGCGGTTAACTGGCAAGATGTCGGCAGCCTTGGCGCCGCAACAGTTGACTGGGTGGATATGGCGACAATGACGCGTTCCGGGATCAATTGGGGTGAAATGGCGGCAATGTCCCAGGCAGAAGTGAACTGGGATGATATTAAGTCCATGTCGACTTCCAATATTAATTGGGCTCAAATGTCGAATTTCTCCCAGAATGCTTCGACCATGGTAAGCAACATGCAGCATATTTACGATGTGATCGGGAATATTACCGATACTGCCGGCACTAACAGCCTGATCGGAAAGATCTCCAAGATCTCGGATGCGATCGGCACGAAAGATTTCAAGTCGATCATAGAATTGTTAGGCAAGAGCTCGGATACCTCAACCTCACAAACGATCTTTGGTGATATTAAAAATATCCAGACATTGATCGGTACCGGAGGAGCAACCTCTGTGTTTACTCAAATGGCCACGATCCAGGATTTTGCCGAGAAAGGCAAAAATTCCGCCGGTGCGGCTCTTGGACTTGCGATGTCCATTGATGATGACCTGGGTGTTTATGGCAATTCTCCGAATATTTATGAAAAATTGAATGAGTTCTCAAAGTATATCCAGGATCTGAAGAAGAGTGCGGAAAGCCTCGGTGGAAAAGGTGAAGCGGCCGGCGGACTTGCCCAGGATGCGATCGGCATGCTCAAGAAGATACTGGAACAGCAGGCCAAGCTCGCGGGCCTTGAGAATACCGGATTGATGGTCGATAATCTTACCAAACAGCAGGCGCAGGACATGGAACGCGTCAATGCCAAGCTTGAAGAGATCGACGCCAAGCTGCGCGCTCTGCAGGAAGCCATGAAGGTCGATGATATTGTCGTCAAGACCTGGTTTGAAAGCGGGGAGTAATTCGCAATGATATCCTGCCGTAAGCGCCAAGCTTTCGCTGTTACCGGGGCAGTCGTTGCAGGTTTGTTTTGTCTGTGCATTTCTTTTGCTTCGGCGGATGTGATCATCAATGTCCTGGCGGTGAACGGGACTGATGTCTCTCAGGATAAAGATATTCAATTTAGCATACCCGGTGAGATCAAACCGGCGGATATCCTTGATGCCGCCGGGCTTGAGGTCGATTACAATATCAAGGATTCTGGTTATTTCCTTCATGGCAAGTGTTTGCTTGCGCCGAAAGAATCGCGTACGTTCAAGGTGAGGATCCGTGATGTATGGCGCGTTTCCGATGAACAGACCGCCAGTATCCGTCAGGAGATTGATCAGGGGTTCAAGGAAATGGGCGCGGAGAAGAGCGTGGCGAACGGGCAGCTTTTGAAAGAGCAGCTGCTGGCCAAGCTGGAGTATGTTTTAGACCAGGAAGCGCAGGCAACAGGCACGATCGATCAGCGCATTGATACTTATCGCAGTCATCTTCAAACCCTGGAAGATATCCGTACCAAAGCGAAACTGATCGATTTTTGGCGGTCAGACGCGCGGGACCAGGAAAGCAAGAAGATCGTTCAATATGTCCTGGAAGTCACGAATCCTACGGACAAGATGAGAAAGGTCAAACAGCAGCATTTCCTTCCGCCGGAAGTCCGTCCGGAATATGTGGTGGACCGCCAGGGGTATGAGATCCGTTTCGATGAAAAGAAGAATACCTCTTTTCTTTTTAAAGAAGAAGACCTCGCGGCCAATGAGAAGAAAAGCATCAAGATCGGGATCCGGGATGTCTGGTTCATTCAGCAGAAGGACCTTGATTTTATTCATGAGCGTTCGACCGGGATGTATGAATCCCTTCAGTCCTCCGAGTTCGCCGCTACGGCCAAGAGCCTTTATGACGAGATCATTAATAACCTGGATTTGATCGCATCCCTGCAGGCGATGCCGCAGCCGGATATCAACCAGCATATTGGCGCGTTTAGGATCAACCAGAAACGGCTGGAACAGGCCAAGAACGATTTTGATGCCCTGGAAAAGTTGATTGCACGGCACCGGGCGGAACTGGAGAAAAGCAAGCTCAAGAATGTCATGCAGAAGATACAGTCCCTGAAGTCGCTGGCGCGCGTTTCACAGGCCATCTTTGACAAGAAGCCGACGGTCAATGCCGCCTGGAAGATCATTGGCAGTGTCATGATCTTTCTGGCGATATTCACCATGATCTATTTCATTACTTGGAGCATCAGGACTTCCAAAGAGAAGAAACAGGAAGAAATGACAATTCCTAAAGAGGAAAAGAAAGAAGCATGAGCATTAAACTTCAATATACAGAAGAAGGGATCGTTAAGGCTATCCGCGGTTGTATTGTGATCGTGACGGGCTTTCAGAATTGCATTAACGGCCAGTTGATCCGGTTCGGATTTGGGACGATCGGCCTTATCGTCGGGTTCAATGAATCCGAGGCGCAGGTCCTGATCATTAAAGAAGCGGAAAAGATCCGTACCGGGCAAAAGGCGATCGCTTCGATCGAGCCTTTTTATACTCCGGCGGGCAAGAATTTCATCGGGCGCATTGTTAATCCCCTTGCGGAGCCGCTGGATGGCCTTGGGCCTATTACGGCGGATATTATGGCGCCTATTTTCCCGTCGTGTCCACCGATCCTGGACCGGCAACCGTTGAGCAAGACGCTGGAGACCGGGATCAAGGTCCTTGATGCCATGATCCCTATCGGGCTTGGGCAGCGTGAGCTTATTCTGGGTGACAAGATGACGGGCAAGACCACGTTTGTTACGGATACGATCATCAATCAGCGCAATACCGGCGTGGTATGTATTTATTGCGGTATCGGTAAAGCGCGCGCGTCCCTTGCCAAGGTGGTCCAGCTTTTCAAGGATCATAAATGTTTTGATTATAGCCTGATTGTTTCTGCTTCGGCTTCATCCACACCCGGACAGCAGTATCTGGCGCCGTACGTGGCGTGCGCGCTGGGGGAATATTTCATGCAGCGCGGGCAGGATGTGTTCATCGGGTTTGATGACTTTACGAAACATGCCTGGTGTTATCGCGAAATATCGCTTTTGCTCGGCCGTCCGCCGGGACGCGATTCTTATCCCGGAGATATTTTTTACCTGCATTCAAAAATGATCGAACGTTCGTGCTATCTGAGCAAGGAACAAGGCGGCGGCTCAATGACGTTCTTTCCGATCGTTGAGATCCTGGAAGGGGACCTGACCGCGTTCGTCCCGTCGAACCTGGTGTCGATGACGGATGGGCAGATCCTCTTGAGCGCCCAGATCTTTGGTGAAGGGCAGAAGCCGGCACTGGACCTCGGGCTTTCCGTGTCCCGCGTTGGTTCCAAAGTGCAATGGTCGGCGATCAAGAATCTTTCAGGCCCGTTGCGCCTGGAATATTTACAGTACCGCGAACTCCTGCGCCTTTCCAAACTGAAGACATCCGGCCAGTCCGACGATATGAAGCAGAAGCTCAAGCGTGGGCTTATCCTCACCCATATTCTTCGCCAGGATAAAGATGCGCCGGTTTGCCTGGAGATGCAGGTTTTTGTTTTTTATGCTTTTAACAGAAAATATATGAATGACCTTACGATCGAGCAGGTGAATATTTTTCAGGCCGAGTGTCTGTCGTATACGCAAAAGAACAAGCCGGAACTGATCACGTTGTTGCGCGAAAAGAAGAAGCTTGAACCCGAGATCGAGAAGCTGCTTGATACAGCCATTAGCGGTCTTATCGGCGACATCAGGAAGCGCGCGCCAAAATCGGCGGGCCAGGACGATTAGTGACCACGCGGGAGTCTCATGGCGGCAAAATATAAAGGCAATTTTCGCTGTGTGATCCTGAGCGCCAAGCGCCTCATTCTTGAGGAAGAAGTGAACAGTGTTTTTATCACGGGGGATCGCGGCGAGTATGAACTTTTGGCGTATCATTATCCTTTGATCGGGATCATTGCCGGGGATATCGTTATCAATTGGGACCGGAGGCTTCCGGCCAGGGGAGGGGTTGTCCGGTTCTTCGCCAATGAGTGCAATATAATGATCGAGGAAAAGATCGAATCCGTATCACAAGGCAAATAACAAAGAGAAACAGCCATGTTAGCAGAAACATTTATTATTCTTACGGTCATGTTCATCGCGGTGATGGGGCCTTCGGTCGTTATTTCTGTCCTGGGGTATGCGGTCATTAAGGCGCTTAGCCGCAATCCATCGTCGGCATCCAAGATATTTATGGGAATGGCGATCCTTCTGGTGTTCGTGGAAGCGATAGCGATCGTGTCGATCCTGGTTATTTTTCAGTTGTTCGCGAGGTAGAAAACCGTGAAATTCCAGTTTTGGCATGAAGGGTTTGTATTCATCGGTTGTTTTCTGGTCATGGTGGGCGTGCCGTGTTTCCTTATTGCCATGCTGGGGACACGCCTGATCGACAGGCTTGGTCAGTATCCAAGCCGCAGCGCCAGGTTGCTGATGGGTGTTTGTTTTCAGCTTTTGATGGTCGAGATATTCGGATTTTGTATGATCGCGCTTTTTTTACATGTTTTTTCAGATTAGGACGTTCTTAATTTTTTCGTAGAGAAAATTAAAAAGGAGCTTTTATATGGGTTTGGAATTAGTCATCCAGTTTCTGGTGTTAACAACGATCGTCAGCGGCGCGATCATTTTTGCGCTACATCGGGTCTTTGTTTCCAGTGTGGACGGGGCCAAACAGCGCCTTGACCGGGATGCCGAAGCGGCGCGCGCGAAAGAGGCGGAGCTTAACCGTAAGATCCGCCAGGCGGACGAGGAGCTTGCGCAGCGCAAACGCGAGCTGGATTCGCTTGAGCAGAAAATGAAAGGCGAACTGGAAGCCGAGGCGAACAAGCACAAGGAAGAATTGGTCAATAAAGCCCGCGCGGAAGCCGAGGAGATCATTGTCAAGGCCCAGAATGCAGCCGACGGGATACGCCGTGATATTGAGAAGCAGATGGAGCTCAAGATCATTGATTATTCCACCAAGATCCTGGATGATATTTTGACCAAGAAAGCCAAAGCGGCATTGGAGCGGGACCTTATTGATGATTTTATTACACAGCTTAAGGCTGTGGACATGTCGAAGATCAGTACCGAGATCAAACATGCCGATATTGTGACCGTGAACGGGACGACAGAAGCGGATGTGAAGAAGTTCGCCGAGATCATTCATTCCAAGACCGGACGGGATATGACCCTGACCGCTAAAGTGGAGCCCGGGCACATCAGTGGCGTTGTGCTTAAGTTCGGCAGCCTGCAGCTTGACGGGAGCTTGAAGACCGCTATTCGTGATAATGCGTTTGCGCTCAAGACGCTGATCGAAAAAAGTTATCAGGACAAGAAATAAGGGCAGTTATGGGAAAGGCCAACAAGGTCAAACGGGAAATGATCGAGGTTCGTGACCTTGTTGAGCTGGTGCAGGTCCTCAAGGATATCGCGGACATGAAGTTCCGTGACTTGTTTGCCCGGCGCGGCGGTTTTCAGCGTTTCGGTGAATCTTTTGCCGAGTTTTTCCGGCTTCTGGAGTATACCGAGATCGCGCATCCGTTGATATCGAACACGAATCCGAATCTTTGTATTGTCGTGATCACGTCCGAAGAAGGGTTCATCGGGGATCTGAACAACAAGGTCATTGTCCGCGCGCTTGAGGAGAGGGATAAATTCCCTGATGCACAGTTTGTGACCGTAGGGCGCAAGGGTGTGATGAAGCTTTCCATGATGGGCGTCAAGAATGCCATGACCTTTGAAGAGATCGCCGACCGGGGCATGTATGAAACCTCGGTTTTGCTTAAGGATTATCTGGTGGAACAGGTGATGACCGGCAAGATCGGGAAAGTCCTTGTGGTTTATCCCTGGCCCAAAGATCTGCAGACGGTTAAAGCGCGGGTGGTCAAACTTTTGCCCTGCGGGTTCATTTTTCAGAAGCAGAAGCAGAAAGTGGAGCAGTTCAACTATGTGATCGAGGAGTCGGACCCTCTGGATATTATCGGTTACCTGGCGAATTTATGGACCTCGTCGAAGATCTATGAAATGATGTTCGATACCAGCATCGCGGCTGTTTCAGCGCAGTCGCAGCAGCTTGATACGAGTTTGACGAATGTTAAGAAAGAGGGCCAGGCTGTCAAGATGCGGTATCGCAAGGCTCGAAAGAATGATATTGACAAGAGTCTCCGCGAGGTTTTTTCTTCGAGGATGATGTCGATGTCCAAGTAGCGGAATTCATTGAGGAAAATTTATGGCGCAAACAACAAATGAACAGGTGAAGGTCCCCGGCGCTGCCTCTGACCGCCGCCCGTCCGCGAATATTGTCGCGGTGCAGGGGCCGGTGGTGGACATCAAGTTTTTTGAAGGGGAGGCTTCGCCGGCGGTCTATGACTGCATTGAGACCATGACCTTTGAAGGAAAAAAGATCACGCTGCAGTGCGCTGAGCATTTGGGCCAGGGGGTCGTGCGCTGTATTTCTCTTCAGGAAACATTGAACCTGCAAAAGAACGCGCCCTGTTTTTGTACGTATAAACCGATCGCTATTCCTGTCGGCGACGGCTGTTTCGGCCGGGTCATGGATACATCCGGCCGTCCGCTGGATAACGGAGGGCCGTTCGAGAACTGCCCGCATATGATCCCGATCCGCAAGCCTACCGTGGAAGTGACGTTCGACCTGACCAGCAAGAGGCGCGAGATCGCCGAAGTGCTTGAGACGGGGATCAAATATGTTGACTTGTTTTATCCTTTGGTCAAGGGCAGCCGTACCGGGGTCATCGGCGGCGCGGGTTGCGGCAAGACGGTTATCATCCTTGAGCTTATTCATAATATCGTCAAGGCCCATGGCGGTGCGTGTGTTTTTACCGGTATCGGAGAGCGTATTCGCGAAGGGAACGAGCTTTATTATGAGCTTCTTGAAAGCGGCCTTTTGCCAAAAGTCATGCTGGCGTTCGGCCAGATGGACCAGCCGCCGGGGACTCGTGCGGAAGTGGTCAACACGGGGCTCACGATGGCGGAATATCTTGTGGCCAAGAACAAGGACGTCTTGCTTTTTATGGATAATCTTTACCGGTTCATCCAGGGCGGCCAGGAGATCTCGACATTGTTGGGGCGCGTCCCGGCGGAGACAGGGTATCAGCCCACGATGTCTTCCGAGGTCAATGCGGTCCAGGAGCGCATCCGGTCTGTCGATGGCGGCGGTTCGATTACCGCGATGCAGGCGGTGTATGTGCCCGCGGATGATATGACAGACCCGGCGGTCGTTGCGATCTTTGCCACGCTTGACGGGAATATCGTCCTTTCGCGCGACCTGGTTCAGCGCGGGATGTATCCGGCCATTGACCCTCTGCAAAGTTCCTGTACGAACCTTGATACGGCGGTTGTCGGCCGCCGTCATTATGAGATCTCCCAGCGCGCTATTCAGCATTTTAACAAGCACAATGCGTTAAAACGCGTGGTCGCGGTCATCGGTATCGACGAGCTTAGCAAGGAAGACCAGCTGATCTACAAGCGCGCGGAAAAACTTTACAACTTCATGACCCAGCCGTTCTCTGTTTCTGAAGTCTTTACCGGTAAAAAGGGGGAATACGTCCCCATTGAGGAGACCATCGAAGGTTGCGAGCGGATCCTTAACGGAGAGTATGATCATATGGAATCCCCTGATTTTTACATGATCGGTAAAGCTCCCAGGGTATAAGCCGGGCCCTCGCTAAAAGTCTATGCTCAAGCCTGTTGTCAGTAAAACACTCACGGAAGCTCTTCTCAAGGCCGAATTGCTCGACGAGGCCTCTATTGCCGTTTTTGCCACCGAAGCCCAGCGTGTTAACAAGAAGCTGGGCGTTTATCTGATCGAGGAGGGTGTTTTAAAGGCCCAGGAGATCCTGAAGGCTTTGTCGGATCATCTGCGGATGGAGGTGGTCAACCTAAAAGCGGTGGTGGTTGATAAAGCCGTTATTGAACGGGTGCCGGTCAAGGTCGCTTCCTATTATCAGTTCATGCCGATCGCGCTGGAAGGCAACAAGCTTTCCGTGGCAGTCTTCGAGCCTCTGGATATCCATAGCCAGGATGATATCCGTGCCCATCTGGGACTGGATACGAAGTTTGTTCTCGCCGGTCCGTGGGATATTGAAGAAGCCCTGAAGAAATATTACGGGCTTGCGTCGGACACCATCGATCAGATCCTTACCAGGGAACCCCGGAAACGTTCGCAGTACACCCAGGAAGAGGGGGCTACGCTGGAGGACATCGAGCGTTCGAGCGAAGATCCGTCGGTGACCAAGCTGGTGAACCAGATCATCCTTGAGGCTTTTCAGAAACGCGCGACGGATATTCACATTGAACCGTACCGGAGCAAGGTCCGTTTTCGTTATCGTATCGACGGCGTGCTCATTGATGCCAATCTGCCGGTGGAGGCCAAGCATTTTCTGGCGGCTATTCTTTCGCGCATCAAGATCATGGCCAATATCAGTATTACCGAACGGCGCAAGCCTCACGACGGCAGTGCGGTCGTGCGTGTCAAGGACCAGGCGCTGGACCTGCGCGTGTCGACCATCCCAACGTTGCACGGGGAAAGCATGGTCATCCGTCTTTTACCGACCACGACCACTTTGCTGGACCTTGAAAAGCTCGGGTTCAATAAAGACAATGCGCGCAAGTTCCGCGAGCTGATCGTCCGTCCCCACGGGGTTATTTTTGTTACCGGACCGACGGGCAGCGGGAAAACGACCACCCTTTATGCCTGTCTTCATGAGATCAATGACCCCAACCGCAAGATCATCACGATCGAAGACCCTATTGAATACGAAATGGAGGGGCTGACCCAGATCCAGGTGAATCCTGCGGTTGATTTTACGTTTGCTTCGGGCTTGAGGAGCATTTTGCGTCATGACCCTGATATCCTGATGGTCGGGGAAGTCCGGGATAAAGAGACCGCGGATATCGCGATCCGCACGGCCCTGACCGGGCACCTGGTTTTTTCTTCCCTGCATACGAATGACGCGGCCAGCGCGGTCACCCGCCTGGTGGATATGGGAGTGGAACCGTATCTGGTGGCATCGAGTGTCCAGGCTTTTGTGGCTCAGCGCCTGGTGCGGGTCCTTTGCACACAGTGCCGCGAGATCAACGATGAACCATTGACCGAGATCCGCCAGGATATCACGCAGAGCCTCGGGCTTGCCGATCCTTCCAGGGTGAAGATATATAAAGGCCGCGGCTGTGACCATTGCAACGGCACGGGTTATTATGGCCGCACGGCCATTTATGAGATCCTGATGGTGGATGAAGCGATCCGGTCGGCGGTGCTGGATAAGGCGCGAGTGGAGGATATCGCGCGTATTGCCGTCAAGAACGGAATGCGCACCCTGCGTCAGGACGGGTGGATGAACGTGACCCTGGGGGTGACGACTCCGGCCGAAGTCATGAATGTGACGATCAAAGAGGATCCTGTAAAGCATTGAATGCCTATTTTGGATCTGTGTTTGAGAGAGCGATAGATCATGCCGGTATTTGTTTATAAAGCCAAGAAAGAGAACGCGGAGACTGTTGCCGGGGATATTATCGCCCGCGATAGTGACGAGGCGGTCGAGTTATTGACCCGGAGAAATCTTATTCCGGTCTCGGTGGAAGAGCGGTCTTCTGCCAGCGGCGGTTTGTTGCGCGATCTAAAGGTTTCCAGGATAGGGCTTAAGCAGATGTATGTTTTTACCCGGCAGCTGGTGGCCCTGCTGAAGTCGGGAGTTGCTTTACTGCAGGCGCTTGATGTCCTCGGCCGTCAGACAAAACATGCGTATTTTTCCAGAGTTCTGGTGGAAGTCGCGGCCAGTATCCGCAATGGCCGTTCTTTTTCCGATTCCCTTTCTGACCATCCGGCGGTGTTTTCATCGTTATATGTGGCGATGGCACGGGCGGGCGAGGAGAGCGGACGCCTTCGGGAATTGCTGGCGAATATGACCGTGTATTTCAAGAAACAGGACGAGATATCTTCCCGGATCCGGGCCGCGTTAGCTTATCCTGCCTTTATGCTTGGCGTGGGGATCCTGACGGTTTTCTTTATCCTGACATTTGTGATGCCGCGCGTTGCGGTGCTTTTTAGCGGGATCAATACTCCGTTGCCCTGGCCTACGGTGTTTATCATGGGCTTGAGCCGTGGCGTGGTGAAGTCATGGCCTTTCCTGGCGGGTTTTGTTGTTGTCGGGGCGATCGCGGCGCGGACGTTTGATCAGGCGGTCTGGTTACGCCGGGGGGTAGGGCAGTCCCTGGCATTGATCCCTTTTGTGAGGGAACTGGCGCTTAAAGTGGATTCGGAGCGTTTTGCCCGTACATTGGGGTTGCTCCTGCAAAGCGGGATCCCGATCCTGAAGGCGCTTGAGGTGGCCATTCCGACGTTGTCGATCGAAGACTTGAAAAGTTCATTGTTGTTGGTGCAGCAAAGGGTCGCCGGCGGCGCAGGCTTCGGGGACGCGCTTAAAGAGGTCTCGGCCCTGCCGGAGATGTTCGCCCAGCTGATCTCTGTCGGGGAAGAGTCCGGTGAGCTGGCGGATACGCTGATGGATATCGCGGATACTTACGAGCAGGATATCGGGGAGGTTTCCAAAACGCTGACGACGCTCCTTGAGCCGTTGATGATATTACTGGTGGGGGCTATTGTCGGGTTCATTGTTTTTGCGATGCTGCTGCCGATCTTTCAAATGGATATTTTGGCACAATAACATGCGGTTATTTTTATTGCTTCTTATATTTTCCATCGGAGTATTTTTTCCAGGCCAGGCGGTGGCCCAGGATGCGTTCATTGACTTGAAGAGCACGCATTTTGTTGTGCGCTATACGTTGCCGGGAGAAAGAAATACGGCGGAGGAGATCCTCGATCAGGCGGAACAGATGTATGTGCGTGTTTCACGCAACATTGGTTTTACGCGGTATGCGGACTTCTGGACCTGGGATAAGCGCGTCAAGATCATCCTGTTCCCCGATCAGATCTCGTATACGCGTTTTACCGGCCAGACGCAATGGTCCAGGGGGTATGCTTCACGGGATTCCAAATTGTTCCGTGACCGTGTCGTTGTTACTTATGACGGCCAGCCGGAGATCTTCAGTGCGATCCTGCCGCATGAGATCGCGCATTTGATCCTTTGGGACCTCCTGGCGGAAGATGCCGGGAAGACGCCGGTCTGGTTCGAGGAAGGCGTGGCGCAGCTGGAAGAACAGGGGAAGCGGCAGCTGGTCAAGGACGCGATGCGCCCGGTCATTGCCGCGGGCAAGCATATTCCGTTCAATGTGTTCATTGATCTTAAACCCTCGGAATTGCAGGATGAGTCCCAGGTATCGCTTTTTTACGCGCAAAGTTTATCGGTCGTCGTATTTCTTATAGAAAAGTATGGACAGGACGCCTTTTATCGGTTATCTAAAGAGTTGAGGGATGGCCGCAATTTTGAGGCCGCGCTGGTGCGCGCGTATAGCGGGATATTCGGTTCGATGGCGGATCTTGAAAGCCGGTGGATTGCAGACGCTTCAAGCCTTTAGCGTTAACATTAGGGGAGGGTACAATGGGGAAAAAAGCTTTTACGCTGGTTGAGATCATGCTCGTCGTTATTATTATCGGTGCGCTGGCGGCAATGATCATCCCTCGCCTCTCGGGGCGTTCGGAGCAGGCCAAGGTTTCGGTGGCACAGGCCGATATTCAGGCGCAGCTGGCTACCGCGCTTAAACTTTATGAGCTTGATAACGGGATGTTCCCCACCACGGCCCAGGGCCTGGCGGCGCTCAAAGACAAGCCTGCCGGAGACCCTCAGCCGAAGAACTGGCGCGGCCCGTATATTGAGAAAGAGCCGGTCGATCCCTGGGGGAATGCTTATGTGTATGTTTCACCGGGCACCCATCGTACCGATTATGACCTTTCTTCCAAAGGCAAGGATGTGGCTTCCGCTCAAGATGACATTAATAACTGGTAAATGGCCCCGGCCTTTTGGTCGTCGGGGCATTACGTTTATCGAGGTGATGGTGACCGCGGTCATTCTTTCGGCCGGGCTTGTGGCCATCTACCGGTCGTTTTTTATCGGTGTTGATTATCTTGACCATCTTTCTCGCCGTTTATGCGCACTGGACCTTATTGAAAGCCGGGTTGCGGCCATTGAGCGCGATTTTCGTGTTTTAAGGGATGTGGATGTCGGCCGTCTTAACGAGACGGTGCTCCTCAACGGCCGTCCGGTCGATTTTAAATATAATATTCAACTTAAGCCCGTCGGGCAGTTGCTTTCGGTCTTTCAGCTCGACATTGCCTTGTCGTGGGTTGAGCGCGGCCGTGAGGTCGAGATCGCGCGGTCGGCGTATTTTTCGGGGATAGGGTCAACAGAGAAAGGGAAAGGGAATTGATGCGCAGCTCCCGCCGTGCCTTTACTCTTGTTGAGATCCTTCTGGTCACAACCCTGATCGCCGGGATATCGCTGGCGGTCTTTTCCTGCCTGATCAATGGCCTCAGATTATGGGACCGCAGCCGCGTGCTCATGATCGAGGAAGATGCGGCGTTCTTTTTCGACCGTTTTTCTTCCGACGTGCGCAACAGTTTTCCGTTCAGCACGCTGGCTATGGTGGGGGCCGAGGGCACGCTCGCTTTCCCGACGATCGTTATGACAGGATCCGACAGGGCCGGAAGCCGTTCGGCGGAAGTCCTTTCCGATGGCATCGGGATGGTCCAGTATGTCTTTTCAATATCGACCGGCGAGCTTTCCCGTCTTCAGGCGAATTATTCCCAGGGCTTGCGCGGGTCCTGGGGAGAGCCCAGGCCGATGATCAAGGGGCTCAAGCGTGTGCGGTTCAAGTATTTTTCGACGGCCGGGGATTACAGGCTCAGCCAGGACCCCGGAGACCCGTTCCCGGCGGGGGTTGAGGTCGAGCTCCTGTTCATGAACGGTTCGAACGAGAAATTCCTGCGGCGGTTTGTCCCTGTTCCGGCGGGGTTGAAATGACCGCGCGGCGCATCTCCTCCCAAAGAGGTTTTGTCCTGATCATGGCGCTGTGGGCCCTGGGGTTCCTGACGGTGCTGGCATTATCGATCGGGATGGGGACACGCCAGAAGATCATCCTTCTCGGCCGGCTCGAAGGCCGGAGCCAGGCGCAGTTCTCTGCCGAGGCAGGGGTCAAGAAAGCCATTGCTGTCCTGTTAGACGACCTGGAGAAGAACCAGTTCCTTTATTCGCCTGCGGCCAAGGTCCGCCGGCATAATAATCCTTCGGAGTTCGGCGCTATTGCTTTGGGCGGGATGACGGCCGAGGTTGTCTGCCCGTATTTTGACGAGGTTGCCGGCCGGGTGGTGGACCGTTCCGGTCTTTGTGACGAGCAGGGCAAGATCAATATTAATACGACCGATATTGTGACCCTGACCCGTCTGGTATCTTTTGTCCTCGGGCTGGATGACGAGAAGGCAAAGCAGCTTGCGGGCGGGATCATCGACTGGCGCGATTATGGCCAACGTGAAGCCACGGGTTTCTTCAGCGATGATTATTACAAGAATCTTGAGTTCCCTTACGATATGAAATCGACCCCTTTCGAGCGTATCGATGAATTGCTTTTGGTCAAGGGGGTCGATAAAAAGATTTACGACCGCCTCCGCCCGTTCGTGACCATTTACGGCGACGGGCGTATCAATATCAACACCGTTTCAATGCCGGTCCTTCTGGCTTTGGGGCTCGATGAGGTTGTCGCCGGTAAATTGCTGAAAGCCCGGCGCGGTCAGGACAACCAGGATTCAACGGCGGATGATCATATTTTCTTGAAGGCATTTGATATCCCGGCGGAAGTCAGCGCTATTGCCGCGCTGGAAGAAAAAGAGGCTCATCAGCTGGACATCCTTAATGCGGCGAACCTTTTGCGCACGGATTCGATGATGTATGGTTTTATTGCCCGCGTTGCGGATGCGAAGGGGAGTGCCCGTTCCATTGAAACTGTATTTGATGCCGCGCAAAATAAATATTTATATTGGTATGAAAAATAATCCATTTTTGGGTTGAAGCCTTCTTCCACATTGGTCTATAATGATTTTATCTAAGGTCAAGGAGCTATGAATTTAACCAAACCCCGTGTTATCACAATTTCGGCGAATACATCCCTGGTAAGGGTCGCGCAAGTGACCGGCAGCGGTGTTGTCGAGAAACTTTCCAGGAAAAATGTCGAGAACGGGCTTGTCGACGTGGCTCTTCGCCAGGTGCTTGCGGGTTTTGATGTGAAGAAGTCCGCGATCGTCTGGGTGCTTCCCGGAGAAGTTGCGACCACCAAGAATATCGAGGTCCCTTCCACCGATAACGATGAGATCGAATCGATCCTCAGCCTTCAGGCAGCGCGGCATACGCCTTTTAACAAGGATGAGATCCTTATCAGTTATTTGAAGCTCGGGGTCGCAAAAGCCAATTATACGCAGGTGCTCCTGATCATTGTCAAGCGTGAGGCGATCAAGGAAAAGATCGATATCCTAAAAGGGGCCGGATTATCCATGGACACGGTCCTCTTTGCGCCGGAATGTATTGCCCGCTTTTATGCCAAAGCGATCAACGAGAAGAAGAATGACGCGCCTTTTGTTCTTGTTGATGTGAACATGCAAAGCACGAATTTTATTGTTGCGTCGAACGGGACTGTGGTGATGAGCCGCAATATTCCCCTTGGCATTGAACAGCTGGCCGTCGATGCTGAAGCGGCCAAACATATGGCGGATGAGATCAAGGTGTCTCTGGACGCATATAATCAGGAAGGTGTTTTTGCGAAGCCGGGAAGATTTTATTTTACCACCGCGCATCCCGCGTTGGCGGCTGTTACGCCGGTCATCTCCCAGTCTTTGGGGATCCAGATCGAGAGCCTTCCTTATCAGAAATTCGTGAAGGGGCCCAGGCCTGTTCAGGGTGCTTTGGCCACTGATTTTGCGGATGATAGCGCCCTGGATATTATTGCCGCGGCTGTGACTGCGGCTAAATGCCAGGCGGAACTTATTCCACAGGAAGTCCGTGACCAGCGTTCTGTGTCCGAGAAGGGGCGTGAAACGCTGAAGGCAGGGATATTCTTTTTATGCTCCCTGTTCTTTGTCGGGTTCGCCTTGTTAAGCAAAGTATATTTCAAGGACCAGTTCCTTCAGCAGAATCTTGTGGCCAAGTACAGCGCCCAAAGGGCGGAGGTCAAGAACCTGGAGAGCATGATCACCCGTACCGAGATCCTGCGGCAATATTTGCAGGCCAGGAGTGTTCCCCTTGAGGCTGTTCGCGAGTTGTACCGCATTATCCCGCAGGAGATCTTTCTTTCAGCGGTGAGCATGGATGACGCCGGGATGGTTTCGATCCAGGGGATATCGGATTCAATGTCCAAAGTATTCAATTTTGTGACGGCCCTTGAGGCATCGCCGTTGTTCGAAGGGGTAAAGACCAAGTCTACCTCAACGAAAAAAGACCGTGGCAAGGAAGTGGCAGCTTTTGAGATCATCATGAAGCTTACACCGGAGGGTGTGCCTGCCGCGGCTCCGGCATCGGCCCCTGCCCCTGCCGATGTCCTGGACAGTAAAAAAGCGACCAAGGATAAATAATGTTCAACAAGTTCATTTCTGGCCTTTCAGTCATTGAAAAAAAGATCCTCAGTGTGGCGGCGGTTTTTGTCATGCTGGCTCTTTTTGATCGCCTGCTTATCGGCCCTTCTTTGTCCAGGTTGAATGACATTAACGAAAAGATCGTCAAGGAAGAGGCGGTCATCAAGCAGAACATGCGTTTTCTGACGTACCGTGACCGGATCGTCAAGGAAGCCTCGACGTTCAAGGATTATTATGCAAAGGATGTTCGCGCGGAGGAAGAGGTCATCGGCGAGTTCCTCAAGAAGATCGAACTGATGGCGACCCAGTCCCAGGTTGAGCTTTCGAAGATATCTCCGGCGGGCCAGGATTATCAGAAGAACTATATCAAGTACCTGGTCACTCTTGACTGCACGGGGAAACTCGAGGATATTACTTATTTTATTTACGCCGTGAATAATTCCAAAGACCTGCTCAAGATCGAGAAAATGAATGTCTTGAGCAATGCCCGTGATGCTGAAAAGGTTCAGGCGGCTTTGACGATCTCCAGGATGATCATCGGAGCAGACCCCTCTGCCGACCCGAAGAGCCTCGTCAAGATCACCCAGGATTCGCTTGCGGCGCCTGAGGCTTCCACTGTGGTGCAACCAAAGAAGTGAGTTCCATTCCGAAGGCCTTTTGTATGTCCTTTCAGGCCAAGATCCCCGTTGGATTGTTCGCTGTTATCATCAGTCTTTTTTTTCCTTTAGTATCCCTCAATGCGGTAACGCTTAGTAAAGAACAGATATTTCAGGTGGCTACGCTGGCGGCCCGCGATGGTGAGTATGAGAAAGCGGCCGAATTCTTCAAGAAAGTCCTTGAGGTCGATCCGCATTTTGCTCCGGCTTATAACAGTCTGGGGCTGGTTTATCAGGCTATTGGAGGCGATAGCGGGCCAGCGGAGTCGTTGCGGTATTATGAGCTGGCAGTGGAGGTCGACCCTGACTATGTTGAGGCGCTTAACAATTTGGGGCGTGCGTATTATTCTGCGGGAAAGTTCGTTGCGGCAGAGCAGGCTTTGGTCAAGTCATTACAGCTGCGTCCCGGCCAGGCCGATATCGATCTGATCGTCGGTTGGGTGTATCTTCTCGGGGAGTCGCGCGCCGAACAGGCCATCAAATATTTTGAACAGGGGCTGGCGCTTGTGAATGACGATATGGCGCATTACGGGATTGGATTGGCACATTTGCTTCTGGATGAGAAGTTCAAGGTCTTTGACCAGATCACGGAGCTGCGTCATCGACATAAGGAAGAACTGGCGGGCAGGCTGGAGGCCATGGTCCGCAGCAATGTTAAGCTGTCTTCCACGATCGGACAGCCTCTGGTGACGGGGATAGATCCGGGGGTTTCGATCTTTGATAAACAATTGCAGGCGCTGACGGCCAATGGTTTCAGGGCCGGCAATGATGCCAAGGGGATACAGGTGCGCCTGAAAGGGCCTTTAGACGAATGATGTCCACTTTTCATAAGCCTCTTGGTTTTGTTCAATCGTTGGTGTTTGTGGCTGCTCTTTTGGGGTTGCTGGCAGGGATCCTTGTTTTTCCTTCTTTCCAGCGGCAGAAACCGCCTGTTTCGGGGATTTTTCGTGTAGAGCGGGTGGTTGATGGCGATACGTTCAAGCTGGTTGGAGGGGAGCGGGTCCGTTTGCTGGGAATTGATACGCCGGAACTGCATGAAAGCAAGAAACTCTTTCGTGACGCCGAACGTTCGGGCCTGGATGTTGAGGTGATCAAGGCAATGGGGAAAAGGGCGTATGATTTTGTGAGGCCATTGATCGAGGGCAAGAATGTCCGGCTTGAGTTTGATATTGAAAAACGTGATAAATATGGTCGTTTGCTGGCGTATGTTTATCTGGAAGACGGAACTTTCGTGAATAAGCTGATCATTGGGAGCGGGTATGCATCGCCGCTTACGATCCCGCCGAATATCATGCATGCCGATGAATTCAAGGAATCATTTAAAGCGGCAAGGAAGAATAATATGGGATTATGGGGAAAATAATTTTTCTCTTCCCGGGTATTCCTTTTATTCGCGCCTAACCATATATACTGCAATGTTTTTCTTCCTGTAAGACGGGTTTTCTAAAAGAAAGCGTTTTCTCGATCTTCTCCCAAGTCCTTGTAATCAAGTCTTTTATATTGAATACTTGTTATTGGTGGAACAACTATATGTCTAAGATCATTGTGACCATTATTTTTGTGCTGAATTGCATTATGCCGCCGCAGGGCTATGCCCAGATCCTGTCTGCGATGGGCCAGATGCCGGCGCCGGGCGTAGCGGTATCTTTGACCGGTGCGTATGTGCCCGCACAGCTCAAGGGGATGATCATTGATCCTAATACGCCTTTTCAGTTCGATTTCATTGTCCGCCGGGGCGACGATCTTCTGCCTGACAACGAGAAGCAGGCGGAATATTTCAAACTCATCAAATATTTCCTGGCTGCTTTGGCTGTGCCGGACGCGGATCAGTGGGTGAACCTTTCTCCGTATGAGAAGGATCGTATTATTCCCGAGAGTTTTGGGCTTACCGAGATGGGGAGGGACCTTCTGGCGCAGGATTATTTCCTGAAGCAGATATCCGCTTCGTTGACCGGCCCCGATACGGAGCTTGGAAAAAAGTTCTGGGCCGGGGTCTATGCCAGGGCGTACGAGAAGTTTGGCACCACCGATATTCCGACAGATGTTTTTAGCAAAGTATGGATCGTTCCGGATAAGGCTGTTGTTTATGAAAAAGGGAATACGGCTTATATTCTGGAGCATCATTTGAAGGTCATGACTGAAATGGATTATCTGGCGGCCAGGAATAACGGGGCGCAGCCCCAGGATGATGCGGCGCGGATATCCCTGGAGGTGATGCGTGAGGTCATTATTCCGGCCCTTGAGAAAGAGGTCAATGAAGGCAAAAATTTTGCGGTGGTGCGGCAGATCTACAGCGGGGTGCTTCTGGCGGTCTGGTATAAGATCGCATTGAAGAATGCGGTCCTCAACAAGGTCTACAGTGATCGTGGGCATGTGAAGGGGATCGACCAGGATCCGGCCACCAATGAGCGGATATGGGAGCAGTATGTGGACGCGTTCCGCAAGGGCGCGATCAATATGATCCGTGAAGATGTGGATGCGTATTCGCAGGAGGTTTTGCCCCGGAAGTATTTCTCCGGCGGGGCGATGGCCGGAATGGCGGATGCCAGGATATTGGAACGCCGGACGGACGAGAGCGCGGCGCAAACAGCCGATGCGGATTTTGCAGCCGGCCCGAGCGATGTGGTGCAGGCAAAATTGATCGATCCCAACGGGTCCGGAGCCCCGATCGGGGGGGAGGTCGGTTTGCGTTCCCGCGGGGTCGAGCTTCGCGGTAACATGCAGGAGCGCGTTGCTTTTGCAGGGGATGTCTGGATGCGGGCCGGGAAGGACCTGGAACAGTCCAAATCTTCTTATAGGGTCTGGGTCAGTGGAGGAGATGTCCTGTATCAACGTCACGACCAGAATGGCCCCAGGGGATCGCAGCACAGGGCCGCGCTCGGGCATCAGGTGAGCGTCGGGTACGGGGAGGATAATGAGTACAGCCTGGGGGACCGCAATCTTGACGAACGGCACTTTGCTTTTTCGGTTGACCGGGGGGCGGATGGACAATATGCGTTATCCGTGGAGAATCGCTCCGCGTCCGGGGCAACGTCCTTCCGGTGGAACGATGCGTTGGGAGAGTTCATGTCATCGACGGAGACGGACGGGATCAACGACAAGAAAGCCCGCCTGGTAGCTGCGATGGTATTGGCCGGGGCAGGCGATATTTTGCAGGCCATGAAGATATTGGAAGGCCGGGCGCCTCATGGTTTGAATGTGGCTGTGGTACAGAAATATCTTGCTGACCGTGTTTCCTATGAGGCAGCTAAATCCGGGGGGAATTTTAAAGAAAACGCGTTCTATAAAGCGCGCATGTCGTTGTATCGGCATCCTGAAATGACTCCGGCTTTAAGAGAGCGTTATTTCCAGGCGCCGTTGTCTGTGATGAACCAGATGGCGGCTTCCGAGGTCACGGCGGCTTTTGAGGCGATCAAGCAGTTGCCGCCGATGCAGGAGGCCAAAGAGGCGGTGGTCGAGGAAGAGGATCAGGAGTGGACGACCCGGGAGTATGGCGAAGAATTCAAGGATACCGTCTGGAAGGACATCCTTGACAATGAGGCGGACACGTTGCCGCCTCCGGAAGAACCGGATACCCAGGATGCCGGCATAGAAAGGACCATTAACAACGATATGATCAGGTTGATGCCGGCTGAAAAGGCGAAGAATGAGGTCCGGCGCCGGATCGAGGAGCGTAACGGCAAGGCCGGATTTCAGCCTGCTGTTGTCAATGAACGGATCACTCTTACTGGTGAAGCGGACGATGTGGATGCGTACAAGAATCTTCTTAAACTGGTGGAGATCGGCCTGAATATGCTTTTTTATGATCAGCATCGTGATGCCTTGTTGCAGGAGGTTCAGTCCCTGGTTCCGGTTGCCAGTGCGGAAGGGTATCATGATTTTACGAGTATTCCTGCCCGGGAGGCGTTGCTTGGGCCAGGGCAGGGGTTGCCCCAGGGGCTGTCGAGTTCTATTCAGCGGTATTTTCTTGGGTTGAGAGGAAGGAAGCTTGGTGAATATGTTGACGGGGATCTGATGCGGGATGTTATCCGCAACCTTGGGGGGAAGATGGGAGAGCGTTCCAGTCTTCTGCGTGTCCTCAGGGACTATTTTGAGAAGGTGTACCATTTTGAGACCGCACGGGACAGCCAGGAGGTTCAGGCGGCGTTGAATGACCTTTTGTACACCTACAGTAGTTATAAATTTTCCAAGGCAGTGGACCTGGGGCGTGCCAAGCTACTTCAGGGGGGGCGGTTTGTTCTTGATGAAGAGAAGCCGCTGGTATTGCTTGATCCCAAAAAAGTCAATTTTCAGGTCGTATCTTCATCGGTGGCGGCCACATTAGCGGATTTCAAGGCGTTCGTCCGTGGGCAGGCGGGGCGGGGTTCCGCCGGGGATAATTTCTATATATTTCATCGTTCATGGCAATGGGATGGACGTAAATGGATGCTGGCGGCCCGCAACGGGCGCATGGAGCTTTATTATACGAGCACGACGTATAGCAAGGTCGCGGGCCAGTCCCAGTGGTGCCGGCAGGAAGCGGCCCTGGGGGTCATTCGGGAGGGGAATCTTCGCCTTGGATGGTTTGCCAAACCGGCTGTCGAGTCGGGCCATGATGTTAATGATGCCAGTTCCAAGGAGATCAACCGCCGGTTGCGTCAGGCGGGGGTGGTATTCGAAGATGTAGGCGCGGAGAAAGGTGCTGCGGTGATCGGCTTGCACCTGGACCTGGGGCTTGTTTACGCTCCTGACGGGAAAGCGATGTCGCGGGAGCGGGATGGAAAACCGCAATATGATCCGAACGGGCTTTCGATCGACCCTTCCCGTTATCCGGCCTGGAGTTCAGTGGCGTTCCGGTACGTTCAACGGGATGCGCCGCAGATGCTTGACGGGGTCATAGCCCTGTCAGAGGCGTCGAAGGTCCGGGCTCCGTCGGGTGAGCTTGAGCTTCTTGATCAACAGGTAAAGTTTGACCGGGTCAATTCAGGGCTGGACCGCGCGATGACCCCCGATGCGGATGCCAGTGAGGCATCGGTGGTTGAGTTGAATGAGGCTGCTTCTGCCTCGGTGAATGGTGGTATCGACCTTACGCGTTCCAGCCTGGACCTGCAGATCAAGCGTGACGGGAACGGGATCATCCTTCCGCTTGACCAGCAGAAGCTGGACAATATCCGTATTGACGGGCTTGTTCCGGTTATTTTGAACATCTATCCGGCTACTGTTGCGATCTTTAAATAATTCCAAGTTATTAAAGCTTTTTTTCAAGTCGGAGAACGGGGGCGATTATATTTTTGAATTGTTTTTTAAAAATTTGTTTGTTATGATATTCGCCTTATTCGGGTCAGTAGCTCAGTTTGGGAGAGCGCCTCGTTCGCAATGAGGAGGTCGTGGGTTCGATCCCCATCTGATCCACCAGTTTCCTTCCCCAAGAAAAAAGCCGTCATCCAGAAATGGAGACGGCTTTTTTCCTATATGAGAGAAGGAAACTGGTAGTCCTGGCTAGGCCTCCGGACTAGCCAGGGCACCTACCATTATGAGCATTCATAGAAGAAGCTAATAGAAAGATCTTTGAATATGTGCAAATATATTATAATTGAAAAAGAGCTCATTCAACGATCGGCTTTTTGAGCCCCTTTGAGTTTGAGAGGCTGGCGAGACCGAATTGATTGGTTTGATAACAATGTTTCCACTGTTTTCAAAAGTTTAAATAGACCGGAGCACAAAAATGTCGGATCGACGCAGGCCGCCTGTTAAAAAATCAGATGAAATATTGGAAAATGTTTTTGCAGGGCATCGCGAAGCTCTGATCGGCGGCAGGGAGAACGGGAAGCGGTATCTGCTGAATTTTCTCGATAAGTTCAACTCGATCCCCAACGCGGTGAAGTTTTTCATCTATGATCTTTTGGCAGAAGACGCCTATCAGGTCGACGATCTTGTCTTATGCCGGCAAGCGGTAGACCGTGCCGGTGAATATCTGGAGGAAGCGCGGGCAAAAAATACCCGCCAATTAACCGAATACCTGCCCTCACTCCGTTTTGTCGAACGGGGAATATCGATCACGGTCGAGGCGGGTGAATATGAATCGGCTCTTTCTTTTTGTGATCGGGCCATTGAAAACGGTTTGGGTAAGGCGTATGCCGCTAAAAGGGCTTCTATAGAAAAGATGCTGTAGTGATGATGGGCGAAACGAGAGGGCATAGGGTTTTTAAAAAATCAGGAGAAGATAATCCATGAAGATCTACCGCCACTGGGCATTAGAAAAAGCGAGGATCACTATCGGCCGCGAGGAAAAGGAGATCCGTTGCTGGGGAGGGTCGTTCACTTCGATGGAGGAGGCGAGGGCCAACGCACTCGAGCGGGCGTCCTGGGTCCAAAAGAAGGTGAGGGGCCAGCGCGTCGAGACGCCCGATTACGAGGCGGCCATCCGCGAGGAGATATTGGAGGAGATCAGCCCTGAGGCTGTGGTGACGCGCAACCGCTATGGGGCGAAGATCCTCAACGTTGAGAGGCTCATGTTCCTCGATATCGACCACGCGCCCTTTAACCTTATGAAGATGTTCGCGAAGCGGGACGTCAAGACAGAAGCCATCGCGCGGATCGAGAAGCTTGCAGCCACACCCAAATACGCTCATTTGGGTTTTCGCATTTACGAGACCAGCAAAGGGATCCGGGTCATTGTGACAGGCAGAGATTTCGAGGCCAGGGGCTCCGAAGCCCAGGCCCTGATGAAAGATTTCGGCTGCGACGGACTTTATATTGTTCTATGCCTTAAGCAGAACTGTTTCCGGGCACGGCTTACTCCCAAGCCCTTCCGCCTTAAACTGGTGAGGATGAAGTTCATCTACCCTTACGAACCCGCACAGGAGGCGACGCAGAAGGAATGGCTTAAAGTCTATGAGCAAGCCAGCGGAGGTTTTGCTACCTGCCGTTTTATCAAGACCGTCGGCCAGCAGGGTTTCGAGAGCCCGGTGGTGAAGTACCACGACACCGAGACCGGAGTCTACAAGACCTGCCCCTTGGCGTAATAGCTTCAACCTGCGCGGATGAGGACATGGGAATCGGTGGTTATAGTCAGTTGACTTTTGCTTTTGATTAGGTATTCTTAGTTAAGCGATCTCTAAAGCGAAATTGGCACGGGGATTATATTAAGTTGAGACTAGCCGCATAAAACGGATAGCGATATAACCAAATATTGGGAGGGGCAGATGAGGGTGAAAAGAGTGTTTTTGATGGGCGTGCTTCTTGTTGGTTGCGTTCTCTGGGCAGGATTAAAACAAGCACAGGCTCAAGACGCTGTGGCGACACAACCTATTGCTGGAGATAAAGTTCAAGCGGGGCAGGATATGATGGCAACGGCCCCTGATCAGGATGAAATGAAGGCGGCTGCTGAAGATAAGGCTACTGAAGAGGCATTAAAGGATTCGGACATGGCTGAAAAGGATACGCAGGCTTTAGCTAACGTCGAGGCTGAGCCTGTTCAGAAATAAATATAATCATGTTTATACCAGAGGAGGGATTATGGTCACTAAGATGTCACGGATGGGTATTGTTTTAGGTATCGTTGTTATTTTTGTTAGTGTAGCACATGCTCAACAGGCAGCTCCCACAGGGAAATCACAGGGGTCAGGTGAGGGAGCCCAGCTGCGCCAGGAGATCCAGTCTTTGCGGCAGCAGGCGGCACCGTTACGTACACAAATTCAGCAGCTTCAGGCGCAGATCAAGCCGATACGGGAGCAATTGCGGATAATCCAGGAGAAGATCAAGGCGGATCGTGAAAAACTTGAACAGTTGCGTGGAGAACATCGAGGAGAACATCGGGAACATAAGCAGCATTCGCAGGGACAGGGGACAACCGCGCCTGTACCCGCTCCCACAGCAGGTCAGTGATAGATGTTTTGATTTGGATCCCTGTGGTTGATTATTCAGCCACGGGGATCTTTTTAAGGATTTAGATCAAGCGGTTAGCGAAGATATTCCGGTGCGCACTGGCGCATGCGTTTAAGAGCCTCTTTCTTTCAGGAAGAGGTTTTTCTTTTTAGGGTGCCATCCATTCTTCGTTAATGTCTTATCCTCCTGTTATACCCGGGTACAATTGATTCATTCTGCTTCCCTCTTTAGTATACCTTCAGTGAAGTTTCAACGCTTCGCAGTCCTTCTCAAGAGAGAGGGATGGTGTTAATTAAAACCGAAAGGAACGTGCACCATGAAGGAAACAAATTTAAAACTTATTTTTGTCGTTACGGCAGCGATGGTATTTTCAGGTTTTTCTGTGCGTGCGGCAGACACTGCAAGTGTCCGTCATGAGTCTGGTGAGATTACCTGGGTGGATCTTAATCAGGGGAAGTTGCAGCTAAGAAGTGATGTGTCCCCGGGCAAGGGAGATATATTCGAATATCGTATTACTCAGAATGAGACGCGGGTTACTGATCCTACAGACAAGAAACTTCTTACCGTCGAAGATCTTTGGCCCGGGCAACAGGTTAAGATCGACGTGATTAACGGGAGTGAAGAGAAGATCGTTCAAAAGGTCGTCGTTAACCGTAACAAGAAGGTTTATTTGCAGCAAGCTTATGGCGAAGTCAAGGAGATAGATGAGGCGGGGACTCTGGTGGTGGCAGAAAGATCAAAGACGGGGGTGGCGGACAGGGTGTTGTCGTATTTTATTTTTGAACCAAAGACCCTTGTTGTTATGCAAAGCCCAAGCCGCAAGCCTGTTGAATTACTGGTCAAGCCGGGAGATATCGTAAAAGTTGAATTTGTGGTGAAGAACAAGAAACAGCAGGCACAGTACATTACGCTGTATGCGCCAACGGTTGTAAGCACAACTACAACAACCATTATCACAACACGATAATTTCGATAATGGCGGCAACTGAAAGGAAGCAATATGTTTAATAAGATCAAGAGCGCGTTATTGATCCTGGTCTGTATTGCTGTGGTTATGCCGTTGGAAAGCTGTTTGTTCAATCGGCAGGAACGGCAGTCGGATGATGACCATTATAAACATGAACCTCGCATGTCAGACCGTGCGGTCCTCGACAGGAATGCTCGTTGAATACCAAAAGAGAAATGATCCGGTTTTATATTGCCGGGCTTTTTACAGGGGCGACGGACTTTGGCATCTATTATTTATTGATCCCTTTTTTGCCTTTTAGTGTTTCCAAAGGGATCTCATTTTCCTGCGCGGGTATTGTCGGGTATTTGTTCAATAAATACTGGATATTTTCATGCGATCAGCCGTCATACGCGGAGGTCGGGCGGTATGTGTTTATTAATATTCTTGCGTTGGGCATGAATATTTTAACCAATCAACGCATCCTCAACGTATGGCCAGGGTCAATTTTCCCCGCGTTGGTCCTTGCCTCGATAGTAACAGGTGTATTTACGTTTGTTTGTTATAAATGGTGGGTCTTCAGGACATTGTTAAAAGAGGGCGTTTCTTTTATATGGTGGAAATGGTTCCCATGGAGGTTCTTAGTCAAGGATGTGGCGCGCAGGCATGGTTTTTTGGATCCTGACAAGATCCTTTCTGCGTTACAGAACTTTGCGCAGCCTTCAGAAGTGGTCGCTCCGCTGGAATTGGTCCGTTCGGGTGTTGTTTTGCATGCCCGCGGGCTGATCAATAGCCTGGCTATTCAGCATAACCTCGATTGGATCTGGCCTTTTTGGGTTGAATGCCAATACGATCCCAAGAACGACGCGTTCATTCCCCGTTCGTTTTCGTTAACACAGATCAATCTCACTCACCGGAATTGGACGGCGTTGGGCGTGCCGGATTGTGCGGAATTCCCTCTAATCGACCCCCGGGGCCTGGTAACGCCATTTTTTGATAGCTGGTCTATTGATGCCTGGGTCATCCCGAAAGAGGGGGCGTCATTGATCCCGTCGCGTTGTTCCAGTGTAGTACAGGCTATGGTCATCAATGACAATCTGTGCGTGACCACAGAATTCAATTTTGATCAGTGCAGGTTGCAATTGAAGGCGCAGGTTATTGGGAGTGCCCAGGCGCCTGTTTGCCAGATCAGGATCATGGGGTCTTCATTGAAAGAAGCCCGGCTGGTCATTTCTCTGAGGCCGTATAACCCCGAAGGGGTAAGTTTTATTAATAATATTACGTTTCTTTCTGACTCGCCGGGTTGGCAGGTTAACCATGAGAGTCATGTTTATTTGGATAAGTCTCCGGATCAGTATGTGTTCTCCGACTATCATCGAGGTGATGTTTACAGCCGTTTGTCGACAGATGAAACAGAGAAAGACGTTTCATGTAATGTCGGCCTTGCGACCGCGGCCGCGTTATATCTATTGGAAGCCGGGCTGCCACAAACAATAACCGTTTCGGTGCCTTTAACCAAGAAGATGGAAAATGGGCCTTATCCTCAATATCAGGAAACGGCCAGAGATGGCTGGAAGAACAGCCTCCTGGGCGCGTGTTCCTTGCAGATCCCCGATCAGCATTTTCAGTTCCTTTATGAAGCCGCGATCCACACCATGGTCTTGCATTCTCCAAAGGAAGTTTATCCCGGGCCATATATTTACCGTCGTTTCTGGTTCCGGGATGCGGCTTTTATATTACAAGCTTTGTTGAGTGTCGGGCTGAAGGAGCGTGTTCGCAGGGCTTTGGATTGTTTTCGTGCCCGTCAGACGGCGCAGGGGTATTTTCTTTCGCAGGAAGGGGAGTGGGATTCGAATGGCGAGGCTTTGTGGATCATGCATCAGTATTGTGCGATGACGGGGAGCCTTCCGCCCAAAGAATGGAGAGACTCGGTCATCAAGGCGGGCCTGTGGATCTGCAACAAGCGGCTGTCGGGGGATTTGAAATTGCCGCACGCGGGTTTACTGCCGTCGGGATTCAGCGCGGAACATTTGGGCCCGAATGACTTTTATTATTGGGATGATTTCTGGGGTGTTGCGGGATTAAGGTCGGCGGCCTTTCTGGCTGCGAGGTATGAGGATAAAGACAGGGCGGTGCTTTTTGATAAGGAGTCCTCGGCATTGCTTCTGTGCATGGAACAGAGTTTGATCAATGTCGAACTGCGCTTAAAACGCAAGGCGATACCGGCCTCTCCCTATCGCCGTATGGACTCCGGCGCGATCGGTTCTTTGGTCGGTAGTTATCCGTTGCGTGTTTTGGAAGGGAGCGACCCCAGGATCCTGGATACAGCTGAATTCCTGATGAAAAAGTGTTTGGTTCATGGCGGCTTCTTTCATGACATGACCCATTCCGGGATCAATCCTTACCTTACGCTGCATTTAGCGCAAGTGCTCCTGCGGGCGGCGGATCCCAGGTATTTTGCTTTGATGAGTGCCGTGGCTAAACTGGCAACAGCTACCGGCCAATGGCCTGAGTCGGTGCATCCACGCACCGGCGGCGGGTGTATGGGGGATGGTCAGCATGTCTGGGCCGCGGCCGAATGGGTGCTTATGATCAGGAATTGTTTTGTCCGGGAAGAGGATGATCGATTGATCCTGTGTTCCGGCATCCCCAGGGCCTGGATCGAGAAACAGCAAACAATGGTTTTCGGCCCGGCGCCGACACGATTTGGGGATATTCAGATCTCTATAAAACCGCAAAGGCCGAAGATCCTTGTTGAATGGCGCGGGCAATGGTTCACGAAAGAGCCATTGATCGATATCCATTTGCCCGGGTTTATGAATATAACGATCCTGCCCGGTACAAATTCCTTTGAGTTAAAAGAAGAGACAGACAAATGATGAAGTTATTTGCTCCCAGTCATCAGGATTCTATTTTATTGAGTTCCGGAGAACACATTGATCCGGAAGAGATCGAGGAGGTTTATACAAAGGTTGCTCCTATTAAAGAGATGTGTGTGTTTATTGTGTCTGGAATGCAGGGCGTACGCAGATCTAAAGTTTTGTGGGCTATCATTGTAGAGCGTCAGCATCGATTGGACATGTTGGGGAAAAATTGAGTTTGCAGATTTGATCCTGGTTTGGGTAAAATGGGCAGGTTAAAACCGCTCAAGAAAAGGACCCAAATGAATACGCCCCAAG
>CAIVRE010000020.1 GCA_903908245.1 Candidatus Omnitrophota bacterium
TCAAATGATCATATACAACCCGGAATGAACCACCCTTACGATACCCCTGATAAGTTTCCTCACTTGCGCCATCAAGAGAAACGGTAAACCTGGTCAAACCCGAGCCGACCAGATTTTCCAGTAGCCCTGTGCTGGCAAAGTTTAAAGTCGAATGAATATCTGTTTCTATCTCATGACTTGCCGCATATTCGATCATTTCAACAATTGATCCATTTAAAAGAGGCTCTCCCCAGTTAAATAAATTGATATGCTGAAGAGAATCATCGAAATAATCAATTATTCTCTTAAAGTCGCTGTATTGAAGAAATTCCCTGGAGAGATCAAAATCATCATATGTTTGAGGGCAAAAAGGGCACCGCAACGGACAAATTGCCCCTGTCTCAATGGTTAGAGTGAACGGCATTCCCTCTAAAACCAAAGCACGAGCTTCATATTCTTTATCTATCAAACAACGATTAGCAATTCTTTTTTCTTTTGTTAATTCCGATATCACAAATTCTTCCAATGTGATCAATATGGACAAAACCCCCAGGACCAGCGAACAAGCCAACAGTTCGTGTCGGGATTGCAGATAGTTATACCAGACATTCCAAAATTCGTAAAGCAGTAGCTCGATCTTAAAATGACACCATCAAAGATGCCGGGGCTATGCCTGCGGTATCCGGATTTCTTGTCCCCCCGGCCAATAACCCGGCGCGGGCTGTATCCGCATCGCTCAATAACCCTGCGAGCATTACCCGGTATTGCTCGGATACCCCTGCCGCACTCTCAGAATGGGCGACCACTGCGTTCACATATTCCGCACGCGCCGACAAGACCTTCCTGAATTCTTCCGGCAGCTGCGGGACTTGCCGCGCATGTTCCAGATACATTAAGGCATCTCCATACTCATTGAGTGCTTGCGCACGCGCCAACAATGCGGACAACTTCACCACCGCTATACCCCGGGAAGACCCGTCCAGGACAAGAAGACTTTTAAAAACCTCCTCTGTAACCGGGACACCCGGCAATGCGAGCTCGGGAATGCTTTGACCGATCGATTCTCCACGCGCCCTTTTCTCCAAAGCATCCTTCCACTTTAGGGCGATCTTCTGACGATAATACTCAACCCGGCCGGCAAAAGTTTCTTTGGGCAGGACCTCCTGATAATCATCATCCGTCACGATCACTTCCCCGCTTAACGCCGCAACCTTGTCAGGGATATCTTTCTCCAGCACCCCAAGCAAAGCCACCGCATCGCGCACCACATGAATATTGCGACGACCGTCCGCCAGGGATCCCTGGCCATTAAGCAGCGGCAACGCGTCAAAAGGCTGAGAGTCTTTCTTGCATTGCTCCATGGCGCTCACCAGCCCTTCGCCCTGCTTCCCGCGCAAACACTCCCGCTCGGATAGCATCCGCAGACGATCCAACGGGCTTCGCGTAGTTTCTTCAATATCCGCGAACCTCTGCTGTTCGAGCGCAACCCTTTGGGCGGTCATGACACGGTAATGTTTTATCACATCCGCCAAAGCCGGGCTTGAATACTCCAACAACAATAACTGATTCCTGGCCGCCCGGTATCTGTCGAAAGAACCATCCTTGCTGAATGACTCGTCAAACTCCTTGCGGAAAGCCCCGTCCACATCATAAAGCCCGCGGTCACGGGTCAATGTCCCTGACGACAATGAATCCAGGTCTGAAACCTTCTTCTGTGTTTGACGTGTGTCTAACCCCGGCGAGTGGTAGTAATACCCGGCACGATCTTTAGCAAGAACTTCCCGGAGAGCGTCGTTGGTTGAAGCGCCCCGGACAAAAATATCCGCCTTGGCAGGCAGAGGAAAAATAACAAGGAACACGACCAGAAGAATGGTCATTAACAGGCCCTTCCATCACCAATAATTATGAGGTTACTCCAGGATCAACAGCTTCAGGTTTTCCATCAGTTTTTCCTCCTGCCGTGGCGTAATACGGCCCAAATGTTTAATGAACCGCCTGTTATCAATAGCCCGCACCTGATCGACCATGACATCTGAATCTCTCATGCCAGGGAGTTTATCGTCAAGATGAACCCGTAAAATATCCATTTCCATATCCACATTTGTGGTCAAAGGACAAACGATCGTACTCGAATGGTTCCCATTCAACAGATCGGTCTGCACCACCACAACCGGACGGACCTTCCCCGGCTCTGTTCCCCTTCCAGGATCAAGATCAGCTAAATAGACATGAAACTTTTTAAAATTCATATTCAGGCAACGGGTCATCCAGCATTTCCATTTCTTTCAAGACCGCCATAGAATCAGCCATAACACGACGCGACTCGCGATGCAGGATCTTTTTCAAAATACGCCGACGGTTAAAAGCATTAAAAACCCGCAAGGCTTCATTGATGTAACCGTTCCGCGACATCTTGAGTTCCTTGACCACTTTGTCCGTTTCAAGCAGGACATCTTCATTTAATTTCAACGACAACATACGCATAATGACCTCCAGTAGTATATACTGAAAGTATATACCATGAAGGCCCCTCCGTCAAACGCCAAACAACACAGCTTCAATAACAAGCGAGTCTCTTTCTTGGGTCATTCTTTCAACGAGAAATGATCCCGAACATGAACGCGCATCGAGCGCTGAAAGCATTGAAACCAGCGCGCCACGGCTTGATATATGTGAGAAAACAACCTTTAGTTTTGCCTGATTTAACCCAACCAGACTCGACGATACAAATAACGGGAGACCGCCATCTATCGAGATCCCAAGGCCATACGCCAGTGCGATGCTGCGCATATCGTCAATAAAACCAATGTATGCCGCGTCCAACTTGACAGGAACAATACTTTTAAACCCCGACAGGCGCCGCTCTTGATCATTAACACAACGGATCCTCCCCTCCAATTCTGATATTTTCCAGGATAACGACCGCCATTGACTCAATCCCCAAAACCCTTGGAAAAAAGCCCCAAACACGACACACACCCAAAGAATGCCCCACATCTTTTTCATATATTCTCTCCAAAGCCCTTCAAACCCCTATCAAGACGGCTTTTCTGATAGATAACCCTTAAAGCAGGCTGACCACCTGCAAGCTCATCAACAACTACCGCTTTCGTATAAATCCCCCGGGCATCAAAGAAACCTTCCTCACCTTTAAGAATAAAAACCGAAACCTTCTCGCCGCCCTCTAACCCCGACTCCCAGATAATATTCTGCAATAACCAACCATTCGGCAAAGAATCCAAAAGACTCAAAAAAGACCCCTGCCAGCTGATCACCTTCAACGAACGAAGATACTCCTGATACGTCAAAAGAGAACGCTCTTTCAAAATGGCTTCCCGAGAAACCACCATACTTTCCATACCTTTCATCCGGCTCAAAGCATCCTCACGCAACGTTAACATGATCACCGAAAACAATACCGCCCCGGCTGTTACCAATAACGGCAGCGAGTATTTCAATGCACCCCGACGCCATTCTTCCTGCTTTTGCTTACGCGCCTCTTCTTCAGGCGATGGAAAATGGACGGAAAAACGAGCTCTTTCCAGCACTTCAAAAACTGAAAGCACCGAGTCAACCGCAACAATATCCTCGTGCCCCCGCTGTTTAATAAACGCCTCAAGGAACGCCCCATGATCAGACACCACCTTGACCGCCCCGCACGACCGCAAGCGCTCCAACAACCGCTTCTCACTGCGCCTCACTTCCTCGGCGATCCGCTCTCCATCCTGAAAAACAAGCTCGCGCGTTTCCACGATCGATAACCCGTCGATAACTGTAACGAACACCCGCGCTCCAACATCATTCACCACAATATGTGCTGCGCCTTCCAGGACAAAGCCCGTAGAAAGCAGATACGCCCGGACCGCCAACCCGTATGGCACGCAAACCTTGATCGAACCCTTGGGAACAATATCGTAAAACCCGCGCAACATTTCTTCCCGCGCGCCCATCACCAGTCCCACTCCGCCTTTCAATCTTTCCTGACGCATAATGAACCCGCCAGGGAGCTCTGCACTAATCCCTTTATCCGCTGCTGCCGAAAACTTCACTTGCCGATATTCAATCCCTCCCAATAAAACGGCCAACTCCTTCGTCGAGCTGAGATCTGATCCCGCAAACTCTTCCAATGACAGCCATTGCAACCCGCCCTCACCGACACAACAAATGCCTCTATCGGTTAAAATAATGACTTCCATTGTCATCCCCTCTTTGGTGTGATCAAAACTACCAGCTCAACCCTTGAATGTTTCTCCGACTCATAAGAAAATAACCTCCCCAGGAATGGAAGACGGCCAAGGACCGGGATACCAAAATGATCTTTACTGCGACTTTTTGTTATCAACCCGCCGATGACCGCAGTCTCATTCGCCTTTAACCTGACCATAGTATTCATGGACTTCATGGATGTTTCAGGCGCCTCAAGCCGGCTTCCTCCCCCAAGGGCGATCGAACGGATATCATCCACGCTGCTCACCACGGGCGTTACATTAAGGAATATTTCATCGCCGACCATATTGCCAACGATCTGCAACGTTACGCCGCCATGAACCTCCCCCAGAGAACCGCTGACGATCGTACCCCCCGACTGGGTAGTTTCAATATTCGACGATTCAACATACGATCTTGTCGCTCCAACCTGGATATTGGCAACAGTATTATTCAGCATGGCGATCCGCGGTTGAGAAACGACCTCCACCTTTCCGTATGAATCCAGGGCACGAAGCAATACCTTGACCCCTGTCTCGGTATCCCCGGACCCCGCCTTATTAACCGAACCTGACAACGTAAATGTCCCTGCTGCGGGGAGATTCTCAGCGGCCATGGTGCTTACCCCTTTAAAGCCTTTAAGATCTCCCCGCTCCATCAATGCCGACCAGTCGATCCCCAGACGATTCTCATCCGAAAGCTCCACCTCGATCACCTTTACGTTCACCAGGATCTGCCGGCTGACACGTCGATTAAGTTCATCAATAAAACCCTCAACTGTTTCAAGGACAACCGGATTATCCGTTACCAGCATCACTCCGCCGACCCGATTTAACGACACACTGCCAGACGGAGAAAGCAAGGCTTTCACATTACGTTCGGCATCCTCCCAATAGGAAAGTCGCTGGATGGTATTCTCAACCACCACCTTGGTCCCCACACGCACCTTGGAAGATCTCTTGTCCGATGTCCCGGAGCTATCGGTCAGGCTCTCATTGCTCGTCAAAGTATCAAGCTGCTGTTCCACTGGCGGCAAAGCCAACCGGAACACCTTGCTTTCAACCGCCAGGATCACAAGGTCCTGTCCATTAACCTTAAAACCATACCCGTGTGAATAAAGGATCGTATTAAGGGCACGCAACACCGTTACATCCTTAAGATCAACATTAATATCCGCTTCTTCAACGCCCTTGCCCAGAACAACCCCTTTTCCCGTCGCATCTGCTAGGCTCTTGATCGCTTCGGTTAATTTGAACGACCCGGTCATCGAGACCTTGCGCATCAGCTCCGGCATAACAACCACCGTCTCCGCTGCCCATAATGCAGAAGCCCCCAGTAAAGACGATATCAACCATAAACATAGCCATTGTCTTTTCATTTGATCTGCCTTTCATTAGGAATAACCAAAGGTAACGCGGTAATATCGGCAGCCAAAACCTCAACATGCTCAGGATCCGGCCGAATATCAGAACGCAAAGGAAACCCACCGGCTTTTATCCATTCACCGGGGGTAATAATAACAAGCTCATTATGTTCAGGATAAAAGGCTCCTCCCTGAACATGCGCCGGAATACGCACCTCCTGCACCAACGGTGCCGCCCAATTACTGCCACCTAAATAGGGGAAGCCGTTGCCGTTCATCCCATCCGCCATCCTGCCTAGATTCTCTTTGATCCCCCGCTGGTAACCTTCGTCATATGCCACGCCGTAACGAGGCGTACCGGTCGATACGCAACCACTCAGAGCCCCGGCCATAACGACCAGGATCAATAATATTCTAACGAACCCCATAAGGATGCTCCTTTGCACACTGTTTAAGCGCGGCTAACAGGTCTCCGCCCAAACGCTCACGAACAACATTAAGATATTCATTGTTTCGCGGCTCAGTATTGGCCGCCCAGTACAAAAAAGGATCCGGTACAAGCCTTATTACACCGGACGATGACGGCGTTATCACCAATGCCTCGGAATACTGCCCCTTGACCATATTCAAAGATCGCAAAAGGGCAGTACTCTCCTCACTAAGAGACAGCTCCCTCTTAAAACCTTCGATCAAACTGGGATCCTGTCTTAAAAATATTTTATTGGAGGTGTTTGCCAGAACAGCTCCCCCTGCTTTCTGCTGAAGAAGGTCGCCAGCCTCCTGCGTAACGGCCACCGCTGAACAACGATACTTCCGGAAGGTCTTGAATGCATTGGCTATAAAATCAGCTGTATTAGACATCTTGAGCAACTGCCATGCTTCATCGATAATGAGAAACTTGCGCTCCGCGACCACGGCACTCTCGGAGACAAAATTGGTAATAAAGAACATGATATTCAATAACACGACCAGCTGCAGATCAGGATAACGTGACAATTGCGCCAGCTCAAAGACCGTGAAACGCCCGCAAGACGACAGCTCATTGGGCCCATCGAAGAACTGTCCATACTGCCCATCTTTAGTGAAAGGCGTCAAGCAGAGCGCGAGCCGTTGCCCCATATCCGCAGGCAATCCCTTCGCTTCACTACAAAAAGGATCTTTAAGCACTTTAACAATATCGCTCAGAATAACCTCTCGGTCCGGGTTTTGTTCGTACGCCTTGAGAATACTGATCTGAAGCAACCCGCGTTCTTCACGCCCCAAGCGGTCGCGTTCATCGCCACCGGAAGCCATCATGGCAAGCATCTCGACCAAGAAAGCTTGGGTTTCCGCTGTAGGTCTTCGATAGAACGGATTAATACACAACGGCTTATCCATCTCGAATGAAACGTACTGCCCGCTTAATACTTCACATGTCTTGCGATACGAATGCCCCTTGTCCAGTACAAAGAAATATGCGCCGAGACGATAATTCTGATAAATAAGATCGTTGGTCAAAAACGACTTCCCTGCTCCGGAAGCCCCAATGATCACTGCGTGCGGATTAGTATCAGAGTCGAAGAAATCAATACCTACAGTCTCTGCCCGGCGGTTAAGATACAAAGCCGCCGGCGTACGCGTACCCCGGAAAGCCCCATACCACGGCAGCAGATCACTAAAGTTATCCGCTAATAACCGACGTGTTCTGCGAACAAAATGATCATAGGCATGATCAAAATTCAGCGGAAGGCAGCTCAAGAACAATGAAGGCGCAATAATCTCCTCTTTCAATCCCTCAGCTCCAAGACGGCTGAGGCTGGCTATGAATGCGTCCGCAGAACGATCCGCTTCATCGGCGGTCGCTGCAAACGGGATAAAATGAACCCGGCCATATACCACCGCCCTGCCGCCTTTAAATGATTCGCTGATCAAAGAACTAAGCTCTTCTTTCTTCTGGACCGCCTCTTCACTGATATCCCCCAATGAGGAAGTTCTTTGAATAAACGCAAACGCCTTCTGGAATTTAAGACGCGCAAGCGCCTGCGATTGATCGGGAATAATAAAATTCATGACAACCAAGAATTCACGACAAACATCTAAAAGAGACGGCCCATTGCCTGAAGAACAGGTGACCATGCCTGCCCAAGTCCTCGATGGAAGCTCTTTAAGTGTAACCACACGGGTATGCCGGCCATCAAGGACAAACCCCCGTCCTTCAGCTAATGGCGCGTTATACAGGATCTGATCCCTGATAAAACGCCCCGCGGTTTTCTCTTTTTTCACCTGAAGTGAACGACGCGGATTAAGCACACGATACAAGAAATGGATCACATCATCCGCATCCAACACTTTTAACAGCATCCCTGTTGCACGCAAGGCATTCTCGAAAGGGACAACAAGCTTCAAGAACGTTTCATGCTCTTTTTCAAAAATACCAGGGCCATAGTGACCCCCGACGACAAAATACACACGTGCGCGTCCAGGCCAGGATGGTGCTTGAAATTGAGGAAAATACCGGGCCGTGAGGAACACCCTTAATTCACGGGGAAAAACAGTCTTTTGCAAATGTTCAAGTTTCTCATCGATGGCTGCCCGCACGATCCCGGAGGCCTCTTTCACCCCGGCCATCCGATAATCGTCCAGGTTCGCACTGATATCCGTATCACTCCAAAGAATAACTTGAAGGCAAAGCCTGGATGAAAGGCGGCTCAGAATGCCCGCAACCTGGGAAGAAAAATCATCCAACATATCCATGGAAGCGGCCTCTGCCCCAAAGGGCTTGACTTCCCACACCCGGCCAAGGCTGCCATCGACATTCACAAAAACACCTCCCACCTCATCCGCATACGGTAAATGATCCAGCAGCGATGGCCCCTCATTAAATATCTTCTCAATATCCAAAGCCGTTAAAGCCATCAGCGCCCCTCTCCCTCGATGAACCAGCGCGTTCGTTCAAGCATCACGAACGACCAATGCCCGCCCACCATGATATTCTTGTCCTCTTTAACAATATGGGACGGCACCCAAACCTTGATAACTCTCGGGAGAAGGATCACCGGAAGATATGGCTTCACCACCCCGAGTGGCGCATCCAGCGAAAGAAGAGGTCTCCCTTCAGCGTCCGTCTTTTCCGCCTGCTTGGCCTGACGATAAGTCTCCGCGAACGTACGGGCCTTCTTTTCATCAGAAGCCCTCTGTCCCGACGATGAAACAGAAGCGCAGCCGCTAATCCAAATAACGAACATTATCAGGCTTATTGCTCTTAAGGCCATTGATCCGCACTCCTTCCAGAATGATCAAATATACATCCACCCCCGACTCAACCCGAACCGCAGGAATGATGGAACTCAGTTGATCCGCATAATATTTTGATAATTGCGCCGCACTTTGAGAGAGTCCCTGAAATGCGGCATACCTGCCAACACTGCCTGTCACATTACGTGACACCCGCCCGCTCGATGACCTTACAGCCGTTGTCTCTCCATCCGCAATGGCCCCGGAAGCACCTCCCAAAAAACCGGTCATGAACGACGATGCCATCTGCGCCCCCGTATTGCGCACAACGACCCCCCGGATCCCAAGCTCTCCGTTAATATCCGTAACATACCCGATATTACCCTGCTGTTGGAACTCCCGGCCATCCGGCAATATCGCAGACAATGTCACTGCCTGGATGAGCGCCCGCTCACTATTAAGCTCGCCAACAGCTTTCCCGATCACAAACGCGCCCTCGAGAGGAATTCGGGCCTCATTCGGACCATAAAACGCCTCATTCAAACGAATAAGCACCGGCAACGGATTATTCTGGTCCGAAGGAGCATAAACCCCGGTCAAAAGCGTTCCGCGAACAAAACTTCCCGACGGCAAGAATACGCCCTCTTTCTCCGGTTCCGATACAGGATTAATATTAACGACTTCCAACCGATAACTTTCAACACGCCCCCCTGCCGGAGAAAGGGAAGGTTTCTCCGCAAATTTTGTTTCCAACCTCATGACGCTATCATTGATCCCTCCCTGGATCTTCAATACTTCAGCGATCTTTTTATCCAACACTTCAATCTGAACTTCCATCTGATGGCTTCTTTCCTGCGCGCCATGATATTGTTCTTCCAGTCGCCCGACAAAAGCCTTGCGGTCCACATCCTCGTCAAGAAATAACCCCGACCGTTCCATATTCGACGCCTTTGGCTTATCGATTTCCAATTCACGTTGCCTTGGACTCTCGGAGATCTTTTCAACCTTCCTTGGCGCATGATTTGATGAAAAAACAAATAACAGGACAAAAAAAAGAGCACCCCCCACCCACAACCACATACGGCGGTCATTCATCAATAACTTGAGCCTCTCGAGTATTTCATTCATCGCGATGCCACCATATATAAAATGCCCTTCGATCCTGAAGTCCCTGCAGCGGTCAAAATATCTTTCTGCGACGTCACCGCCAATAAACCCGGAAAATTAAACTGTTCCACCGGTATCACCAGGGACTGCGGCAATAAATTCTCCGCCGTTAGAACATAACCGACGATTTCCGGCATTTCATACATGAACATTGTCCTGATCCGCACCCGGGCATCTTCAAAGATCACTGTTTCACGCAAGGTTTCCACCGCGCCGGATGGCGCACGCCCCGCCGCCAGTTCCCGAATAAGGTCAATGCTTGAAAGCGTGCTTGTCTCGGTAATACCTGCCTCCTTCTGGGGCTCAATGACCACTTTCTCATCAAATCCTTTATCAAAAACAAATTTAAGCCGGTACGAACGCCCGATACCGTCGATAACCACCAGCTCGGCAGGATCCCGCAACAACGGCGTAATGAATAAATGCCCCGCCACGTGTTCCACTTTTAGACTTGCCGCATCACCCGAACGGACAATATTGGAAACCCCGCCTCCAACGACGACCTCAATGGCCTTTCCCATCTCGGACCGGACTTCCACCGCCCCCTCCTGCAACACATGTTTCACCTCCTGGGCCTCGGCACACACCACTGCGCCAAAAACAAGGACAAGGACCAACGTGCATCTATTTTGTCTCAACGGACACCTCTTCTTTCCTGATATCCAACACACTTAAAGCATATGGATTATCCCCGGTTGATGCCGACCTCAATAACACGACCACAAAACATACAGGTTCAACCGACATTTCTTCTTTCCCCATATAGATCCCGCGTTTCCCCTCCATCGCAACCTTAAAAACACCTTTGTCTTCTTCAACCCGCGGCTCAGCTGTCAACATAAACACACTGGATAATCGATCCCGGCGGATCTTCTCAATCTCATCAGCAGCCCGCGCATGCACCCGGGATAGCAAGCCCGGAGCCATGGACTTTGACGAACGCGTATAAACACCCTCGATCGTGTCCGGCGTATAATTCATCCATCCCGTCAACCACATAACAGCAAAACTGCGTACCGAAACCAACGGGACATTATCCGGATAAGACATGCCGGAAGACACCGCACCGGGAATGTAATACACCGCCTTTGGACGAGTCACAGAATAGGCGAATGCTATCAGCACAACAACCAATAGCCCCGACAATAAATATACGCCCCTGCGCATCTGAATGTTTTCATTCTCCGCACGCGCATAACGTTCAAAAAAAATAGTGCTTTTGGACCTCAGCGGCTTATCCGCATTAACACGTTCATCACCCATTAATAAACCTCTTCCCTGCCATATACCGCATACCGGCCTTCTCCCGGAGGAAGAAGCCCATCGAATGGAATGCCCGAACGATATAAAAGATGGACCATAAACCCTTCCGGCCTCCCGCGCTTAAGCGCGGCTAACAAAGGCCAACTAATAAAAAACAAAATAAGCGGAACCGTTGGCGTTAATATGACGGCAGGAATACCAAAAAGCAGCATAAGCACCGCCACATCCTCCCCCTCAAGCCCAAGAATTAATAATGGCCGATCGATCGTCCGCGGGCAATTACGCATAATTAAAATATGTTCAAAAAATTGGGTAAAAATACCAGCGCCAGCAATGCCAGAACACACCCCACGGCAGCCCCATAATCCTTATGGACGATCTTCCAGATCGCTACGATCAGAAAGATCAAGGCCAAAACCTTGGATGCTGGCCCGGTCATCACCTTTACCATAAAACCAGCCAGATTATTGAACTCTTCACTGGCCTTGTCCTCTGCTCCAGACGTTTGAGCCCACACCGCTGAGTACGACGATAAACCCGCCCATAAGAAACACAACAGCCATAATTTGATCTTTTTCATACAGCTCCCTTTCTTTTGAACATCATCAGAGGCAACAACAATACAGCCATCGCCAACAATCCCACAACACCTACCAGAGGCATATCCCACAAAAAGACTTTTCCCCCGTATAAAATATTATTAACATCAAACACCAGCGAGGAGACACGATCGATGATCGCCCAAAACAACGGGATCAATTTCAAAACAAAAAGATATTTCAAGAAAACCCACAACAAAGAAATATCAGAACTAAAGAACACAAATACCAGAAAAAATGGGAATGCCGCCCATACACTCCAAAGGCACGCTCCATACAGGACCGGAAAGACCGACAGCCAGACACGGCTCATCTGGTCCACCATAGCGCCCGCTCTGACATTTAAAGTCATGCTGCGGGCCTGAGCGGTCTCCTTCTGCCCCGAAAAACTCATGGCCGTATATGCCCATGAAGCATGGGCGGCATCCGCCTCTATTAACGCACGCACTGCCGCGTCTTTTAAGGAACTGCCGTCATAATAATCGCGTGAAACCCTTTCAAATAACTCATCCTTGTTGATGAACGTATAAATAGCATCTTCCAACACCCTCCAATCGGATGCAGCCTGAGACGTATATAACGGAAGAATTTCCTCAGAACCTGGCCATAATGACTGTCCAACCAAAGGATCTTTTTCATTGAGCGTACGCAAGGCCTGAAAATAATGATCCTGATAGAAATTAACCAGTTTCTCTTTTAACAACTGATCATTAAGACCCGCCATCAATCGATCCCGTGTCAACAACCAAAACTTAGACGTAGAAAAAGGCTCTTTCAGGAAACTTGCATTATGACCACGCGCCCGATCAACCACCGAGATCATGCCATTAGTGAAAGCGGACATTCCTTCTGCGAGAAACACTACTACGGGACTTGCCAAAAGTTGATCGATCCCGGCCTTCCTTAATATGTCATCAGTCCTGATTTGAACGTACCCGCCCCCTTCCATACCAGAAAGCGGCAGTCTTAGGGGCGTCCTCGGCATGATCAGCAGAAACAAAAAGGAAAAGAATATCGAACAAAAGAATATGACTGAGGAAAAATTTGCATTCTTCAAAGAACGCGACATAGAAAAAAGAAAACCGGAAACAAAAATAACCTTTCCTGCCAATGTCTCAATAAAAATATACCTCATCAAGGCTGAAGATTGATGAAGCCCAATCAATTCGAATGCGTTGTCAATTGGTGTTATTCCACAAGTCATGATTTCCTATCAAATCTTAATTGATTAAACATCAATAGATATACGACAAGAAGCCAAAAAATACAAGAACTATTTTTATCTTTCATCAAATTATTTGATTTATTAACAACTACTACGAAGTATGCGACGAGGATCGAAGAATTTGCTCACGCAACAAAACGAACTCACCGGGGTCTTGAGGAAAAGGAATATAACAAAAATGCAGTCCGCCATGGATCGCGCTCACCGAATGGCCTTTATCATCAAATAACTCTTTTACTTCAAGCGCAACATTCCTGTCGGGAAGGCAGAGCTCATACGCCTGCCCGCATTTGATCGGATTGCGCGGCTCGACCTTGAGCATTTTCTTGATCTGGTCATACCCCCTCACAATACCGGTAAAACGATACCCGCTGTACGCTGAATTGCTGTTGGAATACTCAACAGCGCCGGGGCCAGGATCACCGTGCAGGAACCCTTCGGTAAACCCACGCGCAGAGGTCGCAAAAATATCGCTCATATGCTCTTCATTGAACGGCTGGCCCTTAACAAGATCATCGATCGCCCGGCGATACGCCCGTGTGACCATGGCTATATAATAAACCGTCTTGGAACGCCCTTCCACCTTGAACGCACCAATCCCCGCCGCCTGAAGCTCCCCCAGGCACCTGATCGCGCACAGGTCTTTGGCATTCATCAGGTACGCTCCATGCTCATCCTCCTCGATGGGAAAAAGCATCCCCTTGCGCTCCGACTCCTCCAGGTAAAACTCATCCTTGAGCGGCACATAATCGTCGCCATGCTTTGTCTTGGCCACCTTATACTGCCAGCGGCAGGAATTGGTGCAAACACCCTGGTTGGAATCGCGATGGGTCAAATAATTGGAAATAAGGCAGCGCCCGGAATAGGCGATACACACCGCGCCGTGCACGAACGACTCAAGCTCAAGCCCGGGGCAGGCATCGCGAATGACTTTCATTTCAGCTATCGATATTTCACGGGAAAGGATGATCCGGCTCGCGCCAATGTTCTGCCAGAATTTAGCCGACGCATAGTTGATCACATTAGACTGGACCGAAATATGAATTGCTTCCGACGGGAAATGCTCACGCATCAGCATGATGAGCCCCGGGTCCGCCATGATCCAGGCATCGGGCTTGCAGGCCGAACAGATATCTTTCACCAAACGGATAAAACCAGGGACCTTGCTGTTATGGGAAAGAATATTGGCCGTAACATAAACCTTCCGGCCCAGGCGATGCGCGTAAGCCACCGCTTCCGCGACTTGCGCAACGTCCTTAAACCCGTTCTCCCTCGCGCGCAGTGAAAAACGCGGGATCCCCAGATACACCGCATCCGCGCCGAACGCGAAAGCATAGCGCATCTTTTCCATGTCACCGGCGGGGATCAAAAGCTCGGGGATGCGCACAGATCAATCGCCCTTGAACTGCTTGAGAGCCTCCGCCTGAAACCCGGGAGGCATATGGTCGAAACGGGTAAAAACACTCATGCTGCTTTTCATGGTCCTGATAAAAGGCGTTCCGTTAACAACGCGAATGCCTTCTTCTTTCTTGGTATCATAAACCAGCATACACGGGTCAAATGCCCCTCGGGGAAGCGGCGCGCTGGCTGATGGATTGTCCACCTTGACATGCTCTATCCGTAAATTCCTGACCCCTGCTTCTTTTATAAAGACCCACATCGGATATTCCCAGGAATCCCCCGTCAAGACCAGTCCGATATCCTTGCACTGGTATTGCGTCACTTGCTGGCTCAAAGCCACGTATACCGGATACACCGCCGACCAATGGTTGAAATACTGCTGTTCCCTTGAAACATTGAAAATATTCTTCTGTGCGATCAAAGGCCGCACGGAATTGCCGAATACCCATGGCAATGCCGCAACCAGTAAAAAGCCCGATACAACGACCGCCGCCTTGCGGCTGACGGCATTCTCAAGGACCAGCGCCGCCCATGGAGCCAGCAACACAAAGACCGGTAAATGATAACGGCAACTGAATGGAGACCACTGGACCATCACAACAAACAAAACAAATCCCGCTATAACCGCCAATGCATATTCTTTGGCAACGGACGGAACCTTGCGCGCATACCGCCAGGCCAAAACCCCGGCGATCAAATACAACAGCAAGTGGGCTGCGTTACCCGCCACATCCTCATTAAGAGGAGAATGCAGGTCAAACGGGGCCGCCTCCCCCATCAAGGCCCGCGCATCATTGCTCTGGCCGATACCCCCAAGGATCCCGTTCACGCCTGATGAAACAAACCTGTTCGCGCCATCCCATGGCGTCGAAAGCTGCATACCCGCGCTCCGCACCATATTCCCCAGTGTTCGTCCACCCAGGTCGCTCCAGGAAAGGACATGGGCTGATTCAGACGGAGGAATGATCGTCCGGGTCAACGACAGATTACGGGTGTAATAAAACACATTCAACCCCAGCGCCAACAAAAGAATACCTGCCGCCAACAAGATACCCTTTAGAGCTCCATTTTTCCTGGCGATCATCACAGCAAACCATCCCAACAGCACCAGGCCGTAAAAATATGGGGTCCCCTTTACAAAGAACGCCAGTCCAAGAGCCACACTAGCGGAAAACAAGAAAAACCGACGGCCCGTGCGGACAAAGAGCAATCCGGAAACAACGAACGCAATAAGTCCCAGCGCTGCCAGATAATCATTCTGCGTGCTGTTAGACTGAAGGATCCCCATCGGGATCGCTGCCGCTATGGCCACAGACATCACCTGCCCCAACCGCCCTGCTCCCAAAAGCTGGGCGATCAAAGAAACCCCTGCCAGGCTCAACACCATCGCGCCCCATTGCACCACAGGCGCCCAGCGGTCCCCCCCGGACAGGATCTGAAAATGCAGGATACAATAAGACCCGAACGCAGGCAAATTCAACTGTTTGATCATGGATGTCGGATAGTTTGCCACCGTTCCGTCCTGGATCCAATGCATGACCCTCGCCATATGCGTCGTCATCGAATCCCATGTGTTGGGAGGCGCGACCACAGCAATTAAAAAACTTGCCGCAACGATCCCTGCTGCCCCCCATAACAACCCCGTTTCAAAACGGTCAAAAGAAACCGCCCCAAAAGACCGGACATCTTTCTTACTGCCACGATACCTGATCCACGATCCCAATCCGGCGCACACCGATAACCACCAAACAAACACCGGCCAGAAACTCAACCCCTGGAACATACTTAACAATTCTGTCGCGCATAACAATAAGCCGCCCCACAGGACAGCGCCCAAGAGGACAGCCGTACGGCGCATACCGGCCTCCGCCGGCAAAAACTGCCAGCAAAAGAACATGCAGAGGAGCAATGCAACAATAAGGATCCCTGTCATAACCTCAATCTTTCCTGTTGTAAGTCATCTCAACCCAATGACGGCGAAAACCCGTCGAGCGAATCCAGGGTGAACTCAATGCCTGCCGTATCCGTATGCCGCCGGGCCAGGCCAGCCGGCGGAACAACAACCAGCCTGATCATATACACGCTGCTGGATCCATAATACAGGCGGAATGTTGAACCGGGATGAAAAACAGGGCTTCTTAAAACCTTTTGCAATTTAGGAAAAAGGCGCTGCAACAGATACTTGACCCGGCCCTGGGCCGCAATATCACGCAATAATATTTCATCGACCAGTATCTCCTCCCCCAGCCAGCCCTTCCTGAAATCTCCCTCGCCCTGGACAATGACCTTTACACTGATCTCGCCGGCAAAAGACAGGGGGGTCTTTTCGATCAAACGCCCCATCAACTGGCCTGTCATATCCCAGGCCTTCACCATATCAAGGAATTCTCCCGCCTGTTGAACAGCCCCCTCTCCCTCCAATACCGGGAACCACTGCAACCACGCCGCGCTGATCCTAGCCCAGATATCCCCCAAAGACGGATCCACTCCGACGGCTCTGTGCATTATATTGCTGACCTCGACCCGCGCGTCATAGGGGATCTCTTTAATAAAGCGGGCCTCAAGGGCCGAAGAGGGGTCTTTCGGGTGACGATGCCATACATAGAGCATGGTGCCATCACTCCTGATGATCATCCCGCTGGAAGCGCCAGGCTTCTGCAAAGGCACAACCAGCCCGTCGTCAACGATCACCTCGACCGGATCAATGCCATGGTCCATTGCCGAAGGAAGGCTCATGGTGACCGCGTGATGGCTAAGCCGACGGGGAAATCTCCCCTCATCGACAAACCCGAACTCCTGCAACCGGCCTTGAGGGATCATCCTTTTACCGACTCCATGAATTTGGCTTTGCTGCGGTCAAACGTTTTCTCTGCATCCCGCGGGAAAAAACACCCCGGGATCGCCCCTTTGGCACGGTGGTAAGTCACACATTCACAACAGACCCCTTTGCGTGAACATCCCGGATATGTGCATGTGCAATCTTTTAAATTATGCTCTTTCAGGCATTCCATATTCCCCTCACATATCCAGGCCAAGGATTAAAACAAAAGCCCCGCTGTCAAAACACGGGGCTTTTGATCATTTCAACCACATCTTATACCCTGCCGGCAGAACCAAGAACTTTCTCGTTCTTCTGCTTGTAAACCGAGACCAACGCGTCACGCGCGGGGCCGAGGTATTTGCGCGGGTCAAATTCCGCGGGAGCTTCCGCAAAAACCTTACGGATGACCGCTGTCATCGCGAGGCGACCGTCGGAATCGATATTGATCTTGCACACCGCCGACTTGGCCGCGCGGCGCAGCTGCTCTTCAGGGATCCCAACCGCCGCCTGCAGCTTACCGCCGAATTTATTGATCATCTGCACATATTCCGGCATGACCGAGCTCGACCCGTGCAGGACGATGGGAAAACCGGGGATACGCTTCTCGATCTCTTCAAGGATATCAAAACGCAGCGGCGGCGGGACCAGCACACCCGTTTTGGGATCAAGCGTGCACTGGGAAGGCTTGAACTTATAGGCGCCATGCGATGTGCCGATCGAAATAGCCAGCGAATCAACGCCGGTCTTCTTTACAAAATCCTCAACCTGGTCCGGATGCGTATACACCGACGCCGCGGCCACCACATCATCCTCGATCCCGGCCAGAACACCCAGCTCGGCTTCCACCGTAACATCATGTTTGTGGGCGAACTCTACCACCTGCTTGGCGAGTTCGACATTCTTCTCGTAGGGATAGTGGGAACCATCGATCATAACCGACGAGAATCCGGACTCAATACACTGCTTGGCTAATTCAAAAGTGTCTCCATGGTCCAGATGCAGAGCGATCGGGATCTCTTTAAGATTCTTGGCCTTGGCCATCTCTTTCATCATCTCGACCGCACCTTTGGCCATCCAGGTCAAAAGCGTGGCATTGGCATATTTACGCGCACCCGAAGAAACCTGCAGGATCACCGGTGACTGCGTCTCAACGCAGGCCGTAATGACCGCCTGGATCTGCTCCATATTGTTGAAATTATACGCGGGAATGGCATAGCCACCCTTGAACGCCTTCTGGAACATTTCTTTTGTATTTGAAAGACCAAGCTCCTTGTACGAAACCATAAAGACTCCTATCGTTGATTAGTTATTAAGATCAATAAAGGCCGTAACCACCCATAATAATATCAATAAGCCGTTCGCCCCAGAAAAGGCTGACCAGCGCCCCGATCACAAGATACGGCCCGTAGGCGATCGTACTGTCCTTGGTACGGATCTTCTCGATGATCCCCACGACCGCGCCGAAGAACGGAGCAACAAAAAATGTCAACAGCGCCATTTTCCACCCCATGAACGCGCCAACCATTGCCATCAGCTTCACATCCCCGCCGCCCATGGCTTCTTTCTTGAAGATCCACTCGCCCAAAAGCCCCATCAGGTAAATGGACCCACCGCCGACCAGAACCCCGAGCCCGGAATACAGCAGGGCCTGCCACCAGACAGCCGTATGATGCAACTGAGGGACCAAAGGGCTGATAATAAGCCCTGCCACCATCCCCCCCACACTGACCTCATCGGGGATGATCCGCTCGTCAAAGTCCGTGAACGTCGCCACAATAAAGCAAGACAACATTATCAGATACGGCAAAAGCTCCAGCGTAAGGCCATAATACATATAAAGGCCAAAGAAAACACAGCCGGTCAGCAGCTCGATAAAGAAATACCTGACAGAGAACGGAGCGCCACACGCGCGGCATCTCCCGCGCAAAAGCCAATAACTGATCAGCGGAATATTATCATACCACTGGACCGGCTTGCCGCACTTAAAACAATGCGAACCAGGGGAAACAACAGACTGTTCTTTAGGAAGGCGGACAATGCAGACATTAAGAAAACTGCCGATCATGGCCCCGGACAAAAAGAACAATACACGGTAAAAGAGATCGATCGTCATGACTTCGTATAACACGCCTTGTATAGTTCATCCCACATCTTCTTCTTCAGCGGCTCCGACAACTGGATCTCCGCCCAATGCTGGAATGCCAGCACCCCCTGATAAAAAAGCATTTTAAGGCCGTTGACCGTCTTTGCGCCTTTGGACTTTGCCAGCTTCAGCAACTTTGTTTCCGAAGGATTATACACCAGATCATAAACCATTAAATGCGAATGTAATAATTCTTCGTTGACCAGGCATGGATCGGAATTGTTCATCCCTATCGGTGTTGCATTGATCAAAAGGTCCGCCAGCTCAATATTAAGCTCGTCAATAGTCCCCACCACCTTCACGCAACCGACATCAATACGGGCTCCGAGGTCACGCACCAGGGCATTGACCCTCCGGGGGTCGATATCATAGATCAGGATCGATGCCGGACGGGTATCAATAAGGCAAAGGCTTGCCACAACAGCCCGCGCCGCGCCACCCGCGCCAAGGATCGACACCCTTTTCCCTGACGGATCAAACCCTTCTTCGGTCAGATGCGCCAGGAACCCGGGGCCGTCCGTATTATACCCTTTCAAACGGCGGGCGGCATCAATGACCACCGTGTTAACCGCTCCCGCTTTCTGCGCGAACCCGTCAACAGCATCAAGAAAAGGGATCACCGCCTCTTTATGAGGAACGGTCACATTCAGACCGAAAATATGACTATCTTTTTCCTTAAGGGCATTGAAGAACGCGCCGAGCTCCTCCTGCTTCATCGGAAAAAGACAGTACTCGGCATCCACCTCCAGCGCCTTGAACGCCGCATTATGCATGACCGGTGACAAGCTGTGCCCCAACGGATACCCGACAAGGCCATAAGTGGACTTCAATGTCATGGCTGCAACCCGAACGCAATATCGTTCTTCCTGGTCTTCGCTTTGGCCGCGGCGCATTTCTTGTTCACCGCATTGAGATACGCTTTCACCGATGCTTCAATAACATCCGTCGAAGCCCCGACGCCCGTGATCTCGTCGCCGTCAAAATCCACACGCACACGCACTTCTCCCTGGGCATCCTGCCCCTCGGTAACCGACTGAATGCCGTAATTGAGCAGTTTGCCCTTCAAACCGGTGATCGCATCGACCGCCACATAACAGGCGTCAACCGGGCCGTCACCGGTAGCATTGGCGGTAAAACTTTTTGCACCGCACTTCAAGCACACTTCCACTTTAGGCTTGATCGCCGTCCCGCTGGTGACCACCAGGGACCCCAGCGACCAGACATCTTTCACTTCCTGGACCTCGTCCGCAACGATCGCGATCAGGTCCTCGTCAAAGACCTCTTTTTTCTTGTCCGACAGGTCCTTGAACCGCCCGAACGCCTTATCCAGCTCCTGGTCATTGAGTTCTATATTCAGCTGCTTGAGCCTGGCCTTCAGCGCATGACGGCCGGAATGTTTGCCCATCACCAGGCCCACACCCGTGAACCCCACATCTTCAGGCCTGATGATCTCATAAGTCGTCGGCTCTTTCAATACACCGTCCTGATGGATCCCCGACTCATGCCGAAAAGCATTGGCCCCCACGATCGCCTTGTTCGGCGCGATCACAAAACCCGTATGCTTGCTGACCAGCCGTGAAACACGGCAGATCTCCTGCGCCTTGATGCCTGTCGATACGCCAAAATAATCCTGGCGGGTCCGCAAGGCCATCACCACCTCTTCCATCGAGGTATTCCCCGCGCGCTCGCCGATACCATTGACCGTACACTCTATCTGACGGGCACCGCACCTGACCGCCGCCAAAGAATTGGCCACCGATAACCCCAGGTCATCATGACAATGCACCGAAATGACCGCCTTGCCGATATTCGGCACATTATTCCTTATATCCAGGATCAACTGGCCATACTGTTCAGGCATCGCGTAACCGACAGTATCGGGGATGTTAACGGTTGTTGCTCCAGCTTTTATAACAGCCTCCAGGACACGATACAAAAAGATCTTGTCACTGCGGGAAGCATCCTCCGGCGAGAACTCGACATCCGCTGCGAACTTCTTCGCGTACTTGACGGCGTCCACCGCGATCTGCACGATCTCGTCAGGTGACTTCCTCAACTTGTGCTCCATATGGATCTTGGACGTCGCCAGAAAAACATGAATGCGCGGATGCCTCGCGGCTTTCAGCGCCTGGGCCGCGGCATCAATATCTTTCTTGACGGAACGGGCCAATCCGGCCACCGACGCCTTCTTTGCCATCCTGGCTACCGACACAACAGAGTCAAAGTCACCCTTTGAAATGACCGGGAACCCGGCTTCAATAATGTCGACGCCCATACGCTCCAGCGCCTGCGCCACTTCCATCTTCTCGCGCTGGTTCATGCTGGCGCCCGGAGCCTGCTCTCCGTCGCGCAATGTCGTATCGAATATCAATACTTTATCTGTTTTTCCCATATCGATCTCCAGTCTATATAAAAACGCCCCGTTATAACGGGGCATTTTTAAAGATCACCCTCAGGTTATAACCTATTTTTTGATCCAGGACATCATGCCCCGAAGTCGCTTGCCAACTTCTTCGATCTGATGTTTGTCCTGGTCCGCACGCATCTTGAGAAAATCTGCACGGCCCTTCTTGTTCTCTTTCATCCACTCACGGGCAAACTTCCCGCTCTGGATCTCTTTTAAAATCTTTTGCATTACCTTCTTGGTCTTGTCCGTTACAATGCGCGGGCCGCGGCTATAGTCGCCATATTCAGCGGTATCCGACACACGCTTGCGCATCCCGGCAATGCCCTCTTCATAAATAATATCAACAATAAGCTTTAACTCATGTAAACATTCAAAATAAGCCATCTCCGGCGCGTAACCAGCCTCGACAAGTGTCTCAAAACCAGCCTTGATCAGCGCGCTGGTTCCGCCGCAAAGGACAACCTGCTCGCCGAAAAGATCGGTCTCAGTCTCTTCCTTAAATGTTGTCTCAAAAACACCCGCACGGCTTCCGCCCAGACCTTTGGCATAAGCCAAAGCCTCTTTAAGCGCGTTGCCGGAAGCATTCTGATGGATCGCCACAAGGCACGGGACGCCTTTCCCTTCTTCATACTGACGACGAACAAATGAACCCGGCCCCTTGGGAGCCACCATCCAGACATCAATATCCGCCGGAGGCTTGATCTGGCCAAAATGAATGTTAAACCCGTGTGAAAAAACCAGCGCCTTGCCCTTCTTCATATAACGGCGCAGCTGCTTCTTGTAGATCTCGGCCTGCAAATGATCCTGGGTCAAAATAACAATAATATCGGCTTTCTGCGCGGCTTTCCCGGCATCCATCGGCTTGAACCCGTCGTCAATAGCCTTCTGATAATTAGGGCCGCCTTCACGCTGTCCGATAATGACATTCAAGCCGCTATCACGCAAATTAAGCGCCTGGCCGCGGCCCTGAATGCCATAGCCAATGATCGCAATGGTCTTGTTCTTTAACACATTCAAATCCGCATCCTGATCATAATAGATCTTTGGCATAAAACATTCTTTCTTTAACGTAACATGTTGATTAGTCGATACCGTTCCTGATAAATATCATTGATCCGCTTCCTGGCATCCGCCAGCGGAATAATATTGATCTTGTTCTGCATAACGCCTATCGCTTTCCCGTAATTTCCCTTCAACAGCTCTTCCACCGCCGCGACACCCAAACGAGTCGACAAGATACGGTCGAACGCGCAGGGATTTCCCCCGCGCTGAACATGTCCAAGGACAACAGAACGAGCCTCAAAACCGGTCATGTTTGTGATCGTTTCCGCCAGGACATTGGCCTTGATCACCCCTTCGGAAACAACAACGATCCAGCTGATCTTGCCTTTCTTCGCACCCTGGGAGATCCTGCTGCACATCTCCTTATAATCCGGCTTGGCTTCCGGGACCACCACATCTTCCGCTCCGGAGCTTAAAGCAACCTCCATCGCAATGTATCCCGAGCGATTCCCCATCACTTCAACAATAAAAATGCGCTCCATGCTGTGCGCGGTATCCCGGATCTTGTCGATCGCGTCCACCGCCGTATTGATCGCGGTATTACAACCGATGGTCTGGTCTGTCCCGTGGAGATCATTATCGATCGTCCCCGGAATGCCTACCGTCGGAACGCCCCATTTGTTATAAAGCTCACTCGCCCCAAGATACGATCCATCCCCACCAACCACCACCAACGCGTCGATCTTGTGCCTCTTCATTGTGTTAAGGGCTTTCTTCTGCCCGGCCTCGGTCCGGAATTCCGGCGAACGCGCCGTCTTCAGAATAGTACCCCCGCGGCCAATAATACCGGAAACCGAACGACGATCCATTTCGATCAGGTCATTATCAATAAGGCCCTGGTAACCCCGCAATATCCCTTCGACTTTAAGGCCACAACTGATCGCCGAACGGACGATCGCCCGTACCGCCGCATTCATACCCGGGCCATCCCCGCCTGAACACAGAACCCCGATCTTTTTGATTGATGTCTTTTTAATCATGATCAATAACGATAATGATCCGGTTTATAAGGGCCTTCTGCCGGCACGCCGATATACTTGGCCTGCTTGGCAGTTAATTTTGTAAGTTTAGCACCAACGTTTTCCAAATGCAACCTTGCCACCTCTTCGTCAAGATTCTTTGGAAGGCGATAAACACCAACATCGTACTTCTTCTGCCAGAGCTCAAGCTGAGCCAATGTCTGGTTCGTGAACGAATTCGACATAACGAACGATGGATGCCCGGTTGCGCAGCCCAGGTTGACCAAGCGGCCCTCCGCCAGAAGGATAATACAATGCCCGTCAGGGAAAACATACTTGTCCACCTGCGGCTTGATATTGATCCTTTTGATCCCTTTGACCTTGGCCAGATCATAAACCTGGATCTCATTATCAAAATGACCAATATTGCACACAATGGCGGAATCTTTCATCTTCGCCATATGAGCAACTGTAACAATATCCGCGTTCCCCGTGCATGTGACATAAAGATTCGCTTCGGGCAATGCATCTTCGATCGTCTTGACCTCGAAGCCTTCCATCGCGGCCTGAAGCGCACAGATCGGATCGATCTCGGTCACGATCACTCGCGCGCCGTAAGTTCGCAGCGAATGCGCGCAACCTTTACCCACATCACCATAGCCGCAAACCACGGCTACTTTGCCTGCCAGCATCACATCCGTGGCGCGCTTGATCCCGTCAGCCAACGATTCACGGCAGCCGTAAAGATTATCGAACTTCGACTTTGTCACCGAATCGTTCACATTGAACGCCGGGAAAAGAAGCCTGCCTTCACTCTGCATCTGATACAGACGGTGAACACCGGTCGTGGTTTCTTCCGAGACACCCTTGATCTTTGGTGTGATCCCGTGCCAAAGCTTTGGTGTTTTTTTCAAGATCGCTTTAAGGCACTTGTATAATTCCTTCTCGTCTTCACATTCAGCCTTGCGATTCAATACAGACGCATCTTTCTCCGCCGCAAACCCGAGGTGTACCATCATGGTGGCATCCCCGCCATCATCAACAATAAGGTCCGGACCCTTGCCGTCAGGAAAAACCAGCGCCTGCTTCGTGCACCACCAGTATTCTTCCAGCGTCTCGCCTTTCCAGGCGAATACCGCGATCCCAAGGTCAGCGATCGCCGCCGCAGCCTGGTCCTGGGTGGAAAAGATATTACAACTTGCCCAGCGGACCTCGGCCCCTAAAGCGGCCAGGGTCTTGATAAGGACCGCGGTCTCAATGGTCATATGAAGCGAACCCATGATCCGGGCGCCCTTAAGAGGCTTCTTCGCACCATACTTGCGCTGAAGCGACATCAAACCCGGCATTTCCTTCTCGGCCATCACGATCTGCTTGTGCCCAAGTTCTGCTAAACCGATATCTTTGACTTTATAATCCTGAGAAGCCATCTTGTCCCCGTTCTTGTTTTAAAGAATCGGGACATATTGGATTTCCTAAGACCGGAATACAGAAAACCAATATGTCCCGCGTATTATTGCGCCTCTTACCCGATATTAAACTCCGGCATCCTTCTTTAAAGCATTCACCATATCCGTCTTTTCCCAACGGAAGGCGGGATTGCCGAAATGCCCGTAAGCCGCTGTACGACGGAAGACCGGCTTGCGCAGGTCGAGCTTCTTGATAATACCGGCAGGCGTAAGGTCAAAGTTCTTGCGGATGATCTCGACGATCTTCTGCTCGGAAACCTTGCCCGTACCAAAAGTATCAATAAAAATACTGAGCGGCTCGGCCTTACCGATAACATAGCTCAACTGGATCAGGCACTTGTTGGCAATGCCGGCAGCCACGATGTTCTTGGTGATATAACGCGCCATGTACGCCGCGCTACGGTCAACTTTGGTCGGATCCTTGCCGGAGAACGCGCCGCCGCCGTGAGGAACAACCCCGCCGTACGTATCAACGACGATCTTGCGGCCGGTGACTCCGGTGTCAGACTGCGGGCCGCCCACAACGAATTTACCGGTCTGATTCACATAGAACTTGGTGTTCTTGTCGATCAACTTGCCGACAATGGGCATGGCGACCTGTTTGATAATATCATTGCGCGACTTATCCGTGATCTTCATCCCCGTCTTGTCCAGGATCTTCTCGGTATGCTGGCAGGCAAGAACGACCGAATCAATACGCTTCGGCTGCCCGTCAACATACTCGACCGTTACCTGGCTTTTGCAGTCGGGCCCAAGGTAATCCAGGATCTTTTTATTACGCACTTCTTCAACACGCTTGACCAGCTTATGCGCCAGCGTGATCGGAAGCGGCATCAGCTCTTTTGTCTCATCAGAAGCATAACCGTACATGATCCCCTGATCACCGGCGCCGCCCGCATCAACACCCTGAGAAATATCAGGAGACTGGCGGTTAATGGCATTAAGGATCGCACAGGTTGACGCATCAAACCCATAGACCTGGTTCGTATAACCAATATCGGCGAGAACGCCGCGGACAAGCTTGTGCACATCGACATAAGTGGTAGTGGTGATCTCACCCCCGACAATAACAAGGCCCGCGCTGATAAACGTTTCACACGCCACACGCCCCTTGGGGTCGTCTTTTAAGACCGCATCCAATACGGAATCGGAGATCTGGTCGCAAACCTTGTCCGGATGGCCGTTACCAACGGATTCTGATGTAATAAAATAATTACCTTTCACGATCGCCTTCCTTTCGTAATACTTCTTTATGGGATTTAATCCTGAAAACTTTTTTGAGCCTCATTATACGATTCAACAGAACCAATATCATACCACTTTCCGGAAAAAGTCAACCCAAAAACTGGCTGTTTTTTATACAGCCACTGGACATACCCTCCGGTCGTGTCCGCGTTATGGGTCTCCTCTACAAACTGCCGTAACTGCGGCAATGAAGCGGCCGGATAGTAATACAAACACATCGAGATCAGGCTGGACTTCGGAAGCTTGGGCTTTTCCTCAAGAGAAGACATTTGACCATTGCCATCCAACTGAATAACCCCGTATTTACTGGCCCCGGCAATACTTCCAAGATCATAACAACCCACCGTAACGGAAGGCGTCTTACCCTTTGCAAAAGAAAAGAACGGCTTAATGTCAAAATCGAAAAGATTGTCGCTGCCCGCCACAACCCAGTCTGACATCGACTTCTCGGACGCTAATACAAAAAGAACATCCCCAATAGCCCCCAGACGCTCTTCAGGCGTATGCGTTCCGTCATTCACGACACGGATCGGACAGGTCCCGCCGCTCCTGCCTTTTACCCAGCCGGAAAGCATATCAGCGAACTTGGCATTGGTGACAACAACGATCTCGTCGATCCCGGGGACATCCGCGAACTTGTCGACCGTATGGTCTATCAGCGTTTTTCCGGCGATATTCAGTAAAGCCTTGGGAGTATCTTTAATAAGAGGATATAAGCGCGTGCCGTAACCGCCGGCCAGGATCAGGACTTTCATTAAAGCTTTGCCTCGTAAGAATAAAAATCCGGCGCCACTTTCTTAAGCGCATTGTTCATGTATTCTTCCACTTCCTGTCCGGTGCTTAACCGCAAGGCTTCCTTCGCAAACTCCTCGATATCCGCGAACTTGATACTGCGGACAGCCCTCTTGATCTGCGGAATAGAAGAAGGCGACATACTGAAAGAATCCACCCCAAGCCCCATCAAGACCATGGCCAGGGTCTGGTCACTGGCCATCTCGCCGCAAACGCTCACCTTGATGCCGGCATCATGCGCGGCATTGATCGTGCGGCGGATAAGGCGGAGCACCGCCGGATGTCCAGGCTCATAAAACTGAGCCATCTTTTCATTTGTACGGTCAACAGCCAACGTGTACTGGATCAGGTCATTGGTACCTATACTAAAAAAATCCGCCTCTTTCGCCAAAAGGTCTGCCGTCATCGCGGCAGCAGGGACCTCGATCATCACACCCACCGGCATTCTTTCATTAAAAGCAACGCCTTTCTCACGCAAACGGTCTTTGACGCCTTTAAGGATCTCGTTCGCCGCGCGCAACTCTCCGGGCCCGGCGATCATTGGATACATAAGCGCAACATTGCCATGTGCCGTGGCGCGCAGGATCGCCCTAAGCTGGGTACGGAATATCTCCGGCTCTTCCAGGCACAAACGAATGGCCCGGCTTCCAAGGAAAGGTGTCATTTCTTTCGGAAGCTGGATACTGGACAGAAATTTATCGCCTCCGAGGTCAAGGGTCCTGATAATGACCTGGTTGGGGTTCATCTCCTCCGCGATCTTCCGGTAGGCCGCATACTGCTCTTCTTCCGTCGGAAGGTCAAGACGGTTCATATAAAAGAACTCGGTCCTGTACAAACCGATCCCTTCTGCCCCGTATTTCTTTACCCCCGGGATCTCTCCATGGATCTCAAAATTCGCCATCAACCCCACTCGCCGGCCATCCTGCGTCTCGGCAGGGACATCCCGCGTATTTAAGATCGACCCTTCGTACTGGGCGATCTTGGTTTGTTCCTTTAAATACAGGCGCTTGGTTTCTTCGGTCGGATGGATAATGACCACTCCCTTGCGGCCGTCAACGATCAAATAATCCTGATTGCTGATACGCAAAGTCGCGTCATTTAACCCCAGGACCGCCGGCACGCCAAGGGATTTGGCAATGATCGCCGTATGCGCCGTACGCCCGCCGACATCCGTAAGAAAGCTGAGGATCCTCTTGCTGTACATCGTGACCGCGTCAGACGGTGAAATGTCATGCGCAACAATGATGATCTCCCCCAGAAGGGTCTCAAAATCATGCAGCCGTGACTCCCCCATCAAATGCTTCAACACCCGCCGGCCCACATCCGACACATCCGACGAACGCTCCTTGATATATTCATCCTCGATCTTGTCAAAGATCGCGATATAACGGTTCAACACCTGGGAAAAAGCACATTCGGCCCCGCATTGCTCCGACCGGATCCGCTTCTTGACCTCATCAATAAGCATGCAATCCTCTAGGACCAGAAGATGCGCATCGAAGATCTGCGCATCAGATCCTCCAACCTTGGCCATGATCTTGTCCTTGACTCCCTGGATCTCGGCCTTTGTCTTTAAGACCGCCTCCTCGAACCTGGCGATCTCAATAAGCACCTCTTCGGGCAAAACCATCCGATCGGAGACAATAAAGTCCTGCTGATCCAGAAGAAAAGCATGGCCCATGGCAATGCCCGGGGCCGCAGGGATCCCTTTGAGAACAACCTCATTATCAAATTTCTTTGGCAATGAAAGCCTCCAACTCTTTTAAAGCTGCCTCGGCATCCGCCCCGTCAACCGCAAGAACGATCTCCGCGTTATGGTCTGCTCCAAGCATCAGGATCCCCATAATGAATTTGCCATTGATCTCTTCCGCGCCTTTACGCACAGTGACCTGCGCATCGAATTTATTGGCGATCTGCACGAACATGGCCGCAGGACGCGCATGAAGACCCTGCTTGCATGATACTCTGAGAACTTTCGAAATTTTTGGCATAATTAACGCCTGATCACCCTGTTTTTCTCAATAGCTTTTATAAGCGCCTGCGTCAACTTGTGCGAATCATGCCGGACATAATCCTTGATCCCGACAATATCTTCTGCGTACACCTTAATGCCCATCTCCCGGATCTCGTCCCCGTCAAAACGGACGGGAAAAGAATTCTCTCTCTTGTAACGCTCGAGCGCATCAGGCGCAACGATCTCCCTGTCATTGACCAGGATCGCGTCAACAAGGTCTTTACGGGTATGCTCAACAATAACCTTCAAATGATCGGCAGCGGAGAAATTCTCGGTCTCGCCCATCTGCGTCATCATGTTACATACGTAGATCTTGAAAGCCGGCGAAGCCGCGATGGCATCCGCCATCCCTTTAATGACAAGGTTCGGGAGAATACTGGTATAAAGGCTTCCGGGCCCGACAATGACCACATCCGCATCGGCGATCGCTTCAAGCGCTGCCGGCGTCGGAGCAACCTCCTCCGGATTGAGATACAACTGTTCAATGCCAACCCCGGGACGAGGGATACTCGCCTCCCCCTCGGTAACCCTGCCATCCTTATACCGCGCCACCAAATGGACACTCTCAACCGTTGAAGGAATGACCCTTCCACGGATGGCAAGGACTTTACTGGTCAGCTCGACCGACTCCTGAAAGTCACGCTCCGCAACTTCATAAAGAGCCGTCAGGAACAAATTGCCGAAATTATGCCCCTTAAGCTCGGACTTCTCGGGAAAACGATATTGAAAAAGCTGTCCCATAATGGCGGGAGCATCGGCCAGGGCCACCAGGCAATTGCGGATATCCCCCGGAGCAACAATATTGAACTGCTCCCGCAAACGGCCGGATGACCCGCCGCTGTCAGCCACCGTCACAATAGCCGTGATATTCGAGGTGTATTCTTTCAAAGCCAACAGCAGGTTCGAAAGGCCATGTCCGCCGCCGATCGCCACGATCTTCGGGCCACGCTCGAGATACCTTTTTTGATACAAAATATTTACAAGATCCTGCTCTCTCTTGGGAAGAAAAAGCGTGATAAGCGATACCGTCAGCTTCAATATCCCCAGGACAATGAAAATGATCCCGCAAAGAACAATGACCAGACCAAAACCATTAACGAAATGATACGGAGATGCGGAAAAGAAAGCGCCTAACGCAACGATCCCTATACCCAAAAGCGATGTCAAAACCCATCGCTTTATCTGTATGCCCGGGTACAACCACTTTAGAAAGTTGCTGGACATTGTCCTTAACTAAGTTGTGCGTCTTCGCGTAGAACGAGATCAAGGATCTCTTTTTTATCTTTGGCGGATTTCAGGCTTTCGCGGAAATATTTATCCTTGAGGAGGCGGGAAACACGGGCCAATGCCTTCAAATGAGGTCCGGCAGAATCAACGGGTGCCGCAAGCAGAAAAAATATGTAGGCCGGCTCACCGTCGAGAGCGTCAAAATCGATCCCCTTCTTGCTGACACCGAGCCCGGCGATCAGCTTGTCGACACAATCTGTCTTCCCATGCGGAATAGCGATCCCCTGTCCTATCGCAGTAGACCCAAGCGCTTCACGGGCCATCAGGACATCAATGATCTTCGCCTTATTCTTCTTCTCGAACGCCCCCGCCTCAACCATGGCGGAAACCATCTCTTCGATCAATTCTTTCTTGTTTGTTGCCTTCAGATCAGAAATAACAGCGTCGGAACAAAGAAAATCAAGGGTCTTCATGCAGTGCTACCTCCTGGTGATGAGAACAAAGAGAGCGGCGGATGGGGTTCGAACCCACGACATCGACCTTGGCAAGGTCGCATTCTACCAACTGAATTACCGCCGCATTATGTCGAACAAGAGCAATAAAATGAAAATTATTTTAACATTAAGCGAAATCGTGTCAACAAATAACGATACCCAATGGAAGTTTTTCTCAAAATGGGCGGGAGAGGACTTGAACCTCCATTCCTTACGGAACCAGATCCTAAGTCTGGCGCGTCTGCCATTTCGCCACCCGCCCTGAATTTTCAAGAATTCTTGAAAATTCATCCCTTGGCTCTGGTGGGCCCCTACAGGGCCCCCAGCCAAGGGGGCTTCCTCTCAATAATTCCAAAAAATGGTGACCGACCCGCGACTCGAACGCGGCACGCCAGCCTTAAAAGGGCTGTGCTCTACCAGATGAGCTAGTCGGTCAAAATACTCAAAAGAACTATATCGTCATCAGATCTTTGGTCTTTTTCTCAAGCAAAACATCTACTTCCTTAATAAACCTGTCCGTCAGCTTCTGGATCACTTCCTGCCCCTTGAAACTGTCATCCTCGGAAATAACACTGTCTTTCTTAAGCTTGACGATCTTGTCATTCGCTTCACGGCGGATCGTACGCAGAGAAACACGCCCTTTCTCCGACATGTCTTTTACAACCTTTGCCATTTCCTTACGACGCTCTTCAGAAAGTGGCGGAACAGCCAAACGGATGATCTTTCCGTCATTGTTAGGAGTGATCCCAAGCTTCGATGCAAGAATGGCCTTCTCAATATCCGCAAGCGCGGACGGGTCCCAGGGCTGGATCACCAGACAGCTGGCATCGGGCGATGAAACGGCCGCCATCTGCTTAAGCTGTGTAGGAACCCCATAATAAAGAACACTCAACTCTTCCACCAGTCCGGGATGTGCGCGGCCTGTTCGAACCTCGGCAAATTCGTGATGAACAGATTCCAGTGTCTTCTTCATGATACCTTCTGTCTGCGCAACAACCTCTTTAACGCCCATAAGATACCTCCCTTAGCTGACAATGGTCCCGATAGCTTCACCCAGGACCGCCCTCTTGATATTCCCCTTCTTAAGAAGATTGAATACAAGGATCGGAAGACTGTTATCCATACACATGCTGATCGCCGTTGAATCCATGACCTTCAGGTCCTGGTTCAAAACATCGATGAAACGCAACTTGTCGTACTTCTTCGCTTTCTTGTCTTTCATGGGATCGGCCGTATAAACACCGTCCACCTTCGTCGCCTTCATGATAATATCGGCCTTGATCTCGCTCGCGCGCAAGGCCGCCGCCGTATCCGTCGTAAAGTACGGATTTCCGGTGCCGGCCACAAAAATAATAACACGCTTCTTCTCCAGATGCCGCATCGCCCGGCGTACAATATAAGGCTCGGCAACAGCCTGCATCTGAATAGCTGTCATCACGCGGGTAGGAACACCCAACTGCTCGAGAGCGTTCTGCAAAGCCAGCCCATTGAGGACCGTCGCCAGCATCCCCATATAATCCGCCACCGAACGGTCAAGGCCAAAACGCTTGCTCTCAGCGCCTCCACGGAAAAGATTGCCGCCGCCGACAACGATCGCGACCTGCACCCCCATTTCCCAAATATCCTTGATCTGGGAAGCAAATGTCACACAAGTATCAGCGTCAATACCATGCTGCTGACTGCCCTGAAGGGCTTCGCCGCTCAATTTGAGCAATATCCGTTTGTAACAAGGCGTTTCTTTGATCATACGCTCCGGCTTTTATTCCCCGATCTTATAGCGCGTGAACCGGCTGATAATGATATTCTCGCCAATCTTGGCTACCAGTTCATTGAGCAGGTCCGCAACAGATTTTGAAGGATCCTTCACATAAGACTGATCCAGAAGGCAATTCGCCTTTAAAAAATCCTTCTGATCCGCGACAGCGTTGAGAATATCCGCCGGGATCTCTTCCTTCTTGATGTATTTCGGTGCCATTGCCGCGATATGCATGGCAATGTCTTTGGTAAACCTCATAAAATCATCATTACGGCCGACAAAATCCGTCTCGCAATTGACCTCAACGATCACGCCGATCTTGTTCCCGTTATGAATATACGCCTCGATACGGCCTTCATTGGCCGCACGACCGCCCTTCTTGATCGCCATCTCCAGGCCGCGCTGACGAAGCAAGTCCTTGGCCTTGTTCATGTCACCATTAGACTCGGCCAGGGCTCTTTTGCAATCCATGATCCCGCAACCGGTCGCCTCTCTTAACTCTTTAACACTATTAACAGACATGGGGATTACTCCTTATCAGAAGCGCCCTTTTTGGCACGCTTTTTATTGTCAGATATCTTCTCGCCGGTAACCAGATCATACTGATCAAGAGCTTCCGACAGACTTTCCTTGATGATCTCGGGGATCGCCGGATCGATCACCGGGGCTTCAGGCTCAACAGCCGCAACTTCCACAACGACAGGCGCCTCAACCTTGGCACCGGAAGTACCCATGAACTCCTTGCGCCCTTCGATAATACCATCAACGACCATTGACATAACAATGCGAATGGCCTTGACCGCGTCATCATTGGAAGGGATCGGAAGCTGGACCGGATCCGGATCACTGTTGGTATCGATCATGGCAATGACCGGGATATTCAAACGGTTCGCTTCACGTACCGCGATCTCTTCATTCTTCACATCCACGACAAATACCGCTTCCGGATACTGGGTCATCTCACGAATTCCGCCAAGATCCGCCAGCAAACGCTCACGTTCCTTGTTGAGAACAGAAACTTCTTTCTTTGTCAAACGCTCGAAAACGCCTTCTTTTTCCATGCGCTCGATATCCTGCAGCTTGCGAATGGACTTCTTGACAGTTTCAAAATTGGTCAAAAGCCCGCCCATCCAGCGATTGTTCACATAGAACATCCCGGAACGCCCGGCCTCTTCCTTGACAACATCCTGCGCCTGTTTCTTTGTGCCGATGAACAGGAATTTTCCGCCCTTGGCCGCGATATCACGCGCGAAATCACGGGCCTGCTCCAGGCACTCCCCTGTCTTTTCAAGGTCGATAATATAAATACCGCCCCGTGCGCCAAAGATATACTTCTTCATTTTTGGGTTCCACCGGCGGGTTTGATGTCCGAAATGGACGCCGGCTTCAAGCAACTTCTTGATCGTTTCTGTGGTCATAACTGCTCCTTTTTTAATCCTGGCCGCGCCGTATAGACCCTAGAAGTGAAGGCGCACCATCACCCTCGAACTTGACGCCCGAGGAGAAACTGCCGGCATTTCACTTCATTCCCTGCCAACAGCTTCCATTAACTATAGACGGCCCCGCCTATCGGGACCGGAAAAAATGTTGCGCTAGTATATCCAAGAAATTTTGAAAAAGCAATAAGATTATTAACAACTATGCTATAATTCCAACTCATGTTGCCGATCTCCGATTACCATATGCATACCCCCCTGTGTGGTCACGCCTCGGGAGAGCCTGCCGAATATGCCGATGCAGCCCTAAAATCCGGCCTCCAGGAGATCGGGTTCTCGGATCACGCCCCGCTCTTCTCCCACAAAGACCCGGGCATCGCAATGGACCTTTCCCAACTGCCTGGTTACCATCGCACGATCGAGGATATCCGCGAAAAGTTTTCTGCCAGACTGACAGTCCGGATCGGGATCGAGGCTGACTATATGCCCGGCTACGAGAAAGAAACCCGTGCCATGCTGGCGGCCTATCCTTATGATTATGTGATCGGGTCCGTTCATTTCATTGCCCAATGGGGCTTCGATGACCCTATCCAGCTTATGGAATGGGACAAGAAAGATGTGAACACCATCTATCGGGAGCACTTTAAACTGATCCGGCAAAGTGCCTTGTCGGGGCTGTTCGACATCCTTGGCCATGTAGACCTTGTAAAGAAATTTGACTTTCACCCCACTGAAGACATGTCGGAAGAGATCGAAGAAAATGCCCGCACCTTCAAGAAAGCCGGGGTTGTCGTCGAGATCAATTCTTCCGGACTCCACAAGCCGGCGGGTGAAATATATCCGTCACAAGCCCACCTGAAAGCCTATCGCAAACAAGGAGTTCTTATCACCTTCGGATCAGATGCGCATAAACCACAGCAGGTAGGACGGGACTTTGACAAAGCGCGCGATTGGGCCCTGGCCGCAGGGTATGACAATTATGTAATGTTCGCAAAACGCAAGATCGTCAAAACTGTTAAATTATAAAAAGTCAGCCCCTACTTATATTTGTCGGAAACATATTTTTCTAATATTTCAATGAACTCTTCCTTGATCCTGTCTCCTTTTAAAACTGTCTTTTTTTCTCCATCGATATAAACAGGCGCTACCGGATCCTCAAAGGCGCCAGGCAGACTGATTCCAATATCCGCGTGCCGGCTCTCTCCCGGGCCATTGACCACACACCCCATCACCGCGATCTTGAGCTTTTCAACACCTGGATAAGCCTTGCGCCACTGCGTCATCCGGGAAGAAACATGCTTCTGAATGTCCTGGGCAAGCGCTTGAAAATAAACGCTCTTGGTGCGCCCGCACCCCGGACAGCTTGCAATGCTCGGAATAAAATACCTGAAGCCCAGCGATTGCAAAAGCTCCTGGCAGACTTCCACCTCGCGCGAACGGGGAGCCCCCGGTTCAGGCGTAAGAGAGACCCGGATCGTATCCCCGATCCCTTGTTCAAGCAGGACTCCCAGTGCGGCCGCACTGGACGTAATGCCTTTCACCCCGCCGCCAGCCTCGGTCAAGCCTAAATGCAACACATAATCGCACTCCCTGGACAACCGGCGGTAAACTTCGATCGTGTCCTGGACCACTGAAAGCTTGGCGCTAAGCACGAGCTTGCTCCTGGGCAGGCCGAGCTCCAGGGCATACGCGGCGCTGTCCAAAGCGCTCTGGATGACCGCGTCATACATGATCTGCTTCAAACTTTTTGGATCGGAAGCCCTTTGATTGGAATCCATCATCGTCGATAATATTTCCCTGTCCAAAGAACCCCAATTGACCCCGATGCGGACCGCCTTTGAGTTCTTGACCGCGATCCCGATAATACGCGAAAAATTATCATCCGTTCGTGCCGCGCCGCTCACATTACCCGGATTTATACGATACTTATCCAATAATTCCGCAAGCTGCGGATGCTTTGCAAGAATAACATGGCCGTTAAAATGAAAATCACCGATAACAGGCGTTGCAATGCCGTTAGAGCGCAAATGACCGATGATCTTGATCGCCCCAAGGGCAGCCGCATCATCATTGATGGTCCAGCGGACCATTTCAGAACCCGCTTCGATCAGCAGAAGCGTTTGCGCCAGAGTGGCGTCCACATCGGCCGTAGGCGTATCGGTCATAGACTGGACCGCGACCGGATGGTCGCTTCCCAGCAAAAGCCCCCCGACCACAACAGAAGGGGTTTTACGGCGGATGATTTTATGCATATCGATTTACTCCATTTTGAACAATGTTATAATCATCATACTAAAAAGAAATGAAATTGTGAACATGTTAAAGGGCTCAATGCAAATCTTCCTCGCCAGGACCCAGGGTTTTTGTGCCGGCGTAGCGCGCGCCATCGATATTGTGGAACAGGCGCTCGCCCGGTACGGCTCACCGCTTTATGTATACCACGAGATCGTGCATAATACAGCGGTCGTAAACGACCTGAAAGGCCGCGGGATCATCTTCGTCGACAACATCGATGCAGTCCCCGACGGGGCCAGGCTCATCTTCAGCGCTCACGGCGTAGCCCCGGCCATCATCCATCAGACCAGGGTCAAACAGCTCAAAACAATTGATGCCACCTGCCCCCTCGTGACCAAGGTCCATGATGAAGCCGTCCGTTTCTCGACCGACGGTCTCGACGTTATCCTGATCGGGCATAAAGGCCATGAAGAAGTGGAAGGCACCGCCGGCCATGTAACAGCCGGCCGCCTGCACATCGTCCAGAACGCAGGGGATATTGAAAAACTCGATATCCCCGCGCACCGGAAAGTCGCCTTCATCACCCAGACCACTCTCTCGCTGGACGAAACCCGGGAACTGATCCTGCGACTGCGTGCCCGGTTCCCGAGGCTCACCGGCCCGGCCAAAGATGACATCTGCTACGCCACCCAGAACCGGCAGGACTCCGTCAAAGAGCTCGCCGGCATCTGTGATATCATTATCATTTGCGGCTCGCCGAACAGTTCCAATTCGAACCGCCTCAGGGAAAAAGGCGAACAGCTTGGCATCCAAAGTATTATTGTCGACAACGCCAATGAACTGGACCCGGCGATCCTGAAAGGAAAACAGAATGTCGGCATCAGTTCCGGGGCCTCTGTCCCCCGCCACCTGGTAGAGGATATCGTCCACCAGATCCGAAAGGCATTTCCTGAAGCCGTCATTAAAACATTCGATAACCCTGAAAAGAACATCATCTTCCCGAGGCCGGAAATTTAATATGGACCTTTCCTCCCTTACAAACGCAGGGATTCCCGTTGCGCCCAATGCCTTGCTGTCCGACTACACGACGTTCAAGCTCGGCGGCCCCTGCACGGCGCTTGTCACATGCGCCGACCGGGCCCGGTTAACAACCGCGGTCTATGCGCTGCGCAAGCGCAACATCCCTTTTATCCTGATGGGCTTTGGTTCCAATATCCTTGCCTCGGACAAAGGGATCAACGGTGTCATTATCCGTTACACCAGCGATATCCCCCTCATCACACATAACGGCAATACCCTCACCGTTGATGCAGCCACTCAACTCGATGCGCTGGCACAATACGCGGTCAACTCGGGGCTTGACGGGATGACCACGTTTTGCGGGATCCCCGGAACAGTAGGTGGCGCCATTGCCGGAAATGCCGGTGCCTATGGAGCGCAGATCAGCGACTCTCTGCAAAAACTGGACTTGCTTGGTCCGGACGGAAATATCACATCCGTTCCCCGCGACTGCATTCATTTTGAATACCGCGATTCTGATATCAAACATAACGATGCGATCATCCTGTCGGCGCAGTTCAAGCTTCCGTCAGGCGACATCGGTAAAATGCAGGAACTGCGTATCCATATCATTAAAGAACGGGAAAGCAAACACGGACGCTGGCAGGATAACCCGTGCGCAGGGTCCTTCTTCCGCAATATCGCGCCGACCTCGAACGCCGGCCAGCGTCAGTCTGCCGGAGGGATCATCGAACGGACCGGAGGAAAAGACCTCCGCATCGGAGGGGCTCACCCCTATCCCAAGCATGCCAATATCATTACGCGCGATAACAGCGCCAGCGCGCAGGATGTCCTCGATCTCACCTCAAAGATACAGGAACTGGTCAGGTCAAAGACCGGGATCGAGTTGATCCGCGAAGTGCGGCTGCTGGGGACATTCAACGGCCAGGGGAATGCCGACGGATTCTGGTAACACGCCTTACCTGCCTGATGCCTGTTTCAGTCCCTCAAGAAATGCCGCATCGATCCTGCCGCCTAATAATTCCGCTTTCTGCACGTCTATCCAGGACTTGTCATATTCTTTAAAATAATAATAAGCGAACGCCCGGTTATTATAGGCCTCTGCATTCTCGGGGCTTATTTCAATAGCCTTGCTGAAATCAGACACAGCCTGCGTAAAATCATCTTGCTTGGCATAACTGATGCCGCGATTGTTATACGCGTCGTAATGATCCGGGATCAACCCGATAGCCTTGTTATAATCAGATATAGCGTGAATAAGATCGCCTTCTTCATCATAAAGACTGCCGCGCCTGTTATAAGCCTCCGCATAGTCGGGGTTTATTTCAATGGCCTTGTTATAATCAGACATGGCCTGTGCCAAATTGCCCTGCTTATCGTAAGCGCTCCCACGGTTATTATACGCTATTGAAGAGCCCGGCTTTATTTCGATAGCCTTGTTAAAATCGGCCATGGCTTGAATAAAGGCTCCCTGTTTAGCGTAAATGATCCCGCGATTGTTATAAGCATCGTAATAATCAGGGGAAAGTCCAATGGCTTTATTATAATCCGCCATGGCCCGGTTGAGATCCCCTTCTTTGTCGTAGAAAAGGCCGCGCTGGGCATATGGCCTTGCCTTGTGCGGGGACTTTTGAAGAGTGTCTTCCCATAAGGTCAACTCGTCTTTCCAGACCATGTTCCGTCGGTAAGTCAATACAGCATTACAGGCCACTATCATCATCAAGGCTACGACCGTCATCTTAATGGTATTCTTCCCAAAAAGATAATATATGCCGCTGACCAAGAAAATGCTGTACCCCACCAAGGGCAAATAAAGCCTGTGTTCAAAGATCACATCCTGGATCGGAAGAAAACTGGATTCGGGCAGTAAAGTCAGGAAAAACCAGAAGATGAAGAAAGAAACAAGCCTGTACCTGAAGAACAAGCGTTGCGCAAAAAACAGAATTGCCGTTAAAAACAAGAACCCGAATGCGGTGGACACTTCAAAGGCACTTCTGGAGATCGAATAATCATAATCAAGATTCTGGTTAACAGGCAGGAAAACCAGCCTTATATAGGTGGATATGACCCTGAATTGAGTTAAGAAATAATGTATAAGAGAGATCCCCGGCGCACTTTGTAATTCATGTGCCCTCTCCGCCCCTGTTTCAGTCAGTAGCATTGTTAAAGGAATAATAAATATCGTGAGCAAGAAAGGAACAAGCCGTTTCCAGTTAACACCTTTCTTTGTCTTAAAAAAGCTGAATTCATAGAACAGGATCATCAACGGCAAGGTTATGGCTATTTCCTTGGTGAACATCGCGGCCATGGCCATTATCAGTGATCCAATAAAGTAAGATCTCCCGGATCCCGCGGCGGATCCTTCCTCCTGTATCTCCCTCCACTTGATGTAGGAACATAAGGATGCTACATAGAACAAAGTCGCCATCGAAGAAGCCCGTTGCACAATATATGTCACTGACTCGGTTTGGACCGGGTGCGCAACAAAAACCAGCCCTGCCAATAAAGATATAACATTGGCATGACCTGTTATCTCCTCTTCTTTCATAGCCGGAGTGGCAAGGGTCAATAGAACAAGCCTCCAGACAAGAACAGCGGTAAGCAAATGAACCGTCAGGTTCACCAGATGATACCCGAACACATCAAGCCGGTTAAAATGATAATTCAAAGCAATGGAAAAATAGAGGATGAAGCGCCGTGGAAGAAAATTCCAGATATTAGACAGGTCCGAAACACTTCTTATCGCAAAATTATCAATTATAGAAGATTGGTCATCCAGATGGAACGAGGAAAGGAAAGTATTGGAATATACAACGATCCCCAAACAACAAATAAAAATGATCGAGAGCGGCCGGATATACAACGATCTCAAGATCAATCCCCCTCACGTCTATTCCGTGGCGACCGTCTTTTCCTCATCGAGCGCGCCTTTCATCGTCCTCCACGCCAAAACAGCGCATTTGACACGGCTGGGATATTTCCAGATACCGGAAAAAACAGTGAGCTTGCCCAAAGAATGTGCGTCCTTCTCGGGATCCAGCTCTTTGGTCAATAAATGATGGAACTCATCGAACAAATGCCGCGCTTCATCAACGGTCTTTCCTTTGATCGAAGCCGTCATCATAGAGGCCGAGGCTTTTGAGATAGCGCAACCGTCACCGAGGAATGTCACCTCCTCGATAACGCCCCGGGGGCTCACACGCAAATACACATCGAGATGATCCCCGCACAACGGATTGTACCCTTCGGAATGATGGGTACACGGCTCAAGCTTGACATAATTCTTCGGGCGCCTGTTATGCTCCAGAATAACTTGCTGATAAAGCTCCTCGCTATGAACGCTCACCTGAATACTCCTATCACTTTCCGCAAAGCTCTCATGAAAATATCCAGCTCTTCTTTCGTATTATAGAACGTCAACGATGCGCGCGAAGTCGCCGGGATGCCGAACCTCTTCATCACCGGCTGGGTGCAATGATGCCCGGTGCGAATGGCAATGCCTTCACGGTCAAGAAGCGTGCCCACATCATGCGGATGCACATTCTCCAGGACAAAAGAAAAGATCGGCGCCTTATCAGCCGCCGTCCCGATCAATTTCAGGCCGTCAACCCCCTCGAACAATTTCGTACCGTAAGTGCAAAGCTCCTTTTTATAAACAATAATATCCGCCCAACCAAGGCCCGTCACATAATCAATGGACGCGCCCAGGCCAATAACGCCGGCCACATTGGGTGTGCCAGCCTCGAATTTATGCGGAAGCCGGTTATAGATCGTTTTTTCAAAAGTCACGCTCAGGATCATGTCGCCACCGCCCTGATAAGGCGGCATGCTGTCAAGTAAATGCTCTTTCCCATAAAGGACCCCGACACCGGTCGGACCGTAAAGCTTGTGGCCAGAGAAAACACAGAAGTCAACATCCAGATCCTGCACATCGATCGGTTCGTGAGAGATGCCCTGTGCCGAATCAAGGACAAAAACAGCTCCGACCGCGTGGGCATCCCGGATCATCCCCTTCACAGGATTGACCGTCCCGAGAGAATTGGACACATGAACGATCGAGACGATCTTTGTCCTCGATGACAACAACTTGCGGTATTCTTCAAGAATGATCTCGCCCCGGTCATTGATGGGCGCCACCTTGATAACGCACCCTGTCATCTCCCGTACCATCTGCCAGGGAACGATATTCGCGTGATGCTCCATGGTTGACAAAAGGATCTCATCTCCGGGCTTCAGGAAAGGACGGGCATAACTCTGCGCCAGCAAATTCAGCGATTCAGTAGCCCCCTTGGTGAAAACAACCTCCGAAAGGCTTTTGGCATTGAGCAGCCGCCTGACTTTATCGCGCGCTGCCTCATACTCAGCAGTAGCCTCCTCACTCAAATAATGAACACCACGGTGAATATTGGATGTCCGGTGGCAATAATGATGATGAGTCTGTGAAATGACCTGACAGGGTTTGAACGTCGTTGCCGCATTATCAAAATAGATGAGCGGCTTATCGTCCCGGCCTCGCGCCGCAAGGTTCGGAAAATCTTTTCGTACTTTTTCAATATCGAGAGCCATGGATCATCCCTTCATTAAAGCTTTACGGATCAGCGGATGGCTGACCGTTGAAAGCACATCATCCATAAAACCACGCACAAGCATGCCCACCGAATCTTCCCGCCCGACAGCACGGGTCTGCAGATAGAACAACTGCTCTTCGTCAAGCTGACTGATAGTCGCACCGTGGGTACACTTGACATCATCCGCCATGATCTCCAGCTGAGGCTTGGTATCAACACGGCATTCACGGCTTAAAAGCAGGTTCTTGTTAAGCTGATATGAACTTGTTTTCTGCGCATCCCGACGGACAAAGACCCTGCCATTAAAAACGGAATGCGCCGCATCATATAAAATGCATTTATACAACTGATCGCTCTTTGTATCCGGCGCAAGATGCTCAAGGAATGTATGGCTGTCCGCGTGCGCTTCGGCATGAAGATCGTGCAGGCCATTGATCTGCGCCGAAGCTCCTGCACCCTCAAGCATGACACTGATATTACTGCGGAATATCCCGGCGCCGGTCGTTGACATCATGGACTTGAACGAGCTGTCGCTTTTCTGCCATACCCGCACCGCACCGATATACGATGATCCAACGGACTGGAGGTGGCGTTCGCCGTATTCCAACCCGCCCCCTGCCTCAAGGACGATATCTGTCACCGGGACATTCAACTGCGGCCCCCCCGTCAATGATGACAGGGACAAGTAAGACTGAAGAACATTCAATGCAGCCCCCTGGCCGACACGGATGAAAATACGGGGAAAAACAACAACTCCCGGCGATGTAACAACATTAAGGATATGAACAAGGCCTTGCGCTGTCGTCCCCGGCTTAACAAGAATTGCCAGCGGATCTTGCAAGAACTGACGGTTCAACCGGCAGAAAAGTTCCGCATCATTACGGGTCACCGCGCTGAAATACTGCCGGCCGTCCTTAAACACATCATAAGCGGCACCCCCGGATAACAGAGTGACCCCTGCGAAGCCCTCCGCCGGCAAAGAAGACACCTCGCCGGCATAATGACCATTGAGGACCAGGACATTGCGCGCGCCATCGATCAGAAAAGGTTTCAATTGCTCCGGGATAACCCCGTCAAGACGCTCCACCAGATCAAAAGACCGGCGCCAGAGTGAAGTCAACGGCGTATATTTCCATTCTTCATCCCTGAACGACGGCAACTCAAAGGAATCCAGCCAGCACGCATCGATCCGACGGGCCTCCTTAAGCCACAACGGAATGTCCTCAAAAGCCCCGGACTCAGAGGCCTTGAACGACGCTAAGAATGGCGTGGACGCAAGCAACTGTGTCATTTTACCAACCAGTCATATCCCCTGTTCTCAACCTCAAGCGCCAGCTCCGGCCCGCCGGACTTGATAATGCGGCCCTTTAAAAGCACATGCACAAAATCCGGCTTAATGTAATTAAGCAACCGCTGATAATGTGTAATAACGATCATGGCGTTCGTCTTGTTCCGGAGCTTGTTCACACCGGAAGAGACGATCTTCATCGAATCGACATCCAGCCCCGAGTCGGTCTCGTCAAGCACCGCCAGGCGCGGATTAAGGACCGCCATCTGAAGGATCTCGTTGCGCTTTTTCTCACCGCCGGAAAAATCCACATTGACCGCACGATCGATGAACTTGTCATCCATATCGAGGGCCTTCATCTTTTCATGAAGAAAAACATCAAAGTCCATAGGGTCCATTTCCTCCACGCCATGATGACGACAGACCGCATTGTACGCCGCGCGAAGGAACATGGACGTCGGAACGCCCGGGACTTCCACCGGATACTGAAAAGCCAGGAACACGCCCTCCTTGGCACGCACATCAGGCTCAAGGCCAAGCAGATCAAAACTCCTGCCACCCGGATCATATTCGACTGAACCGCTATCCACCGTATACTGCGGATTTCCCGCCAGGATCTTGGAAAGCGTGCTTTTCCCGGATCCGTTCGGCCCCATGATCGCATGCACCTCGCCGGGATTGACCTGCAACGTCAACCCTTTGAGTATCTGGGTGCCTTCAACACTCGCGAAAAGGTCCTTGATCTTTAACATATCAGCCCACACTTCCTTCCAGCTTCATTTCCAGTAATTTTACCGCTTCAACCGCAAATTCCAACGGTAAAGTCTTAAAGACCTCCTTGCAAAAACCGTTGATCACAAGAGATATCGCTTCTTCCTTCTCCAACCCGCGCGACTGAAGGTAAAAGATCTGGTCCGCGCTGATCCGGGACGTCGTCGCTTCATGTTCGGTAGTAGCGGAATTGTTCTCAACCTCGATATACGGGAATGTGTTGGCCGAACAATTATTACCGATCAGCATGGAATCGCACTGCGAGAAATTCCTGGCATTGTCCGCAGAAGGCAATATTTTGACCAATCCACGATAACTGTTATGTGCGTAGTCGGACGATATGCCCTTGGATATGATCGTACTTGTCGTATTCTTCCCGATGTGGATCATCTTGGTGCCGGTATCTGCAAGCATCCTGTTGTTTGTGAGTGCCACAGAATAAAACTCACCGACAGAATTATCCCCCTGCAAAATACAGCTGGGATATTTCCAGGTAATGGCACTGCCCGCTTCAACCTGCGTCCAGGAGATCCTGGAGTTGCGACCCGCACATTTGCCGCGCTTGGTAACAAAGTTGTAGATCCCGCCGCGGCCTTCCTTGTCACCGGCATACCAGTTCTGCACCGTTGAGTATTTGATCTCGGCATCATCAAGGGCTATAAGCTCGACCACGGCGGCATGAAGCTGGTTCTCATCACGGACAGGCGCCGTACAACCTTCCAGATAACTCACGTAAGCCCCTTTATCCGCCACAATAAGCGTTCGTTCAAACTGCCCGGTCTCTTTGGCATTGATCCGGAAATACGTTGAAAGCTCAACAGGACAGCGCACTCCCGGCGGGATATAACAGAACGAACCATCCGTGAACACCGCGGAATTAAGTGACGCAAAGAAATTGTCCTGATACGGGACAACAGTGCCGATATACTTAGCAACCAGGTCAGGATGTTTCTGCAGGGCTTCCGAGATCGGACAAAAGATAATGCCCATTTTCTCAAGCTCCGCCTGATGGGTCGTCCCGACCGAAACACTGTCGAAGACCGCGTCGACCGCCACACCCGTCAGTCGCTTTTGCTCACTAAGCGGAATACCCAGTTTTTCGAAGGTCTTGACCACTTCCGCATCGACCTCGGCCAGGCTCGCCGGCCCATCCCCCTTCTTTCTGGGCGCGGAATAATAACGGATATCCTGATAGTCGATCGGACGATACTCAAAATTCGGCCAATGCGGCTCTTTCATGCCCTGCCAATGGCGAAAAGCTTTCAAACGCCACTCGAGCATGAACGGCGGTTCGCCTTTTTTCAATGAGATAAGGCGGACCACATCCTCGTTAAGCCCCTTGGGAATGGTATCGGAGTCAACCTCGGACGAAAACCCGTATTTATAATCGCCGGTCAACTTGTTATCACTGGGATATTCACTCGCGTCTTTCATCCAACCATCTCACTGACATTGATCTCTTTGAACATCTTGACCAACCTGGCGTTAAGCCGGGCCATCCCCTCTTTTAACACACAGGCATCAAGCCTGTCGCATTGGGAATCATCAGACGTACAATCACTGACAGATATGGACCCGACAACCATACGGCTGAGTTCATAAACCGAAACTTTACCAAGATCCCCTGTCAGGCGATATCCTCCGTACGCGCCTTGAACAGCCATAAGGATCCCATTCTGGGCCATGACCTGCAGGACCCTGGACGTAGGATCGAACGGGATATTGAACACAGAACAGATCTCTTTAGCCGTCGAAAGTTCCCTGGACGGCTTTTTCTTCATATACTTGAGCGCCGTTAAAGCATATTTGACTTTTTTATGGATCTTGAACATGACCTTATCCCATTTCAACGACGATTTCAGGGTCATACTGATCCCGTAAAACATTCTGAATGGCATAAAGGGTCCCCATTGCCGCATGTGGACAACAGCCGCAAGCCCCCTGGTAATTAATGGTAAGCACCTTCCCGTCAAGGCTGACAACCTGAAGATCCCCTCCGTCACGCTGTAACGCCGGGCGGATATTCACATCCAGGATCTGCTCGATCCTTCCCAATTCCCCGCCGGGGCCAAAAGCCGGTTTCAAGGCGACTGCTGTATCAAAATCGGGGTCATGCGCTGCAATATTCGCCGCGATCACATCCTTCACCTTTAATTCAAGCACATCCCAGTCTGCCTTTCCATCCTGGGTAACCGTAATAAAATGACTCGCGAAATACACTTCCGTCACATTCGGCAGCTTTAAAATAGCCGCGGCCAAAATATTCTTGCCCATATCTGCGCCGGACTTGTAAACAGCACTGTCCTTGCTCTTGACAACGGCATTAAGAACGAACTTGAACGCATTAGGATTTGGCGTTGGCTGGACCGTGATCTTATGGTTCATATTCATCTCCTTGTTCGATGTTGATATAACTAAGTCAATATATAACTTATTTAGAAAAAAGTCAACAAATGAAATCCGGGGCGCCTTGAATTGTCCTGGGACATTCAATACACCCCGGCTTTGGAAGATCTTTCCTGGTTATTTTACTGGGACCAATTCCCCTTTTTCATCGTAGCGCATATGGGCCGTACGGGCGCCATCTTTATACTCGTCACGATAAATGATCGTGCCTTTCTGATCATGGATCTTGACAGTGCCATTAAGAAGGCCCTGCGAATATTCCGCCTTCATCTGGATCTTTGCATTAGGATAATACTTCTTCAAAACGCCCTCGAACTTCCCATCCTTGCAATGCGCCTTGACATTAAGGCTCCCGCCGGGATAAAACGTCTTCTGATCGAGCTCACCACTTGTCCCCTTACAGAGGTCCTCAACCGCGAGGTCCCCTTTGCCCGCCTCAAGAGCCGGCAATTCCTGGGCGAAAACGGCAGTACCTGCGAGAACAAAACCCACGAATAAAATACCTATCTTTTTCATAAAACCTCCGATAATGGTTGGTGTATCATTTATTAATATATTCACGCCAGACAAACTGCGCAAACGGAAAAGCACAGGTAAAAGCAGGCGATACGGCATTAAGGACATGGACCGAATCCTTATCAGCCTCGATAACAAAATCCTGGACCAGCAACGATGTCGTCTTGTCCAATAACTGGGCACGGATACCAGGACGGGTAAATTCACCGAAACCCTTCGGGTCCACCGGGACCATCTTCACCGCCAGGCTGATGAAATGATCCTTGTTATACTTTGCCATCTCCTCGAATGCCAGGTCGCGAAAGCCAAACGCATTCGTCGCAAAGAGCTTGGCCTCATAACAACCGGCTTCAAGCATTTCTCCCAAATTGAACCCCTCACGCAAAGTGTAGTTCTCGCGCCAGAACGCGGGGATCGCCGTAGGCCCGATCTTGATCGTTCCATCGACTGTCTTGGTGTAATGCACCCCCAGGAAAGGATTCTTCAAATTCGGCACCGGATAAATATTCATCCGGACATCCGTTTTATTCTTGGCATATTTCAAATACAGGCCCTTGAAAGGGATCATCGTGTACTTTTTGCCGAACCCGAAATCCTGGGCGACCTTGTCCGCATAAAGCCCGGCACAGTTGATCACTTTACCCGCTTGAGCGTCCCCTTTGCTGGTCCGCACCACATTGCCGTGATGGCTCAAAAACCTGGCATTGAACCAGATCTGCACACCCTGCGCCATAAGGTCTTTCTTTAAGACCGCCAGGACCTCTTTCGGATCCAGACTGGCCGTCTCGGGGGAATAAAGGGCTTTCTTATACGTAAAAACAGAAGGCTCCATCTCTTTCGCCTGCGCGGAATCGATCAAACGGATATTGGACCCGTTACGTATCCCGCGACGCTCCAACTCATACAACTGTTCAAGCTCCCTGTCATCCATCGCCACCACCAGCTTGCCGCAATCATTGAAAGCAATGCCTTTCTGACGGCAATAATCTTTCATCATACGGTTGCCATCAACGGTAAACCGCGCCTTCAGGCTGTTGGCCGTATAATAGAACCCGCCGTGCAGCACCCCGCTATTGCGGCCGGATGAATGCGCGCCAATATCCGCTTCCTTCTCAAGAATAAGGACAGAGGCTGAAGGCTTTTCTTCTTTGATAGTTTTGGCGATAGAAAGGCCGATGATCCCGGCCCCGATAATGACAAAATCGAATCTATTCTGTTCCATCTTTTCCTTTTAATAATTACGCATGACGCAGCACAAAAATGCCGCTGTCCGCAAGCAGATTAGTGCATGCAAAGACTTCCCGACCATTGGCAAGATACCGCGCCCGCTCAATGGTAATCCCCTTATCCGAGCAAAAATGACGAAAATCCCTCAAACTCAAAAAACGCAAATTCGGCGTGTTATACCATTTGAACGGCAAGCGCCTGGTCACAGGCATCTCTCCCAGAAAGAACACCTGAAGACGGGCCTTCCACTGACAGAAATTCGGCACACCGACAATGACCCTTTTACCCACCCTGAGAGCCTCATCAAGAGCCTGCTCAATGTTCAAGACCTGCTGAAGGCTTTCATTGAGGATCACAAAATCGAACCGTTTATCGTCGTAAACGCCAAGGTCGCCGTTAATATTCCCCTGCGCCACCGAAACACCGCGCTCCAGGCACTTGACGACCGCCTTGTTATCGATCTCAATACCCGTCCCGCGGCAGCCTTTCTTTTCTTTCAGTAACGCCAGAAGGTCGCCGTCACCACAACCGAGGTCAAGGACCTTGGATCCGGGCTCAATAATATCAGCGATAATCGTGTAATCGATCGGGATCATGACACTCGCTCTTTATAAACTTTTGCCAGATAATTTGAAACAGCCTTCGCCTGCTCCTCCATCTCAACCAGGAAGGCATCATGTCCATAATCGGATGAAAGTTCCACATAGGAGACGTCAACATCATTCGCCTTTAATGCCCTGAGCATGGCCTGCGACTGATAAGACGGATACAGCCAGTCGGATGTAAAGCTGATGATCAGGATATCCGCAGTCACAACGCTCAAGACCTCGCTTAGTTTACGCCCGTTTTCCGTAAGGTCGAAATAGTCCATGGCTTTCGTAAGATACACATAACTGTTCGCGTCGAAACGCTCCACAAAACTCTGCCCGCGATACTCCAGATAACCCTCGACCTCAAACTCCTTGGAAAAATTGTACCCCAGCACATCTTTCTTTACAAGTTTACGGCCGAATTTCTGCTCCATCGACGATTCACTCATATACGTGATATGCCCGATCATTCGCGCCACGGCAAGCCCGCGCTTGGGCGTAGTCTTGCCGTAATAATCCCCTCCCTGCCAATCCGGGTCGGCCATGACCGCCTGACGGCCAACCTCATGGAACGCGATCTGCTGGGCTGTATGACGATGACACGCGGCAATAATAACCGCCGAATGGATCGCCTGGGGATACATCACCGCCCAGGCAGCAGCCTGCATCCCGCCCATCGACCCGCCAGCCACACTCAACAGCGTCTTGATCCCTAAATGATCAATAAGCGATTTCTGCACCGTCACCATATCAGGGATCGTAATAACCGGAAAGGACAGCCCGAACGGCTTGCCGGTCTTCGGATCAATGGATGCCGGCCCTGTCGTCCCCCGGCAACTTCCAAGGACATTCGAACAAATAATGAAATATTTCTCCGTGTCAAAAGGCCGGCCCGAACCGATCATTTCATCCCACCAACCGGGCTTATCATCGCCTTTATGATAGAACGCGGCATGCGCATCACCGGTAAAAGCATGCACGATCAAGATCGCGTTAGACTTATCCGCGTTAAGTTTCCCGTAAGTCTCGTAAGCGATGGTAATGGGGCCAAGACGTGCGCCGCTGCGCAAGGCAAGCTCATTAGGGGGATTGGCAACCGTAATATATTGAGTTTCAACAATGGTCATTTTCTTATTCACACAAAGGCTGAACAACGCCAGTCTTCGCACCCTGCGCATACTGGAACATCGCCTGCAATGACTTCAATGCCTTGAGCCGAGCAGGCTCTTCAATCGTCACGATCTGCCCCTGACGCGGAGCCTTTAAAGCCTGGAGGACATCTTCCAATAAATTCGATTTCATATACTTACACAAGGTGCAACTTCCGACAAGGTCTTTATCGGGAAATTCAGCCTGCAAACGGGAGGAAAGCCCGCACTCCGTCAGCATCAGGAACTGTTTGGCCGGGCTTTTCCTCATGTAATCAAGCATCTGCTCGGTCCCTCCCACGAAATCGGAATTCGCCACCACCTGCGCGTTACATTCCGGATGGCTCACGATCTTGGCGTCAGGATACTCCAGGCGGATCTTGAACACCTGCTCCTCGGTATATTCTTCATGCACATAGCAACTGCCCGACCAGAACCGCACCTGCTTTGAACTCTTGCGGCGTTTCATTTCATTGACCAGATTCAGGCCCATGAATTTATCAGGCAGGAAATAGATCTTGTCATTGGGAAGCCGCTCAACGATCGCATAGACATTCGCCGAAGTCACGCACACATCGCATTCGGCTTTAACATCAACACTGGTATTCACGTAGCAGATGAACGCATGATCCGGGAACTGTTGGCGCAAACGGCGGACATCCTCCGCTGTAATGGAATCCGCCAGAGTACAGCCGGGATCACGGGCCGGGACAATGACCTGTTTCCCGGGATTAAGGATCTTGGCCGTTTCCCCCATAAATCGCACGGCAACAAAAACAATGACATCCGCCGAAGTATTAAGAACGTCACAACTAAGCTTATAAGAATCGCCTACAAAATCCGCCACCCCGTAAACGATCTCGGGAGTAACATACGAATGTGCCAGGATGACAGCGTTCTTTTCCTTCTTGAGACGCAGGATCTCGTTCACAACAGGTACCAGCTCCTCGCATTTCTTGAGCGAATACTGGCATACCTGCCCGCCGACACGAATATTCTTTAATTTGATATATAATTCCTGGGCTGTCATGATCGGGATACTATATATGATTTTATTATTGAATTCAAGGATGAAGCTCGCCCTTTAGCTGATGCGGAGTGGCACGGACAATGCGGGCATGAACGATCTGTCCGGGCGTAAATTCGCCGTTCGACAAGGTAACGATCTTGTTGGCATCATTACGCCCATAGGCGGCGCCGCTTTTTACCTTACCCGCCTGCTCCATCATGATCGCCTGAACCTGGCCAACAAGCAATTGATTCTTCTTTAACGAAATATCCGTTTGCATCACGTTTAACCGTACAATACGCCCGGTCTTCTTGTCCTCCGGGACATCATCTTTAAGGTCCCGTGCAGCTTTAGTGTTGGGACGTACCGAATATTTAAACATGAACGCGGAATCAAACTCAACCTCGCGCATCACCCTGACCGTATCTTCAAACTCCGCATCTGTCTCGGTAGGAAACCCGACAATAACATCCGTACTCAGAGTGATCGACGGGCAAGACTGACGGATCTTGCAGACCAGAGCAATAAATTCTTTCCCTGTATATCCACGGCCCATCAACTCCAGGACCCGGTCATTGCCTGCCTGAAGCGGTAAATGGATCTGCTTGCAGATCTTGGGATCCTCCGCCATCACCCGGATAAGATCATCAGGAAAATCCTTGGGGTGAGGCGACGTGAAACGGATCCGCTTTATACCGTCAACCCTGGCAACAGCCTCAAGAAGCCGGGCAAAATTCTTGCCCTCATGATGATAGGAATTTACATTCTGCCCGAGTAAAGTGACCTGTTTGAACCCTTCTCCCGCAAGACGTTCAACCTCCGCAATAATATTCTCAACGGAACGGCTGCGCTCCCGGCCTCTTGTAAAAGGAACAATACAAAAAGAACAGAAATTATTACACCCGCGCATGACCGCAACCCAGGCGTTAACTCCGTCGGTACGGGTAGGATAAATATCCGCATAAGTCTCGAACTCGGAAAGGGTCACATCATAGCCCTGCTGATGCTCCTGCTCCAAAGCGCGCAAAATATGAGGCAACCGTTTGTAACTGTCCGGGCCTACCACAAAATCCAAAGCCAATTTCTTGTCTTCCAAAAGCTCTTTGCGTAACCCGGTAGCCATGCACCCGAGAATACCGATCAAGACCGCCTTGCCCTGCCTGCGATGACGGATCTCGTGAATATTGCCGTAAACCTTGCGATGCGCATTCTCGCGCACGGAACAAGTGTTGAGCATCACAATATCAGCCGCAAGTTCATCAGGCGTAAACTCATAGCCGGCATCGATCAGGATCGACTTGACCAGCTCGGAGTCGTATTCATTCATTTGACATCCGTACGTAACCAAAAGCACACTGAGTTTTCGCTTTCCGTTTCCGTCGGTGTTTTCTCTATTTCTCTCATTTGCATCCATTTTGTTCCCTCTTCATAGCACATCTTCCAGGGCTCATTGAGCTCGAACTTCACGATCTCACGGTCCTGTATTTTGATCTCTTTGAATATGATCCTCATGAAAGTTTTCATGAGAAAACTTCTTCCCTCATCGTCCGCAGGCTCGGCGCGGAGCCTTAAAAGGAAGTCCTGGACGGCCCTCACGATGTTCATCGAATTGCGCCTGTCGATGATCTTGATCTGCACGTCCCGAATGTCCTGCTTGAGCCTCTTCTCTTCCTGACGTAAAGCATCAGCCTTGTCCTTGTAAAGTTCAAGGTTGATCTTATCCTCGGAGAAAAGCTCGTATAAACCCTTCTGCTTGTCGATGTTCTTTTTAAGCAGATCCTCTTTCTCGGTCAACTGGTCCACATAGACCTTCTCAGGCTCGGAAGCGTTCAACTTAATAGCGTCCGTCAAGCCCTCAAGAACATGAACATTCTTCCGAATAACATCAATAATGTCCCAAGCCTGCTTTTCGATCTCGTCAGCAGTCACGGACTTATTGTTACAGTTTATATGCTTTATCCCTACCGAAGAGCAGCGATACCAGGCACGCTTCTTCCCGATCCGGCGGTTTGAGATGACCATGACCCCGCGATAATTCCCTCCGCACTCATTGCACTTGAGAATGCCGGAAAGATGATAAATGCTGTTCCGAAACTTAACCACGGCATTGGTCCGGTTTCTGCTAAGAAGCACCTGGACCTCATCATACTCTTTTTGCGTAATGATCGGCTCGTGGGTGTTCTGGACCTCGATGACCTGGGTCGGGGCATTATTCACATACTTATAACCCTTGCCGAAGCCGTTCTTCGTCTTCTCTTTGGTGTTATAACGACGACGATTCCAGACAAGACTGCCAAGGTAAACCTTGCTCCGCAGTATGGTCGAAAGGAATTTGTTATAAAACCGGCCGCCCATCCGTGAAGGAACGCCGAGCGCGTAATAATGCGCGCATATCTGAGGCGTACTCTTACCGCTTAAATACATTGCGAAGATATCTTTGACGATCTTTGCCTCTTCAGCGTGGACTTCGAGTTTCTTGGTCTCTTTATTGTAGCGGTAGCCATAAGGCGCATACCGCGCACCCTGCCAACGGCCTTTCTTGACACCCACGACCATGCCCGGGAACACACGCTCAACAAGCCGGTTGCGCTCGAACTCCGCGCAACTGCCGAGCATCTGGATCGCCATCTTGCCCGCGCTTGAGGTCGTGTCAAATGGCTCCGTGGCTGACTTATAGCCCACGCCAAGGTTTTCAAACTCTTCAAGCATCCCCAAAAGGTCCTTGAGGCGACGGCTCAAACGATCCTGCTTATACACAAGGATCAGATCAAATTGCTTATTTCGCGCGTCCAGAAAAAGCCTCTGCAAGGCCGGCCTGTCCATGTTGCCGCCGGAAAAGCCGTCATCCATGTAAACATCCCTGTTAGGGATACTGCAAAAGACCTCCCAGCCGAAATTCTTCGCGTACTGCAAAAGAAAGTTCCGTTGAACCTCCAGGGAATAACCCTCCCTGGCCTGGTCCTCCGTACTGACCCTTGTATATAACGCGACTCTCATCTTTATCCTTTAAGCGTACTGCGCCACGCCTTGATCTTCCTGATACATTCGGGTGTGAAGACCGGCCAATCGCGATAATCGCGCTTTGGCTTGATCCATCCCCGGCGCACCCAGTGGATCATTGTCTGCCGGTGAACGCCCAGCAACTTTGCTGTTTCAGTCATGGTGTAAGTTTTCATGGAAGCCCCTCGTTTAACAGCCTCCAATATATCGCGTCATACAGCGTTATACAACCACTTTCTTTCACTTTTCCTTCTCCGCCGGAAAAGACATTTTGAACATCCCGGCAAGAGCCGCCATACCCGCGTGAAAAGACCTCCTGGCCTGCTCAATCTCAACAGCAGACAGACCCCGGGCCTTCAGCTTTTCTTCCAAAGCCTCCCAGCCGCGCAAGGGCTTCTCAATTTCGTGTACTTCGGGTATTTTTGCCTTAATCATATTCAAAAATGGCTAAAACCTTCGCATTTTACGAACACGAAGTGATGAAAAAAATTTCGTGTCACTGACGACCCGCGGTCGCGCCGACCCGCGCCCGCCGCCCCCCTGTAAGGACCCGGAAGCACCCCCGGCCCTCACTCTGTGAGGTATGTGAGGGTAAAATCCCTACCCTTTTTTACCTTCACCTTCCACGCCTGTGTTGACCACATTCCCGCCCTTCTTTCTCTACTTTTATAGAGAAGAGAAATAGCCTCACACTGCTCACAGCCTGCCCTATCCCTTTGGAGCAGGACGACTTGCCCCTGTGAGTACGCCTGTGACCAGACGTGAGCATGAACTCCTTTGCTCACGCCTTTAATACGGCCGTTCGCTGAACATATCCGAATCCTCCTCACAAACAGCATCCTTTCTCACGTCCTGCTCACGCCCATGCTCACAGCCTCCAGGCATCATCTTTCGGATGATGAACAGACGCCTTCCTGTGCCGCCTTCGCGCTTGTCCTGCTTGATGACATCAACACCCACATTTCGCATGACCGGGGCAATTCGCAGTAATTCCGTGGAAAGCCATTTGGCTGTTTTTGGCAGTCCATGTTCTTCACTGTCCCGGGGCGTTATCTCATAAAGCAGTTCCGTTGCTGATCCTGCCCAGTGCCCGGCGTGCCTATCCATAAGTGTAAGAAGTTTCTTGGCGAGGGCGCTATCCTCGGCCGTTTCCTGCCACTTTCGGTCAACAGACTCCTGATACTTGCGGAAGAACTCTTCCCTGGAATACCCCAGCGCCTCGGCCAATGCCGCACCCCACTGGGCAAAGTCTGACATCCGGAACTTTTCATGACCGGTTACAGACGACACCATGCCCATGGCTCTGGATACTGCCGTAATAAACCCACCGAAAATACCTGGCAAAGCAGTTTTCCAATCCTCCTCCATTGCCCTCTCAGAGCGTGTGTTCCTGAGGACCGGAATATCAAAGATGATCGCCCGATCCAACAGGTCTGCCCGCCACATCGAAGATCCAATGCCATTAAGGACAAAACAGCGACGGTATGAACGGATGAATTCATCGTCATTGGTATAAAGACTGCGCTTCATATCGCCTTCACCGGTCACACCCCGGCAAAGGAAATCGCTGAACCATTCGATGATCTTGGAGATATTGTCAAAAGTGCTGAGCCAATGCTTCTCGGCAGTCATCTGCGCCTGTTCAAGGTCTTTGGGTGTTGAGATGAGCATGACGCGTGACGGATCACACAGCGCCTTGATCTTTCGGGAATTGTTCGACTTACCCGAACCCTGCTCCCCGGTCTGACTGATGATGACATGAGGAAAATTGGGAATAAAGAATGACGCCACAGCCACCATGAAAAGGCAATGGTCTAAAGGACTGACATTGCAGAATCGAAGAAGATCCCGGGCATTCCCGCCAGCAACTGGAATGACCTGCTCGGCCTGATGCAGATATCTCCGGAAGACCGGAGGCAGTTGGACTACGTTCCATCCATTCGCTGTTATCTCAACGCCCCGATGGTCAGGCGTGGTGAGGTCGTAATATATCTTTCCATCCGCCCATCCGACCCGATTGAACAGCTCAACCTGCCGGGATGCTCCACACCTGGCCTCTATCTGAACACGCGCCTGGGTTAAAGCCTCGGTCTTGGGAGGAAGTCCGTAACGGTTACGGAACCGGATCGCCTTCCAGTTGCGGAACCTCATGCTTGATGTGGGGCAAACCTCAACATGCTCATCCACCGGCAGGACCACGAACGAACCGGCATGTTGATCCCGGAAAAAGTCTTTAATGTTCTCTTCGCAGTCCCGGGTGATGATCTCCCCCTGGCTCAGCTTACCCTTACCGGCTGGCCCCGGCGCCCTACCTTCACCATATGCCTCCTGACATCCACTAATGGCCTTATCAATGACCGCTTGGCCATAGGTGCGCCCATCCGAGAAATGCTTCTCATCCCATTTAGGACGCATTAGACCCGATGCGCGGAACATCTCATCCATAAGCGCCGCGTCCTTGCCTGTCCAGAAAGCCAGTTTCGCGCAAAAGGCCAGGTCAGCCTCAGACTGCGACGGATAATCGCCCTGCCAGTTCCCAGCCTTCAGCTTGGCAAAAGCTCCAGAATCTTTGCTCTTCTCGATCTTCTCAAGAATATCCTGACGGTGCTTGATCAGCGACTCTTTACGCTCACACTCATCGTAAAACGCAAGCACCTGTGACGCGCGATCTTCAATAGTTACCGCGTAACCCGGGACCAGGTCGCCGGTGACGGTCCAAAATCTTGTTTTTTGGTAGATCTCGATATCAAGCGTGCTGAATTTCCGCCCTTTTTCAAGAACGCCTTTGCAAAGAATATGAAGCCCGGTCTTTGATGGTGAAAATTCCGTGTAGCTGTTAAAGGCCTCGATGATCCTCCTGGCCCACGGCTGAATAACGCCATCAATGACCGAATGATCCAGATCTATCCCTACATAAGGCGGTTCTAGTCCGATCCCAACGGCATCGATCCCAGGCTTCCCGGCTCTCTTCATTGCCTCATCGAAAGAAGCCCACGTCCCCAGCTTATTGGACATGGCCTTGCCGCCGGTCCTAACATTGACAGGCTCTTTCTTTGGTTTCTTGCCTTCCTGGGGAATGAACTTAAAGCCTATCCAGTTCGGCAGGTCTTTCAATTCCTGTGGAATGTTCTCAACGATCCATCTCTTCTCTGTTCTTCTCTCGGTAACCATTTTTATACTCCGTTCTGAAAAATGAAATCCTTGACCTTTCGATAGCACTGGAAGAGCCGCTCTTCCTGGGAATTGTTAAAAAATCGTTCAGCGAGGATTCGAACTTCCCGGGTATCCTCAAAAAGAACCCTCTTCTGCCGGCCAACACCAGCCATACCCTTAATGACGCATCCCTTGGACACCAGATACGCCGCCAGATAAATGTTGCCTGCTTCAAAATGTTGATCTTCCATATTTGCCCTTTCTCTTGCCTGAACAGGTCTTCTACCCTCTCCGTTAGACCTATACAGAGAAAATCTTCAAACTGCCGAAAATATTTTCAAAAATCTTTCAAACACCGTCTATCTCTAGGGCGTACATACAGGAAATTCTTTGAAAGTGTCGGGATGATCGTAAAAATATTTTGTCTGCCCCCCTAAGGCGTATATAGCGCTAATTTCATAAAAGTGTTACAGGTCATCTTGAGAATTTTTACTTCTAATGCGTACATACCGCGAAATTCACGAAAGTGTCGGAGGGTTCATCACTTTTCTGACCTATACTCGTACATACCGCCTTTTCCCCGAGAATGTCGCGCGAAATCCTAACTTTTCATGCCCCTCTTAGGGATATATCCGAAAAACCTCAAAACTGTGCCCAATTACCTCAAGAATTTTTCCACTCACTAAGACATATGCGGAAAAACCCAAAAGTGTTGCATGATTGCTGAAAATAACCTGCTCAAGGGTCTTCATCTTGGATATAGCCCGAGAAAGCCAAAAATGTGTTAGGGCAATTCAATAATCCCTCACCATTGATATACCGGCAAATTTGACAAACTGTTACACACGAGCAAAGCCTTTTTTGCCTCTCAATGCGTATATATGCGAAGAATGGCAAAAGTGTATCCATGAATCTGCCGATATTCGCGCAACCCCTAAGGCGGATATATGCGAAACAATGCAAAAACTTGTACGCCATATCAGAAATCTCTACGGAAAAGCGCGCGAAGCCCCTTACTGCTGATATACCGGAAAATATGAGGAATTGTCGGAGGGTAATCGAGGAAACAAAAAAAGCCTGCCTCCGCAATTAAGCGAAAGCAGACTTAACAAAAGCACCCAATAATTTATTATGAACGCTTAGAGCAAGCCAACCCTAACCACTCTTCACTTTTTACTATCTGACTTCACATTCGCCTTAATGCAGGCGAGCAAATCCTCCAAACTCACCGGCTTGGCCAGACAGGGATAGTCATTAACCTTCGTTTTATGGCCGTCGCCTGCTTTACGCTTGGCCACAAGGGCTGTTATATACACAATCGGAATGTCCTGGCAAATGGGGCAATCTTTCAACTCGTGTGCGACCTGGCATCCATCCATATCAGGCATCATAACATCGAGCAAAATCAGATCAGGACGAAATTCCTTAACAATATCGCAAACACGACTTCCTTTATTCTCGACCCTGACATTATAAAGAGTTTTCAGATTCGCCTTCACTCCCCGCGTGAAAGCCTCTTCATCATCAACAACCAGTATTCTTTTCCTGTTCATACCCGCCCTCCAGTTATATCTTAAACCACAACGTTGCACGAACGCCCCGCCCGTTTGTCTTATTCTCCAACGCGATCCTGCCCTCATGCATCTCCATAATATTTCTTACAATCGATAATCCCAGCCCCGTACCACCTACAGCGCGTTTCGTCGTTACGAAAGGAACAAACAAATCCTTAAGAATGCTCTCCGGCATTCCTGAACCATTGTCTTCGATCTGAACCATCACCATTTGCCGCTTGTCACTTGAGCCTGCCCGAAAAGTCCTGATCTGAAGATCCCCTCCGGATGGCATAGCCTGAATGGCATTCATAAAAAGATTTACAAAAACCTGTTCAATCTTGTTCCTGTCAATGCTCACTTCAGGAATGTCTTTTCCAAAATTCCTTATCACACGAACATTGCTTTTTTCGCGAGAATGCTTCACCAACGACAAAGATCTGTCAATCAGCACATGAACATCCTGTGTTTTAATTTCAAGCTCTGAGCTGGCTGAGAAATCCAAAAGCCCCTTGATGATCGTATCCGCACGATTAATCGCGTTCTCAGCATCCGCCAAACTGGCACTTACGTCCTCATCCTGGGATTTAACATTATTCTTGAGGTAATCCACGCTCATTTGGATCACAGCCAGCGGATTCTTTACCTCGTGAGCCACCCCGGCAGCTAATTTGCCAATAACCTCCAGTTTCGCCGACTGGATAAGCAATGACTGTGTCGCCCTTAATTCTGCGTTCTTTCTTTTTTGATCCCGATAAAAGATAAGCGCCGACAAGAACAGTGCGCCGAGAACAAGTCCAGCGAAGCTGATATTGTTTCTGGTGTTCCTTCTGACCGGACCAGCGATCGTATTATAATCTATTGCGCTGACCAAAGACCATGTATTCCCTCCAAATGACACCGGCGAGAAAGCCACAATGACTTCCGCTGTCTTATATGAATCATCCAAAGAAAACAACTGACATAATCCAGAACCGTCCTCTCCTCTGTGGATCCTCGCCATCAGCGCTTTAAATCGGATTTCCTCAAGAGATAAGTGCTTGTCCTGAAGGATCGTTAATAAACTCTGACCGAGATAATGATTATCGGGATAACTCAAAAGACGATCTTTCTGATCGAGAAGAAAGAAATGTCGGCCACCTTTTTCATTGCGACTCACAACGGCCTGCAAGTCTTCCAGGCTAATAACAGCACGCAACAGACCAACAAACTTGTCCTTACTGAATACCGGCTGATCAAAAATCAGAACAGGCGTGCCCGAGGCCGTATTGACTATCCCGCTGGCATACACTCGATGATCCGCCGATTCCTTTTGAATATCATTCTCTGAAAAAGAAGCCTTTCCGACACTACTCCTGGGAGGAACTTCATAAATAATCCTGCCCTTATCATCAACCATGCTTAAAGAAGTCGCCAAGGATTTAACATCTTTATAGGAATCATCCAAGAAAGGAAACCCGGCTTCTTTTTCCCTGCCGTAACCATAAGAGAAGGCATCCTGGACGACCTTATCCTCGGAAAGAATTTCTAGTTCCTGCGTCAAATCAGAAATGCGTCGATTTAGCGATCGAGATTCTGAAGATACCGTTTCCAAAAGCTGCCGACGAGCGTTATCAACAATCGTTCTTTCAAAATTATTGTGGTCTTGCCAAACAAAATAGCCGACAACGATCACCACAATGATCATGCCCGTGTATGGCAGTATTTTCTTTAGAAAAGTATCCATTGCTTGCCTTGAAAAGCACTCTCTGTGATTAGACAATCAAACGCTATCAGGAGTTCCCTAATAAAATCGAAAATCCCATCGAAAAAAATCGCATTCGAATCAACTCTTTACTACTTAATTCCCAGCCTTTGCAATATCCACATCATAGGACACCAATTGGTAAACGCTGACTGAAACAGGTTCAGCCCAATAAAGGCCGTGAACCAGAGCCACAACGGACTAACATAATGCGCCAACAACAAACTGATCAATAAAAAGACCCCTGCTATACCTCTTAATGTTCTTTCCATCATTTCGCCCTCCTTGGATTGACGCGCAACCGACCTAATGCTGCCAGCATAGACTGCACGCTTGATTTCATCCGGGACAAAAACGACCCGGATGTTTTTGGTAAACCTGAATGACCATTTTTCGGCCTCATAACCATGTAATAAACGACCGGTATAGCGGTGCGTGCCAAGAGCGTTGAGGCGATCTCCCCGGCCATCAAGGACAATGCGAGCCCCTGAAAGATCGGATCGAACAGGATAACCGAAGCACCAACGACAACCGCCGCCGCTGTCAAAAGCATAGGGCGGAATCTCTTGGCCCCGGCATCAATGACAGCCTCTTCCAACGGCATCCCTTCCCTGACGCGCAGTTCGATAAAATCCACAAGGATGATCGAGTTGCGCACAACGATCCCTGCCCCCGCGATCATGCCGATCATAGACGTAGCTGTAAAGAACATCCCCGTCATCCAGTGCGCTGGTAAGATACCGACCAGCGTCAGAGGAATAGGTAGCATGATGATGAACGGCGTCTTGAACGACTGGAACCATCCCACAACAAGCGTAAAGATCAGGATCAGTACAATCGCGAAAGCAATCCCGAGATCACGGAATACTTCAAATGTAATCTGCCATTCTCCGTCCCATTTGATCGACCAGCGGTCATTGGTTTCCGGCTGGTTCGTGAACAAGAGATCCGGCTTCTTTTGCGCTTCAAGTTTCGGCTCCGGAAGTGACAACTTTTCAAGTCCGCCGTTCAGATCCATCATGGCATACACGGGGCTATCAAACCGGCCCTGAACATCTCCGATCACATATGACACCCGTTCAAGATTCTTGTGATAGATCGTATAGTCCTTAAATGTCTTCTCGACAGTGACGAGATCTTTGATCGGTATCCGGTTGCCGAACCTGGATAAGACAGTCATGTCTAAAGTCGCGTCTAAAGTTTCACGCTTTTCTTTCGGCAACCTCATAACGATCTCCAGAGGTTCATTCTCACCAGAAAGATGCGCGAGATCAGTCTTGCTCCCCTGGATCGTGCCGGAAATAATCGCTGCCACAGAATCCACCGGAACCCCGTTCAAAGAACATTTCTGTTTGTCGATTTTTAAACTATCCAGCTTCTCCTGACGCCCGACATAACTGTCAACGTCCGTAACGCCAGAGTTGCTATTAAAAAGAGCCTCGACATCACCGGCAAGCTTGCGCTGACCTTCTAATGTCGGACCGTATACCTCCAACACCAGCGTCGAGAGCACCGGTGGGCCCGGCGGGACTTCCGCGACCTGAACATGTCCGTTGTATTTTGAAACGATCTCATGCACCTTGGAACGAACAGAAGTCGCGATCGCATGACTCTGGCGCTTACGCTCATCCTTCCCAACTAAATTAACCTGAAGATCGGCCTGCCATGGTTTGGAGCGCAGAAAATAATAACGGACCAGTCCATTAAAATTGTACGGCGCACTCGTCCCAACATAAGCCGTGATATTCTTCACTTCCGGCGTTGCGCTGATATAGGTCGCCAGTTCATTGATAGCCGCCTTGGTCTGATCCAAAGACGCGCCTTCCGGCATGTCCAACACCACCTGGAACTCATTCTTGTTATCAAACGGCAGCATCTTAACCTTGACCAGTTTAAGCGGAACAAGCATGATCGCAGCGGCCAGCATCACCAAAAGCACGATGATAAACCCTTTACGAACCTTCGAACTATAGATCAACGGCTTCATGTACGAACGATAGATCCTCGTCAAAAGATCGTCTTGTTCCCCATGCTCACCATGATCCTTGAGCTTTCCCTGCCGTTGTGCATGCCCAAGTATCCTGTAGGCAGCCCACGGTGTAGCGACAAACGCCACCATCATAGAAAAGACCATGGCCATGCTGGCCCCAATCGGAATCGGACGCATGTACGGCCCCATCAGGCCGCTGACAAACGCCATGGGCAAGATTGCCGCAATTACTGTGAGCGTGGCGAGGATAAGCGGACTTTGAACTTCCTTGAAAGCCTCAATCGTTACATCCAATAGATCGCGCCCCTTGTTCTTCGCCATGCGAAGATGCCGGACGATATTCTCAACTCCAACTATAGGATCATCGACCAGAATACCGATAGAGAATATAAGCGCAAAAAGCGTGATCCGGTTCAGCGTGAAGCCAAGAAAATAGAACCCCGCCAACGTCAAAGACAGCGTCATTGGGATCGCGATAGCCACAACCCCTGATTCACGCCAACCCAGCGCAAACGCCATCAGGAGAGTCACGGCAACAACCGCGATCAGCATGTGAAAAAGAAGCTCGTTGGACTTCTCATCCGCCGTTGCACCATAATTACGAGTGACGGTATAGGTAACATCACCGGGGATCACCTCTCCCTGTAAGCCTTCGACCCTTTTCAATATCTTTTCACACAGCCGTGAAGCGTTGGAACCTTTCCTTTTCGAGACCGAAAGCGTCACTGCATCGAACGGCCCTTTAGCACTGGACTTGTCCGCCGCACCAAAACGGATATCAACCGCGTTTTCCTCTTCATCAGGACCGTCGACAATCCTGGCAATGTCCTTCAAATAAACCTGTCCACCCTGGCTGACGCTGATCACAAGGTTCTCTAGATCTTCTTTAGACCGGAAGAACCCGTCAGCTTCAACATTCACAAGCTCCGGGCTGCTTTCCAGATGCCCTGCCGATGTCTTCACATTGGCTTGCTGGATCAAACGGCTTATTTCAAGAGGGTTCAGGAACCGCTCGTTCAATTTCGCTTCATCAAGATACACATGAAACTGTCTCTTGCGACCGCCTGTGATGCCGGTTTCAGATACATCCGGGATCGCGCTAATACTATTCTGAACATCAGACACAACCTTTCGCAGGCGCACCTGATCGGCTTTCTCGCCATGGAACGTCAATGTCATCACTGGGACATCATCGATCGACCGGATCTTGATGAACGGCTGAGAACCGCCTTTGGCAAGCACATCAAGATTAGAGTGAACCTTTGTGTAAAGCTTGATCAGGCTCTTCTCAACATCTTCACCAACCTTAAACCGGACGGTGATAACCGCGCCTTCAGCCTGAGTAATGGAATAGACATACTCAACGCCATTGATCTCCCAAAGCTTGCGTTCACCAACGTTGACGATACGACGTTCGACCTCTTCCGCCGTAGCCCCCGGATAGGAAACAAAAATATCAAACATCGGCACGGATATCTGCGGCTCCTCTTCCCTCGGCAGGTTGATGACGGCCATCACACCCAGAAAGATCGAAAAGCCGATAATAAGGGGCGTGACCTTTGACTTAACAAAGACCCCGACAACCCGGGCGATAAAACCTTCTTGCGGTGTGCTCATAGCCCGGCTCCTTCTGCTAATTTCTTCATTTCATCTTCATTGAGTTGACCGGTCAAGAAAAGCAATCGCGCCTCTGACAACCAAATTCCCATCAAAGCCTTGTTATATGATTGTGCTGACTGTAAATAGGCCCGACGGACTTCTAACAGGTCCGCGATTGACTTGCGCCCTTCACTATAAAGCGGTACCACAAGGGTCACCGCCTCTTTTGCATCATCGGTCATGCCTTTTAGAACAGCCATGTTATCCCGGAGCGTGTCATAACGTGCGGTTTCTTCGGTAATGTCGCGTCCGATAGAATCTTTGAGAATCTGAACATTGTGTTCCAGCTGATCTTTTCTGGCTTTCGCCTCTTTAACCCGTCCCTCACGCGAAGGATCAAAGAGCGGCAATTCAGCCTTAACGCCGACGGTATAGTTATTCCCGCCTGATTCTCCGACATTGTTCCTGTCATTGGTCGCATCACCAAATGCGCTTAAAGTCGGTAATACCGTCGATTTCTCACGGGACAGTTCGAAATCAAAAGCCTGAAGACGAGCGTTAAGCGAAGACAAATCAGGACGATTGGCCAATGCCATTTCCATTAACTTCTGCTGATCCTGTAATGGCGCTTCTGCCTCTTTGATCGTACTGGTAAGCGTCCAGGCCTTATCCACTGACTCGCCCATCAAGATATTCAAAAGTGCTGTCATAGCGATCTTCTGACGAGCGATCTCATTCTTCATCCGCGTAAAATCGCCGAACATAACACGAGCTGAATAGTAGTCTGCGCCCAAAATCATGCCCTTGTCCTTCAGATCCTTTGCCTTTTGAAGATCATCATCAGAGTTCTTCTGCACCTCATTGATAATAGCTGATAGTTTTTCCAATGTCAGCGCGTTCAAATAAGCGTCTTGCGCCATCAGCAGCGCTTCCATTTTTGTGTACACCTCATCCGCTTGGGATGCTTTCACAAACTCTCTGGCTGAACGCGCCCGACCAATCGTCTGCATGGCATCAAAGAGCGGCCATTCCGCATGAACCCCGGCAGAAAAGTCCTGATGATGGTCTGGCGTATTCAATCGCTTGAGATCAAAGTCAGCCGATGTGAAACGTTCCTGACGAAGAAGCATGCCAAACACATTCACCGGATCATCGCTGACCTTATATCCGGCTGACAAGTCCAAAGAAGGCCAAAACCCTGACTGTGCCTGCATCTTCTTTGCCAATGCAATATCAACATCGCTATGAGCGGCTTTAAGCTTTGGATAATACGCGAGAACTTTCTGGGAGAATGCCTGAAACGATAAGGCGGGCGCGCTGGACGACACTTCACCGGCGAATGACGCCGTTGTAAAAAGGATTCCAGTAAAAACAGCCAAGAGTAGTCGAGATAGCATCTTTATTCTCCTTATAAAATACTTCGTACAACCAATAAAGAAACAACAGAGATCAGCACCCATAAGATAACGCCCTGGACAACCGGTTTTACTCCAACGGTCTTCAATGTTTCCCGAGACAAACCAGCCCCGATCAAAAATAGCGTAATCGTTAATCCGATCTTGGAAACATTTACAACCCCTGCATATACTACCTTAAAGTCAGGAAGAAACGTCACGATCAAAGATGCCCCAATAAACCCAAGAATAAAATACGGAAATTGTATCTTTACTGCCTTGTTCTTTACGGCGATCGCCGTCCCCAAAGCGACCGGAATGATCCATAAGGCCCTGGTCAATTTTACTGTTGTCGCGATCTTGAGGGCTTCATCTCCATATCGAGCCGCCGCGCCAACGACTGAACTAGTGTCATGGATCGCGATCGCTGACCACATCCCAAACTGTTTCATTGTTAACCCTAAATAATGCCCCATGGGCGGAAACAAAAAGAGCGCGACCGAATTAAGAATAAATACCGTACCAAGCGAGATCGCCACTTCGTTCTCATCCGCATCGATTACCGGAGCAATAGCAGCAATAGCGCTCCCACCACAGATAGCTGTTCCGGTAGCTATCAAATAAGATGTTTTCTTGTTTATCGACATCCATTGCCCGATTAGATAGCCAACGATCAATGTGCCAAGGATCGAAACAATCGTAAAAAGAACACCCGTCTTTCCTGCATTAACAACCTCGCCAAAATTCAACCCAAACCCCAGCCCAATGACAGATACCTGGAGAAGATACTTAATAACCCGTCCGTTAAACTGCTTAAACGGATGGCCCACCGTAAATGCTATAACCAACCCCAATGCCAGCGCCAACGGCGGTGACGCCCAGGGCGTCAAACAAAAGAAAAGACCAGCAATGAAAATTATCTGCGGCATCACTTTACCCTTTTCGCCCGGTTACCAAGAAGACATCAAACACCCTGTCCTGGCCATCTGCCCCTGTCTTCTTCATTTGTGCGGCAGTCATAAAATGAACATCCGTGAATCCTGCGTCTACGAACAATCCACCAAGCTTCTCCCGGTTAAAGCCAAAATGAAAGACTCCGTCGTTATTATCATGAAACCGACCACCTTCTTCATCCAGGTCAGCAATGGCGATCTGCCCGCCCGGAAGCAATGCCCCATAAAAATGTTCAAGAAGCTTTTGAGTATCTTTAACATGATGAAGTGTCATGCTGCTTACGACCGCATGATAATGATCGCCGACGACATCGCCCTTGGTTAAATCAAGATAACGCGTCTTAACATTATCTACTCGTTGTTTCTGGGCCTTACTCTCGAAGACCCCCAACATGCCTTTTGAGCTGTCCACACCGGTGATGGAGTGAACCAAAGCATTGAACGGCATCGTCACAAGACCCGTTCCGCAACCAAAATCAAGAATATCCATATTTTTCGTCAGCTGAAGATGTCCCAACATGGCGTTAGAAACATCTCCTGCCAATTTAACCCGCGACGGAGTATCCCAAGTTGCCGCTTCTTTATCAAAGTCACGTTTGTTTGAATTCAAAGCCGTCCCCTTTCGCCGGTAGAATGCCGATCATAATCCAAACTTCTTAAACAAATAATACTTAGGGAAATCAATACCGAATGTGAACAGCATCGAGAATCCCAAGACAACAAGAATTTGATTTGCGGCCAGTGCCGGAACAAAGATCCCATAAAAGCCTAACAATGAGAATCCGATTACGGTTGCCATGCTCAAAATGAGTAATGCTTTGCCGGGCATTGACGCCCAAAAGTGTCCTCGTTCCCTAACAATCAATACCCGAAATTGACTGTTGAATATGAGATCCAGCATGACCAAAGTCCGTAACTTCTCCCATTCCAAGTGGAAATAGTTCAGCCCTATCCAAATGACAATTAACCCCTCCACGACCAGCAACGCACCCGGAACAAGTGAAGCCAGCGTAATGTTTTTAACGTTCCATTGATTCGGGTCACTCGTATGTTTCACATTATCAGTTGCCAAAGACATGGTTACAAAATCATTGGCGAAAACGAGCAGCGACATCCCCAGAAGCGACAGCACAATATCATGCAGCCAAAAGAAGCCGAGGGTCAGCACGCCCACAAATTCGATAACCTTGGTCACCTTGTTGATCACCCACGTCAGCATGCGTTGATACGTCTGCCTACTGATCTTCACCGCATCAATAATGACGCTGATGCCCGGTTCAGTTAAAACGACGCTTGCCGAGGCTTTGGCCACATCCGTGGCATTGCTGACCGCAATCCCCATCTCCGCCTGCTTTAGAGCTGGCGCATCATTGACCCCGTCGCCGGTCATTCCCACCATGTGACCTTTGGCTTGCAACAATTTTACTATTTTATATTTGTCCTCAGGATATATCTCGGCAAACCCGTCACTTTCCTCAATGATCTTTACCTGCTCGCCTTCACTTAAATTCTTAATATCTGAAAAACGAACGATCTTACTTCCAATTCCAACCTGAACGGCTATTTCCTGGGCAATAGACATGCTATCGCCGGTCAGCATGATCAACTTAATCCCCAGCTTTCTCGCTTCCTCGATCGTGCTTTTCGAGTCCGGTCTTGGTGGATCAGCCAACGGCAATAATCCGACCAGTTGAAAATTATCCGGGTTGTCTTCGGGCGATCTGGCAACAGCAATCGTCCGGTAACCCTTTTGAGAGAATTCTTTTATAGTATCGTTCACCTTGGCAATAGTTTTTTGATCCACAGCCTTGCACATGGACAAAACCATCTGACTGGCGCCTTTAATGACTTTCCAACGTTTTCCGTCGCTCTCAACAATCGCCTCGGTTCTTTTCATCGCCGGATTAAAAGGCGTATAGGCAATCTGTTTGTACTTACTGAGATCAACTCCCGTCTTTTTAGCATATTCAATAAACGCAAGGTCTATGCCGTCCATGCCTTCTTCGCGAGACGCCAAAGCCGCCAGCGCGGCAACATCTTCTTTGCTGAAGCCGGAAAACGCCACGCTGTCGATGACCGATAATTTATTTTGTGTTATTGTCCCGGTCTTATCGAAGCAAAGGACATTGATCGACGCCGCGTCCTCTATGGAATCAAGCCGGGTAACCAGCACGCCTTTCCGGCTAAGTTCCATCGCGCCCACTGATTGAACGATGGTCATGACCGCCGGAAGAGCTACCGGCACCGCCCCCATCAAGAAGATCACCACAAAAGTCAATATCAACAAGATGCTTACATGAAGAAAAAAGGCGTATATCGAAACCAAGATTGATGCGGCAATGCCCAAATACATCATGTACCTGACGACCGTCATCATCACTTCTTCTTGATGAGACTTCGGCTTGGCGATCCTGACCAATTCAGCGGTCTTACCAAAGAATGTACTCGCGCCGGTATTCACAGCCACGCATCTTGCCTCCCCGCGCTTGACGACCGAACTAGAATAGATGATATCCGAGGGGTGCGCATCTTTAGGCAAAGATTCTCCCGTCAAAGACGACTCGTCTACGGAAAGCTCACCGCTTATAATTTTGGCATCAGCCGGAACGATATCACCGAGTTTAACGACCAAAATATCCCCGACGACAATCTCTCGAGATTCTTTCATCTCCCACTTGCCATCGCGTAACACTTTTGCCTTGATCGCCAACTTTTTCTTGAGTAACTCTATAGCTTTTTGTGACCCTCGAGCGTGCAAATGACCGATGATCGTATTCATCGTCAGCAGCGCAAAAATAATTATTCCCTCAAGATAGTGCCCCAAAATGAATGAAAGCCCCATTGCCAATTCCAACAACCATGGCATGGGACCCCAGTAACGCAGCACAAATTCCAGCAGAAGATTTGTCTTTTTCTCGATTATTTCGTTTGGTCCCAATAGGGTAAGTCGGTGCCCTCCCTCTGAATTGGAGAGACCGTCCGCGGATGTTTCTAGAAACTTGAAGGCTTCGTCAATAGAAATGCCCTTATAATCTGAGGTGCCTTTAACTTTCAAATCCATTACCTTCCCCTAACTAAAAAGACCACATAACTAGACCGCCATCCATGACCTTGACCTTATTAAAACCCTGCCCCTTCAAGATCATCGCCGCTTCATATCCACGAAGCGATATCTTGCAGAACGCAACGATCTCCTTGTCCTTGGGCAGCTCTGTCCAACGCTTACGAAGCGCACCCAACGGGATATTGATCGCCCCCGGGAACGGCATTGCCTGCACTTCTGCCGGAGAACGCACATCCAAAAGGACCACATCATCCTTGCGATCGATCATGGCCTTAACTTCAGCCGGGCTGACGCCTTCAAAAATACCGTCCATCTTATTGCGTGCAATGTCGCAAGCCGTAATAATGTTATCCATCGCCGAAGAATACGGAGGCGCGTACGCAAGATCCAAATGAGCCACATCATCCACCGTCATTTTCGCCGTGATCGCAGTCGCGGCAACATCCACCCGCTTGTCACCTTCGCCAGGACCAACAACCTGAAGTCCCAAAAGGCGACGAGACTTTCTGTCTGCAACAACCTTCATCATAATCATCTTGGCACCCGGATAATAATGAGCTTTATCCGGCGCGGGGCTCAAAACAGTAATAACATCAAACCCTGCCTTCCGGGCTTGCTCTTCACCCAAGCCAGTTCGTGCCACTGTATAGTCGAAAATCTTGACAACTGCCGTTCCTAAAACGCCGTTAAAGACATCTTTCCCTCCGCAAATATTGACCGCAGCTACGCGCCCCTCTTTATTGGCTGTTGAGCCAAGAGGGATAAAACAAGGCTCACCGGTTATCAAATTACTGCCTTCGGTACAGTCTCCCGCTGCATAAATGTCAGGATCACTGGTCTGCATGGAAGCGTCAACTTTGATCCCGCCGGTCTTCCCAACTTCAAGTCCCGCTTCTTTAGCTAGACCAGCATTCGGCTTCACACCAACCGCCACGATCACCATGTCACACGGGATCTCTCCCTTATCCGTCCTGACCTTCTCGACCTTCCCGTTGCCTTCAAACGATATGACGGCGGTCGAACAGCGCACCTTCACTCCTTTGGACTCCAGATACTTCATCACATGAACAACAAGATCAGTATCCATCATCGGAAGAATTTCAGACAACTTCTCAACGATAGTAATCCGTGCGCCATGCCTGGCAAGCGCTTCTGTCATTTCCAAACCGATGAGCCCTCCCCCAACGATCACAACGTCTTTCGCCTTATTCTCTGCGATCACCTTGCGTATCGCCTCCGCGTCTTCAATCTTGTGTACAGAAAAAACATTTGAGAGGTCAATACCCGGTAAAGGCGGCTTAATCGGAGAAGATCCAGTGGCTAGCACCAGCTTGTCGTATGGCAAAGTTTTTTCTTCCCCTGTGTGCAAATCCTTAACCAGAAGCATTTTGGCCTGACGGTCAATCCGAAGCGCTTCGGTCCGATTCAGAACCTTCATGTTTTTCACATTCTGGAAAAATACAGGGTCACGAACAACGCCCACTGGCGTACACATCAGTTCTTTTTGTTCTTTGACCTCACCCGCAACATAGTAAGGAAGTCCACACCCGGCGTAAGACAAAAACTCCCCCTTCTCAACAAGTGTCACCTCTGCCGTCGAGTTTAACCGGTTGATCTTGGCGCCAACCTTAGGGCCTGCCGCCACTCCTCCAACGATCAATATTCTCATCGAACACCTCACAAAATTTTGAAAGATTACACCCTATGAAATCGTCGCCATCAAACCGATGACAGCGCTGTAGAGCGTCAGCATCGATTGGACATGTTGGGGAAAAATTGAGTTTGCAGATTTGATCCTGGTTTGGGTAAAATGGGCAGGTTAAAACCGCTCAAGAAAAGGACCCAAATGAATACGCCCCAAGCCACGGAAAAGAA
>CAIVRE010000021.1 GCA_903908245.1 Candidatus Omnitrophota bacterium
AGATGAGTCTTTCCGATTCCGCTGGTGCCGATGAATACGGCGTTCCTGACTTCTTTGTCCCAGGATGTCCGCGCCAATTCCATGATCTCGGTTCTGGGAACCTTGGGATTGAACTTCCAATCAAAGTCTTCCAATCGCTTGATCCTCTTGATCCCGGAACGATACAGGAGGTGCTTGATTCGTTTGACTTCACGGGCCGCGAGTTCTTTTTCCAACAGCGGTAATACAACACCCCATTCTTTCTCGGTCAGATCGCTGATCTCTGATGCCAGCTTTAATCTCGTCCAGATCTCATGTGTTCGGGTTGTACTCATCGAGGCTCCTTTCCTGATACTTCAGATTTAACAGATTCTGATCCTTTGGCCAGACGGGCTCAGCGGCACGGGCTGCCGGCAGATGAAGACGGCTGTACAATGCCCTGATCTTATAACAGCCCATGGCATTGAGCTCCCGAACCGCCGAGGTAATCATTGCCCGGGAATGCGTTTTTATCAGTGCATACAGCTCATAAGCCGTCTCTTCCCGAGACTCTTCGTCCTGAGCGCTGACGAATTGCAAGAATACAGGATCCATTCCCGTGATCCCTTGATAGATCCGTCGCATCTTGTAATTCGGCGTCCGGTTCAATTGTTTCTCTTCATGTAACGGATTTTGGATCGCTTGTCGACGATCGAAGCAGCGCTTGTGGGTCGCCACTTTCTGGCCGGATACCCACACTTCGATCCGGGACGGATAAACACATAACTCTGCCGTTTGCCCAGTGCAGCTGGTCGGAACGGAGTATTTATTTGAATCGCATTCAACCTGAGCGGTGGACAAGACTCCTGTCACCTCAACCCGGCGGGCAAGGTAGGGTTGTGCGGGCATTGCCAAAAGACGCTCTTTGGCGCGCAGTTCCAACGGCGTCTTTTCCGTCGACCGATGTTCAGCGGCGTTGCGTTTCTGCAACCAAACATGAAATTTCGCGTTCAAATCCGCGATGTCTTTGAAGGTTTCGCCGTAAAGGAATCCCCGGGCGTCACGCACCAACCGTTCAACGCGACCTTTCTCATTCCCGCTGTATGTGTTGCACGCATGGATCGAGAACCCGAAGAACCGCGCGAATTCCAGGAATTGCGGGTTATACCTGATCACATCCGCGTCCCGGCTCAACACAACGCTCTTTAAATTATCGTACCGGTGTCGCCGGGCCAGCCCGCCCAGATGATCAAAGCATGCCAGATGTCCCGCCAGAAAGAACTCAAACGTTGTACGCTGATAAAACACTCCCCAGGCATAACGTGAGTACGACAGCACGTATAAGAATCCTGACACTCGTCCGATCCCAGGCACATCTGCGGAGAACCAATCCACCTGCGCTTCTTCGCCGGGAAGAAAGATCAGCGGATAGTAGACTTTCTGTTTTATCTTTCGATACTCCCGCGTTATTCGTGCGACGGTAATGTAGCTGCCTGCATAACCGTATGGCACCAGACGCTCATAAACCTGCTTTGCCATTAGCCGCGGGTACTGCTGATACCATTCCGCGATCAGGTTTCGATACCCGTCCAGCATTGATCTCTTGATCAACGGACCCGGCGCACTGGTGGCAGCCTTGAGCATCCTGCGGACACGCTTGCGTCCGATCCCAAGAGCGTCCGCTATCTGCCGGTGAGATAAATGCTCAACCTGCTGTAAATGCAGGACTCTTTGAACTAATGCGTCATCATCCATATGGCTTTCTCCGGTCCGTTTATTTAAGTGCACCAGACAGGTCATACAGTCGACCTATCGGCAAGCGCGCTTGGTGATTCTCAATACGTCTCAACTGACCGCGATTATGCCCCAGGAATCCACCCTTGAACAATGACCTTGCTTTTGGCAAACATAAAAACAGCCACCCGGCACTGCGACTTAAGTAGCAGGAAGTGGCTGTGTTTCCAACGAGTTGCGTCAATATCGACTTGCTTTTGTCAAACAAGATGTTTTCACGATGCCGTCGCATGCGCTCACGCGTGAATTCACAGTTCCGCCGGGCCAGATCCGGATCTTTAGACCGCCGCTCCCGGCTGTATTGCGGATGCTCCTGATGCCACTCCCGTGACTTCTGTTGTTGATACTTCAGGCAGTCCGGGTGTCGCTCACGCCAATCTTTCTCATTAAGGCACTGTCTTTCTTCTTGGCAAGTGAGTGCAGAGCAATAGCGCTGCTTTCCTTTGGTCCGGGGATCCGGATCAAAAAGAGCATCGCAACATACGCACCGTTTTCGTCTGGATCGTGGCAGTTTCTTGTCTTGTCGCATAGACACCTCAAGACAAGATTGCCATTTATGGAAGGAATTAACTAGCTGATGCGAACGGCGGGAGTGCTTCCGAGGCCTGGGCCCCGTCTGGTGATAATTTTCTCGTCAAGGACCCAACGTGTTCCGATTCGGGCCCTTTTCAGTGATCGCTTACAGGATGGAGAGAAATAAGGATTTTGTCTTCAAAAAGAGTGTAAAATAAGTTTCTATGCCGGGTATTATGATAAGTCAAGAAGCGACAAGAGAATTCTCTATCAGGCTTGATATCATGTCGCAAAAACTATATACTTTTTGCGACAAGCATTCTTAGTTTATTAGTCATAACTCGTTGTTAATAATACAGATGTGATTATTTGCGTAAAGATAGGCCTCGGTAGCGATTCCGACAAGATTTTATTATAATTTGCATGAAACTTAAATTAAATTTATTGCATATTAGGATGAAATCGTATATACTTTAGGCAAGAGGTGAGAGAAATGAATGCACTTGAAGAACTTAAAAAGCATCTTAAACCGGGGCAGGTCTATCGCAGGGCAGATCTTGAGCAATGGTCTACGGCCGTTGACCGGCATTTAAAAGAGTTGGTTGAAGAGGGAACTTTGCAAAAGATGTCGCAAGGGATGTATTATTATCCCACAAGGGCCTCTTTTGGGGCAGTTCCACCGGAAGATGAGAAATTGGTTGGCGCTTTCTTGAAAAGCGACGATTTCCTTTTGACCTCGCCTAATTTCTATAATTCTTTGAGCGTGGGAACCACTCAATTGTACAACACATGTGTTGTGTATAATCATAAACGGCATGGTGAGTTTGAGCTTGGGGGGAAGATGTTTGATTTCCGCTTAAAGCATAAATTCCCTAAAGAGCTTTCTGAGGAGTTTCTGTTGGTTGATTTGTTGAATAACTTGAATCAGTTGGCAGAAGATCGAGAGAGCCTTTTAAATAACGTTAAAGCTAAAATATTGAAAGAGCCCGAATCGCAAATGAAGCGTATTGTTAATGCATATGCAGGTGAAAGAACAAAGACTCTGTTTAATCAATGGATGTCTGAGGAGTCATTAGCTTATGCTTGATTATCTTCATAATCACCCTGAGTTTGGCGAGCTTTTGCGGGCCGTAGACCGGGAGAAGAAGGTTGATCGTTGTCTCGTCGATAAAGACTATTGGATCATGCATGTTCTCCATGGGCTCCAGCAAGCTGGTTTTGCCTTTGAGTTAAAGGGTGGGACCTCACTATCCAAAGGGTATCAGATCACCGGTCGATTTTCCGAGGATATCGATATTCGAATTGAGCCCCCCAAAGGGATGGATGTCAAAACAGGTCGGAACCACACGAAACCTGCTCATTGCGAAGGACGTAAGAAGTATTACGATTGGCTGGCCAAGGAAATTAAGATCGCTGGGATAGGCCGGATCATTCGCGATGAGAAGTTTGATAATGAGAAATACTTCAGCGGCGGTATTCGGCTATTTTACAAGACTGCGTTGACTCTTCCGCCCGGGATTAAAGAGGGGGTGTTGCTTGAGGTCGGCTTTGACGATGTGACGCCAAACAATGCCTTGGATATCAGCTCTTGGGCGCTTGATTTTGCCTTACAGAGGGGAATGCAGGTCAAAGATAACAGGGCCCGCGGCGTTCTGTGTTACCATCCCGGCTATACCTTTGTTGAAAAGTTGCAGACGATCAGTACCAAGTTCCGCAAACAGCAGGAAACGGGGGAGATGCCGACCAATTTCTTAAGGCATTATTATGATGTGTCTTGTCTGTTGAAGAACGAGACCGTTCAGAAATTCATCGGCACGCCTGAATATCATCAACACAAGGTCAGGAGATTCCCGGTTGCTGATCAGAAGATTCCCCTCGCAGAGCAGGAAGCGTTTTTATTAAGGGATTCGCAGGTTAGAAAGGTTTTTGAGGAGGAGTATCGGAAAACATCGGCTTTGTATTATCGAGGTCAGCCTCCATTTGATGAGATCATGGCAGAATTGGCGGCAAATCTCAACAAGCTGTGACCCCCGTGCTAACACCCTGCTAACAAAATAGCCCGAAACAGGGGCAAACACGAGAAACCGGAAGCAAGACGGAAACTGCCCAACTCCTAACACCCCTAACGATTAGACACCGACGGGAAACAAGAGCAACTCCGTCGAGGCCTCTCATAACCTGAAGGCCGTACGTTCACTGGCTTTGCCAGCCACGAGCCGAAGGCGAGTGAAATCGTACCCCCGCGATCATAACAACACAAAGCCACTCGATCACTTAGGTGAAAGGGTGTCTTCTTCATGCGATTGTTGGTGTTGTGGTCACTAAATGTTATAATAACCCACAAAAAAAGTGATTGTTCTTATTCTTATGATTGTTTGATCGTCATCCTAACAAATGGAGATCCTCATGGAAGAAAACAAAAGATCCGAACCAACGGAAGTCTCTGAGAACGAACCAATCCTTTTTCAATGGAACCATTCCATCAGGATGCTGTTCAATCCTGTTTTGTGGGGGAGCTTTGCTCTTTGTTTTGGGATCCCCGCGATCCTTTTGGGGATCGGATTTAGCTTCACGGGAGATCTTAAAGTCGCCGTTCTTTTCCCGGCGGCACTCTTGGCTTTCTTTGTTGTTATCTGGGTCATTGTCGGGATCGTGATAGATCTCGGAGGTGGTTTCTTTTCTTCCTTTACGATCACATCCAAGGGGATTTATTTTGCATCCGGACCGGCTGCCAGGAAAGCGGCGGACGCGGTCACGATCACAGGTGTGTTGACGGGTTCTGCTTTAAGGACCGGGGCAGGGCTGCTCGCGAGAGAGGAACAGGATTCATTTATCGCGTGGGAGGAAATTAAAAAGGTCAGTGTGCGCAAAGAGATGCGCTATATTTCTGTTCGGTCGGGATTTGGCATTAAGCCGATCGGCATGTATTGCAATCAGGAGAATTTTGAACCGGTCCTGAAACTTGTGCAATCCAAATTCAAGAGGTAAATATCCCATGGACTGTGACCTGAAAAAGTTTTTCAACGCGGCAGCTTTTTTAGCCGTGGTTTTCTTTTTAACGAATGCTTTCGCGCTGGCTGCGGACAAGCAGGTCGATCCTGCCAAACAGGCTGCGTGGGAAGCGGCTCAGGCCGATGCGGTCGGGAAGGTTTCCGACTTCGATGCTGCTGTTCGATCGGGATCGTCTGAGCGGATCCGCAAGACAGGGCTTGAGCTGCAGGCCGATCCCATTGCTGTGCAAGTGATGAACCAGACCCGGCCCGATCTCGTCGGGGAGCACAATCAGGTGACGAACAAGATCAAGAACGCCGCCAAGGGGAACATCAAAGATAACATGGCTAATGAATGGAATAAGGCGCATCCTAACGACCCGCCGATCACAAGGAACGATGTCGAGATATACGAACCGACAAATTACAAGGATCCGAATGCCAAGCCTAAGAGCGGCCAGGATTGGGACGTCACGGTCCGGGTCAAGGGCAAAGATGTGCCGTCATCTCAATCCCAAAAGGTTGTCGAGAAGTCCTATTATGATGCGGCCGGCGGAGAAAAGACATTCGGCAAGCGCGCGGCGGGCGTGACCAAGGAACAGGCTGCGGCGGCAGCCGCCCATAAGCAGGCGGTCGAGACGACGCACGGGAAAAGCCCCGAGGCGTACACTCAGCCCGATGTGATCCTTGGAGCCGGCGGGAATAAACCGGATGCGGGCAAATCGCTCCTTGATCCCGAGCAGTTGACCCATGCTGTCGAAAACAAGAGCAATCAATCGCGCAATAAAGCGGAGAAAGCGGCGGCGGAAGGCAATATGACCGAGGCTGCAACGCAAGAGTTTGAACAGATGCGTCAGGCGTCCAAGCAGTATGACAAGATCACCAAGCCGCGCGTTGAAGCTTCCGGCGGAAAGGTGAACGCAAAGGTCGATGAGGGGATGGATGTGCTGCGTGATGCGGGTGCGGGAAAGATCTCTCCTGAACAGGCACGGGCCAAGCTTGCTCAAATGGGCGAAACCACGGAATCCCTTATAGGAAAGGCTTCCGGACAGTCTGAGGCTGCACAGAAACTTAAGTCTTCACCCAAAGAACCGGTCAGTGTTAAGTCCAAGGCCCTTGAGGCTGCCGGGACAGCCATGACAGGTATTGATATCGGATCTACGGCGGAGGATGTGAAAGAGGATCTTAAGAAGGGGGATCTGGGGGGAGCGGCCACTGTTGTTGGTGAGGCTGCGGCCAATCAGGTTACGGGCGGCGGGTATGGTACGGTCAAGGCGACCAAGGAAAAATACGATGATCTGACCGAGGCCGAAAAGCAGATCGCTATTGCCAATAAGCAAAATGAGGCGGCTTATAATTTGCAGGTTGAAAAAGAGCTTCGTAAAGCGGGGGTTGACCGCAAAGAAGTGAAAAAGATCATGGATGCCAGGGTTAACGGCGATGATTCTGTGTTGGAGGGCAAGTTAAAAGAACTCGGTATTAAAACGCCTGAGAAGGTCGTGGAACAGCCCGTGACCGGTGACGATACGGCGATCGAGCGGACGGTCGCTATCGGCACCGGCGTGGTTGATAACGCGAAAAAGACAGGCAAGTTCGTCAAAGAGGCGGCCCAGGATGTGACCGAGATCGGTACGGGCCTGCTGGAAAAAGGTGTCGCCTCCGAGGTTGTTGGCCAGACCAAAGAGAATATCAGCGACGGATATGAAGCTTATAAGGAGTCCAGGGAAGCCGACCGGAAGATCGTGGCTTCCGAAGAGAATGTGAAAGCCCGCCTGATCGCCAAGGGGGCTACGCCCGAAGGCGCACAAAAAGCGATGGACGCTTTTATCAATGGCGACCCGTCGATGTTAAGAAAACTGAATAAATTGTTGGACGATAAGAACAAGAAGAATGCCGCACCCGATACGAAGTCAGCGGGGCCCGGATGGGGAGGTGCTCTTTCCAGTGGTCTCGAAAGCCTCAAAGCGGCGGCTGCCAAGGGGGGCGATGCTGTCAAGAGTGCCTATGACAAGTACAAAACTGATGCTGAGAAAGCGGAGAAAGAGAAGGCTGTTGTAGCCAAGAAGGTCGTGCAGGAAAAAACTTTAAAGGAAAAAGCTGAGGCTGCGAAGATCGAGGCTGAGCTGGATGCGGAATTCCCGCGTCCTCCGGCGGTCGAGGCGGAGGAAGCGCTCGATGAGGATGTGATCAAAAGGTTTTCGGGTGTGTGGACCGGGCGGTTTGATTTCGGTGGTGGCGAGAACAGCAGGGGGCCTGTGACAGTGACCTTCAGCATCAGTGAGGAAGCGACGCACGTGATCGATGACAGGGCTGTTAAGGGCACGGCGACCGTAGATGGATTACTGAATTATATACAGACCTGGTCGCAGCCGGATTGGTGGTATAAAAAGCAGGGGCACAGGATGGAGTATGCCGATGCAAAAACAACGTTCACGAGCTTTTTTAGTAGAAACAGATTTACGATCAACAACACTCCTTTGGTGACCGAGAAGCAGATCTGGATCGATGGTCCGGAGAGTAGTCCGGATAGCCGCCAAATCAATATTCATACGTATGAATTGTATATGTGGGGCGAGATCAGGAAAGGCATATTGGTCGGTGAGATCTGGTTCGATGGCGGAAAAGGCACATGGGAAGCGCACAGGAATTGATGCTGTTTTAAAATTTTTTCGCTGAGCCATATTTTTGCACAATTTAGGCGCATTTTTATGGCAACAGTATGGCCACAGGGGATCTTCTTTTTATATCTTAATTCGGCGGTTGAGATGCGGGTTCCCTTGAATTTTGATTCCGCAATAGACCTGGTTAATGTGATATTATATCAACTCAATAATAAGACGAAAAAATAGTAATAAATGGAGGGTCTATGGGCATAGCAATGTTGTGGTTTGTTCTTATTTTAGGGTTCATTCTGATTTCAGGGGTCAGGGTTATTCAGCAGTATGAAACAGGGGTTGTTTTTCAGCTTGGCAGATATTCAAGAACGCTGCAGCCCGGGTTTAATGTCATTATTCCTGTGGTTGAGACGGCAAGAGTCATTGATATGAGGGTTTTGACAAACGACATCCCTAAACAGCAGGCGATCACTAAAGATAATGTCCCGGTATCGATCAATGGCGTTGTTTATTTTCAAGTCATCGATGCACAGGCTGCCGTTATTAAGGTCCAGAATTATTTGTATGCGGTTTCTCAATACGCACAGGCGGCATTGAGGGATGTAGTTGGGGGGATGACGTTTGATGATCTTCTGGCAGAACGACAGAAGATCGGCGATGAGATCGAAGCTATCATTCAAAAGCAGGCGGAGAGCTGGGGGATCAAAGTCACGGCGATCAAGTTGTTGGATGTGGATGTGCCTGAAGAATTAAAGAAGATGATGTCCCGGCAGGCTTCTGCGGAAAGAGAGAAGAGGGCGAATATCACTAAGGCGGAAGGTGATAAATTGGCTGCGGTTAATCTGGCAGAGGCGGCAAGGACCATGACACAATCTCCGGGGGCCATGCAGCTAAGGACGCTTCAAACCATAGATGGTTTAGGGCCGACGGCATCCAACACAGTTGTGCTTGCTGTTCCTGTGGATTTCATGGATTCGATCAAAGGATTGGCGGCCAAATTAATAGAAAAGAAGCAGGATTAACAGGATAAGATCAGTAAAATAAATGATCGGGGAGATGTGATCTTGCCCCGGGATCATAGGAAAGCCCTCAGTTTCTGATCGAGACTGGGGGCTTTCATTTTTAATGTGAAATATATAGTTTAGCCATTAATAGTTAAGTGCTTGACAATCCGCATCCGCAAAATTATACTGAATTTTAATGAAAAAATCTCATAAAAAAGAGGCCTCTCCTCTCCAGATGGAACAGGCGCGGAAACGCTTGCGGGAATCCAGCCAGCGATACGGAAAACTTTCCCTTTCCACAGGGGAAACGTTTCTCCAATTCCTTTATACGTTCGAGTCTATGGCCGCTCATTTGTCTTGTCAAACGCGGCAGAAGGGGTTGACCAGGGCCGGATTGAATGTGCTTGCCATTTTGCGGAGCAGTGAAGGCAAAGGCTGCCAGCATAATCAGATCAGTCGTCTTTTACTGGTCAGTCGAGCCAATATTACCGGAGTGGTGAACAGCCTGATCCGGCAGGGCCTGGTTGAGCGCGATTATGATCGAAAAGATCGTCGGGTTTGTATTGCCAGGATAACAAGAAAAGGGGAGGCCTTCCTGGATTCCTTTCTTCCGGATTATCATGCGGTCATTGAAAGTGTTTTTTCCAGGTTAAGCGTTGAAGATAAAAGAACGTTCAATCGCCTGATGGAAAAATTGAGGAACGCGATCGATGGATCGAAAGATCAAGGGTCAATATGAAAAAAGCATTTACAGCAATAGTTATCAGTTGTTCTCTGTTCGCATTTTTCCACGGAAGCGCCTTTGCAGGGGCCCCGGCCGCGACAGAGAAGATCAATGACGGCGGCATGGTCCTCACCATGAGCCTGCCTCAGGCCATTGAGAGTGCATTAAACAATAATATCTTGAAAAGACTGGCTCACGAGCGTATTAATGCGGCAAAGGCCCGTAAAATACAGGATCGATCGGATCTTCTGCCGCATCTCACTGCCAGCGCCTCGCAGACCCGCACCTATTGGGACAACTATGCTGCTGCGGGTTTTCCTGATTTCGGCGTCATCGGTCCCTACAATTCATTTGACGCGCGAGTTTACTTGATACAGCGCGTCTTTGATCTCGGGGCGTTCTCAAAGCTGAAGGTCGCCGATCTGGATGTCATCATTTCACGCCTGCAAGATGACCTGACCCGGGATCAGATCACAGTCAGCGCCACTCTCTCCTATCTGGACGTTTTAAGCGCCGAGGAACGCTTGAAGGCGGTTGATCAGGATATTGTACTTGCCCGCGAACTGGTGGACCTGGCGGATCATCAGCTTCAAGCCGGGATCGTGACCGATCTGGATCTTGTGAGGGCAAAAACGAGACTGGCTCAGGAAAATGCCCGCAGGCTTGAGACAGTTGAGCATCTTCAAGTCGTCCGCCTGCAGTTGGCGCGCATTACTGGAATGCCCATGGGCAGCAGCATTACGCTGAGTGAGTCACTCAAGTTTTATGAAGAGCCGGCCCTTTCCGCAGAAAGATCGATAGGGGAAGCATTGAAAGACCGGCTGGAGATGGCCATGGCCGATAAGAAGGTCGAATACCGCAAAGTCGAATTGTCCAAAGCCAATAAAGCCAGGCTCCCGACTGTTGATGTGACCGGCAATTTTGGAAGATCGGGAGCTGAACCTAACCTGCAGCCTCATGACGCCGCTCAGATCGGAATGCGTGTCAGTATGCCGATCTTTGAAGGAGGCCTTATTGAAGGTCAGATCAAGGAAAGCCAGAGCCAAAAAGCCCAGGAAGAGATCCAAAGAGACGACATAAAAATTCAGGTCGAAGAAGACGTACGGCTGGCCGTGCAGGCGCTGGAGACAAGTACAAGTCAGGTCAAGGCGGCCCAGGAAGAGCTGGATCTGGCCACGGAACAAGAGAACCTGGCGAAAGACCAGTACGCGGAAGGCGTTGCGAATAACATTGAACTGATCGATGCGCATACTGTCCTGGAGCGTGCGCGGGAGTCTTACGTCACGGTCCTGGCTAAATATCATATGACGCGGGTCAACTACTACTCCGCTATCGGGCACGTCAGATCGTTTTATTTAAACCATATCTAAAAGACAGGTGTCGCCTATGCATAACAAGATCATTAATAAATTTCATGGCATGGATCATCGGTTACGCGTTTTATTGGGAATTGGCGTTCTGGGCGCGTGCGTTCTTTGTTACTGGGCTATTTCTTACGCCTCCGGCCATGAATCGACGGATGATGCTTTTATTGATGGCCATGTGGTCTCTATCAGCCCCAAGGTGTCAGGGCACGTTCTCAAGGTTTATGCGGCGGATAATGAAATGGTTCAAAGCGGCCAGCTTTTACTGGAGATCGACAGTCGCGACTACGTCGTACGCGCAAGCCTGGCTCAAGCGGACCTTAAAGCCGCTTTCGCCGAACTCAAACAGGCCAATCAGGACGCGGGCCGATATCGTGACCTTCGGGCCAGGAAGGATATTTCCGCGCAACAATATGAACGGTCAACGCTTCGCGTTGAGACGGCTCAGGCCAAGCTGGCCAGTGCCAAGGCCAGGCTGCAACAGGCAGAACTTGATCTGTCTTATACAAAGATCCGGGCGCCAGAGGCCGGGCAAGTTGCCCAAAAAGCGGTTGAGCCGGGAGCTTATGTCCAGGAAGGTCAAACACTCCTGGCGATCGTGCCGCCGGCAAGATGGATCACGGCCAATTTCAAGGAAACCCAGATGACGCATATTCATCCGGGAGAAAAAGTGGCTTTCTCGGTCGACGCTTATCCGGGAAGGATCTTTTATGGACATGTGGACAGCATACAGCATGGCACCGGATCACGCTTCAGTCTCCTGCCGGCTGAGAACGCGACAGGGAATTATATCAAGGTCATCCAGCGGGTGCCGGTCAAGATCGTTTTTGAAGACAGCTTCAACTTCGATCGGCCGCTTGCCCTTGGAATGTCGGTTCTTCCCACAATTGAGACCAAATAAAACAGGCTCTTTATGGCTTTTTTCCTGAAATGGTTACATGGCAAGAAAGACCATAAACCGAACAAGTGGCTTGTGTGCGCAGCGGTCATGGTCGGCGCTTTCATGTCCGTTATGGATGTGAGTATTGTCAATGTGGCCTTGCCGCATATGATGGGCAGTTTCGGACAGAACCTGTCGGCGATCACCTGGATCGCGACAGCATACAGTATTGCGGCAGTCATCATGGTCACGATGGCCGGATGGTGGACCGCGTTACTCGGAC
>CAIVRE010000022.1 GCA_903908245.1 Candidatus Omnitrophota bacterium
AAGGCCGACGACCGCCGCCGTAAGCTTGATTACAAGTCTCTGCACGTTGGCAAAAGCACGACATCGCGCACGGACCGCATCCTTTCCTTGCTGTATCAAACGCACCAGAATTATTATTTCGGTCATTTCAACGCCGCCAGCATTCTTGCCGGCGTTCTTTTCGAGCAGTGCCTGATCTGCCTTCTTGAAGAGGAGATCGAGCTTGAGGGTAAGATTACCTGCAAGCAGGGCAGAGAGATCGTTACCATTGATGATCCCGGTGGGTTGGTCAACCAGTCGCTTCTGGTCCTGATCAGTACGGCGACACACTACCGGATCATTCCGCGCGAACACTTTGCTTTGGCCAATGAGCTTCGCCTGATCCGTAATCATCTGATGCATGATGATCTTGGATCGTTCCTTAAGCATGGGGAAAATTACGAATTTACCCTGGGGGTCATGGTCCATGGCGCTTTTGTGGGGACGCCTATTGTGCTTCCGATTACCGAGGTTGAGGAGCATTGTCTGACGGCTGAGGCGCAGGAGATCTGGGCGTATTATCTTTTGACCCGCACGCGGCACCTTATTGAGCACATGTTTGAGGAGAGGGTGAAGCGCCTCCCGCCGGTAAAAGTCGGCGGAGAGCCGGAAGGGTCTAAAACAACTTGATAGCCACACAAATGGGTGGTAGTATTATCGTACCCCTTGATAATAATTACCAACAAAGGAATATTTTATGAAACAAGAGATCATCGTGCAGTTGAATAAGGATTTTGAAGGGTCGGCGCATGTCGAGAATGGTGTTGAGTTCTGGATGGCGCGAGATATTCAGAGGCTTCTGGATTACACCCAATGGCGTAATTTTTTGCTGGTGGTTGATAAGGCAAAAACGGCGTGTTTGAAGTCGGGCCAAATTGTTTCAGACCATTTTGCTGATGTCAGCAAAATGGTTGATCTTGGGTCGGGTAGCCAGCGGCCTGTTGAAGACATGAAGCTTACCCGGTATGCGTGTTATTTGATCGCGCAGAACGGTGATCCCCGCAAAGAACAGATTGCCTTTGCTCAAAGTTATTTTGCTATTCAGACGCGCAAGCAAGAGTTGCTGGAGGAGCGTATTGCGCTGGTAGAGCGCTTGCAAGCTCGTCAGAAATTGGCTGATACAGAGTCTAAGTTGTCAGGTATTGTTTATGAACGTGGTGTTGATGGAGAGGGTTTTGCGCGGTTACGCAGTAAAGGCGATCAGGCGCTCTTTGGCGGTAATTCGACGCTGGATATGAAGAATAAAATGGGGGTTCCTGTTAAGAAACCCTTGGCGGACTTTTTGCCTACGATAACGATCAAAGCGAAGGATCTGGCGGCTGAGATCACAGGCTTTAATACTAAGAAAAATAATTTGCAAGGTGAACCATCTATTACGGGGGAGCACGTTAAAAATAATAGGGAAGTTCGGGAATTACTTGGAAAAAGCGGGATCAAACCGGAATTGTTGCCTCCTGAGGAAGATGTTAAAAAGCTGGCTCGTCGGCTTAATTCTGAAGGAAAAAAGATCGCAAAAGGTACAAAGAGAGTGAGGGGATAGCAGTACCATTTCGTGGATATGTACGACATTGTTAATCTGGCGACATAACGCTGTCGTTTATGGGTGTTATAGTCTTTGAGGTAGCCGGAAGGACTAATGAGGGAGAATTGAATGGAAGGCCCGCTTGATGAATTCGTTGAATTTGACGCGATTGTCGGCGCGGATGTGGTTAAGTGTCCGGATTGCGGTGCAACAGTTGGTAAGAGTTTACTATTTGATAATGAGATCAAGTGTCCGGATTGCGGCGAGTTGATCAAAGACTAAAAATATTGGAAAGTAGTATTTGATGGCCCAAAGAACATCCCAAAACAATCTTATCGCACAGCTGACCGTCGTCGTTAGTCAGTATCCCCGTGTTGAAAAGGTTCTCATTTCCTCCGACAGGTCGACCGGTAACCACATCCTCCAGAATCTTGCCAGGACAGGAACGCCCTGGATAAATTTTAATGTGAAGACAGTGGCCTCACTGGCACAGGAACTCGTTGAAGGGCGTTTCATTGCCGGGGGTTTTCAGCCTCTTTCGTCTTTAGGTTCTCAGGCGGTACTTGATAGTGTCTTTAATGCGCTGGCTGACGCGGGTGAACTGAAATACTTTGAGAAGCACCCGGTAAATAAAGGCATTGTTGAAGCGTTGTTGAGGACCGTAAGTGAATTGCGCTTAAACGGGATAACGTCAGGCGACCTTAAAAAGGGATGTTTTATTCATCCTCGTAAAGCAGCTGATATGCAGCTCATATTGGCGGAGTATGAAAAGACGCTTGAAGAGCAAAAGCTCATTGATAATGCCCGGCTTATGCTGATGGCGATTGAGCAGTTAAAGCAGGGCGGTGTGCCGACGGGGCGCAAGTATTTTATATTATCGCGTCACTATCTGTGCGGTATTGAGCGAGCGTTCCTTGAAACGCTATGCGGGAAAGACCTGATCGTTATTGAAGAGGATCCGGCCACTGGCTTGCCGGTTCCATCAGACACATGGTTTGCTGAAGAAGTTTCTAAGCCGTTGGTGTGTGGTTCTGACATTGAACGGCTCAGGTGGTTGTTTCAAAGTGAAGCAGCACCGAAAGCTTTTAAAGACGGGACCATTGAATTATTTAGCGCTATAGGGTACAGGAATGAGGTTCGTGAAGTTCTTGGGCGTATCAGTGCTGAAAAGGTGCCGGTTGATGATGTTGAGGTGATCTACACGGACCCTGAAAGTTATAGTGAGATCATTTATTCTCTTTGCGAGAAGCTGAAGATCCCGGCGACGTTTGCTGATGGACAAAGTATCTTTATGACAGCCGCCGGTCGGACCTTTATGGGATTTTTGTTGTGGGTGAAAGAGGATTTTAGTGAGATCCATTTAAGGCATATCCTTGAATCATCAGGATTGGTAGATGTCCCAGGATCGACAACACTCGCCTTTCTTTTGCGGACAGCGGGGATCGGCTGGGGCAGGGATAGGTATGCTACAGTTCTAAATGGACAGATCTTGAAGAGTCAGCAGGAGGCCGCCGATCTTCGTAAAGAAGGCGAAATTATTGACGCCGAGCGTAAGGATGCAAAGGCCGGAAATCTTGCTGCGCTTAAGGCTGTATGTGAAGACTTGATCAAACTTGTTCCGCCTAAAGAAAAAGACGGCAGGATCGATTTCACAAAGTTCTGTGAGGGTTGTTTTACCTTCCTTGATAAGCACATGAAGAAGACGGACGATAATGACGCGGCTTTTGCGGGAATGGCATCGGATCGTCTTAAGATGTTGAGCGCTCTTATTAAAGGCCCCATGGTATTTGATGAGGCCGTGGAAAAGATATCTAATGCTATTTGCGGCATACGCGTGGGCGCTTCCGGGCCCAAGCCAGGGCATTTGCATGTGTCACAGTATCGAAAGGGCGGACGGTCAGGCCGTAATAGGACATTCATTGTGGGGCTTGATGAAGGTAAATTCCCAGCTAAGTCTGCGCAGGATCCTGTTCTCCTTGATGAAGAAAGAGCGAAGATCTCGAAAGGTCTGGAGCTTTCAACGGACAGGATGAGTAAGAATATTTATGACATGGCCTCCCTTATTGCCGGCTTACGCGGCAAGGTGACATTTAGCTATTCTGCCTACGATATCAAAGATGATCGGAAGGCTTTTCCGGCAGCCATTCTGTTGCAGGTTTTTCGTATCAGACAAGGGGATCCCGGTGCTGATTATGACGCTATGCTCAGCGCGATCGGTGAGCCGGCGGGTTTTGATCAGAGTTATGCCGGCAAGACGATCCTGGATGAAACAGACTGGTGGCTCGCACGCTTGATCGAAGACGGAGTTCTTAAAGATGCGCTGGGCGCGGTGCAGGAAACGCATGAGGGAATAGAGCCGGGTTTGCATGCGCGGACGATGAGGGCGGGTATTGCCCTGACGGCATATGACGGAAAGATAACTCCGCATGGCAGTGACCTTGACCCGCGTGAAAATACCGATCGGGTGATGTCTTGTTCAAGGTTGGAATCTGCTGCTAAATGCCCGTTTGCATACTTTGTAGAGAATGTGCTTCGAGTCAGGAAGCCAGATGAGGTTGAAAAGGACGAAGGGGCCTGGCTTGATGCCGCTGAGCGTGGAAAGTTGCTTCATGAAGTCTTTCAAATTTTTATTAATAAGAGGACTGGCTCGAAGGCAACGGTTTCTGCATTAGATGAAGCGAAGGATATTGAGAAAATACTGAACGAGACAATAGTTAAATATAAGACGCTTGTACCTCCGCCCGGAGAGATCGTCTTCCAGAATGAATGCGTTCAACTTAAAAGAGATGTGGGCGTATTTCTTCACATCAACAGAGAACTCGGAACTGAACCGGTTGGTGCTGAGATGGCATTCGGGTTTAAGAAGGACGATGCTGTTAAGATCCCGCTTGGGAATGGCAAACATATTTCTCTCAGGGGGTCGATTGACCGTGTTGATAAGGCAGGTACTTCGGAATACCGCGTATGGGATTACAAGACGGGCGGGACTTACTCATATAAAGATAAAGGATTTATCGCAGGCGGTACGCAGATACAGCATGCTTTGTATGCCATTGCGGCAGAAGAGATCCTTAAGCAAAGTGGTCAGGATAAGAATGCCAAAGTAATTTCCGCAGGATATTTGTTTCCAACGGAAAAAGGCACGAAAGACGGGCAGGGAGGGATATTCTCCCGCTCGACTAACAATAAGGATTTGTGGCAGTCGCCTTTGAATAAACTTTTGGACTTAATCGCGACAGGGACATTTGTTGTGAACAATAAAGACGTGTGTATCTTTTGTGATTATAAGGATATTTGCGGAGGCGCGACGGCGCGTGATTCCATGGATGCGAAGATGGAGAATATTGAGAACAAAGCGCTGGAAGACTGGAAGCTGCTTAAGGAATATGACTAATGAGTAAACAATTGTATCCCGACCAGAATGTAAGAGATAGGATCGCCTCAGAGTTCGACAGGAGTTTCTTTGTCGAGGCTGGCGCAGGTTCGGGTAAAACGCATAGTCTTGTGGATAGGATGGCGGGGCTTATACGTTATGGCCATGCCGGGATCGAGAATATTGCGGCAGTTACTTTTACCAGAAAGGCTGCGGCAGAGCTCAGAGAGAGGTTTCAGATCCGGCTTGAGAAGATCGTTCACGATAATACTGTACCTCAAGTAGAGAAGGACCGTGTCAGCAAAGCCCTGGCCAGCTTCGAGCAATCCTCTATAAGCACGATCCATTCATTTTGTTCCCGGCTTTTACGCGAGCGGCCTGTTGAAGCGGGGATCGATCCTGGGTTTGAGGAGATCGAAGAGGCTGATGATGCCATATTCGCCGGCATCGTATGGGCCGAATATATTGAGAAACAGGGTTTCGCCAATAGTGCGGCGATAGGCTGGATGCAGGAAAATGGCATGTCGGCGCAGGCTCTTGTTGATATATATCAAACGCTCGTCCAGTACCCGGATGTTGAGGTTTATAGAGAAGATGTCAGACGGCCGGATTTCACGGAAACCAGGAAATCAGTTAAAGCTCTGATTTTGGATTTGAAGGATAAGATCCCGGCGGATGAGCCGGATAAGGGCTGGGATGCTCTTCAGAAAATCGTCAGGAGATCGCTTAAGCTTTTTAGTATTGGATACCTTGAAGAGGACAGGCTTTTTGTTGTGTTGTTAAGAATGCTCAACAAGACAGCCGGAGTAACTCAGAACAGGTGGCCGGATAAACAGCTGGCTAAAGCTTATGCTGAGGATTTTGTTAAATTTCAGAATGATGTCATAGCTCCAGCTATCCGGCAATGGTCCGAATATCTTCATAAGCCTCTTATTGAATTTGCGCTTGGTGGAGCTGCTTATTATGACCAGTGGAGAAGAGAGCGATCGACGCTGAATTTCCAGGACTTGCTCATGAGAACAGCAGATCTTCTGAGGAAGAATGAAGAAGTTCGTGCGTATTTTAAAGGCCGCATTAAATATTTGCTGGTCGACGAGTTTCAGGATACTGATCCAATACAAGCCCAGATCACTATGCTCCTGACGGGTGCTGATAATAAGGAAGCTGATTGGCGCAAGATAAAACCAAAGCCCGGCGCGCTTTTTCTTGTAGGCGACCCGAAACAGAGTATTTACAGGTTCCGTCGGGCAGATATTGATATTTATAATCAGGTTAAAGGGATATTTGGTCAAGGCGCTGGAGATATTGTTGCACTCACATCAAATTTCAGGTCTCTTGATCCTATCCGCGATATTACCAACGACGTGTTCAAAGGCGCCTTCCCGGAGAAAGACTCCAAACATCAGGCTAAATTCGCTCCGCTGGATACGGTAAGGGGTGCTTCGGACGCCTACATGAATGGTATTTTTGTGAACGTGATCGGTAAGATCCGCAACAATCCTGCTGAGCTTATCGCTGTAGAAGACGCTGGTAAAATCGCCAATTGGATCCACTGGGCTGTTAACGGCGGGCTTAAACTTGAAAGAAAAGATCAGGCCGAAACGGATGATGCGAAGCCCGGTGATTTTATGATCATCGCTAAAGGCAAGAAACGACTTACCATCTATGCCAAGGCGCTTGAGGCTCTCGGCGTACCATACGAACTTTCTGGCGGGGAGAATTTTAGCAGTTCAGAAGAATTATATGAGATCTATAAGATACTGAAAGCGGCCGCTGACCCCAGGGACCCTGTTGCGACGGTGGCGGCGCTTAGGGGGATGTTTATTGGCGCGAGCGATAATGATCTGTATGAGTTTGCCAGAGAGGGTGGAAAGTTCGTCTATTTTCTGGAAGCGGATAAAGGGCCGGAGATAATTAAGACGGCTTTAAAGCGCCTGCGAAAATACAATAAGATGGCTGAACAGTATTCTCCTGTAACCGCTATTGAAATGATCATCGAGGATCTTGGGACCATACCACTGGCCATGTCGCAGGAGATGGGATCGAGCCGGGCGGGAAATATTTTCAAAGTGATCGAACTTTTTAGGGGGGCTAAGCCTAATAGCACATGTAGCTTTATTGAGCTTGTTGAGTATCTGCTGGATCTGAGGGAAAAGGCTAAGATTGAAGAGATGAGCCTGTTCCCGGCGACTTCTAAAGCGGTCAGGATCATGAATCTTCATAAGGCGAAAGGGCTGGAGGCACCGGTTGTTATTCTGGCTGATCCGGGGCCGAAGAAGGCTGGCTATGAGCCCGAGCGTCACATCGCACGAACGGGAGAGAAGTCAGTGGGGTGTTTCACGATCAGCCGTCCGGCGGGTGAGTTCCAGAATGAGATCGTTGCTTTGCCACGAAATTGGGAACAATATGCAGACGAAGAAAAGCTTTATGAGGATGCAGAAAAGGTCAGGCTCGATTATGTGGCCGTCACGCGGGCCAAGAATGTCTTGGTGGTTAGTACATATCATGATGGTGACCGGAGCAAGCCGTGGGAAGCGCTATACGGTTATTTAAAACAGATGCCGGCGCTTCCGCTGCCTGCTGCTGTTGACGCACAGAAACGAAAAGTCTTTACGATCGCGAAGACTCAATGGAAGGCTGAACAGGAGAAGATTGTCGCGTGTATTGAACAAATGACAATGGTCTCTTATCAGGCGATCAGCGCGACAGATATGGTCGAGAAGGCTGATGCCTTTGCCGGCGAGTCAAGAGGGCACGGCGCTGATTGGGGAACAGTTGTTCACCGCGCGCTTGAGCTGTGCGCCAAAGGACAGCGAAATGGACTGGATACTGCAGGGCCGGCATTGCTTGAAGAGAACGGTGTTCCGGCCGGAGATCTTGCTGCTCTCCTGAAAGTTGTCGATACGGCGATGAAACATGAGATCTGGCAGCGCATGGAGAAGGCAAAGGAGAAATATTTTGAAGTCCCGTTCTCTGGTACAGAAAAAGATGCCGTTGTCCGTGGTGTTATTGATATGATCTTTAAGGAGCAGGATGCCTGGGTTATCGTGGATTACAAGACCGACGATTTTAAAAAAGACCCCAAGCGCAAAGCGGCGTATGAAAGTCAGCTTGGAATATACGCCAAGTTTTGGGAAGAGATTGTGGGCGAGACGGTAAAGGAGAAGCTACTGCTGAGGGTGTAGTTTATATAATGAAGATTCAAAGTTAATTATTGCAGGAAGATTGAAGTCGTGGTTTAATAATGATGTTCCACATAGTGGCGGGAAAGCCGTCGCTGTGGGTGCCGAGATGTACCCTGCGCCAAAGCGGGGATACGGAGCCTAAATTCGACAGATTGCTTACAAAGCTATCTGTTGGGTTTAGGCTTTTTTATTGGGATGTTAATCATGATGGGGGTGAGATATGGATCTAAATGACAACGGTTTGGGAGAAAGCGAGCCACTGGTCAGTGCTGTTCAGTTTTTTGACGATGCTTATTCAACAAGGAAAATTTTATCTCAAGAAGATCGTCTTGAGGTGGTCGATGGAATGCGGCTGGCGGGTCATAGCATTGCGGAGATTGCCGATGCGACTGGGGTGTCAGAAAAGACAGTTAAGCGCGATATCGAGGAAATAAAGAAAAGAAATGCTTTGAAACTCAACCCGGCATTTGCGACTGAAATGGTTGGGGAGCTTATTCGGAAGGCAGGTCAACACTGGCAATCATTAAAATCGATGGCTCGTGATCAGTCGGGCAAGACTAATGAAAGAATTTTGGCAGAAAAACTGGCTTGGGATGTCGAGTTGAATCTTTGTCGAGAACTGCGTGAAATGGGATATTTGCCTTCTGCGCCCAAGACAGTTATGGGGCAGATATCGCATCAGGTAAATGTTAGCGCGGATAATACCTGGGAAGAGATTTTTCAGCAGTTCCAGCAGTTGAAGGAGTTGGCTGTTGATCATAATGGTGTGGTAAATGTTGAAATTCAACAAACATTGGAATTGCTGGGACCGGAGATTCAGGACGGGATCGCCCGGCAAAAAGCGCAAGAAACGTTAAGCGCATCGTATCAAAAGATAAAGGAGGTTCAAGATGGAAAAGAACGACGCATACCAGATGTTGGAGAAGAAACGTAAAAAAGCGGCTCTTTCAAGTTTGGCCAATTTTCGTAAGGCATATTTGAATAATGCTGCGGATAGTTTCGAAGATTCGCCAGCACATTTTGAAATTATGGAATACTTGGACAATTTGTTAAAGAATCCAGGTAAGAAATTGGCATTGGCGGCACCTCGTGGTTTTGGAAAAACCGATGTTTTGACGAGTTTGATAATTTATGCTCTTTGCTTGAACAAGTATAATTATATAATTATCCTTTCATGCACCGGGCATCAAGCCAGGGAAATGCTGAAAAATGCTAAAGCGCTAATTTTGGGTTGCCCGCTTTTGATGCGTGATTTTCCGGATTTGGCTTCAAAAGTTTTCACCTTGTCGTCTAGAAAGTTGCTTGAGGTAAATCATACGATCAAGATCGCAGCATTCGGGCTTAAGCAAGGGTTCCGTGGGACAAAACATGGGCGCAAAAGGCCGGATCTGGTGATAGTGGATGACCTTGACAGTGACAATTATTTACACAATAGAGACGTTAAGGAGAGAATGCGTGAAATTTTTAACGGCAAGGTGTTGCGGATCGGGCATGAGCGAACGAATATTATTATTACTGGAAATCTTTTTTCACGAAATACGCTGATCTGGGATGTTTTTAATGAGCCTGCTTACAGAGAATTTGACCACCTTAACTATCAGGCCATTAAGCATTTCCCTAAGAACATGGATCTTTGGGAGAAATATTTTAAGATTTTGACTTCTACGGAGAGTTATAAAGGAAGGTCTGGTAAGGAAGTGGCAGGCGATTTTTATCAAGATAATCAGGAGGCCATGGATCACGAATTTGTATCGCTTTGGCCTAGCCGATGGAGTGCGACCGAATTGTTAACGCAGTTTTTATTAGATCCGGGCAGATTTAAGCGCGAAATGCAGAATGAACCGGCATCTGGTGCCGGGGTTTTTCCCAGAGAGGACTTAAGGTTCTGGAGGCCGTCATTTCAGTCCAGGAATGCTTTAATAGCATCATTTAGTAAGAATTATCAAGTCTGTATTGCTGTTGATCCAAGTTATGGCAATGAAGATGGGGACTTTTGCGCGATCGCTGTTGTTGCTAAAGACGGGGGCATCTACTATGTCCTGCAGGTTTTTTTGCTAAAGGTAAAAGCAAATGAGTTAATAGATAACATCTTTGCGATTGTTGAACGGGAGGGGCGCGCAGTGGTTGCTATTGAAGTTAATGGTGGACAGGAGTATTTGGCTTCACGATTGGAGGCCGAGTCGGTAAAGCGGGGGATCCCGATTCATTTAGAAAGGATCACCCACAATAGCAAAACTTCAAAAGACGCTCGGATCAGCGGGCTATCCTCATTGGTTAATACTGCGGCGCTATTATTTAATGACGAAGATACATTATTTATTGAACAAATGTGTGATTTTCCATTGGGTAAGCGCAAGGATGGTCCGGATGCCTTGGAAATGGCGGTAAGAACGCTGATGCCTATGAAGAACGGAGATGGCATTGCTTTTACTTTAGATGTTTTTCAACGAATGCAGAGCAGTTCTAAGAGTAACGATCCACAGGTTGATGAAACGGAGCTTCTATCGAATGGGTTAAAGGTGCTAAACACTCCAGGGGATTCAATCGACCACATAAACAAAATATTTAGGAAGATGCATAGCCGTGACACAGGAGATAATGAGGTTGCTCCAAAACTTGCCTCTTCTGAGGTTAACTCAAATGGTGCTGCGAAAGCAGGTAGCTTGACACCAGAAAGTGTTTCTGAAGTGGTTCCTTCTGCAGGAGCAGTGTCAAATTATTGGCAAATTTATAAGACCATCCGATAAGAAAAGGAGTGATTTTGACTAAATGAGGGGGCTCAAGTGGTCTAGGCGGGGATGTCCCAACAAAACATACAATATTTTATAATCGCTTGTTATTAAACGACTTATAGAATTTATCCTGAATGATACTGGACAAAAGGGACATTATTTTCGGTCGGCTCTTCTTTTGCCGCAGGCTGACCGGACCGTCCTGCGTGATATGCCCAGGGCTTGAGATATCTCCCGCTGGGACATCCCTAAAGCCTTAAGTTCATTTGCTTTTTCAATGAACCTCTGGTATAAAGGTTGAGATTGAAGTGGCTCAATGATGATCTTTACAGTCATTAGGGACGCGGTTCGAATTGGTTGCAGATGCGTCCGAGTTTCTTCCTTAAGATTAAAACCCTCTTCCCGTAAGGGGGAGGGTTTTAATCTTATATCAGAAGAGAAACGAGGACTCCCGTGAGGCTCCGTCCGAACGGGAGTCTCGATTAAAACAGCGAACCTTATCGACGACATGCGAACTTTATTCCGTCTTGAGTTGTCGTGGGTGTGAGCTTGAGGAGTCAACGTAATGAAATATTTGAGACTGGTTTATTTGTCGATTGGGTTGCTAAGTTTTTTCTGCGGAGTAAATGCCTTTCTTTTTACGATTCCCAATTTTTATCAGGATTATCTCTTTTTCCATTTTCCTGATCATTTAATCCTATGCGGAGATAATCCTAGGTATGTGAATGAATGGTGTGAGCTCATCGGAGGGTTTTTCTTGTTTGTTGGGGGTGTACTAGGTGTTTTAATTTCACGAGTGTTTTGGCAAAAGAAATTCTTTAACATTTATAAGATGGTTTTCTTAATTCTTTTACTTATCGGGGCTATTTTATTTGTTTCTGGGCTCTTTAAAATATACCGTCCTTTGGAGCCTAATTGTGTTGCTTATCAATAAATGAAATTATTAATCAATAGGTCCATTCAATGATATTCGTCATTCAGCACTTCGTTTGCTGTAAAGTTATATAAGTTGCGTGGCTACAAGCGAGTTCGCCTGGCGTCACAATTGCTATCGAATTGATCATGTGTTAATATTTCCGTAGAGGAAACATATGCCGACAATCAGCGCATTCTTTGGGATTTTTATCCGCATGTATTTTGATGAGCATTCACCAGCTCATTTTCACGCCTATTATGGCGATCATACGGCTGCTATTGAAATTGCAACACTGCGTGTTATGAAAGGCAAATTGCCTCAGCGTGTTTTAGGTCTTGTTTTGGAATGGGCTTCTTTGCATAGGGATGAATTGTTGCTAGATTGGTCTCTGGCAGAAAGTCACAAACCTTTGAAGGATATTACTCCCTTAGAGTAATGGAGGGCATATGGAAAAGGTAACGCAAGTTAAAGTTTTGGATGGTTATCGTTTGGAAATATCCTTTGATGACGGAGTTCATGGGGTTGTTTCTTTATCTGATCGTCTTTTTGGTCCTGTTTTTGAACCGCTTAAGGATTTGAAACTTTTTGCGCAGGCTCGGGTTGATGAATTCGGCGTTGTGGCTTGGCCTAATGGCGCCGATTTAGCCCCTGACGCTCTTTATGAAAGTTTTCAGACATCAAAGGTCAATTGATTGGTTCGCCTAGTGATATTTGCCATCCAGTGCTTCGCTTTCGGTAAATTTTTATAAGTAGCGTGGTTTCAAGCATTTGGCAGGTTCGCCTGGCGTCAACGACTACCCGTTTTCTATTATCCCGTTGGAATATGATGGGAGATAAGTAAGGCCCTGATCAGGATAACTGCGCAGGGCCTTTTTAATGAAGAATGATAAGTGGAAGGGGACTTCGTCCTTTGATCAAGCAGGCACTCAGTCTCCGTCGGATACCGAGGGTTTTTTCTTGCCTTTTCCCGACTCACCGATTACTATGAGTTTCAAGCAACTTTGTACGGGAGGATCATATGATCGGAATTGGATCACAGATTCGCGATAGGCGTCCCCGCCTGTTCCAGGGGCTACTTCCTATAAAAAATTCGGGAATATCGGCCGAAGTGATCGCGGGGATCACTTTGGCAGCCCTTGCGGTTCCCGAAGTGATGGGCTATACCAAGATCTCTGGTACGCCGGTGATCACCGGTTTATATACTTTACTTATTCCCATGATTTTATATGCCATCTTCGGTTCCTCCCGACATTTAGTTGTCGGGGCGGACTCGGCAACTGCGGCTATTCTTGCGGCGGGATTGGCCGGGATAGCGATAACAGGGTCTCATGAGTATCTGGCGCTTGCCGGAGTTCTGGCGTTAATGTCCGCTGGCTTATTGATCGTCGCACGTGTTATCGGACTTGGTTTTATGGCGGATTTCCTTTCGCGGACCGTGCTCATCGGATTCTTGACCGGGGTTGGTTTTCAAGTCGCTTTGCGAGCGATCCCAGGCATGCTGGGCCTTCCAGAAGGCGGGCACGACCTGATTGACAAGATCGTGAACACTTTGCATCAGATCGGCCAGATGAATTTCTACGACCTGGCGATATCGGTTATTGTGATCGGAGTCATTATTGGATCAGAGAAGATGTCCCCAAAGATCCCCGGGGCTCTCATTGCCGTGATTGGTGCCATCGTTGTCAGTTGGGCATTTAATCTCAAAGTTTACGGTGTTCATACGCTGGGGGATGTTCCACAAGGACTGCCTTGGATCGGCTTGCCAGATGTTCATTGGTCTTATGCCCTTGTTCTGAAGATGCTTCCGACGGCCTTTTCAATGGTTGTTGTCATTTTGGCCCAAAGTGCTGCGACCTCGCGGGCTTATGCGGCGCGATACAATGAACCATTTAACGAGAATGTCGATCTGATCGGTCTCGGCCTGGCCAATGCAGGCGCAGCATTATCCGGGACGTTTGTTGTGAACGGAAGTCCAACCAAGACCCAGATGGTTGATAGTGCTGGCGGCCGCAGTCAGCTGGCCCAGGTCATAACGAGCCTGATCGTCCTTCTGGTCCTGTTGTTTTTTACAGGGCCACTGACTTATATGCCCAGCGCTGTCCTTTCTGCGGTGGTTTTTCTTATTGGCTTGCAGCTGGTAGATATCCAGGGGATGCACAAGGTCTGGCGACAGCGTCCACCCGAGTTTTGGGTAGCGCTGGTCACGGCCGTTGTGGTCGTCCTGGTCGGTGTTGAGCAGGGGATCGTTACCGCCATGGTGCTTTCTTTGATGGAGCATGTACGACGCAGCTACCGGTCGAAGAATGTCGTGCTGGTGCTCGACAAGGCGACAGGTGTCGGGCGGCTTTTGCCGGTGACTACGCCGGAGCAGATCGAGCCTGGGCTTTTGGTGTACCGGTTCGCCCACACGATGTACTATGCCAATGCTCAACAACTGTTTGAGGAGGTCATCAGCCTTGCTGAAGGAGCACGGCCCGTTCTGTCCTGTTTTTGCGTTGACGCATCAGCGGTTGCTGATGTGGATTTCTCGGCAGCAGAAACTTTACGCGAAATCCATGGGGTTCTGAAGACCCGGGGGATCCGGCTTGTTTGGGCGAATGTCATTGCCCCCTTAAAGGCTGAGTTCGACAGGTACGAACTCATTGGGTTGTTTGGCAAAGATGCGTTTTACGATAACATCAGTGATGTTGTGGATTCTTATCTCAGATATGAGAGGCCCAATTAGGAAGGTCATGGAGATCCAGGAGGAATGAAAATGGCCAAAAAAATCAAAACGACATGGTTGAGCAAATCAGAGGATCATGACTATCCGGCGGCCATGTCTTATTTAGGACTGTTGTATGATGAAAAAACATTGGCTATGAAGGTGAAAAAGTTGCGGCAGGCACATATGTCTTATTTTAAAGCAAAGGACATTCTCAGGGCGTCAGGGTCGCCTTTATTAAGTGTAAACAATTTTCACGTTAAGAAAGACCAGGAGAAGATATTGTCGAGGAAAAAGTTGTCTCCCCTGCTTCTTGTCCGTGATACAAAGAATGGGAAACTGGTCATCGCGGATGGTTATCATCGCATGTGTGCTGTTTATTTTTATGATGAGGACGCCGTGATCCCGTGCAAAATTATATAAAGAAGCGGGCAGATCAACTTAAAGGTCAAGAAGCCTTTCATCGGATCGATGGAAGGCTTCTTTATTTCAAAGAGAGAAGGGCGGGATGGGCCGGGAGGATTATGAAGTAAGTATTTACATATGTTGGAATGGACATATAATAAAAAATCAATCCGATCTCCGTCAATTTTTCAACTAGAAAGCTGTTTATGTTCGCGCCAAAGCTGGTTACCTGTCTTAAAGATTACTCCAGGGAGAAATTTGTTGCGGATTGCATCGCCGGCTTTATTGTCGGTGTGGTGGCCATTCCGCTGGCGGTCGCTTTTGCCATTGCTTCAGGTGTTTCGCCGGATAAGGGCCTTTTTACAGCGATCATTGCGGGTTTCTTCGTTTCTGCTTTGGGCGGGAGCCGTGTGCAGATCGGCGGGCCGACAGGGGCTTTTGTTGTTATTGTTTACGGGATCGTGCAGAAATACGGGATCGATGGCCTGGTCATTGCGACATTGATGGCAGGGATATTGCTTGTGATCATGGGCCTGGCGAAATTCGGGACGGCGGTCAAGTTTGTTCCTCATTCCGTTATAGTGGGGTTCACCAGCGGCATTGCGGTCATTATTTTTTCGTCCCAGGTTAAGGATTTTCTCGGCCTCAACGTCGATAAAGTTCCGGCGGAGTTCATCGGGAAATGGCGTGTTTTTATTGAGCATTTTAACACGCTTAATTATGATGCATTGGCTCTGGGGCTTTTGACGGTCCTTATTATTGTTATATCACCTAGGCTTGTCAGGCGGATACCGGGGGCGCTCATTGCCTTGATCGCAGTTTCGTCCTTGTCCGCTTTTCTTTGTATCCCTGTTGAAACGGTCGGCAGCCGTTTCGGGGAATTACCGCATACACTTCCCATGCCGCATTTTCCGGCCTTAAGCTTTGCCAGGATCCGGGAGCTTTTTCAGCCGGCGGTGACTATCGCTCTTTTGGGAGCGATCGAGTCTTTACTGTCGGCTATTGTGGCTGACGGGATGATCGGTGCCAGGCATCGGTCCAATACGGAACTTGTCGGTCAGGGGGTTGCGAATATCGCTTCTGCGCTTTTTGGCGGTATCCCGGCCACAGGAGCTATTGCCCGGACGGTGACGAATGTCAAGAACGGCGGAAGAACTCCTGTTGCCGGCATGGTCCACGCGGTCACGGTCCTTTTGATCATGTTCTTTTTAGGGGGGTTGATCAAATTTGTCCCGTTGGCGTGTTTGGCAGGTATCCTGGTTGTGGTCGCTTATCATATGAGCGAGTGGCGGTCGTTCGGCGCGCTTCTGCACTGGTCTAACGGCGGCCGGATGGTCCTTTTGGCCACATTTTTTCTGACGGTTTTTGTGGACCTGAATGCCGCGATCGAGGTCGGTGTAGTGTTGTCTGCGTTCATCTTTATGAAACGGATGTCGGATGCCACGAATATCAAGGTATTCGCCAAGGAGTTTGCGGATGATGACGCAGGGGAGGATCGGGTCTTATCGTCGTTCGTTATTCCGCCCCGTGTCGAGGTTTACGAGATAAACGGGCCGTTGTTCTTCGGAGCCGCCAACCGCTTTGATGAAGCGGACCGGGAGGTGAGTTTAAGGCCGAAAGTTCGTATCCTGCGTTTTCGTGATGTCCCGCTCATCGATTCCACCGGGATGCATGCCCTTAAGAGTTTTTATGAGAAAAGCAAACGGGAGAATATTTCTCTTATCATCACCGGCCTTCATGTCCAGCCTCTCAATGAAATGGTCAAGGCCAGTCTTTACGAGCTTATAGGAGAGGAGAATGTTTTCTCCGGCATGAAAGACGCGATCAGACGGGCAGAAGAGCTCTTAAAACAAAAGAATTAGGGCCAGGGCATTCTTGTTCAGAAAGGTTTTATGAAGAAGATCGATGACATGGTTTTCAAGATCAAGGCGGATTTTTTAAAAGCGCTGGCACATCCTGTCCGCCTTCAGATCATTGAATATCTCAAGAACGGGGAGGCCAGTGTTGGCAAGCTGGTGCAGGAACTGGGAGTGGAACAGTCGAGCCTTTCGCGTCATTTGGGTATTCTAAGGGACTTGGGGGTGCTGGAAGCCCGTCCGGAAAAGACGAATGTGTATTATAATCTTCATGACCATGATATTTTGAAGGTCCTGCGGCCTATCGCGGAGCTTCTTCGAAAGAAATTGAGACGCAGTGAGAAACTTTTAGAAAGCCTTGGGAAAGAGTAGCGGCTGTATGCAATTGACCTTTCGTGATATAGAGCTCGCGTTTGAGATCAACGAGAAGATCCTTTATCAATGGCTTAATACCCTGGGGTTACCGGCGGTCAAGGCCAATGACCAGTATTATTTTAATTCCGTCGAGGTATTGGAGTGGGCGCTTAAGAACCAGATCCCTTTGACCTCCGGTGCGCTTAAGCTTTGTGAAAAGAGCCGGCCTGGCGTGGATATTTTTATGCCGGCGCTTGTGCGCGGGGGGGTGTATTCCGGGATATCCGGGGCCGCGCGAGAGGAAGTCCTTGAGAATGTCTTGAAAATATTGCCATTGCCCGGGAATATTGACCGCGTTGCCTTGAAGGAAATACTATTGTCCCGTGAACAGACGGGGACCACCGGTATCGGCAATGGCATTGCCATTCCACATGTTAAGCATCCTGTTATTCTGGCCGGGCTCGAGCCGGTGGTGGGGTTATTCTTCCTGGAGGGCTCGGTTGATTTTGCCGCTTTTGACGGTCAACGGGTCCATACATTGTTCGTGATATTGACCGGTTCGTTCAAAGGGCATTTATCGTTATTGTCCCGTCTGGCTTTTTGTTTGCAGGAGGAAAGCGTTAAGGCTGTCCTTGGCCGTCGGGCAAGTCGTGAAGAGATCCTCGCGGCATTTCAGGTCGCGGAATCCAAGATCGTCCGGGTTTGATCATAATGAAAAATATCTTTCAAATGACATGGCAGGTCCCTTTCGGGGAGTTCGTGCTCAAGCTTGATCCGTTGAGCCTGGTTTTTCTTCTGGCTGTGACCATCCTTCTTTTGTGCGCCGGCGTTTATGCGGTAGGGTATATGCGGCCATATCAAGGAAAAAAGCCGCTGCTTCCTCATATTTTCTTCTATTTGTTGTTTGCATTTTCTTTGGTCCTTATCGTTACTGCCAACAATGTGATCCTTTTTCTGGGCGCTTGGGAAACGATGACGATCTCCACGTATTTTCTTATTATTTTCTTTGACGAAAAAGAATCGGTGCGAAAGGCGGGTTTTCTTTATTTGATCGCGTCGCATTGCGCGACATTTTGCCTTTTTCTGATGTTTTTTCTGATGGCGCACGCGGCCGGGTCGATGAATTTTGATATGATCGCGCGGGCAAGTTTCCCGCCGGTCCTGTCCGGGACCATTTTCCTGCTGGCTTTGGCCGGTTTTGGAGTGAAGGCGGGTTTTCTTCCGTCACATATATGGCTGCCGTATGCACATCCGGCCGCACCTTCCCATATTTCCGCGCTTCTTTCGGGAGTTGCGATCAAGATGGGGATCTACGGGATCTGCCGTGTGTTATGGATCATGGATATCCTTCCGGACTGGTGCGGCTACCTGCTGGTCGTGATCGGTGTTATTTGCGGGATCATGGGGGTCCTGTATGCGCTGGGACAGCATGAGTTGAAGAAATTGCTGGCGTATCACAGTATTGAGAATATCGGCATTATTGCGATCGGGCTTGGGGTCGGGTTATTGGGGCGTAGTTATCATCTGCCTTTTCTGGCGGTCCTGGGGTTTGGCGGCGGGTTGTTGCATGTGCTCAATCATTCTCTTTTTAAAGGCCTTTTGTTCCTGGCAGCGGGATCCGTGATCCAAAAGACACATTCCGGTGAAATAGACAAGCTGGGAGGGGTGGCGAAAGCCATGCCGGTGACGAGTGTGTTGTTCCTGGTCGGGGCTTTGTCCATTTGCGGGCTGCCGTTATTCAACGGGTTTATTAGTGAGTTTATTGTTTTTTTCGGGCTTTTTCAGGGGATGTTCACTTTGCCTTTATCGGGGGTGATCTTTTGTGTATGGGGGATACTCTCTTTGGCCTTGATGGGAGCGCTGGCGCTGGCTTGTTTCAGTAAAGTGTACGGGGCGGTTTTTTCCGGGCAGCCGCGTTCGATCTTGGAAGGGCTTGAAGATCCTGCAGGGAAAGGCGAGTCGACTTCCAAATGGATGTTGATCCCTATGATCGTCCTTGCGGGCGTATGTGTCTGGATCGGGCTTGCGCCAAGGGCGATGGCGATGTTTACTTTTCTGGGTGGGGCATACTTGACGCATGTTGAACTTTCCATGGTCGATCTCGGGCAGGTTTTTATTCCGTTGACAATGGTCATAGGGGTCCTTCTTTTGTTTATCGCGCTTATTATGGGGTTGATCGTGATCCGCCGTCTTCTTCTGGGGGCTGAGTCAACTCCTGTCCGGGAAGCGTGGGGCTGCGGTTTTACCCGGGTTTCCGCGCGCTCGCAGTATACGGCTTCTTCTTTTGCCCGGATGATCCTGGATTTTGTTAAGAACCTTCTGTTCTTTCGTCGTGAAGGGGGAATGGTGGAGGGTATTTTTCCGGTGAAGGTCCGCCTGGAGTCTTCGGTCCGGGATGTTGCTGAAGAAAAGGGATTCCGCCCTTTGTTGACCGGATTGACTTTATTATCCAGAAAGATCGATGCCGGACGGGTGCACTATACTCAAATGTACCTGATGTATATTTTTCTGTTCTTGATCTTTTTACTGGTATGGAAACTGAAATGATATTATCGATCTTTTTTCACTGGTTCTTCGTGTGCCTGACCGCGCCGTTCTTTCTTGGCGTGATCGGCAGGGTCAAGGCTTTTGCCTCGGGTAAGGTAGGACCGCCTTTATTGCAGCCGTATTTTGATCTGGGCAAGCTTTTTCGTAAAAGAAGCATATACAGCCGCAATATGACATGGGTATTTCGTCTGGCTCCGGCCGTCACTTTTGCGGCAATGCTTGCGGTGTCTTTGCTGGTCCCGTTCGGTGCATTAAAAGCGCCGGTCCAGTTCGAGGGAGATATCCTTTTGATCGTGGGGGTCCTGGCGCTTAGCCGGTTCTTTATGATCGCGGCTGCGATGGATACGGGGTTTAGCATGGAAGGCATGGGGGCCAGCCGTGAAGCGTTCTTCGCGTGCCTTTCTGAAGTCGCGCTTTTCATGAATTTTATTACCCTGGCGCTTTTGGCACATAGTCTCTCGCTTTCAAGGATGCTTGGCGCGGATAGTCCTGTCTCCTGGAATCTCCTTGGGCCTGCACTCCTTTTGGTGGTGGCCAGTTTTTTCATTGTATTTCTGGCGGAGAATTGCCGTATCCCGATTGACGATCCTGATACGCATCTGGAACTGACCATGATCCATGAGGTGATGCTTCTGGAGCATGGCGGGGTGGATCTGGCGTATATGTTTTACGCGGCGGCAGTGAAATTTTTTATTTTTGCGGCGATATTGGTCCCTATTATCCTTCCTGTTCAAACGGAGTATCTTTGTGTGCGAATGATGTCTTTTCTTGGCGGGATGCTGGGATTATCGGTCCTGGTTGGGATCGTGGAATCGTCGATGGCGCGTATCCGTCTTGACCGGGTCAGGAACCTTTTATTGATCTCTTTTGCTTTGGCGTTTTTCGGCCTTATTGTCGCGCTGTGGAGGGGGTAGGATGACCACCTGGATCGATGCCAGCTGTATTCTGATCGTATTCTTTGCCCTGAGTATTCTGGCGACATCCCGTATTGTCGGGATGATCCAGATCTTTGTGCTGCAGTCGTTCGTCCTCAGCCTGATGCCGCTCTTTTTGCATGCCAATGCCATTTCTGCGCATGATCTTTTGCTTTCTTTCGGCACGATGCTGCTTAAGGCGGCACTTGTTCCCTTTGTCCTTTTTTGGGCGATCCGGCATATTTCCATGCGTTCCGAGGTTAAGCCTCTCATCGGGCTTGGTTCATCGATCGTTTGCGGTGCTCTTTTGATCGCCGGGGCTTTCTGGGTTTCTTTGTCGTTGCGATTGCCGGGCAGGCCGGAGACTGACCTGGGGTTGCCGTGTTCACTGGCGACCGTCCTGCTCGGGTTTATGATCATGGTGACGCGTACGCGGGCGGTGACCCAGGTTATCGGGTATTTGGTCATTGAGAACGGCATTTTTCTTTTTGCGGTATCGTTATTCGATGCCATGCCGACCCTGATCGAATTGGGGATCCTTCTGGATATTTTTGTGGCTGTTTTTATCATGGCCATTGTGCTTAATCATATTAACGAGGAATTCGAACAGAATTCCGATATCGCGAGTCAGTCTAAAATGGGAGAAACGTTTTGATCTTGTCCTTGTTGATCCTGACACCGTTCTTGTGCGCTGTTTCCGTCTTGTTGCCGGTCAGAAGGATGTTCCGTGTATGGATGTTGTGTGCCGCTGCCGTAGCCCATAATGCGGTGGTTGTTTCATTTTGGTTCCGCCTTCCGCCTGCGGAATGGAACGGTTACCTGGTCCTTGATCCTTTGGGGCTGATCGTCTTGTCGATCGTCAGTTTTCTTTTTTTGTTCGTGTCGGTATTCGGGATCGGGTATTTTGAACACGAACAGAGGCTTAATCGTACGTTCATGACGTGTTTGCTGCTTCTTCTTTCAACGATGACGCTTGTGACGGTGAGTTATCATATGGGGCTTTTGTGGGTGGCTGTTGAAACGACAACGCTGTTCAGCGCGCCGCTTATCAGTTTTCACCGCAGCCGCGGGAGCCTGGAAGCGACCTGGAAGTATTTACTGGTTTGTTCGGTTGGTATCGCATTGGCGTTGATGGGGACATTCTTTCTGGCTATTGCGGCCCATGATGTCCGGACGCTTCTTTTGCCGTCCTTGCTCAGCGCAGCGCCGTTGTTATCCGTCAACTGGTTGAAATTGAGCGTTATTTTCCTTCTGGTCGGCTACGGCTGCAAGATGGGTTTGGCGCCGATGCACAGCTGGAAGCCGGAGGCTTATGGCCAGGCGACAGGCATGGCGGTCGTTTTAATGGCCGGAGGCTTGACGCAATGCGCTTTTTTGGCCATTCTCCGGGTCAGCCAGATCTGTTTTAAGACGGGATTAAGCGATTTTTTTTCTTCGATCCTGATCCTGACCGGGGTTCTGTCGCTGGTGGTCCCGGCGATATTTATTCTGGCAGAAAAGAATGTTAAAAGGTCTTTTTCCTATTCTTCCATTGAACATATGGGGATACTTGCGCTGGGACTCGGGTTGGGAGGCGTCGGGATCTTCGGTGCTTTATTCCATATGATCAATAATGCGCTTGCGAAAGTCGTGATGTTCCTGACGGCAGGGTCCATTGCCCAGAAATACGGCTCATCCCGGGTGGATGATGTCCGGGGACTTATAAAGACATATCCTGTGACAGGGTTATTTCTGATCGTTGCCTTGCTGGCAGGGACGGGGATGTTCCCTTTCGCCACTTTTCACAGCGAGTTGATGGTTCTTAATGCCGCGGTCATTTCCGGGCATTATGTCCTTTCCGGGGTGGCGGTTTTATGCCTGGCGGTCATGTTCATCGGAGTGTCGAGGATCGTTCTTGAGATGGTTCATGGCCAGCCGACGGAGCCGTTATTGGCAAAGAAAGAGAATCCTTTTATGAATGTGGCGATCGCGGCAGCGGCAGTAGCGCTGGTCGGGCTTGGGCTCTGGATGCCTCAGCCTCTGGAAAGAGTTCTGCGCGAAGCGGCCGCCTTGTTGGGAGCGTAAGAAATCATGGGATTATTTAATGGCGGGAATATTGCTTTAACGGATATTCCTGTTTTGACATCAGATGAATTTCGGGGTGAAGTTGTTCGTCACTGTCAAAGCGGCGACCGACTGGTGAATCTTTTCGGGAGTTCCGACGGGCCGCAGGGGGTGCGTTTATTCGCGGTCCTTGGGCTCGAAGATGAAGGGGGGCTTCTGGTGTTATCAACCAGGGTCCTGGCCGGATCCCCGAGTTACAGGTCGATCACCAGGGACTTGCCGGCAGCTCATTTGTTCGAGAGGGAGATCGCCGAGCAATGGGCTATCCTGCCCGAGGGGCATCCCTGGCTCAAGCCTGTCCGGTATCATGTGAATTATCGCGGCGTTGCGGATATTTGGCCGGAGATCGAACGGCGTTCGATCCCGGGGGTGTATCCTTTTTACGCCATGGACGGCGATGAAGTTCATGAAGTGGGTGTCGGCCCGGTACATGCCGGCATTATTGAGCCCGGGCATTTCCGGTTCCAGTGCCATGGTGAAAATATTTTGCATTTGGAGATCCAGCTGGGATATCAGCATCGCGGAATTGAGCCGATGCTGTGCGGCCGCGATTTGAAACGCGGCGTGTTACTCAGTGAATCTATTGCCGGGGATACTTCCATCGGACATTCCCTGGCCTTTTGTGAGGTTGTTGAGTCGCTGGCAGGGGTTATGGTCCCGCCCAGGGCGCAGGCTATTCGCGTTGCGGCGTTGGAGCTGGAGCGGCTGGTGAATCATGTGGGGGACCTGGGCGCTTTGGGAATGGATGCCGGGTTCCTGCCGACCAGCGCGTATTTTGGGCGGATGCGGGGTGATTATTTGAATTTATTGCTGGCGCTTACGGGCAACCGTTTTGGCAAGGGGTTATGCCGTCCGGGAGGTGTTGTGTTTGATATGGATGCCGGGATGGTGGACGAGTTTTGTTATAAGCTTAAATGTTATAAAAAAGAATTTGATGATGTGAGCGGGCTTCTATTCTCACGGCCCTCGGTCCTGGCGCGTTTTGAAGGCGTCGGGGTGATAGCGATGGAGGAGGCTAAGATCCTTGGGCTTGTTGGGCCTGTTGCGCGCGCGAGCCAGCTGGAGCAGGATGTCCGCATTGAATATTCGTCGGGGATGTGGCAGTATTATCACATTCCGATCTCTTTATCTGCGACGGGTGATGTGCTTGCCCGTGCTTTGGTTCGGCGGCAGGAAGTATTGCGCTCCATTGAGTTCCTGCTCAAGATACTCCCCGGGTTGCCCAAGGGGCCTGTTTCGGCCCCTGTGGGGCCGATGAAGGCGGACAGCTTTGCCGTGTCTATGGTCGAGGGATGGCGCGGGGAGATCATGCATGTCGGGATCACGGATGACCAGGGTTCTTTCACCCGTTACAAGGTCAAGGACCCCTCTTTTCATAACTGGTTCGGACTGGCACAGGCAATGCGCGGCCAGGAAATATCAGACTTTCCTTTGTGTAACAAGAGTTTCAATTTATCTTATTGCGGGCATGACCTATGAATGACCGGGTGGATCAATGTTGAGGATTCTGATAACACGTTTTAAACAGGGGTGCCGCACTTTATCTTTCCCCAAGGGGGCGCTCCCCGTCCTTCCTGTGCGTTACCGTGGCCGCCCTGTCATTGCCGGTCAGGGAGGGGCGCTGGATCTTGGCGCAATGACTTTTATCCCTGACAGCGGGGTCCGGTATTCCAATGACTTCCGAATGGCGGTGAGGCGGAGGGAAGATCTGATCCTTAAGGGGGATGAGTACGCGCTGGCACGGGCAGTGAATGACGGGATCGTGAAAATGTTCGGACGTTCGCTGAAACTTCGGCAGGTCTCGGCCGGGGGGTGCAACGCGTGTGAGGCGGACATTAATGTTTTGAACACGCCTGTGTTCGATCTTAGCCGTTTTGGGATCCAGTTCGTGGCGTCTCCCCGGCATGCCGATGGCATTGTTGTGACTGGCCCTGTTACGCGCAATATGCGGGAGGCGCTCGTGAAGACCTACGAGGCGGTCCCGGACCCAAAGATCGTTATTGCCGTCGGGGCTTGTGCTGTTTCGGGGGGGATCTTTGCGGATACTCCGCAATGTTCCAACGGATTGGGGGATATTCTTCCTGTCGACCTGTATATTCCCGGTTGCCCTCCGCATCCGTTAACGATCCTCGATGGGCTGTTAAGATTGATCGGAAGGTTAAGCAAGGGGTAGTTGCAGGCCGGATCTTTTCGAGGATTTCTTTAAGGGATCGTTTCGAATATGTTAAAATAAAATCCATGTCATTTCGTGTCCGCCTTACAATAGCGATGATCCTTTCAATGTTGCTGATCGTTGTTTTAAGCAATATTGTTATCCAGCGGTTTCTTCTCAATGCCCAGCTCCAGGAATTACGGGACAAGCTCAAGACAGTGGCCCAGACTGCGGCCGTTAGTGTCGATCCTTCTGTTTTGCAGGCGATCCCTTTGAATAAAGAGGGGGTTCATTCGCCTGCTTACAAGACAGTTGCGAATTTTCTTGTCCGGGTCCGTGACAACAATCAAAAGATACAGTATATTTATATTCTTACCAGGGTTGGGAAAGAGGGGTTTTGGCGGTTTGTTGCTGATATTGACTCGAAGAATGTTAAAGACAAGGCTGCGGCGTTCCCCGGGGATAAATATGATGCCTCCCGTTTTTCGGAGATGCTCAAGGCCTGGGAGGGGCCTTCATCGGACAAGGATATTGAGGTTGATGAGTGGGGGGCTTCTCTGTCGGGTTATGCGCCGATCAGGGGTGCGGATGGTCAGACCATCGCGGTCCTGGGGGTGGATATATCGGCAGGGAATTATTATGCCACACTTCGTGTGGTCAATGACCGGACCCTTTTGTTGTTCTTCGCGGGCGTTCTTCTTTCTCTTGTTGTCGGTGTACTGATGTCGATCTATATCACGGCACCTATTGAGGCATTGGTGGAGGGGACAAAGCGCCTCAGCCTGGGGGACTTGCAGCATAAAGTCCCTGTAAGAAGAAAAGACGAGATCGGACAGCTGGCCGTGTCTTTTAACAAGATGGCGGGTGATCTTGACAGCGCGAGAGAACAGAACCTGAATTATTTCTATGGCGTTATCAAGGCACTGGTGCGTATTGTTGAGGCAAAGGACAAATATACCCGTGGTCATTCGGAGCGGGTAGCCGAGTATGCTGCGGGGATCGCGGCCAAGATGGGGTTTTCCAGGGATGATATTAATTTTGTCCGGCAAACGGCGGTCTTGCATGATATCGGGAAGATTGGGATCCAGGATGATATCTTGAACAAGAACGGAGCCTTGACGGAGGAAGAGAGAGAGATCGTTAATCAGCATCCCAAGGTCGGCGAGGAGATCATTATGCCGGTGGCATTTGCGCCTGAGATGGCGGCGGTCATTCGCGGGCATCATGAGCGTTATGACGGAAAAGGTTATCCCGACTCTTTGCAGGGTGAAAATATCAGTATTTTCTCCAAGATCATCTGCGTGGCGGATTCTTATGATGCCATGACATCCACCCGCGCTTATCGCAGTGCCCGCACGCGTGATGAGGCCATGGCCGAGATCAGAAAGAACAGGGGCACACAATTCGATCCTGCAGTTGTCGATGCTTTTTTTGCCCTCATCAACGATGAAGTCAGGGCGGTCATATGATCAATTGCTCCTGGCTTGGCCTCTTACGACGGCCTTCGATCCTTATCCCTGTTGCCTTTATTGTCTGGACAGCCTCTCTGTGGGGTTTTTTGAGCGGCCGTGTCGGGCTGACTTCGGATGCGGTTTCCTATTATGAACATACGAAATTCTTCATTGACCAGATAGGCCGCGGGCAGTTCCCTTTATGGGACCCTTATTGGAGCGGAGGTGTTCCCAATGATTTCTTTCTGCGCCGCATCGGGCCATATAATCCGTTCTTGCTGATCGTTCTTGTCCTTAACAAGCTGGGCGTGAAATTTTTAAGCGCCTATATGATATTTCAGGCCCTGTATTTCTTTTTTGGAATGACAGGGTTTTATCTCTTGAGCCGAAAGCTGTTGAAAGACGGATCGGCCGCGTTCCTGGCTTTTTTGTTGCTGACATTCTCCGCGCTGGGCACAAGGATGTTCGATTCGTATATGCTCCTGGTCACTATTCCGGCGATATGGTTTTTTTATTTTCTGGTGTCTTTCTTTATTGAGCCCCGAAGGTCCCGCGCGGCGGGCATGACCGTGGCGTTGATGCTCCTGGTAACGACCTATGTTCCTTTGTATTTCCTGGTGATCCTGCTTTTTTTCATTCTTGCGTATGTTCTTGTTTTTTGGAGGGATATCCCTTGCCGCATATCTTCTCTTTTCGGTTTTATAGGCCGGAACAAGGCCTTTTCAGTTGTATGCGCCGCGGCGATCCTGGCAGCCATGATCCCGGGTCTGTCTTTTTACGGAGATGCAGGGAAAGGCGGGATCGCTATTCCCGGCCGCCATTATAATACTGAAGCCAGGCATGTCCTGGTGGTCGAGCCGCAGTTGCTCAGCCCCTGGTCGATCATGGAGGAATTTTTCTTTTCGTATTATTTTACAGATCTTACCCGTATCGCTTTTGCGATCGTTTATGTGCCGTTATTTGCTTTTTTGGTCCTTGGGGCAGGGATATTTTCCCGCCTTACGGGTTTGTTCGTTTTGTTATTCCTTTGGGGTGTGAGTTTGTTGCTTTTTTCAATGCCAATTGGGTTCCCGATGTACGGTTTTCTTTATAAATACCTCGGGTTCGTGAAATATTTCAGGAACCTTCATTTTCTTTTATGGTTTGCCGGTTTACCGATCTTTGCTTTACTTGTCGGAGAGGCCTGGAAAAACCTGGCCGAGCAGCGGTTGGAGAAGCGGTCCTGGAGATTGTTGATCGTTGTTGTTATCGTGCATTTTCTGGCTTTTCTTTTTTTGTGGTTGCAGGGAGATGCGCTGGTTTCGACTTTCCTGGCCCTGGCGCTTAGCGGCTGTGCCTGGGGGGTTTTCTTGTCACGCAGTCAACGGATCCATCAATGGCTTTTGCCGGCATTGCTTCTTGCCATTGTGGTTCAACCGGTGGAGGTTTTTTCTTATCTGTCGCGGAATTATCCCCAAGGGGAGACAGGGTCTTTTTACACGAATTTTGATTATAAATTTGCTCATATTACTCAGCATGCAGGAGAGGGCCGTATCCCTTCTTTGGAGAATAGCGCATACATGTCTTTGTCCGGAACTCCCCCTACCTTGTATTATTCAACGGATATATATAAAACCCTGCGTGCGAAAGTCGGGGCGAGTGATCTTGAGCGGTATGAGCGATTCAAGTTTTATCTTTACGATCAGCGGCCTTTGTCCGATAGCCTGACGGATGCGTTTTCCGGTGTTCCGGTCAAGGCGGACAGCGATCTTTTGCGTGTCCAGAAGTTCGGGGTCAACGAGGTGGTCATTAAGGCCCGTCTGGGTTCCCCGAAATTCGTGGTTTACAATGATGTGAATTATCCCGGGTGGTCTTTGATGGTCAATGGGAAAGCCCAGTCATTGGAAACGACGAATGGGGCGTATAAAGGGTTTTGGTTGCCGGCTGGCGAGAGCGTGGCCAGCCTTCGGTTCGGTTCTTTTGGGAAACACTTGTTCAACTGGATCGTCATGATGTCTTTTTACGGGATGTTTTCTTATACGATCTTTTTATATTGCCGGAGACGGTATGCCGCAGTTTAAGAAAGCCTCCTTTAAGGTTATATATTTTTATCTTCTTTGCGCGTTGTTCCTTTTTTTCGCTGTTGATCGCAAGAAGGTGGCGGAACATGCCTGGCCGAAAACATTAAGCCGGCTGAGGGTGGAATATTCTTACCTGGTCAATGCGGCGAATGGTATTCCTCCGGGCCATTTGCAGTTGATCGACGGAAAGCGGTATTTTAATGCGATCATCAGCATTTATGGCCAGCGTTCGGACGCGTACGCGTTCCTGGGGATGTCGTATTATTATTTGGGAGACCGCAAGCTGTCCCGGGCGTATTTTTTGAAACTAAAGGATAAAGAGCAGGGATTCTTCTGGGCTTACTATGATCTTGCGGTCCTGGCGTATTTGGATAAGGATTATTCCGCTGCCGGGGAGTATTGCCAAACAGCGGTCCAGCTTCCGGCAGAAATGTCTGTGGCCTACATGATGGGGAGCAAGGTTTATCAGCCTTTATTCGTAGAGAATGCTTTTACGCCGCAGATATTGGCCCGGAATATCGAACGGGCAAAAATGCTTTTATTGCAGATGTTCATTGCGATCAAAGCAGGGAATAATCCCGCGCCTTTTATTGACAAGATCCCGGTCAGTGTTTTTTGAAGAGAAAAGAGATCCGTAGAAATAAAAAAGACGCCTGGATCAGGCGTCTTTTTTATTAAAGGCAAAGTTTTTTATTCGATCGGTATGATAATGACCGTTCCCTTTTTAAGTTTGTTCGGGTTTTTGATCCGGTCTTTGTTGATCTCATAAAGGTACTGCCAGCGGTTGCCGTTGCCCATTTCTTTCTGGGCGATCTTCCAAAGGGAATCATTGGCCTGGATCGTGTATTCCTTTGTCGAGACTTTTACACCGGACTCGACATTTTCTTTTTCTTCTACCACATAGTTTCCGTTGTCGGCAACCTGAAGATTGGCGTCTTTTGCAGGTACCTGGTCGGCGGGGATGTTGACTTCGTCCACTTCAGCCACCATGAACTGGGCATTGCGGTCTTTCTGCATGCCCATCAGGTCTTTGATCGGGGCTACGGCATCCAGTTTTCCGCGTGAAACGATCTTGATGCGGTCTTCGGTGACCCCGTTCTTCAACATGTATTCCTGGACAGCATCGCCGCGTTTCTTGCCGAGCTTCATGTTGTATTCTTCGGTCCCGCGGGCATCGCAGTTGCCGGTGATGAGGATGGATGCCTTCGGGTTCTTTTTTAGCGAGCTGACAGCGCGGTCGAGGATGGCCGTATGGTCATCGCGCAGGTCGGCTTTATTGTAATCAAAATAGATCTTAACATTGCGGATGATCTTTTTGATCAGCAGCGACGCTTTGGTCTCCACTTTCGGGGCCGGGGTTGGTTCTGCCGGCTTTGTGGTGTCTTTTTCCTTGTAATCATAGATCAGTTTGTAAACGTAAACATAACCGCGATTGCCCCACAGGTCTGTGACCGATCCGGTCTTGGCTGGCCACCACCAGTAGCCTCCCTTTTGTTCATCTTTAACAGGGGCCGGTTTGGCGTCTGTTGGCCACCAGGAAAATGTTTCCTGCAGTTTCTTCATGTCGGCTTCGCGGTGTGTTTCGCGTGTGGCTTTATCGATGAATTGTGCCTGGGCTGGGCAGGCCGCGGCCAGCAAGCCGAAAGTGAGGGTTGAAGCGGAAAAAAAACAGGTGATTGCCTTTAGGCGGTTCATGTTGCTCCTCAACATATTAGGGATTTAAAAGGTCTAGAAATATGGCAATATACTAACATAAAAAAAGAAAAGTAAAACAAAATTTGATTTTTGATCTCCGGCCTTTTCGCGCATATTTACTTTGCTTCCGTTCATGCTTTTTGATATAACCAATGCCATGGAATTTCATGAGGCCTGGGCCCGCGCGTTAAAAGAGACCGAGATCATCCGTTCGAGAGTGTTGTCGCTGCCGACATACGACGATTCCCACGTGCCGTATCTTTTTTTGTCTCCATCAACGCTTAATGAAGGCGATACGGTTGTCCGCCGGGGCAAGATCCTGGTGCAGCGGCCGGCCTTGATGCTCCCGCCCAATATCCCCCAGCTGGAAGGTTTTGATATTCAGAAGAATGAAGGCGAGACCGACAGTTCTGTTATGAGTTTTCTCCTGGTGCGGGGGATCACTATCCCGTCATTAAAATATAATAACCAGACGCATTCGCTTGATGTGTTCGAGGGCGATGTGCGCCAGGCTGTTTCATATTTTGCGAATCAGATGGAGCGGGAAGAGGATGTTGCCACGGGGCTTTTGCTGGGCCATGAGGATGTGTGGCAGTTCTCGGTCCTGATCTTTGTTTGTTCCCAGATCGCGCGCAATACCGAAGTTGACCTTAAAAGGCTGATGGATGATTTCCGTCGAAGAGAGGGCGTATGAGCAGAATGGCCAAAGTGGTGGCGATTGTTGTTTTCCTGTTTGCTTTTATTTCATCGGCAGGCGCGGCCGAGGGGCGCTTTTCCAGGTATGTGCTTGATAACGGGTTAACGGTCCTGGTCAATGAAATGCCTGCTTCGCCGATGGTCGCTGTTGATGTCTGGGTCAAGACCGGATCCGCGAATGAGGGTGTGCATATCGGCAGCGGGATCACGCATTTTGTGGAACACATGCTTTTCAAGGGTACAGCCCGCCGGGGCGTAGGCGTTATATCCGATGAGGCGCGCGCGATGGGCGGCAGTATTAACGCTTCGACCAGCCATGATTTTACCGTGTTTACTTTAAGCGTTCCGAGAGTGAATTTCAGCCTTGGGCTTGACCTGATCGCGGACATGGTCCGTAATCCCGCCTTTGACCCGGCCGAAGTGGAGCGTGAGCGGGGGGTCATCCAGAAAGAAATGAAGATGGTCAATGACCGCCCGGACCGCAAGCTGGATGATGCGGTCTATCAGGCGGTCTATCTGACCCATCCATATCGTTATCCGGTCATCGGTTACGAACAGATCTTTAGCGCCATTACCCGCGATCAGCTGGTGGAATATTACAGAACGTATTACGCGCCCAATAACATGATCCTTTCGATCGCCGGGGGAGTCAAGGCGGAGGAGGCATTGTCCGGAATAAAGAAGGTTTTTGATGATTTTCCGGCCCGGTCAACTCCGTTGAGGGTTTTGCCTCAGGAGGCGCAGCAGGTCACTCCGCGTGCGGTTGTAGTGCGTTATCCGACGGACCTGATCCGGATGGTGATCGTCTACCAGGGGATGCCTCTTTTTGACAGGGACCTTTTTGCGGGGGATGTCCTGGCCATGGTCCTGGGCAGCGGGCAAAGTTCGCGTTTTAATCAGGAGCTGTATGAGAAACAGCGGCTGGTTGAGGCGGTCAGCGCGGGCAATGACACACCGATGGATCGCGGGAAATTTGAAATATCCTGTTTGCTCAATAAAGATAATGTTGAAAAGGTTTTGGCCACAACGCAGGCAATGATCGATGAGGTGAAGGCCAACGGCCTTAAGGCCCAGGAGTTGGAAAGAGCCAAGAGGGTGGTGATGGTCCAGAATATTTACAGCCGGGAAACGGCGGAGGGCGTTGCCTATCGTGCGGCGATGGAAGATGCTTTTGCGGGTGACGCGCAGTTCTCCGAGAAGTATTTGGACGGGGTTCGCGCTGTTACCAATGATGATATCAAGAGGGTGGCGGCGAAATATCTTGTTCCTTCAGGCAGGACGGTCGTTGTGATGAAGCCCAAGGATGTTCCGGCTGCGGGGGCGTCGCGTCCTGTGGAGGACGTCAGGGCTCCGGAACCGCAATTGTTCGTTTTGCCTAACGGGATCAGGCTCATTGTGAAGAAAGACATGTCGTTGCCTTTGGTCAGCGTGCGCGCGGTCATCAGGGGGGGGATCCGTGAGGAATCTTTGGATAAAGCCGGCTTGGCGGGGTTGACCGGCCGGGTGTGGAGCCGAGGGGTCAGGGGAAAGACCGCGGAACAGTTTGCCCGTGAAATAGAGGATCGTGCCGGAAGTTTTTCGGCCGGGGCGGGGTTGGACTCGTTCACTGCTTCCTTTGATGTGCTGGCGGAAGACCTTCCTCTGGCATTTGAGGACCTGGCTCTTTTGTTGAAGTCGCCGACATTTCCTGAAAGCGAGATCGGCAAACAGAAAGACGACATGTTGACAGCATTGCGTGCGCGCAAGGACAGCATTGCCCAGATGTCTTTTCGTGCCTTGTATGAAACGCTTTTTACCGAGCACCCCCTGCGCCGGGATCCATTGGGGACGCCGGAGTCCCTGGCGCGTATTACGCGTGAGGACCTGGTCTCGTTTTATAACAGGTTTGTATCTTCCCGGAATATCATCATTGCGGTTTACGGGGATATCGATATCGAGAAAGTGAAGCAGGAGCTTTCACGCCGGGTCGGGGATATGAAGCCGTTCATGGTCACAACGACACTTACGGAAGACATGCCGGTGCAGGCAACCCGCGTGAAGGAATTATCGATGGATAAGGAGCAGGCTTTTGTGGTCTATGGATTTCATGGTGCGAAGATCGGCACTCCCGCAAAATACGCGCTGGAAGTTGCCGTGAATGCCCTGAGTTCGTCATTGAGCGGCAGGATGTTCAAGCGGATCCGGGATGAACTGGGGAAGGCCTATGCCTTAAGCGGTTTTTGTTCGCCAGGAGAGGATGTCGGGGTGTGCGCTTTTTATGTGATGACGACCAAAGACAATGTGGCCAAAGTGCGTTCCCTGATGGAGGATGAGCTGAAGAAGGCGGCGGATCAGGGGTTTTCCGATAAAGAGATCGCGGACGCAAAGGTTTTTTTGAAGAGCGACTTCGCTCGGGACAGTCAGGAGGTCAGTGCTCAGGCGGATCGTGATATCGGCAGTGAGTTCTATGGCCTTGGGGTGAAGGCTTATCAGCTTTATGACGGACGCATTGATGCTGTTACGCCAGAGGCGGCGCGCAATGTTGTGAGGGATTTCTTTAATGTTTCCAAAGCCGCGGTAGTTGTTACCCGTCCCGAGTGATTTTTTACAAATCTCTTTAGACCTCTTTTCGGATTTGTGTTAAATTAACTGCATCTATGAATAAAAATATCCGCCTTGAACTGGAAGATCAGCTTCTGGACCGCCTGAAAGGCAAGGTCAAGCTTTTACAGCCCAGCCTCGAAAAAGAAGAGCTCGCTCTTGCCACGCTGGAATCAGTCCTCGTCAATGACAAGTCCCGTAAATTCGCCAGTGAGTTTTCGTCGGGGGAGGAAAAGACGGATTTTATCCGGTCATTCCTTTCCTACGGGCTGATCGAGGAGCTTTTGTGCAACGGCGATGTGGAAGATATTGTTATCCACGGGTTGAAGCCTATTTATATCCATCATGCCGAAAAAGGTTTTATATCAACGGGAAAAAAGTTCGAGCATATCCGCGAGCTGGAAGTCTTTATGAAGAAGCTTCTGATTTTCGGCGGCCGGGAGACGGTCAAGCGTGTCCTTGATCTTGAGCTGGCGAACCTGGGGGGACGTGCGAATATCATTACTTCCCCTTTCGGCGCGCAGATCACGATCACCAAGGCCAAGGTCGATCCGATCAGCATCCTTGACCTTATCGAGCGCGGGAGCATGACCTATGAAGTGGCGGCCCAGCTGTGGGTTTATGTGGATGGTTTGTCAATCCGCCCGGCCAATATCATGCTGGCGGGCGGGCCTGGAACGGGCAAGACCACGCTTTTAAACGCCCTTTTCAGTTTTATTCCCGAGAAGGACCATTTGATCATTATCGAGGATACCCTCGAGCTCAACACGTTTTTGATGGACACGGTGTCGCGCCTGGAGAGCGATGAAGAGCTGAGCCTGGCGGACCTGGTGAAGAACAGCCTGCGCATGCGCCCTGAGCGTATTATTATTGGTGAGGTGAGGGGTATTGAAGCGCGCGACATGATCACATCCATGAATGTTGGTAAATATTGCATGTGCACCATCCACGCGCTGACATCCCGCGAGGCGATCACCCGTTTGCAGAACGAGCCGATGAATATCCCCGAGACGCTGGTGAACCTGATCGATGTCTTTCTGGTATTGAAACGGTATCATGTTAACGGACGGTTGTTCCGTGTGGTGGACGAGGTCAGCGAGACCGGAGGGATGGAGCAGAAGAAGATCCTGTTATCGCCGGTTTACAAGTACAATTATGAACAGAATAAGGTGATGATGATGTCGCCCAGTACGGTCTATCGTGACCGGCTGGCGCGCGAGGCGGGGATCACGCCGCGCGATATCATTAATGAGACCCTTATTCGCGCTGTTGTCCTTAAACAATTGCATGGCAAGGGAGTGCATACGCTTAAGGATGTCACCACTTTCTGCAAGGCTTATCGTGTAGATCCCTCTGATGCAATGACCCGTATCGGCCTTAACCGGAACAATCTGCTAAAGGAAGTTTCCCACCTTTGATGTGTCGGGGTGTCTTTTTTTCAGGTGAAAAATAGTCTTGTATTCTCAGGGATTATGTGTAAAATTTAGAACGCAATTTCCCGATGTTCTTTAAAAAATCAATATTTTGCGCCCATAGCTCAATTGGATAGAGCATTTGACTACGGATCAGAAGGTTGTAGGTTCGACTCCTACTGGGCGCGTTCTTCTCACCGGCATCCAAGCCGGTATTTTTATTTATGGATATTGACTTTCAGTCCCACGAAGTGATGATGCGCGAAGCATTAAAGCTTGCGCGCCGCGCCGCTGATGCCGACGAGGTCCCGGTGGGGGCCGTGATCGTTCATGGCCGGGATATTATTGCCCGTGCCTATAATCAGGTGGAAATGCTCAAGGACCCGACCGCGCATGCGGAGATGATCGCTATCACTCAGGCGACGAATCATCTTGGTTCCAAATGGTTGCATGAGTGTGTGATGTATGTTACAATCGAGCCCTGTTCGATGTGTTCGGGGGCGCTCGTTCTGGCCAGGATCGAAAAAGTTTTTTTTGGCGCGGCTGACCCCAAGACGGGGGCGTGTGGTTCGGTGATCGATATTCTTCGGAATAAAGACCTGAATCATCAGGTTGATGTGGCGGGCGGGTTGCTCAAGGATGAATGCGGCGCGTTGATGAGCGAGTTCTTTAAAAAGAAGCGCAAGAAATAGATTTTCCGAGTGTAGTGGAAACTTCTATCCATTCGTCGGGCTGATAGCCCGTCGTGATGGATAGAAGTCTCCAAAACTCTCGGAGAGAGTTTTGGAGAGGTGCCAGAGTGGCCGATTGGAGCTTCCTGCTAAGAAGTTGACTGGGGAAACCTGGTCCCAGGGTTCGAATCCCTGCTTCTCCGTTTTTTTTTGTAAAAGCAAGCTGTCGATATTGACAAGCCAAAGATTATAGTTATAATTCATCCACATTTGTTTTTTATAGTTTTATTCCCCTGTAGCTCAGTTGGTAGAGCATGTGGCTGTTAACCACAGTGTCCGAGGTTCGAGCCCTCGCGGGGGAGCCATTGTTGACGAACAGACGCACCTGGCGTCGTTCAACTAACGCCTCGCGCAGAGTAGTCTGTGCGAGGCGTTCTTTATGTAAAACGGGAGGAATTATGAAAAAAGTTTTTGTTTTATTGTTATGTTTAGGGCTAGTAGGTTGTGCAACCGCTCCAAATATGAGTGTGCTATCTTTGGGGATGACCAAAAATGAGGTCACAAGAGCATTGGGAAAACCATTCAGTGTTAGTGCTCAGGGTAATATGGAGTATTTAACTTATAATGATAGATCCGGAATTTATGGCGATTATACAATACCTTACTTTGTTCGTTTGGTTAATGGCAAAGTCGAATCTTACGGGAAGGTTGGAGATTTTGATTCTGCAAAGAATCCTGCCAATGATATAAATTTAAATGTCAAAACAGAGAGTAAATAAAAACAGATTCGGGGCGGTCATATGGAAATAGCTAAATTGGTTCTTGAATTTATAAAAGTTTTTTTATCTGCGCATATGGTTATTAGTTTTTTAACAATTATTTTTATCTGTACTTTCCGAAAGGAGATCGCAGGACTGATTACTCGAGTTTTACTTATCAAATTTCCTGGTGGCGGTGAATTATCCATGTCTCAAAGCCAAAAAAGCTCAGTAGAGTCGTCAATTAAGAAAGATCCGCCATCAGTACCTGCACCTAGTGATTTGCCTTCGGGATTACATTTAACTGTGGAACAAGTTAAAACTATTCAAGAACTTATTCAGTCTGAGCGAGTGAATGCTTATTTATGGGAGTATCGGTATCTTAATTTCTTTTTAGTTAGAGGCACTCAGTATGTACTTGATTGGCTCGCTACTCTGCAACAGAGACCCAACCTAAGGTTATACGACAATATTTGGTCGCCGATAATTTCAAATCCAGTAGAAAGGCAGGCCATACTTAATGCGCTTCAACAGCACCATTTAATCAATATAATGGACGATTTGATAGAGGTTACTGATAAGGGACGTGAGTATCTTGGGTGGCGAGGTCCAATGCCTGCTTTACCGAATTAGTTTAATGTAGATTATTGGCTAATATAGCTCAAACATTTTCTTTCCTCGTGGTCCTCGCCAACGTTTCATTCTAACCAGCAAAGCAACCCATTTCCTTTGATATCTGTGTTGTGAGTCCATAGCGGGTCTCGCCATTGACTCACACCATAATGTGTTGCGTTTTACGTCATCGGTGGGGAGCCATTTAGATAACTCTAGCGAACACCCGCTAGAGTGGTTTACAGAAAATAGCCCTTTATCGGTCGGTTGATCGAAAAGGGCTATTTTTATTTCATTGGGGTCAATAACCCCAAGTAAGTGAATTCCTTTGTTAATTCTCCGAATCTTATTTCCGTCGTAATTTAATGCTTTTTTAATACCTTCCGCCTGCCTTTTAACTCGAAATAATCTTGTGCGAAACTAAACTTATATGTGGGAAGTGATTCCAGGAGGTCGTTATGCGGACAATCAAAAAACATATCATGATTGGGCTCAGCGCCGGATTGATCGTATTTGCTATGAGCTGTGGCAACGCTTGGTCGGTTGTGCCGTATACCTTGCCGCTGGATCTGGTCAAGGCAGAGACGGTTCAGTCGGAGAAGCAAGAGATCCTAAAGAGAATTGAAAACCTGAAGAGGCTGGACATCAGGGCCATCAAAGAAATAAGGGACGATCTGAAGCAGATGGAAGAGAAGGACCGCGAGTCGTTTCCAAAGAAGCAGGTTACGGAAGAAAGGCATTAACTATGGATATGATCATTATTGGCTTAATTTTGTTGCTTGCGTTCGCGTCATTGGGCTTTATCAATCTGTGCGGAAAAGTTTGAGGTGACCTATGTTGGGGATCTATTGGATCGGCGGAATATTGGCTTTGGGATTGTTCGTTTATCTGTTTCTGGCGCTTCTTAAACCGGAGATGTTCTCATGAACTTGAACAATAGCATTCAAATTTTGATTTACCTGGTCGTTTTGATCTTGGCGGTCAAACCGCTCGGCATGTTTATGGCCTACATCTATGAAGGAAAGCCGGCGGGACTTAATGTTTGGTTAGGCCCTTTTGAACGGTGGATTTATCGGGTTTGTGGCGTGAAGGCTGAGGCGGGCATGACATGGAAGGAGTATGCTGTGGCCCTGATGCTTTTCAATGTTCTGGGGATCGTTGTTGTTTACGCTATTGAGCGTCTTCAGGTCTTTTTGCCATTGAACCCCATGGGCATGGCAGCGGTATCGCCGGACTCGTCATTTAACACGGCAGTAAGCTTCGCCAGTAACACGAATTGGCAGGGCTATGGCGGCGAGAGTACGATGAGTTATTTGACCCAGATGCTGGCTTTGACGGTCCAGAATTTCGTGTCGGCCGCGACAGGCATGGCGGTTCTCGTTGCGCTTATTCGGGGATTTGTTCAGAAACAAACAAAGACTCTTGGTAATTTCTGGGTGGATCTAGTGAGGAGCACTCTTTATATCCTGATTCCTTTGTCACTTGTTGTGGCTGTGATCCTTGTGTCGCAGGGAACTCCCCAGACATTCAATTCAAGTGCCACGGCAACACTCGTTCAGCCCATGAAAGATGCGGCAGGGAAATCTGTGACGGAGCAGGTGATCGCTCTTGGGCCGGTCGCTTCCCAGCTCGCCATCAAGCAACTGGGGACCAATGGCGGCGGCTTTTTTAACGCCAATTCGGCGCATCCTTATGAGAATCCAACGCCGTTATCCAACTTCTTGGAGATGCTTTCAATACTGCTGATTCCAGCGGCGCTTTGTTATACCTTCGGGTTTATGGTTAGGGATAGGCGACAGGGCTGGGCGTTACTTGCGTCTATGCTCGTTATCTTTATTCCCTGCCTTGTGTGGTCAGTTCAGATCGAACAGCAGGCGAATCCTTTGTTGGCGCGTTTGGGAGTTGACCAGGCAGCCACAGTTTTTCAGCCTGGCGGGAATATGGAAGGCAAGGAATCGCGTTTTGGGATCGCCAGTTCATCGATCTGGTCGGTTGCGACTGCCTCTGCCTCGAATGGGTCGGTTAATTCTATGCACGATTCGTTTATGCCGTTAGGTGGAATGATCCCCATGTGGCTGATCCAGCTTGGCGAGGTCATTTTCGGCGGCGTGGGGTCAGGACTTTATGGATTGATCGCCTTTGTGATCGTGGCGGTCTTCATTGCCGGTCTTATGATCGGACGAACGCCGGAATACTTGGGGAAAAAGATCGAGGCTTATGAGATGAAGATGGCTTCCCTGGTCGCCTTGATTCCGCACGTTTTTATCCTGCTACCAACGGCACTGGCTGTGCTGATTCCCACCGGTAAAGCGGGAATACTGAATCCCGGGGCGCATGGTTTTAGCGAGATCCTTTACGCTTTCACATCAGCAGCCGGGAATAATGGCAGTGCTTTTGCCGGGTTGTCAGCGAACACGCCGTTTTATAATATCGCCTTGGGACTGGGTATGTTCTTTTGCCGGTTCTGGCTCATTATTCCGATGTTAGCCATTGCCGGCTCATTGTCGTCAAAGAAGATCGTTCCGGTCAGTGCCGGTACTTTGCCGACACATACGCCGTTGTTTGTGTTCTTTCTGGCCATGGTGATCCTCATCGTCGGTGCGTTGACATTCTTCCCGGCGCTTGCTTTGGGGCCGATCGTTGAACATTTGATGTTAAATGGAGCTTAGTGTTATGAAAAAGACTAATAAGATCACCTCATTATTTGATCCGTCCATTCTGGGGCCCGCGGTCATTGATTCATTCAAAAAACTTGACCCCCGTCACCAGATCAAGAATCCTGTCATGTTCGTGGTTTTGGTAGGGAGTGTTTTGACGACGGGGTTATACTTCCAGGCGTTATTCGGTCATGGGGAAGCATCGGCTGGGTTTATCCTGGCGATTACCTTGTGGTTATGGTTCACGCTCTTGTTTGCCAACTTTTCCGAGGCCATGGCAGAAGGCCGCGGGAAAGCACAGGCGGCCAGTTTAAGAAAGACAAGAAAGGACGCTCCGGCCAAGAAATTGTTGAAGCCGTCCCATGGTTCGACGTTTACGACGGTCTCGGCCACAAGTCTTCGCAAGGAGGATGTGGTTCTGGTTGAAGCCGGTGACATGATCCCCATGGATGGCGAGGTTATTGAAGGGATCGCGTCGGTCGATGAGAGCGCGATCACTGGTGAAAGCGCACCGGTCATCCGGGAAAGCGGTGGAGACCGTTCGGCTGTTACCGGCGGTACTCGTGTTTTATCCGACTGGCTGGTTGTGCGAATTACGGCGAATCCAGGTGAAACTTTCTTGGATCACATGATCGCGATGGTTGAAGGTGCCAAGAGGCAGAAGACTCCGAACGAGATCGCTCTTACTATTCTTTTGGTGGTGTTCACGATCATCTTTCTTTTGGTCACGGTCACGCTGTTGCCGTTCTCGATTTATAGCGTAAATGCGGCGGGTCATGGTGAGGTTATCTCCGTGACTGTATTGGTGGCGCTTTTGGTTTGCCTGATCCCGACAACGATAGGAGGGCTGCTTCCCGCCATTGGTATTGCTGGTATGGATAGGATGATCCAGGCCAATGTTATTGCCACATCCGGTCGGGCTGTAGAAGCCGCTGGGGATGTGGATGTTCTTCTTCTTGATAAGACAGGAACGATCACGCTTGGTAACCGTCAGGCGGTGGCGTTCTTTCCGGCTTACGGCATTAGTGTCGAGGCGTTGGCTGATGCGGCACAACTTTCATCCTTATCTGACGAAACGCCGGAAGGGCGCAGCATCGTTGTCCTGGCGAAGCAGAAACACGGCATCCGGGAAAGGCAGATCCACGACATAGAGGCTAAATTCGTTCCTTTTACAGCCCAGACCAAGATGAGCGGGGTTGATCTCGGCGGCGGTAGAGAGATCAGGAAGGGCTCTGTCGAGGCCATAGAGAATTATGTCAAGATCCACGGAGGGGTTTTCCCGGAGGACTTGAAATCAACGATCGAGACCATCTCAAAGAGCGGGGGGACGCCTCTGGCGGTTTGTGAAAACAGTCGGGTCCTTGGTGTGATCCAGCTGAAGGATATTATCAAGGGTGGCATTAAAGAACGGTTTGCTGAACTTCGGCGCATGGGAATCAAGACTATCATGATCACTGGAGATAATCCTTTAACAGCGGCATCTATCGCGGCGGAAGCCGGGATGGATGACTTTCTTGCTCAGGCAACACCGGAAGCCAAGCTCAAACTAATCCGCGAAATGCAATCCGGCGGGCGGCTGGTGGCCATGACCGGCGACGGGACCAATGACGCTCCGGCTCTGGCGCAAGCTGATGTGGCTGTTGCCATGCATACCGGAACGCAGGCGGCCAAAGAAGCGGGGAATATGGTGGACTTGGATTCCAATCCGACCAAGCTTATCGAGGTTGTTGAGATCGGTAAACAGCTTCTGATGACGCGAGGATCTTTAACAACATTCAGTATCTCGAATGATGTTTCTAAATACTTTGCCATCATCCCAGCCGCGTTCGTTGGGACTTACCCGGCATTGAAGGCGCTTAACATTATGCATTTGGCAACACCGCAAAGCGCGGTATTGTCGGCGGTCATCTTTAACGCGCTGATCATCATCTTTCTTATTCCGTTGTCATTATTTGGCGTGCCGTATAGGCCGATGCCTGCGAGCCGTTTGTTGAGGGATAATCTTCTGATCTATGGACTCGGCGGGCTTGTGACACCGTTTGTGGGCATTAAATTGATCGACATGATCCTTGTGGTATTGCACTTGGTATAAATGGAGGCAGTTATGTGGCGTGAACAAATTAAACCAGCGATAATGATCTTCATTGTGTTAACCGTGATCACTGGAGTTATTTATCCGTTGGTTGTTACAGGGATGGCACAGGCATTTTTTCACAAACAAGCTAACGGAAGTCTGATTTATTCGAGTGACGGGAAGTCTGTTGGCTCTACTCTAATTGGGCAGAATTTCGATGACCCCAAGTATTTCTGGGGTAGGCTTTCGGCAACAACACCGGCGTATAATGCCTCTGCATCATCGGGTTCTAATTTGGGGCCGTCTAATCCAGCCTTAGTTGATGCAGTTAAAGCAAGGATAGCTGCACTAAAAATTGTTGATCCGGGCAATCAGGTCCCAGTCCCTGTCGATTTGGTGACGGCATCTGCGAGCGGATTAGATCCACATTTAAGTTTGGCTGGTATGGATTATCAGTTATCGCGTGTTGCGCGAGTTAGAAAATTATCAGAAGCGAGTATCAAGAAGATCATTGATCAGAATACGAGTGGGCGATTCATTGGGCTTCTTGGAGAGCCAGTCGTGAATGTTTTGAAAGTTAATTGGGCGTTAGACCGGCTGAAGAAATGATTGGTTTACAGAACAATTGAAAGTTATTATATAAGTTATGGAAAGACCTGATCCAGACGCGCTGCTTTTGAATGTCAACGCTGAGGATAACAAGCGGGGGAAATTAAGGATTTTCTTCGGTATGTGCCCCGGCGTCGGCAAGACCTATGCCATGCTCCTGGAAGCCCAGGCGCGGCAGGCAGAAGGAGTGCGCGTACTCGCCGGAATTGTTTATACTCATGGTCGTGCGGAAACTGAGGCCTTGGTTCAGGGTCTTAACAAGATCCCACCCAAGGTCATTATCTACCGCGACAAGACTTTTGAGGAAATGGACATCGACGAGATCCTGCGTCTTCGCCCGCAGCTTGTTCTTGTGGACGAGTTGGCCCATTCCAATATCCCCGGTAGTCGTCACCCCAAGCGTTATCAGGATGTTCTGGAGTTGCTTTCTGCAGGTATCGATGTCTTTTCAACGCTTAATGTTCAGCATGTTGAAAGCCATAAAGAGGATATTCACGCTGTCACGCGTGTCGCGGTTGGGGAAACTGTCCCTGACACCATATTGGATGAGGCTTTCGAGATCACGCTGGTTGATCTATCTCCGCAGGCGTTACGTAAGCGTTTGGCCGAAGGAAAAGTCTATGTGCCTGATCAGGTTCGTTCGACGGCGGCGGACAGCTTCTTTAAGACGGAGAATTTGACGGCCCTTCGGGAAATGGCCTTGCGCCTGACCGCGGCGCATGTGAACCGTCATTTACGATCGCTGATGGCCTCAAAGGGTATTGTCGGGCCCCATCAAAGTGGAGAGCGTATTTTGGTGGCGGTTGGATCGACGCCTTTCTCGGAATCGCTCATTCGTATGACCCGGCGCTGGGCAGGCATGCTGGATGCCTCCTGGATTGCTCTTCACGTGGAGAGTTCAACGCCGGCCAGTGAAGAAGGCAAAGACCGTGTGCTTAAGAATTTGGCCCTGGCTCGCTTGCTTGGTGCAGAGGTTATGCATAAAGAGGGCGATAATCTCGCGTGCGAGATCATTGATGTAGCCAATAAAGAAAATGTAACCCAGATCATTGTCGGGAAATCTCCGCAGATGTTTTGGCAGCGGTTGTTCGGGTCTCCATCTTTGACGGATAAGCTGGTTGAGTTGAGCGGGGAGATCGACATTCATGTCGTTCGCCTTTCGACGACTGAAAAGGTCTCTCCTGAAAGACGCCGGGATATTATCCCCCGTTTTAGGGCGTATGAATATGGCTTAAGCCTTCTTATGGTCACGCTGGCCACGATCACGGCGATATTCTTTGAAAAGTTTACCGGTTATCAGACATTAGGGTTGATCTATCTTCTGGCCGTGGTGTTGAGCGGGGTCTTTATGGGAAGGTCCGCCGCATTGATACTGGCCGCCTTAAGTGCCCTTGCGTGGGACTATTTATTTATTCCTCCGAAATATACATTCATTATCAATAAAGATTATGATATCGCGATGTTGGTTATGTATTTTATTACGGCTCTGATGATGGGTCTTGTGACCTCCAAATTGAGGCGGCAAAAAGAGATTGAGCAGCGGCAGCGTATCCGCACTGAAGCCTTGTATGCTCTGACCCGGGCTTTGGCTGTGAGCACCGATCTTAATCAGGCCATGCGGATCGGGACAGAGCAGGTCAATTTGCTGTGCAAATCGAAGAGCGCGGTTGTGATGTTAAATGGCGCTTCGGAACCTGTCTTTGATCAACTTTTAGGAGACCGGATCGATCTGACCGAAGAGCAGAAGGGGCTTGTGCACTGGGTTATTGGGAACAAAAAGGCAGCAGGACGTTTCAGCGACACCTTGCCTCAGCAGCCTCTGATGTATCTGCCTTTGATGTCGTCGGGAAATGTCAGGGCCATCCTGGTCATTCAGTTACTGGAAGAGCGGCGGCTTGATCTGGCACAGCGTACGCTGCTGGAATCGTTCACCTCGCTTATGACGCTCATGCTTGAAAAGGACAGTTTGCTCCGGATCTCGCGTGAAGCCAGGATGAAGGAAGACACGCAGAACCTTCAGAGCGCGTTGCTGGACAATCTTTCCCATGAGCTAAAGACGCCGCTCACGATCATTGCCGGGTATCTGGACGCGCTTTTGTTGTACCATGAATGGCCAAAGGATGCCCTGGAGCTGTTGGAGGAAAGCCGTTTGGCGAGTTTGCGGTTAACGAACAGCGTCGATGCAGTTTTGGATCTGACGAAACTTGATACAGGGAACTTCCGGCCGAATTACGCGTGGTGTGAAGTCAGGGACATTGTTAATGAAGCGGTGAAGCTCGTTGCCGTCGGACTTAATAAGGACCGGGTCAAGGTCGAGTGTCCTGATGTCCCGCTGTATGTTCAGGCAGATTTCTATATGTTGACGCAGTCGCTCAAGAACATTATTAGTAATGCCCTGATACATGGCCCTGCGCAAGGCGTGGTCGATGTTAAGGCCAATTCCTTGAATCAGAAGGTTTTGATCAATGTCGTTGATCAGGGTGGGGGCATTCCTCAAGAGACCCTAAACAAGATCTTTGACAAATTCTATCGGGGGGCGCAAACCAAGAAGGGCGGACTTGGTTTGGGACTATCCATTGCCAAGCGCTTCGTGGAATTGAATAACGGGACTGTCGAAGCGAGCAATTTATCGCCGCGAGGCTTTATGGTGAGCATGGCGTTGCCGGTCGTTGAGAAGGAAGGCGGGGAAGGAAATGTCTAAAGGTTTGGTTCTTGTTATTGACGATGAACCGCAGATCCAGAAACTGATGCGGGTGATCTTGACTCATGCCGGGTACACCATGATCGAGGCTGGTACGGGCAAGGAAGGGTTGTCGGAACTTGTTTACAAGAAGCCTAACGCCGTGCTGCTGGACATGGGTTTGCCGGATATGGAGGGCTCAGAAGTTTTGTTAAGAATACGCGAGATCAGCGATGTCGCTGTGATCATGGTCTCTGTTCGGGGGCAGGAAGAGGTCAAGGTCAAATGCCTTGAGAATGGCGCTGATGACTATGTTACCAAGCCGTTTTCCGCTGTTGAGCTAACGGCACGCCTTCAGGCGGTGCTTCGGCGCAAGACAACGCCCGGGATCGTTGACGAGGTCTTTGAGAACACGGGATTGCGACTGGAGTTTAATACGCGTGTGGCTACCCTTCATGGACAGCCGCTCAAGCTTACGGCGATCGAATATGGACTGCTGACATTGTTCATTAAGAACGCTGGCCGTGTCCTTACGATGCGTCAGATTTTAAGAGATGTTTGGGGCACGGATAATGAAGAAAAGCTGAACTCCGTTCGCGTTTACCTTAATCATCTTCGGCAGAAGATCGAAGATGATTCAGCGCGGCCCAAACGGATTGTCAATGAGCCAGGGATAGGGTATCGTTTTAATTTATTATAAAGTTTAGAGGTGCGATCATCTAAAGCATGGCTAATTCTCGCTTGACTTTTTGTTGCAACCGGATAAACTCGCATAATTGCTGTTCTTGATTTTTGAATGTTGTTATTTCCTGCAGCTTCCGTTCAGCCCAGAAATTATGTTCGGTCACATCTTGGGTTGATCTCAAGTGCTGAATGATGCTTGGATTCAATTCAAGAAGGTTGAGCAACTGATAGACTCTGGCACGGGATATCCCAAACCGCTCGGCTTAGACAGGCCCATTAGAGATTTCTAGTGGGCCTTTTCTACGTATACGGATTCATCGTTGACAAAACCGTAGCATTTCTTCCCAAGTTCATCTCTGGCCTCGGCAGAGAGCTTATCTTTAGCCAGTTTTTGTTTAATGTTTAAAAACCAGTTGAAAATATGCACGCCTTGACACTATACCGACTAGTCGGTATACTATATATTAAGTCCTGTGGCAAAGGGGACATCCTGGTTTTTATAAAGGAGCGAGCGATGATCAAGAAAGTCAATTGTAAAGAAAGCATTCTTGATGCCGCTGAAGCGGTGGCTATGGAAATGGGCGCGGTCCACATGTCGCTGGATGTGGTCGCGAAAAAGGCCGGTGTCAGCAAGGGCGGCTTGATGTACCATTTTGCTACGAAGAAAAGCCTGCTTAAAGCCATGATCGATCGGTTGGTCCGGCAGTTTTATGTTGACCGGACTGCGTTGCTCGATAAGGTCAAGCCGGGGCCGGGGAGGGAGCTTAAGGCGGGGATCCTGACGGCGCTGGGGCCGAATGAAAAGCGCGATCGTATGGGGCTTTCCATTTTGGTGGTTGCAGCCAATGATCCCGAATTACTTAAATGCCTTAAAGACGCGCATTGCGAACATTTGAAGGAAATGTCAGATTCCGGTCTGGATTTTGAACGCGCGGCTGTCATTTCATTGGCTTCGGACGGATTAATGTTATCAGAGATGCTGGGGTTTTCACCGTATAGCCCGGCCCAGAAGAAAAAGATCCGGGATATGATGATCCGGATGATCGAGGAACTGGAGGCAGGGAAGAAATGAGCGCAATGGCCGGATCGGCAAAGATCTGCATAGTTTTGGGTATCCTGGTGCTGAGCGGTTGCGCGGCGGGGCCGGCATTGCATACGCCTGCAGCCGATGTCAAGGCGTATACCGCGGGGCCGCTTGCAGAGAAGACGGAGGCGACAGCGGTGGCAGGTGGCGCGGCGCAGAAATTCAATATGGGAGAAGATGTCCCGGCGCAGTGGTGGACGCTTTTTAAGTCAGAGGAGTTGGACCGCATCATCCGCGACGCGCTGGCCCAGAATCCGAACCTGGCGGCGGCACAGGCCACGCTCCGCGAGGCTCGGGAGAATTATAACGCGAGCGCCGGCAGCGAATATTTTCCGGATGTTTCCGCCGCCCTGTCTTCATCGCGCAAGAAGAGCTCTCCGGCCGCAGCAGGTTTGCCTGCCGGAAGCAAGGGCAGTGTTTTTGACTTGCATAATGCTTCGGTCGATGTGGCGTATACATTCGATGTTTTTGGCAAAGGGCGGCAGGAGCTCGATGGCCTCAGGGCTCAGGTGGATTATCAGCAATATCAGTTCGAGGCGGCTTATTTGGCGCTTACGGCTAATATTGTCACTACTGTTATAAGGGAAGCTTCTTTGAGAGAGCAGCTGGCGGCGCTCAGCGATATTGTAGCGTCGCAGGAAAAACATTTGAGCATGCTGGATCAGCAGATGGCTTTGGGTGGCGTGGCACGTCCCGAGGTTTTGGCGCAGCGTGCCCAGCTTGAGCAGACGCGCGCGGCTTTACCTCCCGTGGAAAAGGAGCTATCGCAGGTCCGACATCAGCTTATGGTGCTGACCGGGAAATTTCCGGCGGATGAGGCTACGGTGAAAGGCTTTAGCCTTGCGGCGATAAGTTTGCCGGAAGATTTGCCCGTAACCCTGCCTTCTAGACTGGTACGTCAGCGGCCGGATATCCGTGCCGCGGAAGCGCTGCTTAAGGCGGCTAGTGCCAGGGTGGGAGTGGCGACTGCGGACCTTTATCCGCAGATCACCTTAAGCGGCAGTTATGGTTCCCAGGCCGGGAGGATGGCGGGTCTTTTCGATGCTAACAGTACGGTGTGGAATATCGGGGCGGGCATCGTCCAGCCTATATTTAATGGCGGCAGGTTGCGTGCCCAGCGCCGGGCTTCTTTGGCGGCGTTTGATGCGGCCAGAGCCCAGTTCCGTCAGGTGGTCCTGGCGGCATACGCGAATGTGGCTGACGCGCTGCGCGCGCTGGAGACGGATGCGCGTGCGCTTAAAGCCCAGGCTGATGCACAAGCCGCGGCGGCTGCTTCCCTGGATATGACCCAGAAACAACTGGCCGCAGGCGCGGTGAATTATGCCCTGCTGTTAGATGCCGAGCGGCAGTATCAGCAGGCCCGGATCGCGTTGGTCCAGGCCCGGGCCGCTCGCCTTTCCGATACGGCGGCATTATTTCAGGCGTTGGGTGGCGGCTGGTGGAATAGAGATCATCGGGTTTCGGTGGAGCAATCAAAGGAGTAGTTTATGGTTAAGAGAATGTTATTGATGCTGTTGATCGCCGGGTTTGTATTCGGAGGTATTTTCGGATACCTGGCTTTCGGCAACTACATGATGAAACAGCATTTTGCCACGATGCAGATGCCACCCGTCGTAGTGGCTACGGTCAAAGTTGGAACACAGTTTTGGCAGCCCAAGATCAAGGCGTCGGGAAGCCTGCGCGCGGTGCAGGGGGTGGATGTGGCCAGCGAGATAGCGGGGATCATTGAGGCAGTGCATTTTAAGTCCGGCGATGATGTTAAAGAGGGACAGGCTCTGCTTGAGTTGAATGCAGAAGCGGATACGGCCCAGCTGCAGGCCATGGAAGCGGCGGAGGAGCTGGCGCAGACGGTTTATGATCGGGATAAGAAGCAGCTGGAGATACAGGCGGTAAGCCAGGCTGTCGTGGAGGCTGACGCGGCGGAACTCAAAAGCCGCAGGGCGCAGCGGGACCAGCAAAGTGCTATGGTGGCCAAGAAAAAGATCAAGGCGCCCTTTAGCGGCAAGCTGGGGATCGGTGTGGTCAATTCCGGACAGTATCTGAATCCGGGCGAGAAGATCGTCACGCTGCAATCGCTCGATACGGTGTACGCCGATTTCTTCCTGCCTCAGCAGGAACTTTCCCGTCTGGTCATTGGCCAGGAAGTGAATGTTGCGACGGATACCTTCCCCGGCCGGTCTTTCCCCGGCAGGATCACGGCCATTAATACTAAAATTGAGCCTGATACGCGCAATGTTCAGGTTGAAGCCACGCTTGTTAACCCGAAGCATGACCTTCTGCCGGGCATGTTCGTGTCCGTTGAGGTCGACGTGGGCGATGCGAAGCCTTACCTGACGCTGCCGCAGACGGCCGTGAACTTCAATCCGTATGGGGAAACGGTTTTCGTTGTGGAGGCTTCTGAAAAAGACGCGCAGGGTGCTTCTGTCATGAAAGCCAAGCAGTCTTTTATCACGGTCGGCGAAATGCGGGGTGACCAGTTGAGCGTCGTCAAAGGTATTAAGGAAGGCGACCTTGTCGTTTCTAGCGGCCAGCACAAACTTAAGAATGGCAGTGTGGTCATCATTAATGACAAGGTGCAGCCGGGCAATGATCCCGCTCCCGCACCGGTCGATCAATAAGGTTGAATATGGAAAACAGCCGCATGAGTTTTACGGATATTTTTGTTAAGCGCCCGGTGCTGGCTACCGTTGTGAGCCTGTTTATTTTTGTGCTGGGTTTGCGGGCCGTGAACCTCCTGGGCGTGCGGGAATATCCCGAGACCCAGAATGCGGTTGTAACGGTGACAACGGTTTATACCGGTGCTGACCCGGCTGTCGTTGCCGGGTTTATTACGACACCGCTGGAGAATTCCATTGCCCAGGCCAACGGCATCGATTACCTGACCTCATCGAGCACGTCGAACGTGAGCGTGATCAAGGCTAATTTGCGGCTGAATTATGATGCCAACAAGGCGTTGACCGAGATCAACACCAAGGTTAACGCGGCGCTCAATCAGCTGCCAAGGGAAGCTCAGCAGCCGTCGATCACGGTGGCGGTCGGCGAGTCCACGGATTCAATGTATATGGGGTTTTACAGCAATGCCCTGGCAACGAACAAGATCACGGATTACCTGATCCGGGTCGTTCAGCCTAAATTGCAAACGGTCGAAGGAGTGCAGACCGCGGAGATCCTGGGCGGACGTCAGTTCGCGCTAAGGGCCTGGCTGGACCCGCAGAAGATGGCGGCGCATGGCATTACGGCGGTTGATGTCAGTAATGCGCTGGCGGCGAATGATTTTATCGCGGCGGTTGGCCGTACCCGGGGGATGATGGTGACGGCGGACCTGACCGCGGCAACGGGGTTGCATTCGGTGGAGCAGTTCCGGGACCTTATTATCAAGTCACAGGGTGGGGCGCAGGTGCGCTTGGGGGATGTGGCCAATGTCTCTCTGGGGAGCGAGGATTACGATTCCGCGGTGGCGTTTGATGGAGAGAACGCGGTGTTCATCGGCATCAAGGTGGCGCCCAGCGCGAATTTGCTGACCGTTATTGAGGGCGTGCGCAAGGCTTTCCCCGAGATCCAGTCGCAATTGCCCGAGGGGTTGGAAGGCCGTGTCATTTATGACGCCACCAAGTATATCAACAGCTCCATCCATGAAGTGATCAAGACGCTGTTCGAATCGCTTTTGATCGTGACGCTGGTTATTTTTCTTTTCCTGGGATCGTTCCGTTCGGTGGTGATACCGGCTGTGGCCATGCCGCTTTCCCTGGTCGGAGCGTTGTTCATGATGCTCATTTTTGGTTATACGATCAATTTACTCACTTTGCTGGCGTTGGTCCTGGCGATCGGCCTGGTGGTTGATGACGCGATCATCGTGGTCGAGAATATCCACCGGCATATTGAGGAAGGGATCGCGCCCCTGGAAGCGTCGCTGCGGGGCGCGCGCGAATTGGCGAACCCGATCATCGCCATGACCATTGTCCTGGTCGCGGTCTACGTGCCCATCGGGTTCATGGGGGGATTGACCGGCGCCTTGTTCACCGAATTCGCGTTCACGCTGGTCGGAGCGGTGGCGGTTTCGGCGGTCGTGGCCCTGACACTTTCTCCGATGATGTGTTCAAAGATGTTACGGCATCATGATGCTGGAGGGCGAAAGACTTTCACTGACATCATTGACCAGCAGTTTGAACGTTTGCGTGGTACTTACGAGAGGACGTTGCATGGCGCACTCAATTATCTGCCTGTGATCGCGGTTTTCGCGCTCATTGTGCTGGGCAGTGCCTGTTTCCTGTACATAAGTTCGCGCAGTGAGCTGGCCCCGCAGGAAGACCAGGGTTTTGTGCTGGCCATGTACACCGGCGCGCCGACAGCGTCGCTGGAACAGACCGGCATTTATTCCGGGCAGGTTTACGATATCCTTAAAGAGTATCCCGAGACCGAACATGTTTTTCAGATCAACGGACTCGGCGGGCTTAATGCGGGGCTCGCCGGTATTGTGCTCAAGCCCTGGGAGGAACGCAAGCGTTCGGCCGTGCAGTTCCAAGCGGGCCTGCAGATGAAGCTGGGTGGTCTGGCGGGGGTTAACGGCGTGTCTTTCCTTCCGCCGCCATTACCTGGCGGCGGTGAGGGCCTCCCGGTGCAGTTCGTCATCGGCACAACGGATTCCTCGACCAGGCTTAATGAAGTTGCGAACGCTTTTCTCGAGAAGGCCATGGCCAGCGGCATGTTCATGTTCATTGACACAGACCTGAAGATCGACAAGCCACAGACCGAAATACAGATCGACCGCGAAAAGGCGGCACAGATGGGGCTTTCCATGCGCGATGTAGGCAGCGTGTTGGGCTCCATGCTCGGCGGCGGGTATGTGAATTATTTCAGCCTGTCCGGCCGTTCGTACAAGGTTATCCCGCAGGTAATGCGGCGTGAGCGCCTTAACGCGGACCAGCTTATGAACTATTACATCACGACCGCCAGCGGGGCGTCTGTACCGATATCCACGATCGCTAGCCTCAAGACCAGTGTGGTGCCGCAGTCGTTGAACCATTTTCAGCAGCTTAATTCCGCGACCATCTCGGGGGTGCAGATGCCTGGCGTTCCGCTGGGGCAGGCGCTGGCCAAGCTCAAGGAGATCGGCAAAGAGGTGCTGCCGCAGGGTTACAGTTTTGATCATGCCGGGCAGTCGAGGCAGTTCGTCAAGGAAAGCAGCGCGTTGGTCATCACGTTCTTTTTTGCTTTGCTCATTATTTTTCTGGCGCTGGCCGCACAGTTTGAAAGCTTCCGTGACCCGCTCATCATTCTGGTGAGCGTGCCCATGTCGATCTGCGGTGCGCTGATCTTCATTGCTTTGGGTATCGGCGGGGCGAGTCTGAATATTTTTACACAGGTAGGCCTGGTGACGCTCATTGGTCTTATTAGCAAGCACGGTATTCTTATTGTGCAGTTCGCCAATGACCAGCAGCGGGAGGGGAAATCCAAGCGTGAAGCGATCGAGACTGCGGCGGGCATAAGATTGCGCCCGATCTTGATGACCACGGCGGCCATGGTATTCGGTGTCATGCCGCTGGTCCTGGCCTCGGGTGCGGGTGCCGCGGGGCGCTTTAACATGGGCTTGGTCATATCCAGCGGTATTGCCATTGGAACCGCTTTTACGCTGTTCGTTGTGCCGGCCATGTACCTGATGCTGGCGGCGGACCATTCAAAAAAGGGTTTCCCAGCCTGATTTGTGTCAAAATTTTGCGGTTGTTTATAGGTATTTCTATCCACGTAGGGAGAATTCTTTTCTATATAAGAGGGTCAATATCTGGATTTTCGTGCGGCCAGATTTAATTTGACTTTCTCAAGCCTCTTGATTATTATACAAAATATTTTGATTTTTCTCCGAACTCTTCCGATCAGAGTAATGGTGATAACCCCCCGGTTTTTCTAACGATTTCATAAAAAAGGATCGCGGATGTGTTTTATTTAACCCCACAGGAGCGCATTGCGCTTATTAGTCTGTTGGTCATTTTCTGCTTCGGCACGTTGGTGAGTGTCGCGCTTAAACAAGATGCGCGTATCATCCATTGGGTTAAAACCGCGCATCAAGTTAAGTCAACGTATCCATTGAACATCAATATAGCAACAGCGGAAGATCTTGATAAATTGCCTGGCATCGGATTAAAGACCGCCCAAAGGATCATCGACTATCGGCAAAGTTATGGAAAATTCAAGTCCGCGGAAGACGTACGCCAGGTGAAAGGCATTACCAGGAAGGCATTGGAGACAATTACCCGAGATTGTCGTTTTGAAGCGTTATGAAAACCCATCGTCCTTCATTCGTGTTAGCGATCGTATTAAGTGCCGGTATCACGGTGGGGAAGTTTTTGCCCTTGCCGTTCTTATTCTGGGTCGCTTTATTGTGCGGATTTACTTTATGGGCGATGATCGGCCGCAAGTCATGGATTGTTTTCGCGGGAATGTTCGCCTTTGGGGCTGTATTGATCATCAATGTATATCGTCTCGCCCCTGACAGTGCGGCCCTGCTTTCCTATGACGACCGTCAGGATATCCGCATGACGGAAGGGGTTGTAGATTCAAATCCGCGAATACGGGCATGGGCACAGGGAGGCCAGGCCGTTTTCGATCTGAAAGTAAGACGGATCTTAACTGAACAGGGATGGATATCTCAACGCGGGAAAGTTCAGGTGCAGGTGTACCAGAACAGGCCTGTTCATTACGGGCAATTGCTGCGCGTACAGGGCCGCTGGCATGCCATTTATGACGGGAATGGTAACGGGAAATTTTCTTATCGCCAGTGGTTGCAAGAGCGGGGTATTTTCTGGGCGGTGAGTGTTGGGAAAAACGCTTCACTGGAGATCTTAAGTGAAGATCAGGGCAATTGGCTGGTCGCTCAGTCGTTCAAGCTCCAAAAGAAGTTCAAGGATGTTTTTGAACATTATCTGGACCGGGAAGAGGCCGGTATGATCATTGCCATGGTCCTGGGAGAAGGCACGGCCATGCCCAAAGAAATACAAACGGAATTTATCAACACGGGAACGGCGCATGTCATTGCTATCAGCGGTATGAACATGACCATCATCATAACGATCGTATTTTTTATTTTCCGATTTTCCGGCTTGCCGAGGGCAGGGCAATTGATAGGGACGGCCTTGTTTTTATTCGCCTATGGGTTCTTGACCGGGTTCTCCGCATCTGTGGCAAGGGCCTGCATCATGTCATCGGTCATCCTCTTGTCTTTTGCGGCTGAAATGGAAGCGGAGGTTTTTAACTCGTTGGGACTGGCCGCGTTGATGTTATTGCTTGCATATCCCAAAGATCTTTTTAATATCGGTTTTCAACTTTCGTTCGCGGCCGTACTGGCGATCCTGGTGTTGAATAAACATTGCTTGAAATTATTCAGCCGGTTTCCCGAGGTCCTGGCAACGGCATTGGCGGTTTCATTAGCGGCTTGGGTCGGGACCGCCGGGTTAATTTTTTATTATTTCAAAATGATCACGCCGATCTCGATCATTGCCAATATCCCAGTTGTCCCTCTGGCAGACCTTACCGTTGCGCTGGGGCTGGGGTTAGGCCTTGCGGGATTGTGCTGCCCTCCTTTGGCTGACGCATTCGCCGGATGTTTGAAGATCGTCTTTAACGGGATGCTTCTATTTGTCCATTGGTTTAACCAGGTGCCTTATGGGCATGCCAATTTCAATTAAAGGAGACTTATGAGATCGTTATTTGTCATATTGTTTTTGGTTCAGGCCCCGCTGTTGTGTTTTGCTGAAACTATGGAAGTCCATTTTTCACCCAACGGAGGATGCCAGCAGGTTATTGTCGACGAGATCGACCTGGCCAGAGTAAGAATGGACATCGCAATGTATTTTTTAACCTCCCGGGATATTGTGCAGGCTTTGGTCAGGGCTAAGGAACACCAGGTACAGGTGAGGGTGGTTTTTGATAAAAGCCAGAGAATACAGTCGTATTCTAAGGCCGCATATTTGATCAAACGGGGTTTCGAGGTCAAGTATCATACGGGGGAGGGACTGATGCACAACAAGTTCGCGGTGATCGACGATCATATTCTGATCACCGGTTCTTTTAACTGGACTCCTACGGCTGAGCGTAACAATGAAGAGAATTTGTTGATCATCAAAGATGCTCCGATCATAGCGAAGTATCGGGAGCGGTTTGAATATTTATGGGGCCAGGCGCAAGCGGGAGAAGTAAAAAAAGAAGATGGCTTAAGGGAAAGGCTTTGTTTAATGTTCCCGGGGTTATGTGGAGATTAAGCCTTGTTCGATATTCTTTAATTTTGTTAATTCGAAGGTCAGGTTAGATGGGCCCATCAGAGAATTTTGGCGATCTTTTCTGTGACTTGTGAAAGGTGCTGTTGCGGTATAATATGTTAGGCAAAGAAGATGTTTTGTTATTGCTTCTCGACAATGGGTCGCACGATCAAAGGCCGAAATATTCATGAACGATCTTCTTGATAAAACGAACAAATTCAAGCCGTTGCTACGTGGGTTTATCGTAGTTGTTCTGACATTATTTCTATTGTCGGCGGGTATAGATTGTCTCATAAAGTTTGCTATTGAAACGACCTCCCCGCGAATTATCGGTGCTAAAGTACAAATGGAGACTTTCTCATTAGGGCTTTTGACGCATAAAATACATATAAAGAATCTTCGACTTTATAACCCGCCGGCTTTTCCTGATCAGGTTTTTCTTGTTATGCCTGAAGTTATGGTAGATGTGGATGTTGTGGGGCTTATTCAAGGCAGGATGCATTTTCCTTTGGTTGTTTTTAATATGGAGAAAATGATCATTTTTAAAAATAAAGAGGGCGGGGTTAATGTTAATTCGTTAAAGATCATAAAAGAACATTTAGCAGCAAATAAAGATAAGCCGATGAAGCTGCCTGTCTTTAAGATAGACCTGCTTGAGTTAAATGTAGGGAAAGTGATCCTGGAAGACTATACTCATGCACCTCCGGTACTTGTCGAGGCTTATGATGTCGCCATCAAGAACAAGAGGATCAGCAATATTGATGGGGTCCCCAAACTGATCGCTTCTGTCACTCTTGAGGCATTGAAACCGACAGCTATCCGTAGCGCAGGATTTTTTGCTGCAGAAACTTTATTGGGCATCGGGTTCCTGCCTGCCGCTGTTATCGGCATTGCAGTAGCTCAGGACGATGTTAAAACCGACCTTGGATATTCTTTTAACAGGGTTTATCATGAAAGTTTAAAATTAGTCCAAGACTTGGGAGCCGTGAAGAAAGAAGACCCAGGAAAAGGGCAAATTCTTGCCAAGGTTTATTCGAGCGATATTACTATCGATATCCAGAATAAAGGATGGAACAGATCGCATATCAGGATCCAGGCCAGACGGTATTTCTTAGCCAGGCTTGAGATCGCCAATGGATTATTGTATCAGTTGACACAAAGGCTGAAGTAGCCCTATAGTTCAGGGATGTCTTTTGGTAAAGCAATAACTTTATCTGTACAGAAAATAGATTTGGAAAAGGCAAAGAAGGTTCTGGGGCAGGATCCGTCTTAACAAAACGTCCACAAGGCGGGGGAGGGTCAATATGGTTGCCAATGAGGAACAAATTAAAGCTGTTGAATTGATGGCAAAGTGCGAGGCATGTGTCGCTGATCTTTATCGGGTCTACGCAGAGAAATTCCCTGAGGTGGCTGAGTTTTGGCGTAATCTGGTTTGTGAGGAAGAGGCGCACGAAGAGATCTTGCTTGTCTTTGCGGTTGGCCTGAAGAAAGGGGAATTTTTTATTCGTCAGGATGTTTTTTCCTCCAATATCTGGGGGTCGATCGTAGATATTAAGGAGAAAACCAGTGAAGCTAGCGCCGGGAATTTAACGTTAAAAGAGGCTCTCGCTGTGGCCGTTGGGATCGAATCCGGTTTTTTAGAAAAGTTATATTTTAGGGTTGTTACCGGGGATAGTGCCAGTCTTAAGAGTTTACTTCTTCGCTTGGCTGAGGATACCGAGCGACATCAGGGTTTGATCAAAAACATGCTGGTAAAATGCGGGGAATAGCAGCCGGCCTCCTTACATACGTATGGATCTAATATGGCAACTTCATCGAAGTCATTGCAGGAACTTTACCCCAAAAGGGTTGATATCGTTATTCTCATCACACTTTCTGTGTGGTTACTGCTTATTGGGCTGACACTTCCGGTCATGACCGTTCGTAAGCTATGGAATAGCAATACGTACTCGATCTTGACCGGCGTCCAGAACCTCTGGCAGGAGAAATTGTACGTCCTGGCTGTTATCATATTTACATTTTCTATTATTTTCCCCATCGCGAAGCTGGTATCTCTTTTTGCCGTATGGTTCATTAAATTAACGGAAGAACGCCGACGGAAATTGATCTCTCTCATGGAGGTTTTTGGTAAATGGTCCATGCTGGATGTTTTTGTATCCGCGATCCTTATTGTATGGGTCAAGCTGGGGGCATTGGCTTCTGCCAAGGCGGAGATCGGTATTTATTTCTTTGGAGCGTCCGTATTGTTAACGATGATCGTTTCTTCGCTTCAGGGAGCTTTAGTTAAACGTTTTAAATAACATTGGTATATGGCACTATTTGTTCGGAGTAAAATAAGATTTTAATAATATGGTGTTGGTCTTTAGTATTCTCTAATATAAATATTCATCAACAAAACAGTTGAGCTTCACATGAATAGCACTCCATTTGAGTTGGGCCCCATTCGTCCCGTGGACGAAGCCGAAAGCCTGCTGATCCGTACCACACGCGGCTGTCCCTGGAATCGATGCGAATTTTGCGTCAATTACAAGGGTATGCCATTCTCCATGCGCTCGCTCGACGAGGTCAAGCGCGACATCGTCGCTGCGGCCAAGTACTACGGAGACGAGACCTTTGAAACATGCTTTTTGCAGGATGGTGACAGCTTCCTGATGAAAACCACTGAACTTGTCGCGCTTCTCACCTTCCTGAAGCAGACATTCCCCAAACTGAAGCGGATCAGTAGTTATGGCCGCGCTCAAACCATGATCCGCAAATCAGTCCAGGAAATGCAGGCCATTTGCCAAGCCGGACTTAACAAACTTTATTGCGGCATGGAATCCGGCTCGGATAAGGTATTGAAAAAAGTCAATAAGGGCGCAACTGCCGCCGATATTTCCACATCCAGCCGCAGGGCCAAGGATGCAGGGATGTCTATTTCAGAATTCATTATCCTTGGCCTGGGCGGACAGGAATTGTGGGAGGAACACGCCCGTGAAACGGCCAAGGTCCTCAGTGAGATCAACCCTCACTTCATTCGGGTTCTCACCATCGGAGTCAAACCCGGCTCCGGACTTCATCGACAGATGGAAGCGGGTGAATATACTTTGCAGACCGAGAAGAATATCATCGAAGAACAACGCTTGCTGATCGAGGATCTCAATGGCATTACCAGTCACTACGCCAATCATCATGCCGTTGACCTTCTGATGGAAGTCCGTGGCCAATTTCCCCAGGATAAAAGCCGTCTTATTGCCATCCTGGACCGCTATCTTTCTCTCCCGGAAGAAGACCGTATTCACTTTACATTGGGAAAACGGCTGGGCATTTACCAGCGACTCGATGATATGGGCACCGCTCATTTGCATAAACAGGTGTCCGCCAAACTACTCAAGATCCGCGCGTCCTATTCTGACAAGCTGGAAGAAGTTTTCCACGATCTTCGATCACAGATCGTCTAACGCTGCCCTATTAACTGCGTTCCCTTGATTCTTAATGTTTACCTTTGGTTTTTTGCTTTTTCTTGTTAAATTAAATAGAAATACAGACGCAGGGACTGAAAACACCTCATAACCCAAGGAGCCTTTTATGTTTCAGGCATGGACAAAGAAGATCGCGGTTGTCGTGATGGTCCTGGCGGGGAGTGTTTTTGTTTTGACTGCGAGGCCGATCTTCGGTCAGAGTGCGGGCCTGAATTCGTATCAGGCCGCGGAGCAGTTTTTCAGTGAAAAATCCTATCAGCTTGCTTTAGACCGGTATAAGGCGTTTGCTGCTCAGCCCGGGTTAACGGCTGAGCAGAAGAGGGAGGTGTCCTTTAAGATCGCGGATTGTTCCTGGCGCAGTGGCAATTCCGGGTTTTATGAGGAAGCTTCCTTGGCGCTCAAGCATATTGTTATCGCTCCTGACCATGACCGCTGGTGGGCCGAGGCTAATCAGTCCCTGGCCGAGTTTTTTATCCAGAACGACCGTTATCCCCACCGGGAAACCATTAAAACATTGTTGATGTCCGCCCGCGAATTTTGGAGCGGCTATTCGGATACCGGGGTTGCCCGTCCGCGTTTTATCCGTGCGACGTTTGAGCTGGCGGAGTATGTGACTTCCAGTTGGGGATGGTATTTCGAGGCGCCGAACCAGAATTATCAGGCTCAGAAAGAAGACGACCTTATCCCTCCGCCGGAACATCCTGGCCCGGTCGGGATCAAGGATCTGATGCAGGACATCCTTAAAGTCGCGGACAAGGCCGAGGACAAGGCCAGGGCGACGTTCATGCTGGCCACGGCCAGCATGAATACCTACGATCAATCCCGGCAGAAGGATGCGGAGAAATATTTTGAAATATTGACGAAGGATTACAGCACGAGCGAATGGGTCGACGATGCTTATTATCAGCTTGCGACGATGTATCAGCAGCACCAGGATTTTGTGAAGGCGGTCGCCGCGTACCAGGCCCTTCTTGCGAAGTTCAAGCCCGGCGAGTCGCAGTTCGTGGATGACGCCCAGCGTAATATCAAGGAGATCACGACCCCGGTGATCCAGCCGGGTGTCGGGTATAATTTTCTGCCGGATTCCCAGGTCCGTTTTTCCCTGCGCTGGCGCAATGTCAATGAGGCTCAATTCACATTTTACAAGATGGACCTTACGGAAGAACTGCGTTTTGATCCTATCAAGGTCACGGCGTATGATCGAGGGGTGGACAATTATGCCCGGCTTCTGAAGATCATGGTCGATACCAGGAGTTATGAGCGTTTGCCGGTGGCTCTGAGTTTCCACCGGACGCTGAAAGACGAAGGCAAGCATCTTTGGATGAGTGAGGATAAAGGCCTGGCCGAATGGCAGATGCCGGAAGATAAGGAGGCCAAACCTGATCCGAAGTCCGGGATCCTTGCACCGGGCGCATATCTCCTGATGGTGAAGAGCAGGGAAACCGTTGCTTATGAGATGGTCGTGGTCTCTGACCTCGGGTTGGCGGTCAAGACCGCGGGGGGGAGCGCTCTCTTTTTCGCTTTCGACACGGCCAGTGGTGAGCCGAAATCTGGTGCCAAGGTCAAATATCAATACCGTTATTACAAGAATGGCAATTATGAGTGGGACGAGGGCGCGGGGAATACCGATGAGGACGGTATCCTGAGGGTGAATTTGATGGAGGGGGATCAGCGCTACAACAACCAGCATCAACTGTTCGCGGTTGTTTCTGACGGGGAAAAACAGGCCTTTTCCCAGAGCAATTATTATTCGTATTATGGAAATCGTGGAGAATTCTGGCTGTACGCGTTCGCTGACCGGCCGGCGTATCGCCCTAACGAGGAGGTGTCTTTCAAGGGAACGTTGCGGCGCTATGACGGGAGTACTTTTTCGACGCCTTCTCGCCTGCCGGTCAAGGTGATCCTTTATGATGCCCGTAACACCAAGGTCCTGGAGAAGGCCTACACGCTCAATGATTTTGGTTCTTTTAGCGACAGCCTGACGCTTGATGAGAAGGCAACGCTTGGGGAGTACCGTATGGAGCTTTATGCCGGCGATGGTAGCAGTCAGCTCGCGCGGGCGGCCCTGTTCCGTCTGGAGGAATACAAGCTTCCCGAATTTACGGTGACGGTGAAGCCGCGGCCCAAAGGTGAGGGGCAGTTCGCTAATGCTTACCGTCTGGGGGACAAGCTCTCGCTTGATCTTGATGCGCAGTATTATTTCGGCGGCCCGGTGCCGAACGCGAAAGTTGAGTACCTGATCTATGAGCGGCCTGATCAGCATACGTATTATCCGGTGAGGCCGTATGAGTGGTATTACACCCAGGATCAGCAGCGGAACAATTATTATGGCAATGGACAGCTGCTTAAGAAGGGCGAGGCTGTAACGGACGCCAATGGCAAGGCGCTTATTGAATTTGAGACGGACAAGGCCAAGGGGTATGACCTTGCGTATCGCGTTGAGGCCCGCGTGGTGGATGAGAGCCGCCGCGAGATCACGGCTACGGCCGAGATCAAAGTGACTGCAAAGTCATTCTTCATATGCCAGACGCCGCGCCGGAATCTGTATCGTCCAGGGGATAAAACAGAGATCGACATTAAAACGATGACGGCTAATGACGAGCCGGTTTCGATCGAAGGCAAAGTGTCGGTCAGCCGGCATTGGTGGCACGAGCCGGTTGTTGTTTCCAGTGAGGCTCGGTCGGACAAGGCCGTTCCCGCGCAGAATTTGCCGGCATCTCCCTATAATGATGAGGTTCTATTTACTAAATTCATTAAGACCGATGCCAAAGGTCAGGCGGTCTTCGAGTTTTCACCTGAGCAGAATGGCTATTACAGCGTGATGGTCACCGGGTTCGATGTGGACGGAAGCCCGATCGAGTCCACGGTCAATGTTTATGTTTGTGACAAGCAGGCGAACGATATCGGTTACCGGTACAGCGGTTTGCAGATCATCGCGGAGAAGGATACGTACAGCGTCGGGGACACGTTGCGACTGATGCTGGTGTCGGACAAGCCAGGTGCCCGTGTGCTCCTTTCGGCAGAGGCCGGGGAGATCGAGTCGGCCCAGCTGGTGCGGATGGACGGCCCGGTCAAGCTTGTTGAAATGCCGGTGACAGACATGTTCACACCGAATATTTTCGTGACGGCCGCATCCGCCAGCGACCAGCAGATCCGGATGCATGAACTCGAGTTGATCGTTCCGCCGGAAGGCCACTTCCTGAACGTTAAAGTGACCTCGGACAAGCCTGTTTATGGCCCGGGAGAGAAGGGAGAGTTCGGGGTTGAGGTTACCAACAGCAAAGGGCAGCCTGTTGTGGCGGAGCTGGGCTTAAGCCTTGTTGACGCGAGCGTGTTCTATATTCAGTCGGAATTGGCCGGGGATATCCGTCAGTTCTTTTTTGGAGACAAGCGTCCGCATAGTGTGCAGCTGCAGTCATCATTGAATCAGCGGCCTTATTTCAAGGTTGTCAACAAAGACCAGCCGTCTGTTGACGGGAATGAACGGGCCATGAATGGGGTGGATGCGGAGAAATCAGGAGCTGTCGGGAGAATGAAGTCGTCGGCGGATGATATCGGTGTGCAATTCGCGGCTTCGGCGCCTGTCATGAGTGAATCCATGTCTTATGACAGGAAGGAAGAGTCCGGGAAGAAAATGCTGGCCAAGGGAGGCATGATGAATGCTTCTCGCCGGGAGTTGGAGCCTCAAGCCGCTCCCGCAGAGCTTGCTGAGGCGCAGGTCCGGCAGGATTTTCGTTCGACCGTCTTCTGGGGGCCATCGGTCGTGACGGACCAGCAGGGCAAGGCCAAGGTTTCGGTCAAGTTCCCGGATCCTCTGACGACCTGGCGGGCGACCGCGCGGGCGATCAGCCTGGGGACCGACATTGGCAATACGACTTATGATGTGACGACCAAAAAGGATATTATCGTTCGCTTGCAGGCGCCGCGGTTCTTTACCGAGCGCGATCAAGTCACGGTTTCGGCCAATGTCCATAATTACACAAAAGAGAAGCAGCATATCAAGGTGACGTTGAAAGCGTTGGGTGTAGATCTTGATGGTGCTTCGGAAGTGTGGGTTGATCTTGACCCGCAGGGAGAGAAACGTGTTGACTGGAATGTGTTGGCCGGCAAGGCGGGGCTGGCGGAGTTGACCGCCATGGCCCAGACCACGACCGTGTCGGACGCGATGCTCAAGAAGTATCCGGTCATCCCGCATGGCATCGAGAAGTTCATTGCCAGGGCACTTGCGCTTAAGGCAGATGAGGGTGGCGCCGCGGATGGCGAGGTGACTTTTGATGTCCCGAAGGAAAGGATCAAGGAGTCCACATCGCTGCGCCTGACACTTTCTCCATCGATGGCCGCGGCCATGCTTGACGCGCTCCCGTATCTTGCGGATTATCCTTACGGTTGTGTTGAGCAGACCATGAGCCGTTTTTTGCCGGCCGTGATCGTGGCCAAGACCATGCGCGATCTGGGGTTTGACAAGAAGGATGTGGATGACTATCTGGCGAATGTCCTTGAGCCGCGCAATGATCCCAAGGGCCATCCGCAGCGGCGCGATGATGCAACCTATTCGCGCTTGAATGACCTTGCCAGGGCAAGCCTGGACCGGCTTTATGATTTTCAGCATCCTGATGGAGGCTGGGGCTGGTGGAAGGGTGGCGATAGCGACCGGTTCATGACCGCGTATGTGTTTTGGGGGTTGATGCTCGCCAAGGACGCGGGTAGCGATGTGCGCGGCGATGTGGTGTCGCGCGCGCTTCAGTATATGGATAAGAATCTCGTTGAGGAAGAGAATGATCCGGATATGCTTGCATGGATGCTGCACGCCATGGCCTATGCGAAGTATCAAAGCCAGTTCCAGGATAAACAGATCGCGCGGCTCTGGGATATGCGCGAGAAACTTAATCCTTATACGCGGGCGCTCTTTGCTGTCGGGCAGAAAGTCCGCGGCAGGGAGGACGAGGCGGCGATCCTCGCACGCAATGTTGTCAACGGGGTCATGAAGGACGACGGGGATCAGACCGCGCACTGGGGGGAAGCCGGTATGAACTACCGCTGGAGTGAAGGCGGGGTTGAGGCGACCGCCTTCAGCCTGAAGGCACTCGTTAATATCGAACCGCAAAGCGAGCTTATTGCGCCTGCGGTCAAATGGCTGTCGTTGAACCGCCGTGGAGCGAGTTGGAAGAATACCCGCGATACGGCGATCGCGATCCTGGCGCTTGCGGATTACTTGAAAGTGTCTGGCGAGTTGAACCCGGACTATGATTATGAAGTGCTCCTTAACGGTAAGGCGATCCAGCAGGGCCATGTGAATGCGGCCAATATGTTCACTTTCGGGCGTTACATTGATCTTCCCGCTGAAGCGGTGAAGGACGGGGTGAATACGGTCAAGGTGAAAGTGAACGGGAAAGGCGCGTTGTATCTCTCGGCTTATCTGAAATATTTTACTCTTGAGGAGAATATTACGCCGGAGGGTAACGAGATATTCGTCGAACGGAAATATTTCAAGCAGTCGCAGAAAGAGACGTTGCTTAAAGGTTATGTGGAGGACTGGAAACCTCTTGCGGATGGCGATACGCTTCAGAGCGGTGACCGCGTCAAGGTCGAGCTCGATGTTGAGGCCAAGAACAATTACGAGTATCTGATCTTCGAAGATGCGAAGCCGGCCGGGCTTGAGGCCATGGAATTAAAGAGTGGTGATGGATACGCCGAGGCGCTGGATAACAATGGTAAAGCGACCGGCGAAAAGGCGTACCTGTATCAGGAGTTCCGTGATCAGAAGGCCGTGTTCTTTGTCGACAAGATGAAGCAGGGCCACTATCGCATTGCGTATGAACTGCGGGCCGAGATCCCCGGTGATTTCCATGCCATGCCCGACCAGGCGCATGCGATGTATGTGCCCGAGATCCGCGCCAACAGTGCAGAAGGGCGGATGAAGGTGGTGGATTAACGTGTTGGGAAGATCATAACAAGGCAGGTGAAGGGAATGAAAAGAAATAACGAGTTGGAATTCCTGTTCAAAGAATTGAATGAAAATCCGTACAGGCGGTTGAATTTTTCTTTCATTTTGATCAGCGTTATCCCGATCCTTTCTCTTGTTTATATTCTTTTCGATATCGTTTCCAGCGGCAACAAGATCCTTTACAATATCGGGTTTATTTTGTTGTTTGCCGGGGTTATTCTGGTATTGGGGTATATTGTTGCGTATAGCGTTATAAGGAATATCGTTAATAAAACGCTGGACTATGCCGCGAAAGCGAAGCGGGCGGATGAGCTGAAATCGGCGTTTGCCATGTCTTTGGCCCATGATCTTAAAAGTCCGTTGATGACGATCAAGGCGAATATTTCAAACCTGAAAGCCGGGTTCCTTGGGAAGCTGACACCTGAACAGGATGACGCGATCAATGTTTGCAAGGAGACATCCAACCGGATGAATGCGATGATCATGGAGCTTATTGATACATTTATGATCGAGGCCCGTGTTGCGGAATTGAAACGAACGTCTTTTGACCTTCGGGAGCTTTTTGAAGGGCAGGAGCGGGAATTGGCCAGTGTCGCCGACAGGAGAAATATTTCCATCAAGCTTGAGATCCCGTTGAAGCCTCTTCTGGTCAGGGCGGATAAAGAAAAGATCCTTCGGGCGGTCAATAATCTTTTTAATAATTCCATCAAGCATACTTTTGATGGAGGGAAAGTTGTTGTGAAAGCATATCCGACGGATGATCTTGTCCGGGTAGAATTCTTTAATGATGGTTCTCATATCCCTGAAGCCAGGCTTGAAAAGATCTTCGATAAGTTTGAACGCCTTGACCAGTCGGTTGAAGGGCATGGGCTCGGTTTGTCCATCGCCAAAGACATTATAGAGCTCCATCAGGGGAAGATATGGGCTGCCAGCAAAGCCGGCGTTCCGAATTGTTTTACGATATTACTGCCACTAGCAAAGGAGTAGGGACCCTTGGAAAATCAAACGTCAAAGAAAATACTTGTTGTTGATGATGATCAGCCGTTTGTTACGGCGCTCAGGACATTTCTCATCGGCCATGGTTATTGTGTGCTGACCGCGTCGGACGCGACGTTCGCGATACGGCATGTTTCCAAAGAGGCTATTGACCTTGTTATCCTCGACCTGGGGCTCCCGTGCGGCGGCGGGTTCTTTGTCCTTGAGAATCTTCGCAAGACCCGGAAGATCGCTCAGCCGATCATTGTATCGACGGCTAATATTTCCGCGGGTATTGAACAAAAATCCCGGGAATGGGGAGCGGATGATTTTATCCAGAAACCCTACGACCTCGAGAAATTACTTGAGATGATAAGGGTCCATTTGAAGTGAACGGATATTTCAGGGGATTACTTTTCCTTGGCCAAAAGGACCGCAAAGGTAAAGAAGGCGGTGACGATGGCGATTATGGCCATGGATTTTGTGATAAGCCGCTTGATCTCTTCACCGGTAAAGAAATCGCAAATATAAAGAACGGCAATAATGGCAAGGATGAGGGTCAGGAGCAGCGCACCCAATTTCAGGACAGGCAGTATCTGTTTAAACATGATCTTCTCCTTGGTTGACGGAATATTTAAAATCAATTCTATAGAAATTAAAATGTAATGCAATTGATTTCGTGAGAAGCCGGCCTTAATATATTAAAATAATTAAAAATTTTTATAAAAAGTTTTTTGAAATATGAACGGGAGTTTTGATGAAAAGACTTTTTCGTCTGGGCATGGTTCTGGCCGTGATTGTTCTTTTGGTATGGCAACTTCCGGCGTATTCCCAACAGCCGCCTCCCGCGGATACGGCTGTTGCCGAGCAACAGAGATTCCAGGATAACGTCCGCAGGGACAAGGAAGCCCTTGGTGGTCAGACACCCGGTCCTGCGGATATCAGGAAGCTTACAGGCGCTTCCTCTGAAATAACCAGTGATGTCAAGTTCGCCCTCCAACAGATCCGTTTCACCGGTAATACCCTGATCCCTTCTGATGATTTGAAATTTGTTACTGATAAGTATGTAGGGCGCGAGGTTTCTCTGCGCGAGCTTGATGTGATGGTCTCGGCGATCAAGCTTTTCTTTCGTCGGAAGGGTTATATTTCCATGTATGCTGTTATCCCTCCGCAGAAACTTAAGGATGGGGTGCTTGAGGTGCAGATCGTTGAAGGGACGTTGGGGGAGCTCAGTATTACGGGCAACAAGTATTTTTCCGAGAAGATCATTGCACGCCAGGTCGGGCTGACCTCGGGGAGCGTTATTACTGAGTCTGCGCTTTCTGGCGGTCTTTATATTTTAAATGAGCATCCTGATATTGAGGCGCGTTCTGTCCTGCGTCCCGGTATAGCCCAGGGGACGACCGACGTGGAGATACAGGTCCAGGACCGCTCGCCATTCCATTTGATGACCGGTATGAATGATCTTGGCACCAGGAATACCGGGCGGGAACGGTATTCGCTTGCGGCGCTTCACTCCAATGTGACGGGCCATTTGGATGAATTGAGCGGCCGTGTCCAGGTGGGGACAGGGGCACTGGGTTTGGGGACGGATTATAGTATTCCTGTCGGCGCGAAGGGCGTTCGTGCGGGTTTTTCAACCACTTATTCCACCGCGAAAGTGGGAGGGCAGTTCAAGAGTTTAAATTTGAAGGGCCGGGCCGCAACCTATAGCCCGTATTTAACGATGCCGCTGATGGTCAAGCCGAATTGGTCTGTTACGGGCAGGACCGAGCTTGACTGGAAGGTTAACAAGAATTATTCCATGGGGACTCGCAGCGGTGAGGATCAGCTGCGTATTCTGCATTTGGGCCTTTTGAATCAGGGAAAAGATCATTACGGCCGGACGTATCTTCCTGTTGATGTTGAGTTCGGGCTTCCGGTCTGGGGAGCCAGTGATAATAATGATGAACAAGCGACCCGCAGTAACACAGGCAGCGAGTTTACGGTGATGCATCTTGGCCTTGCGCGTTACAATAAATTTCTTTTTGGATCGATCTTGTCTGTGCGTTCTAATCTTCAGTTGACGGATGATACTCTTCCCTCCAGTGAGCGTATGCCGTTGGGCGGTGCTTTTTCCGTGCGGGGTTACTCGGAAGGCGCGTTCATGGCAGACTACGGAGCAACGTTTGCGACCGAGGTGTTGATTCCCCTGACGATCCTTCCAGACCAGTGGATGATGCCTTTTACAAAGGATGCTTTGCAAAAGAGGATACAGTTTGAGTTGTTCCTTGACACGGGCGCGGGCCGTAATCGTTCCTGGGCTGTCGGCGAGGCCAGGTCACAGGTGCTTTCCGGTGCGGGCGTCGGCCTGCGCGTCGGGCTTTTCAAGAATACTTATGGCAAGGTTGAATGGGCCCAGCGACTGGGCGACAAGATCGGTGATGGCGGGAACACGGAGATTTATTATTCCATTGGCATGGATCTTTTTTAGACATGGATCTTTTTAAAAAGAAAAACAAGGTTCTTCGCTCTTTCGTCACTTTATGGGTGGCCGGGGCTTTCTTTTTGCATGGGATCGGGTTTTCTTTTGCGCAGGAAGTGCGTCTTGGCCCGGTTTTTACGGTGGGTTCTGTTGAACAGGGCGGGTATACCGTTGCTCAGCAAGGGAATACGTTGACGGTCAATGTGCAGAATGGGTCTATCCTTAATAATGTGGATATGGTTGTCCCTGAGGGGGCTGTTCTAAATTTGCTGGCTCCGGATATTTCCTCCTCGGCTCTGCTTCGCGGCGGGCAGAATTCCTGGGGCATTATGGGGACGATGAATTCATTCGGGCATATCGTGATGTCCAATCCTTCCGGCATATATTTTTCTCCTTCCGCGCAAGTGAATGTGGCCGGAGGCCTTATCGCGACATCGTTGGCCGTGGACAGTACGAATTTCCTTAATGGCGATCTTGTTTTTGAACGGGACCAGGCGGTTGCCCCGGGCATTGTTTCCAATGAAGGCGTTGTCAATGTGGCTGAAGGCGGGTATGTGGCCATGATCGGCAGTGCTGTCATGAACAAGGGCACCATGAACGCTGATGGCGGATCAGTAGCGTTGGCCGCGGGGGATAAGGTGGTGGTGTCAGTGGATGGCAAGGGGTTGATCAATGTTGCTATCAAAGAGGCGATCAAAGCACCCGTTTATGACAAGAACGGCAAGCGGGTCAATGACGCTCTCGCCAACTCCGGAACGCTTCGGGCCGATGGCGGGCGCGTGGTGATGACCGCCGGCGCGGCCGAAGAGGTTTTTGATAATGTGATCAACCACAGCGGCATTGCGCGTGCCCGCAGTGTATCGGTCGAGAATGGTGAAGTGATCTTGGGTGGGGGTGATTCGGGGATCGTCAATGTTTCGGGTGAGATCGATGTAACGGGAGATGATCAGGGAGAAAAGGGCGGTAAGGCCACGGTGACCGGCGACAAGGTGGGGCTCTTCGGCCATGCGAAGGTTGATGCGTCGGGGCAGGGTGGCGGCGGGACGGTCTTGATCGGCGGCGATTATCAGGGCTTGGGGACTTTGCAAAACTCCAATTTTACGTATTTTGGTCCGGACGCGGTCATTAAAGCGGATGCGCTGACCGAGGGGAATGGCGGCAAAGTTATTTTATGGTCCAACGACACGACCAAGGTGTATGGCTTGATCAGTGCCAAAGGCGGGCTATTGTCGGGGGATGGCGGGTTTGTTGAAACATCGGGCCATAAGATCGATATAGCGGGTGATGTGGATGCTTCTGCCTCAAATGGCAGATCGGGTGTTTGGCTTATTGACCCGTACAGTGTGACTATTGGCGGTGTTAATGCTAATGGAGGCTGGTCGGGGGCAGATCCGGATGTTTTTACTCCGACCCTTACCGCTTCCATGATCCTGAATACGACATTGCAGACAAAACTTTCCAATCGTAATACGATCGTTTCTACGGCCAATGGCGGTGGAGTAGAACGGGGTAATATCACGGTGGACGCCCTGATCGCTGATGGCGGCAATAACAATTTAACGTTGCTCGCTGACGGGGACATCATTTTTACAACGAATGGTTCCATTGATCGTTCGGGTGGTTCAGGCAGTGTGTATCTGATCGCGGGGAATTCCGCGGTTGACGGCGCGATCATCAATAATTATGTTGCGGGTGATGTGATAACGATGGGGACGGGGAATTTGATGCTTAAGGCCGGGGGCGGGGTTGGGACTTCGGGAAGTCCTGTGGTCACATCGGGGTTAACGGACGTTGCGGCTTCGACTACGACGGGCGGTATTTATATTACCAATAATAGCAATACAACAGTGAATATCACCAGCCTGACGGACAATGAAGCCGGTGCGGTGACGGTGACGGGGGTTACGGCATTGGCCGGTTCGATCGATATTCGGGCTGGCATAGGTAACGGGACGGGCAGGATGACCATTGTCAGTCCGGTTACGGCCGGAGGAACAGGAACGATCTCTTTATCGGCCCAGGACCGTATTACGCTGACGAGCACGATTATTTCAACGAACAATGGCTCGATCATCATCAATGCTGATAGTGACGCGGATAACACAGGGAGGTTCGTGACTACTGGGGTAGCTCCTGAGATTCGAGCTACCACGAATGATAATTTAATCCAGATCACGGCAGATACATTGACCCTTGTCGCCGGAACCGTTATTGATAATGACAATGGCATGATCAATCTTTTCCCTGGTACCAGCACCCGGACTATTGGGTTAGGGGCTGGGGCCGGCAATTTTACTATTACTGATACGGAAATGGACTCTTTCGGCTCAGGCGTGGATACGCCGACCATTAATATTGGCAATAATCATAATGCAACCGTCACGGTCAATGCCTTAAGCCCGACAAGGGCCATTAATCTGACGATCGACGATGATGGCGGCGGGACCATTGTTTTCTCAGGAGCCGGGTCGGCCTTTGCCGGGGGAACGCTGACATTAAATGCTAATACGTTTACTCAAAGTCAGACGATCGTCCTGGGGGCAGGAGCGGCAACGATCACGGCGGACAGTATTGCGCTCGGTGCAAATATTACAGGGACCTCTACGATCACTTTGCAGCCTTTGACCGCAGGAACAGCGATGAATATTGGAACGGGCGCGGCGGCGGTCGGTTTTCAATTAACGGATACCGAGATCGGGTACTTGCAGAATGGTTTTAGCGGAATAACGATCGGCCGTTCTGACAGTAGCGGTGGAGCAACGATCACAGCGGTTACTTTTAATGACCCCGTGACGATCCGGAACCCTTCGGGAGGATCGATCGCGGTCAATGGGCAGATCACTGGGGCGGATAATGCTTCTGTAACGCTTGATGGAACGGGTGCGACGACTACATTGAATGCGGATATTGTTACTTCTGGCGCGGCTATTTCGATCTTGGGCGCGATCACTTTGGGCGCGAATATCGTTTTGGATACACAAGCTGTAGATGGCACAGGGGATCTGACGATCGGGGCTGTTACTGGTGCCGGATTTGATTTGATCTTGGATACGGGGCATTTTTCCGGCGCGGATATTACCGGGACGAGTATTGGGGGTGTTGGGACATTGACGATCCGTGATGCCGGGACCGCGACATTGACGGGGGCGATCGGGGCGACCACGGTGACGCTGACAGATGCACTCACGCTGGTCGACCTGCAGGGCGCGGTCACGGCGACGACTTTAAACCTTCCGGCGACGGTTGACGCGAATGTAAATTTAACGGGTAACGGCAGTACGATCACCAACGCGTTTGTCCCGGCAAGCCTTGGCATGTTGACGCTCGGGCAGAACGGCGGGACGCAGACCTATACGGCTGGGTTGACCACGACAGGGGTGGTGGGTACGGTCACGGTGAACGGGACGATCCAGTCGACGAATACACCCATGACCTTTGGCGCGGTGACGTTGGGATCGGATACGGTCCTTGACACGCGGGCATCGGCTATCAATGTGGCTGACCTTACGATAGGAGCGGTTACAGGTGTGACGCATAGCCTGATACTGGATACGGGGCATTTTGCCGGCGCGGATATCAGCGGCACGAGTGTTGCGAATGTCGGCACGCTCACCATCCGGGATGTGGGTAC
>CAIVRE010000023.1 GCA_903908245.1 Candidatus Omnitrophota bacterium
CCATTTTACCCAAACCAGGATCAAATCTGCAAACTCAATTTTTCCCCAACATGTCCAATCGATGCTGACGCTCTACAGTCCGCGGTCTCCGCGCTGGCCGCCATACCATTGGCGGCGGGAGAATCTTTTGACCCGACATCCACGTGGAGTGTCGTGGCTATTCTTTCTATCGGAGTTCCGGCGCTGGTTATGACTATGAGATATTGGACGATACAGCATTTCAAGTCGGTCCTACGGAAAACACAGGACCCGAAGGTTTTTTTCAAGGCGGCGGAGTCGTTGCGCTCTTTTGTGAAAGAAGATGTTTGGCGTGATGAACTTCTGGCGCGTTATATGGATATGAACCCCGGGATCCGCGCGGCGGAGCGTGAGCTGTTTTCCAGGTTCGGTCAGATCGATCCTTTATTTCGCTGGCTGGAGAGCAGGAATATCTTTGAGCAATTAAGACATCCCAATGCTCAGGTCCGGGATGGCGCAAAAGCCCTGATGGGGCAATTTCCGTTCACTCCTCTGGAACGGGCCGAGGTCTGTCTTTTAGTGCTGGAAAGGGAATTGGGCCGGGATGTCCCTGCTTCTTTGAATATTGTCCAGGAGAATCTGGCGGATCTTATTTCTTTCAGGAAGAAGGCCCGTTCCGCTTCAGTGGCCATGAATTCCCGGGAGAGGGCTTCGGCCGATTTTTTTGATCAGAAAATGATCTATATTCTTTCCAGGGTTTTGGGATGGGGGCCGGAGGCGTCTTTCCCTCTTGCCGTCAGCGGGCTTGATGAATTGGCCCCTGGGATGGAAAAGCATATCGATCTTTACCGTGATATCATTGAATCTTCGCCGAGATCGAAAGTCCGGATGGAGGTCTTTCAGCGCCTTCCGCTTCAAATGCAGAAAGAAATGGGAGACAGGCTTTGGGACCGTTTCCGGGAGCCGCATATGTTCTTTGATGTATCGGTGCGGTTTTTCCTTGATACGGGCCTGGTCGGCCAGGGGCTTTTAACAGCCCGTGTTCTTGAGATCCTTAAGAAAAATCATTATATGCAGGATCCTCTTCGGGCTCCGCATATCCGGGCGCTTGAGACCCTTGGAGTGAAAGGTTTTTCGCAGGGCATGAGCCAGCGCCAGTTTGAGCAGGTCATTGATCAGGTCATGGCTTCTCAGCCGGACCGCGCCATGAGCCTTTCCGCTCTTTCTGTCCTGGCCGCGGCTCCCGTAGATCCGTCGGTGATCGATACGCTGGTGAACAGTCCTGTTGCCTGGGTTGTTGTGGGAGGGGTTGTTCTCGGCGCCTCTGTCGGCAGCGCTTTGCTGGTCCGGTACTGGAATATCCGGAAGCGTCAGCAACTGTTGTCCCGTGTTCATACCGGCAGCATGCCTTCTCGTATTGACGCGCTTATTGAATACAAAGGAAAAGTTCAGGAAGGTGCGGCCTATTATGAGTTTCTGGGGCTATTGAACGATCCATCGGCTGTTTTTATTTCCAGCGACCAGGAACGCCTGGAACAAGCCGGGTTTTCTTTCGGGAGATGGCTGGGTTATGACATGCCGGTCATGCTGATATCGACGGATAGCGAGGTCCGGGAACAGGCCAGGGGCCTTTTAAAGAACAAGGTTTCGCTGCTTGAGCAGGGGCTTGTACGGATCAGGGCGATCCATCGGGAGTATATGCGTCTTTCGAATACGAGGTATACGTATCGCACCAATGATATTATCCTTGAGCTGGTTGATGACCTGTTAAGTGGCCGCAAGATCTTTCAGAATGCGGCCCTGGATCTGGAATTTGAAAAGGTCCTGCTGGAGCTGTTCCCTGTCGGGGATCTGCGTTCCATGCTCAAGATCAGGGACGCCCTGGTTGAACTGCGCCTGGGAAAGGACACATCCGATGCCAGCAGGACAGTGGTCCTGGGAAGGGTCAATGCGGAGCTTGGCGGCAAATTCCTGGAAAGGCTCAAACAGCCGTTGCCGGTCATGAACGTGAAGGATGTTGTTGTGTTCTTGTTGAATGTTAACATTGGGAATCGGACCTTGATCCTTACGGATGTCATCAGCGTGCTGAGAAAACAGGGGCCTCAGATGGACGCATCTTTGAGAAAGAATTACAGCGATGCTTTGACGGCGTTGGGTTTGCCCGAGAAGGAGCAATGGCTGCAGGCGCCTTTGCTGGCGAAACCGGACGGGGACCGTCCGGATCCGTCCCAGGATATCAATGGTGGTATCGATGTCAGCGGCCTGAACGTTGAGCGTTCGGGGAAAGGTGTCGACGTTGTTTTTGATCCCGCCATGTTGACGGGATTTGCCAATGGCACGTTCAATGGGTTCACCCCCGTTATCGTTGGTTTTACTCCTGCCGGTAATATTCTTTCCGCGTTAGGGTTATGATCCAAGGAAAGAGGGCGGATTGTCTTGATTGCACAAGGCCGGCAGGCAAGGTTATAATATTTAGAAATGTTGTTCGGGCGAGACCTTAAAAGGACGGTGCGAATGCTTTTCGAATGGTCACCAAAATTCATCCTTGGGGTTAAAGCCATTGATGACCAGCATCGCAAGCTGGTGGTTATTCTTAATCAGCTCGATGATCTCATCAAGAACGGCGCGCCACAAAGTGACAGCTGGGTGAGTATTTTCAATGAATTGCTGGAGTATGCGCAGTATCATTTCAAGACCGAGGAGGAATTGATGTTCGACCATTCTTTCGGTGGCCTTCAGGACCATATCAAGGAACATGCTTTTTTCAGGTCCAAGATCACATCCCTGAAGAAAGGGCTGGATGCCAATGATCTGCATGCTATCGACGAGCTATTGTATTTCCTGATGGTATGGTTGCAGAACCATATCCTGGTCGTCGACAGGCGCTGTTGTGTTTTTCTTAATCAAGAAGGAGTGGTGTGAAGAAATTGTCCTGGGTTGCAATTGTGCTGATCATCGCTGTAGGGGGCATTCATATCGTCGGTGCGCCGGACTGTTTTAAGGAAGCCGCGTACAAGGGCTGGCTGTTCTATGCGAATGGGTTTGGCGCTATGGCTGCGGCTTACGGGATCTTCCGCCGGCAGGAATGGGGATGGTGCCTTGGGCTGATGGTCGCGGCAGGGTCTTTCCTGGGTTATGTCGCCAGCCGTACGGTCGGGCTTCCTCTTATTCCGGCGGAACCGGAGGCCTGGTTCGAACCTCTGGGCATTTCTTCGCTGATCGCGGAAGGCGCTTTCATCGCGCTCTTTTGGGCGCGATCGCTCAAAAGAATTGAATGACCTTTCCTGCTTTAAGAGTTATAATCTCCGATCGTTGAAATGTTCCAGATCCTTTTACGACAAATCAAAGTCTAACGTGGTTAGAAACAACAAACGGGAGGGCTTTATGTTAAAAAAAGTTTTTTTGGTAACAAGTCTGTTTTTGGTTGCGGCTTTGGGCAGTGCCCAGGCAGCGGAGGACAAGTTCCTGCAGCTGTCTGTTTTTGAGCCGGTTCAGATGGTCCCCAAGGAAGAGTCTATCGGCGGTCTTCGTCTTAACCTCTTTTATACCAGAAACGTGAATATGACAGGGTTAAGCTACAGTGTTTTTGGTGTGAACCGTACGACCGGCGATGTGAAGGGTGTGGAACTTGGCCTTGGGAACTGGACGGATGGCTCTTTTTATGGTTGGCAGCCTGGGCTGTTGAGCCGTACCGGCAAGCGTTTCGTGGGTTGGCAGGGTGGTATCGCGGCGGTCACGGAGGGAGACTTCACCGGGTTGCAATCCGGTCTTGTGGCTTATACGGAAGGTTTTTTCCATGGCTGGCAGGCGGGTTGGGTGAATTATACGGCCGGGCGTTTTGTGGGCTTGCAGAGCGGCCTGGTGAATGTTTCCAAGGGGGAGTTCAGCGGAGTGGCGCTGGGTGTGGCGAATTATGCCGACGGGTCTGTCAAGGGTTTCCAGGGTGGCGTGGTGAATTATGCCGCGGAAATGCATGGTTTTCAGCTGGGGTTATTTAATGTATCAAAATCGCTGGATGGTCTTCAGATCGGTTTCGGGAACTATAATGGCAGCAAAGAACCGTTTGAATTCCTGCCTATTGTGAATTGGAAATTTTAAGTTATTTGTTTTGGGTTGGATTTATACACCCCTGCTATTCCCTTATTAAGGAATAGCAGGGGATTTTTATTTTAAAATTCCCTGACGGTTGAAATCGTGATATATTCCTTGGTTGTAGGGGGCGGTCCGGCGGGTCGCCGGTATGAATATCAAGGAGGATCTTATGAGGGAACACCTGGAGAATTTTTTTAATTTCAGATGGGGGGAGTTTAACATGAATAAAGGCACAACATTCTTTCTGGGTACGATCATTGCGGCATTGTTCTTTTTCTGGATGTTCGTTGGCATTGTTGATATCAAGCCTACCGAGGTTGGTGTCGAGATCGACAAGGTCCAGGGCAAGGTGATGGAAATGCCACGCCTGGTTGGTTATCATGTCTATAATAAAGTTTCGACGGATATTGTGGTCTATCATGTGGCGGCGCGCGCGTTCCCCGGCGACGTGATGAAAAGCGAGAATTCGGACAATTACAGCCTGGACCTCAAGACGAATGATGGCCAGAATATCCGTGTTGACCTGACCATTCTTTATGCTTTAAAGGGCAATGAAGTCCCGGCGCTGCACCAGGCGATCGGCCCGAATTATGAGGACCAGATCCTGTTGCCGCAGATCCGTTCGGAAGCGCGGATCACGATCGGAAGCTATGCCGCCGAGGAGATCTACAGCGGCAAGGTCCGCGATGCCATCCAGAAAGAGATCGCGGTGCGCTTGCAGAGCGCGGTGGCCAAGTTCCCGGCGATCCAGATCCAGGATGCCCTGATCCGGCATTTTGCGTTCAGCAGGGAGTTCGAGAGCGCGATCGAGCAGAAGAAGCTCGCGGCCCAGCAGGTGGAGATCAACAAGAATCGCGCGCTGGCCCAGGAAGAAGAGGCCAAGCGTCAGGAGGCAGAGGCCCGCGGGAGCAAGCTCAAGGCGATTCAGGATGCCGAAGGGCGTGCTCAATCCGCCAGGATCGAGGCGGATGCCGAGCGTTATAAGCTGGAGCAGGAAGCGGCGGGCAAGCTGGCGAATTACAAGGCGGATGCGGAAGGCAAGAAGCTTCAGGCGGACGCTTTGGGCGGCGGTCAGAATGTGGTCGCGCTCAAGTTCGCGGAAAATATCCCGGATAAATTCCGTGTCTTTGCTGTTCCGATAGGGCAGAATTCCACGAGCCTGATGGACCTTAACGGCATCTTCAAGGGGATGTTCTCGGGAGAAGCTCAGAAATAAACGGGTTATTCGAGGAGGTCGATATGGTAGCATTTTTGGAAACAGCGGTATTGGTGCAATCGCTTATTATCGGTTTTTTGCTTTTCAAGGTCCTGGAATTGCAGAAAAGCAAAGATGATAAATAGGCGAAAGAGGTGTTAACCCGTGTTGATCAAAAGCCCTGGATGTTGAGTCCAGGGCTTTTTTAGTCGGGAACGGTTCATGACTTCGGGGAATGATATGGACGGAACGATGGTCTGGGACAGTCAGGGAATGCCGTGGTCGGTGGCTTTTGACGACCAGTATTTTTGCAAAGAATACGGGTATGAAGAGGCGCTTTATGTGGTCTGTCAGGGGAATAACCTCAAAGAGCGTTTTTCGTCGCTGGATTCGGCAGTCGACGGGGTATTCACCATTATTGAGACCGGATTCGGGACCGGCCTGGATTTCTGTTGTGCCTGGCAGTTGTGGGATGAGTGTGCGCCGCGTTCCTGGTCATTGCATTTCATATCGGTAGAGCTTTATCCTCTTTCGGCGGATCAGATCGTTCGCGCATTGAGCTTGTGGCCCTGCCTTTCACCGCATAAAGAGGAATTGGCCGCGCAATATCGGCCGGGATCCGGGGGGATGGGGGATTTTTCCTTTGGATCGGGCCGGATCCGTCTGACGGTTATTTTTGATCATGTTATTCCGGCTTTGGCCGCGATCAAAGAACAGGGCCTTGCTCCGAACGGGGCGGATGCCTGGTCGCTGGACGGGTTTGCGCCTTCCAAAAACCCTGAAATGTGGTCGGATGGCGTATTCTCGGGCATGGCCGCCCTGAGCCGCTGCGGCACGACGCTTGCGACTTTTACGGTGGCCGGATTTGTGCGCCGGGGGCTGGAGGCACAGGGATTTGAAGTTCAGAGGGTCCTTGGCCATGGCAGGAAGAAGAATGTACTGACCGGGCACTTCAAGGGATAGGATCGCATGAACCTTTTTTATTCGCATGAGGCCCGGACTTTTCAAAAGGCGTTCGGCTTGCTCTGCCGCTTTATCCTTCCCGCGCTGGTGACGTATTATCTCCTGCATGTCGAATTGTTCGGTATCTACGATGTCAGGATCAGCGGTATCCGGGTTTATTCGACGTTGGCAATGTTTATTTTCGGGTTGGGGTTGACCCTGGCCTGGTCGTGGTTCTTTTCTGTGCTGGCAGACCTGTCGACCGGGCGGGAGCTGGTGATGAGGCTCGCATCGGCCAGGAGCGGAGTTGTTTTTTGGCCTTTGGTCATCGCGGCGATCCTGTTCCCGCAGGTGATCCATTTTTGTGTTTATGTCATCACAGGCAAGAATATCTTTTCAGTGGAACAGATAAGCATTGTCCTGATCCCGCTGATCAGTTGGTCCATCGCCGGGTTTGTTTTGCGCAGCAAGGCGTATATCGACAGGGATCAGTTGTTCCAGGTATCTGTTCTGGACTTTTTGATTCTGTGTATGGCCGTGCTGGCAGGGCTTGTGTTGGATCAGATGACGCATGTCATGGCTAAAGCCGGTTTTTTAAAAGCATGTGCGTCATTCCTGATCGAGATCGTGAAGTTGTTTGTCCTGTATTATGTCTTTTTTGCTTTGGCGCGAAAGCCTGAAGAGGAAAAGACACCCGGTGTACCGCGACGGGAGCTTATCCTTGTTAATCCGCTCTTGGGCGGGCATTTTTTCGGGATAGCGTATGCGGTATTGCGGGCCTATCCGATGTTCTTTGCTTCGATCCGTGCATTCACGCCGTCCGGATACCGGGTCTTTGAGCTTAACCGGGTTTTCTGGATCGAGGAGTACGCGCGCAAGGACGTGCTGGTTGCGATCAGCTGTTATTCGTCGAATGCGGCCATCGCGTATTCGATCGCCAGGACATTCCGCGCGGCGGGGGCGAAAGTCGTCATGGGAGGGCCCCACGCGGGGCTGTTCCCTGAAGAGGCCCTGGAATTCTGCGACGCGGTCGTGATCGGCCCTGCGGAAGGGGCCTGGGAGAAGGTCCTGGAGGACTACGAGAAGGGTGCGCTGGCCGGTATCTATCAGGGGAGTTGTTCGGACAGGGACCTTGACCGGCTTCATGGGTATCTTTTGACGACGGCGCCGATGGTGGCGGCCGAGACCGTGATGGTCAGCCGCGGGTGCAAGTTCCGCTGTTATTTCTGCACGCATACATCGATCCTTGATACTCCGGCACGCTCTTTGGACGACGTGCTCGCTTTACTCAAATGCAGCCGCGGGGCAGGGGTCGTTTTTGCGGATTCCAATATTTTTATGGACCCGGTTTATGCCAAAGAGCTTTTCAGGCGAATGGTCCCGCTCAAGATCAAATGGGGCGCGTGCGCGAGCATTGATATTGCCCGGGATGATGAAGCGATCGCCCTTTTGAAGCAGAGCGGTTGTTGCGAGCTGATGATCGGCTACGAGATCGCGCCTGGATCGGATGAGGCAAAGCGCAAGGGCAAATTCCTGCTGGCACAGGACTATTACGCGTTGTCCCGGAAATTGAAGAAAGCGGGGATCAAGATCAAGGCCCAGTTCATGTTCGGTTTTCCGTCGGATAATTGGCAGAGCCTCTGGCGTTTATGGAAGTTCTCTTTTAAACTTTGCCCTGATGTGTCCGGGATGTCATATATGTCCCCTATGCCCGGGTCATTGTATTACGACGATATTGTGCGCGAGGACCGGCTGATCAACCTCAACTGGAGCAGTTGCAGCGGGCATAAAATGATATGTTCGCATCCGTTAATGGGGTCGCCGGCCATTCTTAAAGACGGATTTATGCTTATGCATTCCCTGTTTTTCTTTACAACATCCCGTTTTGGTTTTTATTGTCTGGCTTTGTTGCTGGCAGGGGTCTGGTGTTTGTTCCAGCTGTGATCAGCGCAGGCGCAGGAGGGCGCGCAGGATGCTGACCGGCCGGATAAAGAAAGGCCAGGCGAAGGTGAGGGTGAAGAGATACAGGATCGTCGTCCACGAGATATTGATGTAGACCAGGATGGCAACAGGATAAAGGATAATAAAGAAACGTTTTAAGGACCGTTCCAGCTTTCCGTTAAAGTCAACGAATGATGTAAGGCGATACCGCCGGCCGAGGTCTTCGCCGAACTGGAAAAAAGTTCCTTTGGGCGGGGCATCAGGGTATAATCCGGTCACAAGTTCTTTGGAGAGTTCTATTAAGAGTTGTTTTTTGACGGCTTCGTACCGGAGGAAAAGCCCGAACGCAAGCAGCCCTGTCATGAGCATGGGGCCGGAGCGATACAGCAGGGCCGGAGCAATATTGGCCAGTGTTGCGGTCAGCGCCAGGAAGGACAGCCTGGCCTTGAAGTCGTGGCTTTTGTAGAGAGCGGAAGCTTTTGGCGAACAGCTGGCCAGCGGTTGACGGATATTCGCAGAGAGGCAAATATACCGCATCCAGAGTTCGGTGTTGATGTCGTTGCGGACGGTTTCGGATAATGAGCGTGGATTGACGAGGTCGGCTTTGATCATAAATGTTAAGTGTTATTCTAGCGTGAGATATGGCCATGTCAATTAAACCCGGGAAGCAAAGCATCCCCTGGAGCCTGGGAGCCCTTGTCGCTGTGGCGGGGATCGTCCTTCTGCGCCTGGTGATCTGGAAGTTTTTTCGCGATGCCGGGACAATGGTGAAGGAGGACCTGAGCAACCTGATCGTGGCCGTCTGTCAGCTGGCCCTTGGCGCGGCGTTTGCCGCGCTGGCCATGCTTAAACGGGTAAAGCTTTCTGCGACGGGGTTTGAATGGCCGCTGGGGATACTGGTGGTTGTGTCCATGGTTTCGCTGTTTTATACGCTGGATTTCTCCGTGAGTATCCGGGTATGGCTTCCGCTGATCGGCAGTATGGGCATGTTTTATGTTCTCGCCAATACATTGACTGATATCCGCCGGATAAAATGGTTCTTGTATTTTATTCTTGCCTGCGCGCTGGTTACGTCTGTTTTTGGCATCCAGGAATTCTTTTATCTGTGTTCCCGTCACCCTCAGGCCGGAGATGCGAATATCGCGGAGTATAACAACAGCCTTTATTATATTTTGGTCAATCGCCGGGTGACCTCATTTCTGGGTTGGCCCAATTCCCTGGCCGGTTATTTGCTGCTGATCCTGCCTTTCGCGGGGTTATCGATCATGGCTTCCGGGCGGATATGGCTGCGCTGTCTGCTGGGGGTGGTGTTCGCGGTGCTGGTGGGGTGTTTGCTGGTGACTTTTTCATTTTTGGGGTGGCTGAACTTCCTGGTTGCCGCGGTTATTTTGTCGCCGCTGATCATCAGGAGGTTCGTTCCCCGGATGGATGTCCGTTTAAAGGCGGCACTTGTTGTTTTATGCGCGGTGTTCATCGGGCTTTTTATCGTGGTTATCCTGCGAAAGAATTTTTCCGGGTCTATCGTGCCGCGGCTGGAATATTACAGCCAGGCGTGGCATCTGATCCTGGAACGCCCGTTCCAGGGGTATGGGTACGGGACTTTCGGTTTTGCGGCCAGGCCCATGGTCGAATCGATCAATGCGTTCACGAATTATGCGCATAATGTCTACCTGCAGTGGTGGGTGGAATGCGGGGTCCTCGGCCTGGCCGGGATCCTTGGCCTTATCGGGGTTTTTATTGTCGCCGCGCGCCGTGTGCTGGAGCATTTCCGGGAGGGGGCCGAGAGCGTCGTGGCTTTGGCCGTGATATGGGGTTTGACGGCGTTCTTTATTGATAATTTCTTCAGCTTCACGTTCACCAAGCCGAATATCGCCGTGCATGGCTGGGCGATGCTGGGGGTTTTTGCTGCTCTTTATCAGCAAGCGCAGGGCGGGGGGAAGGAGCTTCCCGGCGGGCGCTTTGTTCCCGCGTTCGGATTCCTGATATGCGCCGGGACTTTTATACTGTCGTTCGTCCTTTGTACCGGGATCTTCTTTTTTCACTTCGGGGTCCTGGCCCTTAACCGAGGCAATGTTGATGCGGCAGGGCAGTCGTTTGTTACGGGGTCTTTGATCGACCGCTGGTCGGCGTCATATCCCCTGGCGGCCGGAGATGCGGCGGCCGGGGTCTTTGCATCCAGTCGCAAGGAGGCGCATCTTCGCCTGGTCGAGGCCAATTACCTGGAGGCGGCGCGGCGTGAGCCTGTCCTGTACAACGCCCAGCTAATGCTTAGCCGCGTGTATCTTCTTCGGGGTGACCGCGAAAAAGCCCTGTCTTATGCCCGCGAGGCCCGTCGCCTGTCGCCCTTTGAGTACGACAGGGATATGGCCCGCATTTCCCGCGTTTCCGCGCCTTCTGCAAAATGAATTTGACATAGGGTAGGGGGGTATGGTATATTCACCTTAGGGAGGATATGCTATGGCACTGTCAAAGTCCATGTCTCATGTTGAACAGATCGTTGCGTTAAAGAAGATCGAAGGCCAGATCCGCGGTGTTGCGAAGATGATCGAGGAGGGGCGTTATTGCGTTGATATACTGACGCAGGTCCAGTCCGTCGGCGGCGCCGTCAAGCGTGTGGAGAACGAGATCTTCCGGAAGCATCTGGAAGGCTGTGTTGCCGACGCTATTAAGGGGAAGTCGGAACTGGAAAGCAGGAAGAAGATCGATGAGGTTGTTGACCTTATTGTGCGTTTCAAAAAGGGGTAGCTATGAGACGAACGTTCGCAGGGTTCCTCATTGTTATATTTTTGGCGGCGCCAGTGGTCGCATCGGATATACCGATGGCGAAAGCGGCGGCATTGCCCAAGGCCTCATTAAATTCCCTGATCCAGGAGGCGTTAAAGAATAACCCCCGGTTGAAGGCCGCCCAATATCGTGCGGAGGCGGCCAAGGCGCGTGTTGCGCTCTTTCGTAATATCCCCGATCCCATGTTGGAGTATGAGTATGACAAGATCACTCCTGCCGCGTCCACGGCCGGCGGGGACAAGGTCCGTCCCATGAGGTCTCTGTCGGTTTCCCAGGAGATCCCTTTTCCTACCAAGATATTCATGCGGCAGAAATCGGCGCAGAAAGAGGCGAATGCGTTCGACCAGGAATATAAGGGAACGGAGCGGGGGGTCATTAAGGATGTTAAAGAGGCGTATGCGGGTTTGTACCTGAATCGCCGGAAGGTGGATTTTATCAGGGATTCATTGAGCTTGATGCGTCAGTTCGTTGATGTTACGAATACAAAGTATGCGGCGAACAAGGCCGGCCAGCAGGATGTGCTTCGCGCTCAAGTGGAGTATTCAAAGTTGTCGAATACCGTTATCCTTTATGAAAAAGAAGTAAGTATCGCGGAAAGTCTGCTCATATCGTTGTTAGGCCGGGACGATGCCGCATCGATCGATATTGCCGAGGCCCAGCCGCTGGAAGATCTGAACATTAAAGAAGAGGATGTTATTGCAATGGCGAAAAAAGGCCGCCCCGAGCTTAAGTCGGTGAGGGAAATGCTTGAGAAGGCCCAGGCGGAAAGTTCTTTAAGTAAACAGGGATTCCTTCCGGATATTACTTTGAAATACAAGCGGGACGAGGTCGATGGCAAGTTCAGCCGGCTGGATCAGGGGCAGTGGTCAGGGTCGGTCGGGATCAATGTTCCGCTTTGGTTCTGGGGAAAACAGCTTTCACAAGTGAGGGAGGCGAGGGCGGATCTTGAGGCAGCCAAAGCCGATTACAAGTCAGCCGAGAATACGGCCGTCTTTGAGGCGAGAAGTGCGTTCGCAAAGTATGATGCGGCCCGCCGGCTGGTGGAGATCTATGAGACCGGCGTCTTGCCCCAGGCGACATCGGCGGTCATGACGGCCCGGCGTGCTTATGAGTCGGGGTCATTGAGTTTCCTGGAGCTTCTTGATTCGTTGCGGATGTTGCGCGACCTTCAGATGGAATATTTTGGATCAGTGGCGGAATTGCAGGTGTCGTTCGCCGACCTGGAGCGGTCAGTGGGCGGAGATCTGCAATGACAGGAGAAACAGCATGAGAAATAAAATATTCTTGGCGTTGATATTGGTTTTGTTCCTTGGTTCTTCAGGGATGATCGGCCTGTCGCTGGTGTTTGCGCAAGAGAAAGCGGGCCAGCATTCGGGTAAGGCCGTTTATTTTTGCCCTATGCATCCGCAGATCACATCTGACCGTAAGGGGTCTTGCCCTATTTGCGGGATGGATCTTGTAAAGAAAGAGGAAGGTGCGGATGTGGCGGCGGTACCGGAAAAGAAAGAACGCAAGATCCTTTTTTATCGCAATCCCATGAACCCTGCCGTGACTTCACCGGCTCCGGCAAAGGATTCGATGGGGATGGAGTATGTTCCGGTCTATGAAGAGGAAAAGGGAGCGCCGGCGGGTGTTTCTATCAATTCAGGTAAACAGCAGTTGATCGGTGTTAAAAAAGATATTGTGATGAAGCGCTCATTGTCGGTTGTTATTTCGACTGTCGGTAAAGTTGCGTATGATCCTGATCTTTATGTGGCGCAGGAAGAATATGTTCAGGCGGTTAAGACCGCCGCGGCAACAGAACACAGTGCTCTTGCTTCCATACGGGAGCAATCCGAGGGGTTACTCGCGTCGTCTGAGAGGAAACTGCTTTTGCTGGGCATGAGCAAGCCGGAAGTGGAAGCCCTTAAGAAAAGCGGATCGGCCCAGGACAGCCTTTATTTTCCGGGCAATTCCGGTAAAGCATGGATTTATATAACAGTTTATGAATATGAACTGGGTCTGGTCAGGGAAGGCCTGGATGTTGTTGTAGATGCGGTCGCTTTTCCCGGTGAGGTCTTTAAGGGAAAGGTGGCGGGGTTAACGCCGGTCCTTAACGCTGAAAGCCGTTCGGTGCGTGTGCGGGCTTTCGTGGATGATAAGGACGGAAAACTTAAGCCCGAAATGTTCGTTAACGCGAAGATCAGCGTTGATCTTGGAACGAAATTATCTGTCCCGGAAGAAGCCGTGATGGATTCCGGCACGCGGAAGATCGTTTATGTTGTCAGCCGTGATCGTTTTGAGGCGAGGGAAGTAACGCTTGGCCCAAAGGCAGGTGAATATTATGAAGTCCTTGGCGGGCTCAAAGAGGGTGAAGAGGTGGTTACGAGCGGGAATTTTCTGATCGATGCCGAGAGCAAGCTCAAAGGCTCTTTGTAGCAAGTAGGGGCGGCCCTTGCGGCCGCCCGGTGTATATACGGAGAATGATTTTATGATCGAGAAGATCATCGAGTTCTCAGCGAAGAATAAATACATTGTCATTTTATTGACGCTGGTGGCTGTCCTGGGTGCTGTTTATTGCCTGCGCAATATCCCGTTGGATGCTATTCCCGACCTTTCCGATACGCAGGTTATCGTGTATTCCCGCTGGGACCGCTCGCCGGATATTATTGAAGACCAGGTCACCTATCCTATTGTCACTGCCCTGCTGGGGGCGCCTAATGTCAAAGCCATCCGGGGTTTTTCCGATTTCGGATATTCGTTTGTTTATATCATTTTTAAAGACGGAACGGATATTTACTGGGCGCGCAGCCGGACGCTGGAGTATTTGAGCAAGATATTGCCCAAGCTGCCGGAGGGGGTCAAGACCGAGATCGGGCCTGATGCGACATCGGTCGGGTGGGTCTATCAGTACGCGCTGGTCGACAAAACGGGCAAGAATGACCTGGCACAGCTGCGGTCATTCCAGGACTGGTATTTGCGTTACTGGCTGCAGTCTGTTCAGGGGGTCGCCGAGGTCGCGTCCGTCGGCGGGTTTCAGAAACAGTATCAGGTCAATGTCAACCCTAATGCGCTTTTGGCGTACAACATCCCTTTGATGAAGGTGACGGAGGCAATCCGCAGCGGCAACAATGATGTGGGCGGCCGTTTGGTTGAATTCGCCGGTACGGAATATATGGTGCGCGGACGGGGGTATATCAAGTCGCCCGGGGATATAGAGGATATTGTCCTTGGCAATGACACGAATGGCGTGCCGATCCTTGTAAAGAATGTGGCGTCGGTCGTGATCGGCCCGGAGATCCGCCGCGGTATTGCGGACCTTGACGGCGAAGGCGATACCGTGGGTGGTATTGTCCTGATGCGTTCGGGGGAGAATGCGCTTAATGTCATTGCACGGGTGAAAGAGAAGCTGAAGGAAGTGAAAGGGTCCCTGCCTCCGGGGGTTGAGGTCGTGACCACGTATGACCGGGCCGATCTCATCACGCGCGCCATTGAAACCCTGAAGCATCAGCTGACGGAAGAAATGATCATTGTGGCGCTCGTCATTATCTTTTTTCTGTGGCATTTCCCGTCTGCCAGCGTCCCGATCGTGACCATTCCGATCGCCGTGCTCTTGAGCTTTATCCCGATGTTCATGATGAAGCTGACGTCCAACATCATGTCGTTGGCCGGGATCGCCATATCGATCGGTGTCCTTGTGGACGGTGCGATCATTGAAGTCGAGAACGCCTACAAGAAGCTTCAATTATGGGATGCCGGGGGCCGTAAAGGGGATTATCATGATGTGCTTTTGAAGGCTTTGAAAGAGGTCGGCCCATCGGTGTTCTTTTCGCTCCTGGTGATCGCGGTCGCGTTCCTGCCGGTGTTTACGCTGCTTGACCAGGAAGGCCGGCTGTTCCGCCCTCTTGCGTTCAGCAAGAATTTTGTGATGGCGATCGCGGCGGTGCTGGCGCTTACGCTTAATCCGGCCATGCGTATGTTCTTTACGCGTATCGATCCGGTCAATTTTCATCCCCGTTGGGCTTCTGTCTTTTTAAACAGTATTTTCGTCGGGAAATATTATCCGGAAGAAAAGCATCCCGTAAGCAAGGTGTTGTTCCGGTTTTACGAGCCGTTGTGCCGGTTCGTCCTCAGGTTCCGGAAAGAGACGCTGATCGCTGCAGGTATCCTGGTCCTGTCGACTCTTCCCGTTTTCTTCCGTTTGGGATCAGAGTTCATGCCGCCATTAAATGAAGGCACGATCCTTTATATGCCGACAACCCTTCCCGGTCTTTCCGTGACCGAAGCGGGAAAGCTTTTACAGCAGATGGATAAAGTGATCAAGACCGTTCCTGAGGTCGAGCGCGTGTTCGGCAAAGCCGGGCGCGCGGAGACATCAACGGATCCTGCGCCGTTCTCCATGATGGAAACGACCATCATCCTTAAGCCCGAAAGCCAGTGGCGCAAGGAGATGAATTGGGAGAAGATCATTGCGGAGCTGGACCGGAAGATGCAATTTCCCGGCGTGTCCAATGCCTGGACCATGCCGATCAAGGCCAGGATCGACATGTTGTCGACGGGTATCCGCACGCCCGTTGGTATCAAGGTTTACGGGGCGGACCTGGCGCAGATCGAGAAGATCGGGGTCCAGGTTGAGAGTATTGTGAAAAACATCAAAGGGGCGCGCAGTGTTTATGCCGAGCGCGTGACCGGCGGATATTTTATTGATTTTGATATCAAACGTGGCCAGATCGCGCGTTACGGGCTTTCGGTCAAGGATGTGGAAGAGATCATCATGACCGCGATCGGCGGGGAACCTGTGACCACCACGGTCGAAGGCCGTGAGCGGTATACCGTGAATGTCCGTTATGCCCGTGAATTACGCGACGATCTACCGAAGCTTCGCCGGGTTCTTGTGCCGACGATGTCGGGCGCGCAGGTCCCGCTGGAACAGCTGGCCGATATCAGGCTGACCACAGGTCCCGCGATGATCCGTGACGAGAATGGCATGCTGGCGGGGTATGTGTATGTTGATATTGACGGCCGGGATGTCGGCAGTTTTGTGGAAGAGGCCAAAAGGGTTGTCGAGAAAGAATTGAAAGTTCCCACCGGATATTCGCTTCAATGGAGCGGGCAGTTCGAAAATATGCTGCGCGTGCGCGAGCGTTTGAAGGTGGTGGTCCCGATCACGTTGTTTCTGATCTTCATGCTTCTTTATTTGAACACCCGTTCACCGGTCAAAGCGGGCATTGTTATGCTGGCGGTGCCGTTCTCCCTGGTGGGCGCGGTCTGGTTCCTGTGGATGTTGGGCTATAATATGTCCATTGCGGTATGGGTAGGCATGATCGCGCTCATGGGGCTGGATGCCGAAACGGGCGTTTTTATGCTCTTGTTCCTGGACATGGCATATTACGATGCTGTCCGTCAGGGGAAAATGCGCACGAAAGAGGACCTTGAAGAGGCGATCGTTCATGGCGCAGTCAAGCGTATCCGTCCGAAATTGATGACGGTTGCCGCCATGTTCATGGGGCTTGTTCCCATCATGTGGTCCATGGGCGCCGGCGCGGATGTGATGAAGCGCATCGCCGCTCCCATGATCGGAGGGGTGTTCAGCAGTTTTCTTCTGGAGCTTCTGGTTTATCCGGTTGTTTATTTCATCTGGAAGTGGAATTATGAGATGAAACAAGGAACGGTTGATATGAGCAAACGGCCTGTTCCAGAACAACATGGCTATTAAACGTTGAGTTTTAGTATTTAAAACACGATTTAAAAGTCTTTAATATCAATTAATTGTGTCATATCGGGAAAACGTTTTCCTGCTTTTCTTTCAGTCCCCCCTTATTTTACATATTAATAGTTTATACTTCCCTTAGGGCTTGGTGGCCATGGTCTAAAAGGGCGGGGATATGTTGCGAAAATTCTTTAAGAAGACTGTTTGTTATATAACATTAGCGGCGTTCATTGTTATGAACGCGGGCCAGTCGTATGCCCAGTCTTTAACATTGCCTGCGCCGGGCATTCCGGTGGCATTGTCGCAGGCCTTTCAGCCTGTCAATCTTAAAGGCATCAAGATCGATCCTGTCAATCCGCTGAGGTTCGATTTTATTATTGATAAAGGGACCTCCTTCACCCCCGGGATGAAGGAGGTTGATTATCGGCTGATCAAATATTTTCTTGCCGCATTGACTGTTCCTGAAAAAGACCTTTGGGTCAACCTTTCGCCTTACGAAAAAGACCGTATCATCCCCGATGCATTTGGCCTGACGGAAATGGGCCGTGATCTTTTGGGGCAGGATTATATCCTTAAGCAGATCACATCCAGTTTGATGAATCCGGATGACAATACCGGCAGGTCTTTTTGGAAGCGTGTTTACGAGGAGGCTTACAGGAAGTATGGCACAACGGATATTCCGGTCGATACTTTCAATAAAGTGTGGATCGTTCCGCAGGAGGCCAGGGTCTATGAACACAATGGCGCCGCGTTCGTCGTCAAAGCCAGGCTGAAGGTAATGTTAGAGACCGATTATCTTGCCATGCGTGTTGCGCGTGCAGGGGAGGGTTCCCAATCCTCCCAACAAGAAGCTCCCCGACAAGAAAGTTCCACACAGGACATATCCCGGCAGATCATTCGCGAGGTGATCCTTCCTATCCTTGAAACAGAGGTCAACGAAGGCCGGAATTTTTCCCGGTTACGGCAGATCTATAACGCCATGATCCTGTCGACATGGTTCAAGGTGAGTTTGAAGCAGAGCCTTGTCGGCCAGGTTTATGCGGACAGGAACAAGGTCAAGGGTATTGATATCGATGATAAAGATGCCAAGCTCAAGATCTATGATCAGTACCTTGCCGCGTTCCGAAAAGGGGTCGTTAATATTATTCGCGAGGAGAAAGATACAGTTTCTGACGAGGTTATTCCCAGAAAGTATTTTTCGGGAGGGTATTCGGCTACTGGTGCCGATGGCACCCGTTTGTCCGAGCTGGTCGGCAGGGATAAGGTGAACAGCCGGGACCGGTTATCCTCATCCGACCTTGCGTCGTTAACTGAAGGTGATTATTCGGAAGTCACGGTTGATCTCTCGGGTGATCATCGGGGCGCGGCTGTATCCAGGCCAGACATGGCCGCGCAATCGTCCGGTCATTTGACGGGCCAGGGCCGTGTGCATTTCAAGGATCCGGTGTATCTCAATGAGGCGAGTTCTTTTGCCAATGATAAAAGGTCTTTTCTGGACAGGCATTATATGCAATGGCAATGGCTTCAGCAGAAAGCCATGCCTTATCTTATCCGTCGGGCACTGGGACGCGCCCAAGAGGCCAAGGCAAGGCCGAGGCTGGTCGTGGCGGATCTCGGGGCCAGTACGGCCGAGGAAATGGCACGGATATTTTATGAGGTCACAATGGCCCTGGAAGTATCCGGGCAGGTTTTAAATGATTGGGACCTGCAGGTCAATGGTTTTGAGATCGATCCGCAGATCGTTGCCGAGGGGAATAAACGGATCGGGGGCAGACAGCCTTTCTTTCGTGCACGCAGTAAAGAAGAACAGATCATGATCGATGGCCGATATTATGCCGACCGGATCATCGAGCGGTTGAACCAGTATGCCGAGAAATTTCAGGCCAGCGCAAGGCTTTTGAAGCAGGATATTCTGACGATCCCTTCCGGGGACCTGGCTGACGCGGACCTGGTCGTGTTGAATCACGTCCTGCGGATCTTTAAAGAAGAGGATCGCGGGGCGCTTGTAAAAAATTTGAGCCTGGACAGCTCCCATGCCATCCTGGCGGTCGGTGATTCATTGCTGGCGGGAGAAGCATGGAAATCCCGGGCGGGGGAGCATATTTTTGTTGAGTCAGAAGGTTCTTCCGGAGGGACGCGTTATTCGTTCGGCCTGCCGGAAGAAGCGCTTGATGAAATCGACCTGTCACAGGCTTCCGGGTCGTCTGACCGTGCCGAGGCCGGCCCTTTGCCGCTCAAGCGGCAGTTGGCTGTTGAGACATATTTGAAATTGCGCAATGACCCTGACCCCGGAAAAGTGAGGATACGGGACCGGTATGTGATCGATCTTTTATCGGCGGCTTTCAAGTCGCCGAGACTTTTCGGACAATTGTCCGGTTATCTTTACGCCCGGTTGAATGTAACGACGAGTGATCAGGACAAGAAGGATCTTGTCCAGATATTGGCCTGGATGGGGGATCAGGGATTGCCGAAGTTCCTGGGGACGTTTGGAGAAGGGGCCTGGGATCTTTCGTTTGATGCCGCGCGGTATATTGACAATGGCCTGACCATTGAGGAAGAATTGAAGGCTGTTGCTCCGCTGGATATCAGGGTTGATCTGTCATGGATGAGCAAGGGTGTTTTTCAGGATGAGCGCCTTGTTTATGAAAGCAGCCGGGAAGACTTTCTTGACAATGATGTCAGGGTCAAGGTCATGATCCGCCGCGACGCGAAAGGGAGGCGGATCATTGAAAAAAGATTTACTGTCGACGGAGAGCGGGTCACGAAAGATACCCTGGAAATGGAACAGAAATGGATACAGGATTATCTGGCGTTGAAGTGGTTTAAAAAGCTTGGGTTCAGGGTCCCGGATGTGGTTTTAGTCCGTGAGGAAGGGGCCCTGCTTTTACGGGAAGTATTTATTGAGGGCGCACAGACCATTGAAGAAGCATATCCTCAAAGAGACGGCGATATTCCGTCTTTTGTAAAGAAACAGCTTATTCCTTTTGGTTTGGCCGGGGTTGCGGCCTTAAGTTATGACATGCATCCTGGCAATTATTTGTTAAGTGGTCTGGACAAGGCGCGGGGGACGGGTGATGTTATCGGCATTGACATGGAGCATTCTTTTGCCCCCTGGCCGGGGAAAGATGCGGAAGATGCTGTTTACGATATGCTTAAAGGGCCGTTCGGGCGAGGGGATGGAAATGTTGAGGAGATGCTGGGGTTGATGGGATTCAAGGACCTCAGGCACGGGTTCGGGTTGAGCCGGCAGGATCAGGACACATATTATCAATTACGGCGGCTGGCGACCCGGATCGCGCGTTTTTCTGATGAGGAAATGATCGAAATGGCCAAGGAGGCTTTTTCGCACTGGGGCGGTAAAAAGGATGGGCCGGTGGTCAGGAAATTGATCAACGACTGGCTTAAGGCCAAGGGAGCAGTGGGGGATTTCTTTATGGTTCCGCCGGTGCAGGCGGACCCCGCGATGAGCCAGTTCAAGGGGCTTATAAATCCGCAGACTCCTGATTTTTCGAGGATGATCAAACTTGGTAACGGCGGGCAAGGGGATGTTTATCAGGATCCGGATGATCCGTCAGTTTTTTATAAAGAAGCGCGAGCGGATCCCCGTGAGATCAGGAGCACCAAGCGTTCGGCCGTGTATCTTCGTCAATTCAACCGGGTAGAGCGTGTGAGCGGTATTCCGGAACTTCTGGAGGTCGGTGGTGATGGGCGCAGCGGCTTCTGGATGAAATTGCGGGGCATTCCGCAAGGCGTGAGCCTGGACAAGGCTCCGTTGTTCTGGTTCGCCATGCCGATCCGTCAGAAGATCGATATTGTGACGCAGATCATCCGTATCCTTGAACGATTGCATGGGTTGGGCCTGGTGCATAATGATATTAAGCCGGCGAATATTGTTGTGAACAAGGGCGGGGAGGTGATGCTGATCGATTATGGCGAAACAAACAGGATCCGCAAGAATCGCCGGGGTTTTTCACAGGGATATTCTTCCGAGGAGGACCAGGGCAGTGTCGTGTCCGATATTTACAGCCTGGGCAGGACCATGGCCTATATCTTGTCCGAGCATGATGCGTCAGATCCGGTCTTTGAGGCGCTCGATCCCGAGGTCGATCGATTGGTCAAAAGGATGACGATGTGGCAGGCGGCGCAGAGGTCGCCGCGCACGATGGAAGGTGTCCGGGAAGAATTAAAGAAGATCGCCGGCCGTGTGGCGGATCTTGAGCGATCAGGCGTTAGTGATGTGGGGGGTATCGATCTGACGGCAGGCCGGACCGGCCTTCAGATCCTGCGCGATGGCAACGGCGCACTGATCGCGATGTCGCCGCAGACCATTCAGAATATTGATATTGAAGGCTTCTATCCCGTGATCATTAATATCGTGCCGGTTATAAGCATGAAGGCTCTTTTGGGCCTTTCCATTTCTCCATAAAGTGGCATTTTTGAGAATTTTGTGTTATTTTTTACTATCATCTGGGGAGAGTATTGCTTTTTGTTGAGATCTTTTAAGGGGGGCTTATGTTCTCTGCAGCATTTAAAAGTTCAAGGCTGGTCCGATTTATTTCATTATGGCTTGTTTTTACCCTTTCCCTTCCGTTGCAACAGATCCATGCGCAAACGGCCCTGGATTTGCCGGCGCCAGGCACAATGATCGGGATCAGTTCCGCCTATATTCCGGTCATGATGAAGGGTCTCAAGGTCCATCCTGAAAATCCACTTTTGTTTGATTTTATCCTTGATACAGGAAGATCCGGGCTTAAGACGGACGCAGGGGAATTCAAGGCCGAATCTGAAAAACTCATTAAATATTTTCTTGCTTCCATTACGATCAAGGAAGACGACTTATGGGTTAATTTGTCGCCGTATGAACATGATCGCATGATCACGGAAGATCTGGGCAGGACCGAGCTTGGCCGCGATATGCTGGCCCAGGATTACATTCTTAAACAATTGACATCTTCTCTTATTTACCCTGAAAAGGATCTGGGTAAAGAGTTCTGGAAAAGGGTTTATGCCCAGGCGCAGGAGAAGTTCGGTTCAACGGATGTGCCGGTAGATACTTTTAATAAAGTCTGGATCGTTGCGGATAAGGCCAGGGTATTGGAGCGTAATAATACGGCGTATGTCGTCGGGGCCAATTTAAAAGTCATGCTGGAGGCCGATTATCTTGCCATGCGTGTCGCGCCAGTTGCGCATGTAGGGGAGGGTTCCAAACCCTCCCTCCAAGAACCATCCCCCCAACAAGACGTTCCCACACAGGATATATCCCGGCAGATCATCCGTGAAGTGATCATTCCGGAGATCGAGAAAGAAGTCAACCAGGGCCGGAATTTTGCCCCGTTACGCCAGATGTTTTATTCCATGATCCTGGCAACATGGTATCGACAGGCGTTGAAAGGGGCTTTCTTAAATCAGGTTTACAGTGATAAAGCAAAGACAGGTGGTGTTGAATCGGACGATCCGCAGGTCAAAGAAAAGATCTATGCTCAATATCTGGAAGCTTTTAAAAAAGGATCTTTTAATTACATTAAGGAAGAGGTCAATTCTTCAGGCGAAACTTTCCCAAGGAAATATTTTTCCGGAGGGTTGGCTCCTGATCTGGGTGTTCATCGGGTCATAAATATTGAAAAAGAACCTCAAGCGGACGATGACCTTTCGGCAGATGGCTCCATGGCCAATGTCCAAACGAATATGGCCGTAACGCAAGGCCGTAATGAGGCCATGGCGGAGCAGGTTGAGCGCGCGTTCAAGGCGAAGACGGCCGAAGGGTTCGTGGCGGATATCCATAATGATTATCTGGTTGACGCTCCGGAGCGGCTGCAGAAGATCGCGACTTATATTACGGATACTGATCCGTATTTTACCAGGAGCATCATGACGCCGGAGCGGCTTACGTCGCAATGGACAACGGAAGAGCTGATCAACAGTGCGGGGAAGAAATATACGGTGGATGTCTTGAACGTCCGCGCCGCGAACAGTTCCGCTCGGGGTGTGCCCAAGGGCGGTATTCGTGCTTTGTTGAATTATCTGGATAAGAGCCCGGAAAAAGAAGGGGCGCGCACGGCCAGTGATCTGATGCGGGATCCGGCGTTCAGAAAGGCTTTCGCCTGGCTTAATGAATTGGCGCCTACGGAAGGGCAGGTCAGGGCATTTATCCAGAAATGGATCGAGGAAGAGGCCAAGGCTTTATCATTGTGGATGTCGTTCAAGACCTCTGTTTTGGGGATCCCCCTGGGAGGAGGCAAAGGTGTTTTCTTTGTCGGGCAGATCAGCAAAAATTCCGACGGGACATTTTCAATAGCGGATACAGAGCTTTGGCGGGACACGGATCAAGAGAATAATGCGCGGATCTCGCGGAGATATGTCCGGATCCTTTACGCGGCCGAGAGTGTCGGGCCGGATATCGATGTTCCGGCTCCGGACAAGCGGACGGATGGTGTGTCCATGGGATTTTTGACGGATGAATATATCCTTTTAAACCTGAAGGTGATCCAGAAGCGCGATCCGGCGCTTTACAACCGCCTAAAAGCGGCTTTGGACACGGCAACGGCAAATAATGGCGGTGTTTATCCGACAACGAGCACGGTCTTGGTGGAAGAGGCCAACCGTTATTTGCATGAAACGAATGTGCCGGTGCCGGAATTGGCTGTTTTTACCGGAAAAAAGATCGAGCATGGCGGTGCTTTGGGAAGGACAGAGGCTACGGGTTTTGGCGTGGCGTCCACGATCCGCAATGTTCTGAAGGCTAAAGGCGTTGACATTCGCGGCAAGACACTTGGGCTTCAGGGGGCCGGAAATGTGGCCCTGTATGCGGCTCTTCAGGCGGTCCGGGATGGAATGATCGTCCAGATCCTGGCGGATGAAGGGACAACGCTTATCAAGAAAGATGGTTTCTCCGAGAAAGAGATCCTGGAGTTGATCCGTCGTTTTGAAAAGAACAAGGAAAAGATGTACCAGATCTGGAGGCAGGTTTTCTCTGCCGACAGTGTGGTCGCTGTTGAAGGCGATCGTGACGCCCAGGGTGCGGCGGTGTTGGAAGCGGATGTCGATGTATTAAGCCCTTGCGCGACCGAAGGGGTCATTACAGAGAAGAACGCCGGGCGGATCAGGGCAAAGTTCATTGTTCCCGGTGCAAATGGTCCGATCACGTCGGCCGCATTGAAGATGCTTGAAGTGAATGGCATTATTGTTGTCCCCGACACGTTAACGAACGCGCGGGGTGTCCTGGTCTCTTATTTTGAACAGGTCCAGGCCTTGACGGGGCATATTTTTACAGCGGAAGAAGTTGCTTTGATCGCCGAGCGTGTTCATACGGCCGCATTTGCTGTGATGTGGGCTGAAAAGGAGAAAAGAGGGGTTTCTTTGACCGTGGCGGCGGATATTGTTTCGGCGCAGGGGATCATCCGGGCGCAATATCTGGGGTTGATCAAACGATTTAACGGTGATCTTAAAAAGATCAGTGACGAGCGCGGGTATGGAGAGTCTGAAAACAATCTTCGTCAGCAGATCGAAGCGTCGGGCCTGTCGGCTTATCTGAAGGCGATCGGGAACGATTCCCTTAAGATACGCGTTGTCAATCAAGGTGACGAGCCGGCAGTAAAAGCCGCATTGTCGTCCGCTGATGTTATTATCGCCGGTTCTTCTGTCCAGGCAAAGTCGTCATTCTTTATCAGTAAAAAAATGCTGGGAGAGATCGGGGAAGGGAAGCGGATCATTGATACGGTTGTCGATCAAACGAATGTTTTTGAAGACGGGAACACGGCACCCGGGGTTTGGCCAGGACAGCCTGCCTGGCTTGATGAACACGGGAATTTGCGTTTTACTGTCGCGCATATGCCGGCAGTGTTCGGTTCCGTGGCCGCTGAACTTTTATCGCAGGCGACACAGGCGTTGACAAGAGAAATAGTCGCCGGAACTGCTCCGCGGAATGTTTCCGGGCTGCGTAGCGGCATCGTTGTTGCTAATGGCCGGTCTGTCAGTCGGGAGGCTCCGGTCACGGATGAAGAGTTCCTGAACCTGTTCACAACTTCGGATGGCCGGAAACGGACGATCGGTATTCCCAAAGAACGGTGGGCCGGTGAAACCCGTGTTGGCGCTACTCTGGAGGAGATCAAGGAATTCGTCGCTTCAGGTTATGAGGTCTTGGTCGAGCAGGGAGCCGGGGCAGCCAGCAGGATATCGGATATTGATTTTCAAAGGACCGGGGCAAAGATCGTTACGCGCAATGGCGTCTGGGGGGCGGATGTGATCCGTAAGGTTAAGTCTCCTTTAGCGGAAGAGTATCAATATTTTCGGCCGGGCATGATCCTGGAATCATTTCTTTTCCTTGATCGTCCGGAGAACCAGGAGTTGAAACAGGAATTAACGGGCAAGGGAGTGACGGCTGTCGCTTATGAAGAGGTCAGGAAGTCGGGGCATCGCACGTTGCTTGACCGGGTGTTCTTTATGGAGGATGTCGGGGCCCCGGAAGATGAAGGGCGTTATATTCTCGATCCAATGTCACGGGTTGGCGGTTATGTCGCTGTTCTTTGGGCGGCGTTGTATGGCCGGGCGGATGTGAATGGCCGCGGGACAAAGGGATCATACAAAGACCTGGTCGGCGGGGATGGGCTTCTTGAGACGTCTGTTGTTCAGGAGCGGCAGTTGCACCTGGACAGATTCCTGGCGAATATCGGGACTCATTTGCAGGAATTTGTCACCCATGGTTACGGGTTGCCTCCGGGATTGCTTAGGGATACAGGGATGGAGAGCCGGCTGGGCAAGGTCGTTGTCCTGGGCGGGACTTTGACAGCCCGTGAAGCCGCGTATTTAAGTTTGCTGTTCGGTGCGGAGAATGTTGAAGTGCTTGTTGCCGATGAGAATGAAAAGGACCTTCTGGAGCGACAATTCCGAAAAGCCGGATTATTGAGGGATGTTGATCCGGCGGGGGCGGCAGATGATGCTGTAGCGGGAAAACCGGATATTCAGGGTGGTATCGACATGAACGCCAAAAATATGGAAATGGATGTGTCCAGAGAAGGCAGAGGGGTCGAGGCCGGGCTTGACCCTGTTATTCTTGAGCAATTCAAGGGCGGTGATTTTTCCGGTGTGGTGCCGGTCATTATTCGTATCACGCCGGTCGCGAGCCCGATAGCAATTCTGGGAATGGAAGCAAGCCCGCCGTAAGCATTCAATAAAGGGTAATGTCCTGGTTCTTGACTCCTCCGGGTATGTGTCATTTGATGCGTAACGGAGGTTTTCTTTTGACTTCAGGCATTAGTAAAAAGGTTTGCATTAAACTCCATTATTTAGATAATAGTTGGCGTGACTTTTTTGATCATTGTTGATTTACTTTCTGAAAGGATCTGATGCTTATGAAGAATCTCCGTTTGGAACGCCACGGGATCACGATGTACGACGAGATCTTTTATAACCTTTCGCTTGATGAACTGATCAAACATGAGACTTCTCCTGAAACTCCGGCCAACGAGCGCGGGGTTATCACCGCGACCGGGGCCGTGGCCATTGATACGGGGAAATTCACCGGCCGTTCGCCCAAAGACAAGTATGTGGTCAACGAAGAAACCTCCCACGACAAGATCTGGTGGGGGATCGGGCCTGTCGCACCGACCACCAACAACTCGGATAATCAGCAGATCTCTGAAGAGACCTGGTATTACCTCAAGGATCTGGCTTTAAAGCGCCTTAACGGAAAGAAGTTGTATGTGATGGATGCTTTTTGCGGCGCCAATCCGGATTCCCGCCTGCGTGTCCGTCTTATTACCGAGATCGCCTGGAAAGCGCATTTTTTCAAGAACATGTTCATCCGTCCGACCGAGGAAGAGCTGGCGGATTTTGTTCCGGACTGGACCATTATGGACAGCTGCAAGATCTCTTGTCCGCAGCCGCACCGCCATAATCTGCGGACGGAAGTTTTTGTTGCGTTCAACATGATGGAGCGCATGACCCTTATCGGCGGCACCTGGTATGGCGGCGAGATCAAGAAGGGCGTTTTTTCGGTCATGAATTATTTCCTGCCGATCAAGGGCATCGGTTCATTCCATTGTTCGGCCAATATGGGCAAGGACGGGGCTACTGCGCTGTTTTTCGGTCTTTCCGGCACGGGCAAGACCACGCTTTCCGCTGACCCCAAGCGCCTGCTGATCGGTGATGACGAGCATGGCTGGGATCATGACGGCATTTTTAATTTTGAAGGCGGCTGTTATGCGAAATGCATCAACCTTTCGCCCAAGAATGAGCCGGATATTTACCGTGCCATTCGTAAGGACGCCCTTCTGGAGAACGTGGTTATCAATGATAAGGGCGAGCCGGATTATAATTCCGACAAGAAGACCGAGAATACCCGCGCTTCGTACCCGATCCATCATATTGATAACATTGTGCGCCCCATGTCTCGCGGCGGGCATCCTTCCAAGATCATCTTTCTGACCTGCGACGCTTATGGCGTGCTTCCTCCGGTCGCCAAATTGACCCGGGACCAGGCGATGTATCATTTTTTAAGCGGTTATACGGCGCGTGTGGCAGGGACCGAGTTGGGCGTTACCGAGCCGAAGGCCACGTTCTCTGCCTGTTTTGGTCAGGCGTTCTTGCTGTTGCACCCTACGCGTTACGCGAAGATCCTCGGCGATCAGATGGATAAGCATGGTTCGCATGCTTATCTGGTGAATACCGGATGGGTCCGCGGGAAGTGCGGGGTCGGCCAGCGCATGGACCTTCCCAGTACGCGCAAGATCATTGACGCTGTTCTGGACGGGTCGCTGGAAAAAGCTGAGTTCGAGACCATGCCGATCTTTAATTTTCAGATCCCCAAGGCAGTGGCGGGAGTAGACCCGGCTATTTTGAATCCGCGCAACGGCTGGGCCGACAAAGGGGAGTACGACAAGACATACCGTAAGCTGGCGGGAATGTTTGTGGCGCATTTTATTAATTTTACGGATACGGAAAAAGGCCGGTCTCTGGTCGATGCCGGTCCTCAGCTGAATGAGTCGTGATGTTAAGCTCTTTGCGGAGCTGGGTTGACCGGATATTTTATTCTTCAGCCGGAGAGACCTTGCGGGGCAAGGCTCTCCGGCTTAATGCGATCTACCGTTCTTTGGACAAAGAGATATTTCGCTTTAAGGCCGCTTCGAGGATCGCGTGTCCCAGTCCTTGCGGCCAATGCTGTGTTAATTCAACCGTAGAAGCTTCCGAACTTGAAATGCTTCCGATGGCTTTTGAGCTTGTCCGTCTGGGTAAGGCGGATGAATGGTACGGCAAAGCGGAAGCGAAGGATTTTGAAGGGCAATGCGTTTTTTACAGCTCGAACGACCTTTTGGGGCAGTGTTCGTATTATGCGTTTCGTCCTTTGGTATGCCGCCTGTTCGGTTTTGCCGGGAACAGGGATAAATACGGCCGGCCGCGCCTGGTGACCTGCGGGCGGATCAAGAAAGAGCACCCTCTGGGGATGGAACAGGTTCTGGAGAATGTTGCCAGTGGCCGGATCGTTCCGCCGATGATGAGTGACCTGGTCATGCGCGTTTCATCGGTGGATCCCGCGCTTTCCCGTGAAAGTATTCCCGTGAATATGGCGTTCAAGAAAGCTGTCGAGCGGGTTTTGTTAGGTCAACAGTTGAGTAGGGGAGGGTTCTAAACCCTCCCTTGAGAAATTTTAAAAGGGGATTTCCAATGACATCTTATCAAGTGATCGATAACAAGATCATCCTGCAGATCCAGGGGAATATTTGCGCCACAGAAGCCGAGATCCTTGACAGCGACCTGTTCGAGGGCCTTGTGACCGTGGGCTTGAAGAAATTGATGAAACGCAATTCGATCCTGCTCGATGTGTTCGGGAAGAGAGAGGTCGGGCCTGAAGAGATCAGTGTTTTTATCGAAGCCCTTAAATTCCTGATGAAAATGCCTATCGCCCAGGTGCGTTGTGCTTATCCGGCAGCGGAAGGCCTGCTTAAGAACACGTCTTTGCTCAATGACCTGATCGAATATCTTTATAATTTCTGGCGCAGTTACGACCGTTTTATCATCACTGACCGTAAAGAGTGCGAAGATTGTGATACAAAACCCTATCGCACTTTCAATCTTACCGTCGGGCATTTGACCAATCTGATCCGCGGTATGTATCGCGATATCCAGGAGAATGTTACCGGCCGGCATCCGCATATTTACCGCCAGGTAGCGGCAGGCGGAGAGGTCGCGACCATTGCCATCAAGCACGGGGTGCCTTTGCCGTCGGAATATTCGGAGCTTAACCGGATCCCCATGATCCGTCAGATCCTTTTGTATCCTCCGCTCATCCTGAAGCCTCCGATGAACAAGCGTACTGGGCGTATTGAGCCGGTAGCCGAAAGCCCGCTCAAAGGGCTTACGTTCAATCCTCAGGAGTGGCTGTGCTATCCGGCGAAAGTCGGTGATCTGGTCATCCTGGTGTATTTTCACAATTCTTTTACCGAGCTCGGGCATTCGCTGTGCAATCTGTTCGAGATGGCCAGTGATGAAGATCTCAAGCGTCAGCCCGATGCTGTTTATGCTTATGGTGTTCCTGAAGCGGCGCTCGTACGGTTTGGCCAGCCTCAGGTGTTTTTTGACGACCGGAAGAATAATATCCTGGTCGCCGCTATTCCGCTCAAGGCGGAGTTCGGCTATTTCGGTTATGTGAAGAAGATGGTCTTGACCCTTCATAACGTTATCATGATGAAGCGCGGGCGTCTTCCGTTCCATGGCGCTATGGTGCGCATCATCATGAAAGGCGACATTGACCGCAATCTGCTTTTTATCGGTGACACCGGCGCCGGAAAGTCTGAAACGCTTGAAGCGCTGCGCGGTTTGGGGGAAGATGTGATCCAGGACCTTATTATTATCGCGGATGATATGGGGTCGATCGATCTGGGGTACAATGGTGATGTTCTTGGTTATGGCACGGAGATCGGGGCATTCCTGCGGCTTGATGACCTTCAGCCGGGCTATGCGCTGGGCCAGATCGACCGCGCTATTATCATGAGCGCCAACCAGGTCAATGCGCGCATTATCATTCCTGTTACGACTTTCGAGAATGTTATCAAGGGGCACAGGATCGATTTTGTGCTTTACGCGAACAACTATGATGATATTGATGACGAGCATCCCATTATCGAACGGTTCAAGACCCCGGAGCAGGCCATGAGCGTGTTCCGCGAGGGGACGGCGATGAGCAAAGGGACGACTACGACCACCGGCCTCGTGCATTCCTATTACGCTAATGTTTTTGGCCCAGCGCAGTTCAAGGAGCTGCATGAACCGCTGGCGAAGAGGTATTTCGAGGCGTTTTTCAAGAATAATGTGTTTGTGGGCCAGATGCGCAGCCGCCTTGGATTGGCCGGGTGGGAGCAGAAGGGCCCGCAGGAAGCCGCCAAAGAACTTTTACGGGTTATTCAGAGAAACGGTTGAGGGGGTCGTAAGTTATTTTTGCCTGTCCCGACCAAAAGGTATGAGAGTATTCCTGTCCCTCCTCATTTGCCTGGGGGTGTTGATGACCGAACCGCAAGCCGCTCCGTTGCAGAAAGCCACATTTGCGGGAGGCTGTTTTTGGTGCATGCAGCCGCCGTATGATAAACTTGCCGGAGTTGTTTCAACGACCGTTGGATATACCGGCGGGAATGTGCCCAACCCCACGTATGAACAGGTTTCTTCCGGGATGACCGGCCATTTGGAAGCTATCCAGGTGGTTTACGACCCGTCGCAAACGTCTTATCGTGAATTGCTGCGTGTTTTCTGGATGTCGATCGACCCTACCGATAATGGCGGGCAGTTCGCGGACCAGGGTTCGCAGTATCAGCCGGCTATTTTTGTTCATGATGAACAACAGCGCCTGGAGGCCGAGGCATCCAAGAAGGAATTGGCTGCGTCAGGCCGTTTTAAGAAGCCGATCGTGACAGCCGTTTTACCTGCCAAAGAGTTCTATCCGGCGGAAGCCTATCATCAGAAGTATTATCAGAAGAATTCACCGCATTATAATGCTTACAAGGCCGGTTCCGGCAGGGCCGGGTTCATCGAAAAGTCCTGGCCCGAGGCTCATCGTTAAGGAAAAAACCGGGACACATTGCATTTTTGTGTAAAAAATGCAATGTGTCCCGGTTTTTTGTCTGGGCTTCTTGGATGGTTTTTTAACTATTTATAATTTATACTTATTAAAGGTTTGGGCAAGGGTGTATTTACAGGAAAAGGGCTATGATTTATCTGGATTTCTTCAAGAAAAGCATTACATGGCTTGTTCTTGTGGCTTTTTTAGTCACCGGGGTGCCAGGGGCTTATGCCCAGGAAGCCCTTATACTTCCTGCAGCAGGAAGCCGTTTGGCATTGAGCCCCGCGTTTGTTCCGCCGTTACTTAAAGGGATCAAAGTTTATCGTAACGACCCTTTCCGTCTTGATTTCATTCTTGATCAAGGCGATGCCGTTGACCCGGGCCCGCAGTTGAAAAATGAATCGGATCGTTTGATCAAATATTTTCTTGCCTCGCTCACTGTTCCTGAAAAAGACTTGTGGGTCAACCTGTCGCCTTATGAAAAAGACCGTATTGTCCCCGATGCCTTTGGCCAGACGGAAATGGGGCGTGATCTTCTGGCCCAGGATTATATTCTCAAACAGATGACCGCGTCCGTTATTTATCCGGAAGGAGATGTTGGCAAGGTTTTTTGGGCAAAAGTCTATGCGGAAGCCCAGAAACGTTATGGCACGACAGATATGCCGGTCGATACGTTCAACAAGGTTTGGATCGTCCCTGAAACAGCGACGGTTTATGAGAATAGAGATGCGGCATTCGTTGTTGAAAGCAGACTTAAGGTCATGCTGGAATCCGATTATCTCGCGCAGGAACAAAATGCTGGGATCCCAATGCCGGCCGAAGTCCCTCATGGGAATGTCCAGTCGCACAACGATACGAAAGAGATCCTCCGCGAGATCGTTATCCCCATTCTTGAGAAAGAGATCAATGAAGGGAAGAATTTTGCTCAATTGCGTCAGGTTTACAATTCCCTTATTCTTGCCGCCTGGTATAAACGAAAGATAAAGAAAAGTTTGATGGGAGAGGCCTATGCGGATAAGAACAAGACCGCAGGCGTTGAGATCAGCGACAAGAAAGAAAAAGACAGGATCTGGGCGCAGTATGTTGAGGCGTTCAAGAAGGGCGTTTTTGATCTGGTCAAAGAAGAAAAAGACGAGCTGTCCGGCGAAACCGTTCCGCGCAAATATTTCTCCGGCGGTGTCGGCGCGTATCGCATTGGAAGTGTTCTGCGGGAGACTTCGGACCCATCCATGCTGCCGTCCGATAGCCGAGGGAGGATGGTGATCGCGGCCAGTTTTAAGGTGGCGGATGCTTCGGCCTCTTCGGATCTGTCCGGGGATGACCGTGTTATGCGGGCCTCTGCCGCAGGATACAAGAAGTACCTGGAGGCGAAGGTCCGTTTGAGATGGGAGGACCTTCCCCGGGAGGCCAGGGAAATCATTGAACAGGCGGATATGGAAAGCCTTGTTGTTATGGCACAGAATGCCGCGGGTGAGGCGGATTATTTGTTTGAGTACGGATTTGTCGCTTTAAGAAAGATCCTTACCCTGGAAGAGATCAGAGCATTCTGGCCGGATCTGGTCAGGATGACTGCGGCTTCAAGAGAGCAATCAGGCGAGCTTTTTCATCGAGGGCTTCCGGCATTAAAACAGGCATTGGGGAACGATCTGTTCAAGGCGTATTGGCCTGGGCTGACGAATGCGGTCCAGATTGCAGGCTGGTATTCTTCGGTTTTTCTGCAGTTCGCTTTCTCGTCGGTACGAAATATTGTTACAGCAGAGAACATTAATGAGGTGGGAGAGAGCCTCTCGGGCATTTCCCGATTGGAAGGCGGCGATCCCGGAGCATTTTATCAGTATGCGCTTCCTGCTATTGCCAGAAGGATCAAGTCCGTCAGTGATTTAAAGTTTTGGATCGATCGGCTTAAGCAGGCGGTCCGATCGATGGACATTGAACAGGAAGGGCTGTTCGTCGGGTATTTGGATAATGATCGTTTTGTCGATGATCTTCAGGCCATGAAGGATGAGACCGCGTCCAATCCTTTCGGGATCGCCCGCCTTTTGCTGGAATATGCGGCAGGCCGGCGGGAGGTTTTGCATATATTCCTTGAGCCATGGGCGTTTAGCCATGCCGGCGAGTTAACGCCGGCGCTTTCGGAACAGATCGCGTTATCTTTTCAGATGACACAGGAATTGAAGTATTTCTTTTATTATATCTCTGTTAACAGCCATACTCGCCAGGATACCCGCCGGAAAGTAAAAGATATTTTAAAAGCCCTTAGATCGCGCAATGTTTTTTCTTTGCATGGGCCTGTAGAAAGGTTGCTGGCCAAAGGAGAAAAAAGGGTCCTTATCGTTCAGAACATCGATGATGGCGTCGGGGATGAACAGGTCCGTGTGCTGCCGATCTTAAACGGGCTTTTGGCGTTGAATCCGGAGCTTAACGTGAAAATTGTTACCGGGAAGCCCGATCTATACAATCACCCGAGGGTGACGGTGCTTTCGATAGATGAGGTCTTTTCAGCTGTTTTGAAGCATGCCATTGATATTCAGACGGCATCGTATGATGCGGTGATCAATTTTTATGATGAGAATCTGCCCTCGTATAGCCGGTCGCTGGAGATGGCTGTCAGGGCCCGCGATAAAGGAAAGATTTTTATCACGACAGGACGGGGGCGGGAAGATACTTTTATTTTTGATAAAGTTTTTGTTGAAGGCTCGGAATACGCTTTATCGTTAGGGTTGAACCAGGCAAGGGTTGACAGTGTGTATGAGCCGGGGTTTCGTCTTTTGGCGGAATTGGGGCTGCCTGTTTCAGCCGGCGGTGTTGTCTCCCGGGAAGGCTCGGCCATGACGGCTCTTCTTTATCCTGTCGCCGAAACGCGGTGGCGCGAGGCCATGACAGCGTTGAACAATGAGAAACATACAAGCCCGGTTATTCTTTTTAGCCCTTATGGTGGTCAATTGGAAGCGAAAGGATTTACTCGTAGTGAGGCGGATCGCGAAGAATTGCGTGATATTGTTACAGAGATCGTGAAGAAAGGGAACAAGGTTGTTGTACTCGCTAATGGGACTTCCTGGGGTACCAGGGAAACTGCCGAAGCGTTACAGGCAAGCCTTCCGGATGATGTCCGTTCGGAAGTCTTTGTCGTTGATCCCGGAAAAGATTTTCGGCTTCCGACTTATTTTTCCGCGTATGCGGATCTTAATTTGATGGTCGAAGGCAAGATGGCTCACACGGCAGGGAATATCGGGAAACCATTCCGCGTATTTTTAAAACCTGGCGCCAGCCAGCGGAGATGGATCCCGTATGGCCAGGCAGAGCATGGCGTTGTCGATGATATCAGCCAGGTCCTGGGCCGTCTTCAGGCACAATGGACCGCCAGGTCCGATCGGGCGACGGTCATGAAGGGTGGTATTGACCTTGATCCTGATAGAATGAATTTGAATATGAAAGATCCGGTCGAGCCGCTGGAATTTAATTTTACCCGGGTCCAGTTCGAAGCGCTCAATGCCGCCTCCGGCGTTAGCCCTGTAATCATAAATATCATCCCGCTGGAAGACCTTCGTACATTCCTTTCTGTCCCGTAGGGGCGACCTGTCAGGTCGCCCGGTGATCAAACTATATTCTATGCACCGCGCCGAAAGAATTTAACACTTCATCTTGTTATTCCATTTATTCTGAATTTGGTTAGAATAAGTTCATGCTTTCATTGAAGAATGTTTTTGTCCGCAAAGGCGGGAAAGATATTTTAAAGGATATAACCTGGGTGACTTGTCCAGGTGAGCATTGGTTCGTGATGGGCGGCAATGGCTCAGGCAAGACCACCCTGATGGAATTGCTGGCCGGGTATGTTTGGCCGCAGAGGGGCGAGGTCGCGGTCCTGGGGGAGAAATTCGGACGGGTGAACCTTCTTGATCTGCGCGGCCGGGTCGGATTTGTGTCGCCCTGGATATTTCGCCGGATGGCACAGGAAGTTCCTTTGGAAGATGTGGTGGCTTCGGGTTTTGACGGTTCGGTCGGCCATTGCGGGCGCAAGAGCGCGAAAGTGTCTGCTGCGGTCCGTCGTCAGTTGCGATTTTTCGGGTGCGAGGACCTCAAGGGCAGGGAGTTCGGCACATTGTCGTCCGGTCAGCAGCTTAAAGCGGTATTGGCCCGTGCATTGGTCCATTTGCCGAGGATACTTATTCTGGACGAGCCGTTCTCTTTGCTTGATATCGGCGCCCGGCTCGATATGTACTCGCTTTTGTTGAAGCTGGCCGAGGCGAAGAATGCGCCGCAGATCATTATGGTCACGCATCATCGGGAAGATATTTTACCGGTCTTTACCCGGGGGCTTTTGTTGAAAGACGGGCGGATATTATATAAAGGCCCGCGGGAAAAAGCTTTTCAGCCCGGGGTATTGGCAAAATGTTTCGGGTTGTCCGTCGCCACTTTAAAGAAGGTGCTTGTTTAATGCTGCTTTTAAAATTCATCCTGGCTTTTTGCGGTTTATCCTACGAGCTGATCCTGGCCCAGGGGCTTTCGGCGTTCCTGGATAACACGGTCCTGCGTTACAGTACGACCATTGGCCTTTACATGTTCGCGATGGGGCTGGGGGCTCTGGCATCCGCCACGGCCGATGCCCGTCGACCGGCGTTGGCTCTTTGGCAGACGGAGGTATTGCTGGCGTTCGCGGGAGCGGGAGGGATCATCAGCCTTTTTATTGTATCGGGGATGCATGTGCCGGTTGTTTTGATCGTTATTTGGGCGTATTGGCTTGTTGCGGTCATCGGGTTCCTGACGGGGTTGGAATTGCCGCTGATGCTGATGATGGCCGGCAGGGCAGATGGTCGGCCATCCCGGGGCAGCCTGATCGGGATCGATTATGCCGGGGCTTGTGCCGCTACTTTGGTGTTCGTATTCTATTTTTATCCTTTGGCAGGCCTGGTGCGTTCGGCCATGGCGGTCGTTCTGCTGAACGCGCTGGCTGCGGTTGCTGTTGTCATCCAGTATCGTGATGACCTGGCGGAGTTCCGTGATCCCGCCTTGCTTGCGTCGCTGGCGCTGGCGGGGGGGGTATCTGCGTTGCTTTTTGTGAGCGGCCCTCTGGAGGCGCATTTATTGGCATTGTATTTAAGGCAGGGATATTGATGGAGATACAGGATCATTCTTTCGGAAAGCATTATCTGGTGGAGTTCATCGGTTGTCCGTCCCGGCGGATCGCTTATATTGATGATATCCGTGAAGTTTTTCTTGAGGCCGCCCGCCTGAGCGGGGCGACCATCCTTGAGTCGTATTTCCATCAGTTCGAGCCGCAGGGAGTTACGGGGATGATATTCATCGCGGAGTCGCATTTTTCCATTCATACATGGCCGGAGTCCGGGTATGCCGCTTTTGATATCCTGACTTGCGGTGCAATGGCCCCGGAGAAGGCGATCGATCATTTAAAACAGGCTTTACAGGCGGCGCGGGTTGAGGTGCGGGTGTTCACGCGCGGGTTCAACGACCTATGACATTTATTTATTCATTCAGTTTTGTCCTGGCTTTCTGCGCGCTGCTTTATGAGCTCTTGATCGCGCGGGTCGTATCGTTGTGGGCGGTCAATAATGCGGTCTGGTATGCCCTGGTTATCGGTATTTTTATCGGAGGCATGGGGCTGGGCGCCTGGTTCGCCGAGCGCGGGCCAAGGGAAGAACCGGCGTGGCCCAGGCTTTTCCGGGTTGAGTTCTGCCTGGCTTTGGCCGGCGGGTTTTCGGTTCTGGCGGTTTATTGCGCGGCTTTAGGCGGGCTTTTTCTGGGTTTGTGCGGGTTTGAGGTTTGGGGCAGGGTCCTTTTTTTCGGGGTTGCTTTCGTTGCGGCGCTGGGGGTGGGGATCGGGGCGGGGATGGAGTTGCCGCTCTTGATGTCCATGGCGGATGATGTTCCTGGCGGGACATCGTATGAAAAGGCGTCCCGCGTGCTTTTAATGGATTATGCCGGCGCCCTCGCGGCCGGGGTCTTTTTCCCCTTGGCCATTATTCCTTTTATGAGCGCAATGTCCGCAGTTGTTCTGGTGGCCCTGGTCAATGCTGTTGCGGCGGTATGGTTGTTATGGCATTACCGGTCTTCCTTCGGGCGTAAGCGTGTATGGCTGTTGATGCTGCTGCTGGCGGTCGTTTATTGTTCTTCTGTCCGGATCGAGGCGTATTTTACCTCCAAATATTATTTCAGTTTTCAGGATACCCTTTCTTTTAAGGAATTTTTTAAACCACGTGTCTATCCTGGCCGGGTAGAACATTTGCGTTCGCCTTATCAGCTGGTGGACCTTGTGACGGTGGATGATATCGGCCCCGAAGCGCGTGGGTTGCTGGCGGCGTATATTAAGCCAGGCCCTGCCGTTAATAAAGATATAGAGGGGACTGTATTATTCCTGAACAATGATTTTCAGTTCGCGGTTTCTTTTGAACGGATCTATCATGAAGCGTTCGCGCATATTCCGATCTCGGTGACGGCTCGCATTCCGGTGAAGGTCCTTGTTTTGGGCGCGGGGGATGGCCTTCTTTTAAGGGAAATATTGAAATATCCCGAAGTTAAAGAAGTTGTTCTGGTCGATATTGACCCGAAGGTCCTGGGGTTGTTCAGGAATGTCAAGGCGCTGGCGGATTTGAATGATAACGCGTTGCGGGACCCGCGCGTGCGGGTGGTCCTGGGGGATGCGTACCAGTATGTCCGGCGCTTGCGGGAGAATTTCGATATGATCTTTTGTGATTTCCCCAATCCCGACGATTATGACCTGGCCAAATTGTACAGCCGTGAATTTTATGTTTTTATCCGGTCGCGCCTGCGGCCTGGAGGATCGCTGGTGGTTGATGCGCCGGGTTTGGCTTATGAAAAGGCGCAGAGAGGCCGCAATGTGTGGCATGTTCTAAGCAATAGTCTTGCTTCGGCGGGATTTAAGGCGATCGTGCCATTCTTTTCAAGGCTTGAGGATGATAATCCTGCTGCGTTGGCGCTCCTGGATGGGGATAGGGATGCTTTGCGCGGGTATCTTGACGGGCTGACCGCGGGTTTTATCATGGCCTCGGGTGATGAGCGGTCGTTGACCTTTGCCCGGCCGTTAAATGTCAGCGGCCTTAGAGTGATGACGGATGACCGGGTTCGGCTAGGCCTGGCAGAGTCCGGGCAGTATGTTCTTGAAAAGGACCCGTTGGCCGTTAATTCTATTCTTCGTCCGTTATTTCCGTTACGCGGGGATGCCGGAAAGGTCCGTAGCGCTTTTTGATCCGGAAATAAACAAGATTATCACCCTGAAAGAACGAGTTTGTTATAGAATAAAGATGGTTGTTCAAACTTTAACAAGGAGGGGCTTATGTACGGATGGGATCAGATCATTTTAGACCCGGTCAAAACAATGCTCACCAAGGTGGCGTTGTTTGTTCCGGTGCTGTTTGGTGCGTTGGTGATACTGCTCGCGGGTTGGGTGGTTGCCAAGGTTGTCAGCGGCCTCGTGCAGAAAGCGTTGGATGGGATCAAGTTCAATGATTTTTCAGCCAAAATAGGGTTGACCGATCTGCTGCTTAAAGGGAACGTGGTATTGCCTCCGTCCGCGTTATTGGTTTCGGCGGTGTACTGGGCGGCGATGATCGTTGTTTTCGCGATCACGGTCGATGCCATTGGTCTTAATGTGGCGGCAACGCTCCTGGTGAAGGTTTCTTCTTATATCCCGAATGTTATTTCCGCGGTATTTGTTCTGATCGTGGGGATGTTCCTGGCCAACCTGATCAGCGGTGTGATCAAGGCGGCAGCGTCCGATGCGGGCCTGTCCCGTGCCGAATTCCTGGGCAGTATTGCCAAGGGCGCGATCCTGGTCTTTACGACAGTTGTTGTCCTCGAAGAGCTGAATGTGGCCTCGTTTTTTGTGACCACAACATTCCAGATCTTTTTCGCGGCGACTTGTCTGGCTTTGGCTCTGGCGTTCGGCCTTGGCGGCAAGGACCTGGCGGCCAAGATCCTCTGGGATTTCTTTAATAAACAGAACATCAATAAGTAATTCCTATGAGTATTTCCGGTTTGCTGAAAAGCGCAGGGTTCATTCCCTGCGCTTTTTTATTGGGGGTTGTTTGTGCCGCGGCCCAGGTGTTGTTGTTCCGGGAGCTGATGGTATCCCTTTATGGGAATGAGCTGATCTTTGTGGGGCTTATGGCGGCCTGGTCTGCGGGGATCGCCTGCGGAGGGGTTTTGGGCCGGCGGTTCCGTAATGCCTGGGGGGTTCTTTTTTCAGGAGTCATCCTGCTTGTTCTGGTGCTTTGGGCTTGCCGTTATGCCCGGAGTGTTCTTGGCTGGCCTGTCGGGGTGACCGGGGCCTTGTTCCCGTCCTTGCTTGTTGCCGGTGTTTTGGTGTTTTCTCCGGCATTTTGTCTGGGGGCATGTTTTGCGGCAATGGTTTCAGGCCAGGGGAAAGACAAAGGCCCGCAGGTTTACGCGGTTGAAACGCTGGGCTTTGCGGCCGGGGCATTGTTAATGGTGGGTTTTCTGGTCAGTCCATTTTGCGCCGTGAGCGTTGAGGCCCGTTCCCCTCAATGGCCGGGATACCGGGTTGTTGCGGCGCGCGAAACACCGCAGGCATCGTGGGTTGTGGTGGAGCGTCAGGGGGAGCGGAGCCTTTTTGAGAACGGATCGCATGTGGCAACGACCCACGACCGGTTGACGGCCGAAGAGAATGTCCATTATGCGCTTCTCGCGCATCCCCTCCCGCGGCGGGTCCTTTTGATCGGCGGGGCGGCTTCCGGGGCGATTGAGGAGGCATTGAAATATCCTGGTCTTTTGGTTGATGTGGTGGAGCCGGATCCGGCGGTATTTGATCTTGTCCGTTCGTTCTTTCCGGATGCTGCGGCAGCCATTCGCGATCCACGGGTACGGGTTTTGGCGGGGGACGCGCGCCGCCTGGTCAGGACGTCGAGCGAGAGATACGATGTTATTATTGTCCTGGCCGGAGAGCCGTATTCTTTGTTGGTCAACCGGTATTTTACAGCGGATCTTTTCGCGGATGCCCGTGCCCGTCTCGCATTCGGCGGGATCCTGTGTCTGTCTTTGCCGGCTTCTGAAAATTATGTGAATGAGGAAGGGCGTAGAGCGCTCGGGGGCATGTATTCAACGTTGGCGTCCGTCTTTTCGGAGGTCAGGGTTATTCCCGGTGGAAAATATATTTTTCTTGCTTCCGGTCGATCGGGGGGGATATCCGTTGATCCGGCGATCCTGGCCGGCCGACTTAAGGCGCGCGGCATCATGACGCAGTTCGTTCGTCCCGAATATTTTAATGACCGGCTCGGGGCCTCACGGCTTAAAGAGGCGACGGAGGTTGTCGCTGCTGGCGGCAGTATCAATTTGGATATCAGGCCGTCGGGCCTGGTGGATGCGTTGGCATATTGGGCGACACGGTCGGGTTCGTTATTTTCGGGTGTTGTGGAGGCGTTTCGACGCTATGGCGTTGTGTTGTGGTTGTTCCCTGTTCTGTTGTTATTACTTGTCCGCAAGAATAATGGCGTTGTTGTCCCGGCCGTGATCGGGTTCGGGCAGATGTCTTTTCAGACAGCCGTTGTCATGCTTTTTCAAAGCGCGTTCGGGAATGTTTACAGCATGATCGGGTTGCTTACGGCGGGTATGATGCTGGGGCTTTTTGCCGGGACGAGAGGCAGATCCTGGGATAAAAGGATCGCGCCATTCCTGGCCGGGGCTTTTGTGTTTGCGGCCGCGGCGGCTTGGGTACCGTGGATCGCGGGGAATGATCTTTCAGCCGGTGTTTTCTTTCTGGTCTTCCCGTTCCTGGCCGGAGTGTGTGGCGGCCGGCAGTTCGCCTTGGCGGTTACGCGGAATAATGCCGCAAAGGTTTATAGTTCCGACGTTCTTGGCAGCGGGGCAGGCGCTTTGTTCGGCGGCCTTTTTTTGATCCCGCTTTGGGGCATTCCCCAAACGCTTCTTTTCGCCGCTGCCCTTCAGCTTGCGGTTATTCGTCAAAGTAATTTTGATTGATCATCAATCATTCTTATGGTATTTTTTGCTACAAAGCTATTGCAGATCTTGCGGCAGGGAGGATTATCCGGCGAGGGTGTTCGGGCTGCGGTAGTAGCGGGCTTCTTTTATTCCGTTCGGGGGCGTGGTTTTCGGTGTGAATAAACCGGATATCCGGCCAAGAACGGGCCCGATGACCGCGAGTGCGCATATTTTCAGGAATTGTTTTCTGGTCATTGCCATATCCCCGGGATCGGCGCTTTGCAGTATCCGCATTTTCCACCGTCCATGTGGTTTTCCAATATTTGATATCCGTAACGCTTGATGATGATCTTTTCGCACGACGGGCATTTCGTACTGTTTCCCGGATGTTCGGGAATGTTCCCCACATAAACGTAGTCCAGCCCTTCGGCGCGGGAGATATCCCAGGCCCGTGATAGTGTGGTTTCCGGCGTGGGAGGCAGATTCTGGAGTTTATGCATGGGCCAGAAACGGGAAAGATGCAGCGGCGTTTCTTTGCCGCAGTTCTCTTTGACCCAGCGGGCCAGCCCGCGGATGTCGTCATCACTGTCGTTCCAGGTGGGGATCACCAGATTGATGATCTCGACCCATACACCTTTCTTTTTCATGGCGAGAATGGCGTCCTGTACGGGCCTGAGCGTGGCATTGCACATTTTTTTGTAAAAGTCATCGGTGATGCCTTTGAGGTTCACGCTGGCGGCATCGGTGACTTTACAGAGTTCCAGCAGAGGTTCCTGTTCGATATACCCCGCGGTGACGATAATATTCCTGATGTTCTTTTCTCTGGCCAGGCGCGATGTATCAAGGGTGTATTCGTAGAACACGACCGGTTCGGAATAGGTATAGGCGATACTGCGGCAACCGGCCTGCAGGGTACTGGCCACGACGATCTCCGGTGCCATTGCGGAGTTGCGGGTTTCTTCCGGCTGGCTTTGGGATATCTCCCAGTTCTGACAGTACAGGCAGTGCAGGTTACAGCCGGCGGTCGCGATGGAAAAAGCGGTTGTACCCGGGAGCATATGGAACACCGGTTTCTTTTCGATAGGGTCAACATGCACAGCGCAGGGATTCCCGTAGACGAGAGAAAAGAGTTTGCCATTCACGTTCGTGCGTACGCGGCAGTCCCCCCGCTGGCCTTGGGCAAGCTTGCAATGACGAGGGCATAAAGTACATTCAACTTTGTTCATAAGATCATTTTACCGCGTTCCAATATTTTGCGGGATGTAATTTTATTCCTTTGGCGTCCATTGCAGCCAGCATGGCGGTGACCTGTGCGGGCGAAAGTTCCTGCGCGATCAATGACGGGGCGCGGGCAAGGCGGATGTTCTCCGCGGCATGGAAGGTCATCAGGGCGACAGCAAGCATGATAATGAGGATCAGCGGTTGTTTCATCCCTTCCTCCCCAGTGACAGGAAGTCCCGTTTGCAGGCCGGCAAACATTTGCCGCACAAGATGCATTCGGCCGCATTGATCGTGATGCCTTTGCCGCAAGGAGTAATAGCCCCGACTGGACACACCATTATGCATGCACCGCAGGCGTCACAATTGTCGCTGGCCTTGATCTTTATCGGGGCGATAGTAGCGCAAATGCCCAAAAGTGCACCGGCCGGGCAAAGATATCGGCACCAGAAATGGCTGTAAAATACGCTGGCGATGAGGGACAGGCCGAGCAACCCCCAGGCAATAATGGTCCCGTTGCCAGTGAATAAGGTGGTATAGGCCTCGATGTTCGCCGCTGCCGCATTCCCGATGATAAAACAGAAAGTCAGGATGATGGTAAGGATCAAATATTTAATATGCCACGGGTTGAAAGAATAAAGGGATCGTTCGATCGCAGGGTGATGGGGCGTCCGGCGATCCAAGGTCCCTAATCCTTCCTGTACCAGGGCAAAAGGGCACAGGCCCGAGCAGTATATCCTTCCGATAATAAATGCGGGGAGGAGGCTTACGGCAAGCGTTATCCACCATAAGGCATTGATAGCAAAGAGGGGAATATGCAGCAGGGCCGCGTTGCTGACCTGCACAATAGAGAACATGGTTTTGGTAATAAGGCCGAAATAGATAAATCCTGCGGACATCGCGGCCCAGTGCAATTTTCGATCTTTGAGCAGGAGGGCGGCCAGTGCCAGGGGCAGTAAAAGCAGAGGGATGACAATATCCCAGGGGTTAACGTGATGCCGGTAAGCTGCCGGCTGGCCTTTGACAGCGGCGTGGACGGCGTCCGTGACCGCCCGGCTTGTGACCGTTGCGCCGGTGATGCCGTCAATATCTTTGCCGAGTTCAATGGTATTCGTTGTGTCCTTGCCGTTGAACTGGGCCAGGAACCTTTCCGGATCGTTGATATAGGAGGGTGTCTCGTTATGCCCGAGGATCGAAAGGCTTTTGATGCGGCCGTCGGCTGTGCGTACCAGGTCAAGCGTGATGGTGCCGCCGTAGCCGTCGGTCCTTAGTATCGCCCCTTCATGCGGCGGTTCCCGGTGGCGGAAAAGGTTCAGGGCCGCGCCCAGAAGGAAAAGGGCGGCAAGGATGATCGCGATGGTCCGGGTGAACATAAGCCTATTTTATCACAAGGGCTGTTCATATCGAGAAAGTTTCTCGATAGTCCGTCGTAAGGGAATTATACGAATAATTATCTTGCCAAGGTCGCACGGCTTTCCTATAATCGAAGCTCTTAATCGAGAAATCATTCATCATTGGATTTTCAGGTTTTCAATGGAAAGAGGACGGGTTATGGTCGAGGAAACACTGGTCGAAGATGTCAAGAAGGTCGTGGAGCGCTGGAAAGAAAAAAGAGGCAACCTGATCATGGTCCTGCATGATGTCCAGGACCGTTACGGCTATGTTCCGCGCGAAGCCTCGCTGGAAGTGTCACGCCAGCTTGATGTGCCGCTGGCCCGTATTTATGAAGTCCTTACTTTTTATAATTATTTTAAACTGCAGTCTCCGGGCAAGTTCAATATTTCGGTTTGCCTGGGTACAGCCTGTTATCTGAAAGGCGCACCGGCGCTTATCGACGAGGTGCGTCATCTTCTTCATGTGGAGGAAGGCCAGTCGACCAAGGACGGCCTTTTTCATCTGCAGATCGTGCGTTGCCTGGGTTGCTGCGGCCTGGCACCTGTTATTACGGTCAAAGACAAGGTGTACAGCGCGGTCAAAAGGGCGGATGTGGTCAACATTATCGCGGAACATTCCAACCAGAAGGTCGAGGTTTGATTATGGGTATCATGAAGCAGGATCTTGATCGTATCAAAGAAGAATCGGGGAAGAACGTTTCGAAGAACTGGATCCGTGTCGGTTATAGCACCTGCGGGGTTGCCGCCGGGGCGGATGTGGTCTATCAGGTTTTGTCCGAAGATGCCAAGGCCAGGGGGCTGGCGGTCGAGGTCAAGAAGTGCGGTTGTGTCGGCATGTGTTCGGCGGAACCGCTGGTCGAGGTCAATGTGGAAGGCGCGCCGCATGTGTTTTACGGCAAGGTCACCAGGGAAGTCGCTCACAAGATCATGGACGAACATGTCTGCCAGAAGAAACTGGTCGAGAATCATATTTTTGAACTATAAATTTTATTCGCGGATAATTAATAGGAAAAGACCATATGAAACAGATCTTGATCCAGGATACGAACGGGAACCTTCGCAAAGAATTGAGGGATTTCCTTGTTTCTTTGACCAGTCAGCTGCGCGACCGGAGCCTTGCCGATACGGTCCAGGTGGTGACGGTGGCGGATATCGGCATTTATCAAAAAGGCATTGTGGCCAAAGTCCTGCCGGAAGGGTTTGTTTACGGGAACCTTGAAGTGAAGCATATCCCGGAGATCATTGAAAAGACCATTCAGAAGGGGGAAAAGGTCGCGGCGCTCGCGCTGGACCGGAAGAATAAGCAGATGCGCATTGTTCTGCGCAATTGCGGCCGTATTAACCCCGAGTGCTTTGAGGATTATGTGGCCTGTGACGGTTATCAGGGGCTGGCGAAGGCGCTTGAGATGGGGCCGGAGAAGGTTATCGAGGAAATGAAGAAGTCCGGGTTGCGTGGCCGCGGCGGCGCGGGGTTCCCCACCTGGATGAAATGGAACATTACGCGCGGGGTGAGCGGCGCGGTCAAATATATTATTTGTAACGGTGATGAAGGCGACCCGGGTGCGTACATGGACCGTTCGGTCCTGGAGGGCGATCCTCATTCCGTGATCGAGGGGCTTATGATCGGAGGGCTTGCGATCGGGGCTTCCAACGGGGTTTTTTATATAAGAGCCGAGTATCCGCTGGCCATCGAGCGTATCCAGAAGGCCATTAACGAGTGTTATGCCAGGGGGTTGCTGGGCAAGAATATCCTCGGCAGTAATTTTAATTTTGATGTTGAGATCCGCCTGGGCGCCGGGGCTTTTGTGTGCGGTGAGGAAACCGCGCTCATCGCATCCGTGGAAGGCTTGCGCGGCTATCCGCGCCCGCGCCCTCCGTTCCCGTCCGTCAAAGGCCTTTGGGAGAAGCCGACCGCCATTAACAATGTTGAGACACTGGCGAATGTGCCTTATATCCTTTTTCATGGCGGTGAGTCGTTCGGCAAGATCGGGGTCGAGGGTTCGACCGGTACCAAAGTGTTCGCGCTCACCGGCAAGGTCCGTAATTCCGGATTGGTCGAGGTGCCGATGGGGATTACGTTGCGAGAGGTGGTATTCGATATTGGCGGCGGGGTTTTTAATAACCGTGCCATCAAGGCCATTCAGACTGGCGGGCCGTCGGGTGGTGTTATTCCCGAGCAGTTCTTTGATACCGGGATCGGTTATGAAAGCTTGCAGAAACTTGGCTCTATCATGGGTTCGGGCGGGATGATCGTTCTTGACGAGAATGATTGCATGGTCGATATTTCCAAATTCTATCTTGGGTTTTGCGTGGATGAGTCTTGCGGAAAATGCGCGCCCTGCCGGATCGGCGGCACACAGATGTTGGCTATTCTTAAGCGGATCTCGGATGGTAAAGGGGAGGATGATGATCTTAAGAAGCTCAATGAGATCGCGTCGGCCATGCAAAAAGCTTCTTTGTGCGGGCTTGGGCAAACGGCGCCGAACCCGGTATTGTCGACGCTCAAGTATTTCGATGCCGAGTATAAAGCCCATGTGGTGGACAAGAAGTGCCCGTCGGGGAAGTGCGCGAGCCTGGTGACGTATTCGATCACCAAGGATAAATGCACCTCGTGCGGCATGTGCGCGCGCGTTTGTCCGGCCGAGGCTATTACCGGTTCGCGGGCGGATAAATACACGATCGATCCCGCAAAGTGTATCAGTTGCGGGCAGTGTTTTGATGTGTGCAAGTTCGCGGCAGTTCTTCGTCAATAAACGATTTTAAGAACGAATTCGTTCGTCAGTATACAGGAGATAAAGCATGGCAACGGTCACTATGATAAAAGCGCTTATTAACGGGATCCCGGTCGAGATCGAGCAGGGGACGTCTATCCTTGATGCCGCGCGCAAGGTTCAGGTTAATATTCCGACGCTCTGTAAGCATGCGGACCTGGCGGCATCGGCTGGTTGCGGGATCTGTATCGTCAAGATCAAGAACAGCCGCAAGATGTTGCGTTCGTGCTGTACGCCTCTTGAGAATAATATGGAGATCATTACGCATGACCCCGAGATCGTGCAGACCCGCCGGACGGTGCTGGAGCTGATCCTTTCCAATCATCCGAAAGACTGCCTGATCTGCGGCCGTAATAATGATTGCGAGTTGCAGAAGATCGCGGCGGATTTCGGTATCCGTCAGGATCGTTTTGATCATATCCTGCCCGAGATCCCGGTGGACAGATCAACGGGGACGATCATCCTTGATCCCAAGAAGTGCATCAAGTGCGGCCGTTGTGTGGATGTCTGTCAGAACAGGCAGGATGTTTGGGCGTTGTCGTTCATTCAGAGGGGGTTCAAGACGCGTATTTCGCCGGCCGGGGATATTAAGCTGGCGGATTCGCCGTGTGTCCGCTGCGGCCAGTGCTCGGCGCATTGTCCGACTGGAGCTATTTTTGAGAATGATGAGACGCAGAAGGTCTGGGACCTTTTACAGGATCAGGACAAGTTCTGTGTGGTCCAGATCGCGCCGGCCGTTCGTGTGGCTGTCGGCGAAGGGTTCGGCTATCCTGTCGGGACCAATCTGACCAAGAAGCTTTACGCCTTGTTGCGCCGGTTGGGGTTCAAGACGGTGTTCGATACGAATTTCGGTGCGGATCTGACCATCCTGGAGGAGGCGGCCGAGTTTGTTGAGCGTTTTGTGAATAAGAAGGGGCCTTTGCCGCTCATCACCAGCTGCTGCCCGGCGTGGGTTGATTATCTTGAGAAATATTATGGCGACATGATCGGATTGTTTTCGTCCGCCAAAAGCCCGCATGAGATGGTGGGGGCGATGACCAAAACGTATTACGCGCAGAAGAAGAATATCGATCCGGCAAAGATCAAGGTGATCTCGATCATGCCGTGTACGGCCAAGAAATACGAGATCTCGCGCACGTCGGATATGTCTGCGTCCGGTTTTCAGGATGTGGATGTGGTGCTGACTACGCGCGAGCTTATCCGGATGATCAAGCAGGCGGGGGTAGACTTTAATAACCTTCCTGATGAAGATGCGGACCTGATCCTGGGTGATTATGCCGGAGCCGGAACGATCTTCGGCGCAACGGGCGGTGTAATGGAAGCGGCTTTGCGCACGGCTTATTTCAATGTTACCGGTGAGAACCTGAAGAATGTGAATTTTACGGCTGTTCGCGGGCTGGAAGGTGTTAAGGAAACGACGGTTGATGTTAAGGGGATCCAGGTCAAGATCGCGGTGGCCCATGGTTTGGCCAATGTGAAGTTTGTTATGGATAAGGTGCAGGATGCGATCAAGAATGGCCAGCCGGTGCCGTATCATTTCATAGAAGTCATGGCTTGTCCGGGCGGCTGTGTTGGTGGCGGCGGTCAGCCGTATATGGTAACCGACGAGATCCGCAAGCAGCGCGCAAAAGGGCTTTATGATGAAGATGCTGCAGCCAAGGTCCGCTGTTCGCATGAGAATTTCCATGTTCAGCAGCTCTACAGGGAGTTCCTGGAAAAGCCGTTGTCGCATAAAGCGCATGAGCTGTTGCATACGCATTACAAGTCGCGTCCGCTGTACGTAAAGTAGGGGCGGGTTCTAAACCCGCCCGTGTGTTTTTCTGATCCTGAAGCCAGGCATAGTGCTGAAGCCAGGGACAAAACAGGGATTTTTTTGATCCCCCGTTCTGTCTCTGACAGAACGGGGGTTTTTTTATGGATAAACGTTTAGGGTTCGTTGGCATTATTATTGAAGACCGGAAAAAGTCGGCGCCGCTGGTGAATAAGATCCTTTCGGATTATGGTGACGAGATCCTGGCCAGGGTTGGTTTGCCGCATAAACAGCGCAATTGCAGTGTGATCACGCTGACGGTCGAGATGACGCCGGACGAGATCGGGAGCCTGGCTGGAAAGCTGGGAGCGATCCAGGGTGTGGCGGTCAAATCCTCCCTGGGAAAGGTATGATCATGGGATATCGTACAGAAAAAGATGCTTTAGGGGAGAAGCAGGTCCCGGCAGAAGCCTATTGGGGTATCCATACTCAGCGGGCGTTGGAGAATTTCTGTCTTGGCGGAGAGAAGGTTTTGCCGTCGCTTATTCGCGCGCTGGCTATGGTCAAGAAGGCGGCGGTAATGGCGAACAAGGAGTTGGGGGACCTCCCTCAGGATAAAGCGGATGCCATTATTACGGCCTGTGACGAGGTGCAGGAAGGCAAATGGAATGCGGAGTTTCCGCTCGAGGCCCTGCAGGGCGGAGCCGGGACATCGACCAATATGAATGTGAATGAAGTCCTTGCCAATCGGGCGAATGAGCTTCTGGGGGGGAAGAAAGGCGAATACGTTTTGATCCATCCGCTGGATCATGTAAATATGCATCAGTCCACCAATGATGTGTATCCGACAGCATTAAAATGCGCGGCCATATCGGCTCTACGGGTGTTGAGCGATACGGCGGCGCTTTTACAGGGGGCGCTTCAGCGCAAGGAGAAAGAGTTCGCGCATATCATCAAGATCGGACGGACCGAATTACAGGACGCGGTTCCAATGACCCTGGGGGCGGAGTTTTCCGCCTGGGCTGAAGCCGTGTCACGGGACCGTTGGCGCGCGTTTAAATGTGAAGAGCGTTTGCGGGTGGTCAACCTGGGCGGGACAGCGATCGGCACCGGCCTTGGGAGTCCGCGTGATTATATTTTTCTGGTCATTGAGCGCTTGCGGGATATTTCCGGGTTAGGGCTTGCCCGCGGGGAGAATATTCCCGGGGAAACAGCCAATGCCGATGCATATGTGGAAGTGTCGGGGATACTCAAAGCGCACGCAGTCAACTTGATCAAGATCTCCAATGATCTTCGCCTGCTGAATTTCCTCGGGGAGGTCCGGCTTCCGGTTTGCCAGGCCGGTTCATCCATTATGCCGGGGAAGGTGAACCCTGTTATTCCGGAAGCCGTGATCCAGGCAGCGCTCAGGGTCATGGCGAATGACTTGTTGGCGACAGAGGCGGCTTCCCGCAGTTCGCTGCAGATCAATGAGTTCTTGCCGTTGTTGGCGCAGGCATTGTTGGGGTCTATCGGGCTTTTGACTGCGGCCAACAAGGTCCTGGCGGCTCATATTGACGGGATCCAGGCGGATGAGGCGCGCTGCCGGCATTCTTTTGAGCACAGCCGCATGTGCGTGACGGCCCTGGTCCCGTTGATCGGCTATGATAATGCCGGGGCGCTTTTAAAGGAATTTGATGCTTCAGGCCGGGATGACCTGCGTTCTTTTCTTGAGGAACGGGTTGGCCGGGAAAAAGTGGCGGAAGCTTTCAGCCCGCAGGCATTGATGTCGCTTGGTCACAGGAGGGGTCATGGCGGAAAAAGTTAAGAGAACATATGACGAGTTTTTTGTACTGGGCTGGGTTGTGGGGATCGGCTGTCTGCTGGACCTGATGGCCAATATGGGTGATCCTTTTGAGATCCTGTGGTTTTGTTCGGCGACCGCGTTGCTTTTAAGTGTCGGGTTGTTCCGTAAGAATACGATCATTATTACGATGGTTTTCTTAATGGCCGTTCCGGCCCAGTTTTTCTGGATCGCGGATTTTATATTGCAGAATTTCGGGGTTGGCTTGGGGAGGACGGCATTGCTGTCGACTTCCGGTCCTTTTGTTTATTGGACATCGCTTCTGTTGCATGTTTTGTTGATCCCTGTTTCTACGTACGGGGTCTGGAAACTCGGTTTTAATGCCCGTGCGTTCTGGCCTTCGCTGGGGTATGGATGGGGATTGTTGATATTGTCTTATTTTCTGACGGCCCCGGTCTTAAATCATAATTGTGTATTTTTCTCCTGTGACGGGATGGATCCGGGCGGCGGGTATCAGGTTTATTTTATGCGGTCGCTGCTCACCTGGAGTGCTGTTTTTATCCTTTATTTTACGGTCATGCGGGTGATCTTTGTGTATAAGGCGATATTGGATGACAGGCGCAATGGATAAAACCCCCAGATCCCTTCGATTGCATATCGGCCTGTTCGGCCGGATCAATGTCGGGAAATCCAGTTTCTTGAACATGGTTTCGGGCCAGGATGTGGCGATCACGTCCCCGGTGCCGGGGACAACGACGGATGTGGTCGAGAAGGCCATGGAATTCCTGCCTCTTGGCCCGGTGGTGTTCCTGGATACGGCGGGGCTTGATGATGTGTCATCGCTGGGCGAGCAGCGGCTGGAACGGACGATGCGGGCGCTGGACCGGACGGATGTGGCGCTGGTGCTGGTTGAACCGAATATATGGGGATCGGCGGAAAAGAACATCGTCCGTCTTCTTAGGGAAAAAAAGAAGCCTTTTGCGGTGGTCGTTAACAAGGCGGATACGGTTTCACTTTCGGAGGGATTCCTGGCGGAAGCCAGGGCGCAGGCAGACCGGGTCCTGGTCGTTTCAAGCGTGCAGCCGGAGCTGCGTGACAGGCATGTCAATGCGCTCAAGGAGGCATTGATCCATTGTTGCCCGGAAGAACGGCTGTCATCGGGAAGGCTCATCGGTGATCTGTTGATGCCGGGCGGATTGGTGGTGCTGGTGGTGCCGATCGACCTGCAGGCGCCCAAGGGCAGGCTGATCCTGCCGCAGGTCCAGGCTATTCGTGATGTGCTGGATAATGATGCCGCCGTGCTGGTGGTCAAGGAGCGTGAATACTCGGCATATCTGAGGAAGTTAAAAGAGCTTCCGGCGCTGGTGGTTTGTGATTCACAGTCGGTCATGAAGGTTGTGGCTGATACACCGCCGGGTGTTAAATGCACGACTTTTTCTATCCTTTTTGCCCGTTTTAAAGGCGACCTGGAGGAATTGGCACGGGGGGCTGCTTATATTGAGCGGTTGAGATCAGGGGATCGGGTCCTTATTGCGGAGAGTTGTTCTCATCATGCCGCGCAAGACGATATCGGACGGGTTAAGATCCCGCGGTGGCTCAGGCAGTACACGGGTGTTGACCTGGATGTGGGCCATTGTTCCGGCCGGGATTATCCCGGGGACCTGGAGAAGTATCAGCTGATCATCCATTGCGGTTCATGCATGCTGACGCGGGGCGAGATGATGCTGCGTATTTATCAGGCGAAGGAGCGTGGTGTGCCGATAACGAATTACGGTGTCGCGATCGCGTTCGTGCAGGGGGTGTTGAAACGCGTGCTGGGACCATTTCCGTCGGCATTGGAGTTTTTTGAACAAGAAGCTGAGAAAGCGAAAAGAACCCCGCTGCCAACCGGGGGACATGTTGTCCCCGGAGATGGGCAGGGAGGGACAACGTGTCCCCAGGCCGGTTGCCAATCGCAATAGGGCTGAATGTGAAAGCAACCCAGGTCTCAACGGTAGCGAACCATTTTATTTGAAAGGTTTTTATGGAAAAGGTTTCAGCATCCTGGGCCGGTCAGCGCATCAAGCGCGGTCAGGTCGAGAAGTATATGGATAATGGCCGGGATTTTATCAATGAGGGCCTTATTCATTCTCAGCTGGCGGCCGCGCCCAAAGAACCGGCGCCGCAGCAGGTGCGTGATATCCTGGCCAAGTCGCTTACGGTCAAGGATCTCACACCCGAAGAGGTTGCGGTCCTTATTAACGTGACGGACAAGGGGATGCTCGAAGAGATGCGTGCGGCCGCGCAGGCCATTAAGCTTAAGATCTACGACAATCGCATTGTGACGTTTGCGCCTTTTTATTTGGGGAATTACTGTGTGAACCGCTGCGTGTATTGCGGGTTTAACAACGATAATCATGACGCCCGTCGCAAGGTCCTGGACCAGGAAGAGATCAAAAAAGAGGTTGCGGTCCTGGCGGGCAAGATCGGCCATAAACGGTTGATCGTTGTTTATGGCGAACATCCCAGGAATGACGTGGATTATATTGTTGAAAGCCTCAAGACCATTTATTCGGTGCGCGTTAAAACGAAGAACGGGCATGCTTCGATCCGCCGGGTGAATGTGAATGCCCCGGCATTTTCTATTGAGGACCTTAAGCGTATCAATGAAGCGGGGATCGGCACGTATCAGGTCTTTCAGGAGACTTATCATAAAGCAACGTATGCCAGGATGCATCCTGCCGATACGATCAAGGGCGATTATCATTGGCGTCTGTACTGCATGCATCGCGCGATGGAGGCCGGCATCGACGATGTCGGCATCGGTGTCCTGTTCGGGCTTTACGACTGGCGGTTTGAGCTCATGTCGCTGATCTACCATACCCAGGAACTGGAAAAGAAACTTGGGATCGGCGCGCATACGATCTCGTTCCCGCGGCTGGTGCCGGCGCTTAATTCGATGATCGGCCCTGACTGGAAGTATCTGGTGAATGATGAGGACTTTAAGAAGATCATGCTTATTATCCGCCTGGCGGTCCCGTATACGGGGATGATCATTACCGCGCGCGAGAAGGCTTCTATCCGTGACGAGGCGGTGCTGATGGGCGTGACCCAGATGGATGCGTCTTCCCGCATCGCGATCGGCGGGTATTCGGATGTTGTTGTCGCCCAGGCAGAGAATAAACAGCAGTTTATCCTGGGGGATACCCGTTCGCTTGATGAGTTGATCCGTGACCTTGCACGAAAAGGCGTCATTACATCGTTTTGTACTGCGGGGTATCGCTGCGGTCGGACCGGTAAATGCATTATGGACCTGTTGCGCAGCGGTGCGGAGGGAAAATTCTGCAAGCTCAACGCGATCCTGACGTTCCAGGAATGGCTTGATGATTTTGGCAGTGAGGAAACACGCAAGGTGGGGTTACCTTTGATCGAAAAAGAGATCGAACAGGTCAAGGCAAAGAATCCCAATGCTCTGGAGATCTTTATGGATTATCACGCGCGGATCAAGAAGGGCGAACGGGATTTATATTTATAATATGGATAATAATAAAATTGTCGAAGTTTTTGATAAATTGTCCCCGATCGTTGCCGATATGGTCGGCGGCCCGGTTTATCTCGTGAAGGTCAGCGGCCCGCGCTGGTCATATGTTGCCGGTCACATTCCATCGGACCTTCCTTTTGTCGAGCCGCAGAAAGTCCTGTTATTCGATGATTGGGCGGTCCTGTATTATCCGGAAGCTGCCCGAAAAGTTCTGCCGGAACAGGTGCGGCAGATGTTCCTGGATGTCCGGGAGGACGAGAATGACGCGCGCCGAGATCCTTGACCTGTTGGCTGTCGCGGACCCGTCGGCGCTTTACGCGCGCGCTGACCAGATCCGCCGGGAGAATGTGGGCGATGCCGTGCATTTGCGCGGGCTTATTGAATTTTCGAATATCTGCGGGCGGGACTGCCTGTATTGCGGTTTGCGCCGCAGCAACCGGAAGGTGGATCGTTACTGCATGGGGATCGATGAGATCTGTGCAGCCGCCTGTAATGCGGCCAGCCTGGGGTATAAAAGCGTTGTCCTGCAGTCGGGGGAAAACGAGCGTTATCCGACAGAAAATATATGCAGCCTGGTCCGGCGTATCAAGCAGGACCTGAAACTGGCCGTTACACTATCGATCGGCGAGAAAACCCGTGAGGAATATGCCGCGTTAAGAGCGGCCGGAGCTGACCGCTATCTCTTGCGTTTTGAAACATCCTCTGAAATGCTTTTTGGCGGGCTGAAACCGGATTCTTCGTATGAACAGCGGATGCGCTGTTTGGCCTGGCTGCGTGAACTGGGGTTCCAGGTCGGCTCCGGGATCATGGTCGGTCTTCCAGGACAGACCATAGAGATGATCGCGGATGATATCCTATTAATGGAGAAGCTTGATCTTGATATGATCGGCATCGGGCCGTTCATTCCCAATCCCCAAACGCCTTTGGAAGGTGCGGTTGGGGGAACCCTTGACCTGACGTTAAGGACGCTGGCCGTTATCCGTATTGTGACAAAGAATGCGCATTTGCCCGCGACAACGGCGATGGGGTCGATCGACCCGATCGGCCGCCAGAAAGCTCTTCAATGCGGGGCTAATGTCCTGATGCCCAATGTTACTCCCACTCAATACCGTTCCAGTTATCAGCTTTATCCGGGCAAGATATGTATTGAGGATAAGCCCGGAGACTGTTTTCTCTGCGTTTCCGGTATGCTCAAGATGCTTGGACGGACCATTGCCCGTGACCCCGGCCATAGTTTAAAGTTGTAAGTTTTTATGGGGTATTTTGACTAAATTCCATGAGATCTTTATACATTACTTTTTGTGTGATCTTGTTTATGCTTCTTTCCGGAGGATTTCTTATGGCAGATGATCAAAAAGGGGTTGTTGCCAATACGCTTTGTCCTTTGCCGAAATTCTCCCATGGAGCTCCAAAGACGGAAGATCAATGGAAAAAGGTCTTAACGCCTGAAGAATATAAGGTTTTGCGTGAAAAAGGCACGGAAGCGCCTTTTAGCGGTGTTTATCAGGACAATCATGAAGTTGGTGTATATCACTGCGCTGCATGTGGTTCCGTATTGTTTAAGTCAAAAGATAAATTTGACTCCGGTACTGGTTGGCCCAGTTTTGTACGCCCTGCGCCAGATAATAATGTTGGTTTTCGTGAAGATAACAGCCTTGGGGTGAAGCGTACCGAGGTTTATTGCAAGATTTGCGGGGGGCATCTTGGTCATGTGTTTGATGATGGGCCACAGCCTACAGGTAAGCGTTTTTGCATTAATTCCGCCGCTCTTCACTTTAAAGCTGAGGCGAAAGGGCAATATCCGTGACGATGGGTGATGTTTGTGGTCTTTTTCTAACATATTTCACTGAAGGACTTGACAAAACAAAAGTGGATGTTACACTTGTTCTATCCAAAGTGATGTTCTACAAGAAACAAACAAGTATAGTTTTCTCTCGTTTAGCTGGATTCTTTTATTTTTCTACTTTCTAAAAAAATAAAAATCTAAACTGAACAAACAAAAAGGAGTAGTTATGAAAAAATCAACGAGTTTTATTTTGGCAGGGTTGTTCTTCTTAACAACGACAGGAGTGCTTTGGGCGGCAACAGTATTCACGCTTACAGCGGTGGTTCCGGCCGCGACAGGTGTTAGTATCTCTGTTGCTTCTGTGGTTGAAAATCCGACGACGCATGCGATCATCTCGTCTACTCCTGTTACAGGGACGGCGCTGACGTACAGCACGATGACCTTTGATGCGACGAACAAGATCTGGACACCTCCGAATTACTTCGCGATCGATATTGCGAATATCGGCGCCGGCAGTCCGCATGTTACCGTTGCCTATGCTGAGGGTTCGAAGCCGACAAGTCAGGTTCAGGGTCTTGGCAACAGAGCGACGGTCACCTATAAAAAGGTTGTTTGGGTAGATGCGACTCACAATACTGAAACGGATATTAGTGGTCATCCGAAAGAGGCTCTTATTGCCGCGAATGATGATTTTCTGCCTGCGTTGACGCAGGGCGGTTGGTTCAAGATGTATGTGGGCGTCGCTACTGATGCTACGGTCACCAACGCTTCTCCGTTCACCAATGCGGATCTGCCTGGTACATACACGGGAACATTGACGGTAACTACGTCCCTTACGTAATTCATAAAGCTCCACGATCATATTCATTATGGTCGTGGAGCTTTTCTTTTAAAAATCTAAGCTGATTAAACAAGAAAAAGAGGTGTTTGTGAAGAAATCAACGAGTTTTATTTTGGCAGGGTTGTTCTTCTTAACAACGACAGGAGTGCTTTGGGCGGCAACAGTATTCACGCTTACAGCGGTGGTTCCGGCCGCGACAGGTGTTAGTATCTC
>CAIVRE010000024.1 GCA_903908245.1 Candidatus Omnitrophota bacterium
AATATATCTCGGCTGTCCTGAAAGCCGCCGGCCATGAGACGCGGCTGTTCGTGGACCCGCAGCTTTTTGATGACGAGAATGTTTCCATCAAAGGGCTCGCCCGGGTCTTTGACTGCAAAAAGAAATTGATCGCCGAGCTTAAAGCCTATCAGCCGGACCTTGTCGGCATTTCTGTTGTCACGGATTTTTATCAGTGGGCGATCGGCATGACCAGGATGATCAAGGAGGCCATGGATGTGCCGATCATTTTGGGGGGCATTCATCCTACTTCTGTTCCGGAGAGAGTGATCGCCAATGAGTCGGTGGACATGGTTTGCGTTGGCGAGGGGGAGCACGCGATGCTTGAGCTCGCCAATAGCATGGCCGGTGGACAGATCGACCATACGATCAGGAATATTTGGTTTAAGAAGAACGGGACTGTGATCCGTAATGAGGTGCGCCCGCTGGTCGAAGACCTGGATGCCTTGCCGATGCCGGACAAAGGGCTTTACTATTCGGCCAGCCCGCATTTTGCCGAGTGTTACTACATCATGACGAGCCGTGGCTGCGCGTACGCGTGCAGTTATTGCTGCCATTCGTATCTTAAGCAATTATATCAGGGCAAGGGCCGGTACTTAAGGCAGCGCAAGGCCGCGGATGTCATCGAAGAGCTGGTCCGGGCAAAGAACAAATATAAGATTAAACATGTACGGTTCTTTGATGATAGTCTTGGGGCCGATCTGAAATGGCTGGCGGAATTTGCTGTTGCCTATAAAGAGAAAGTCGGTTTGCCGTTCATTTGTTATATGCACCCGGAGCATGTTACTTCTGAATCGCTGGGTTATTTGAAACTGGCCGGGTGCCGTGAGATCGAGATCGGGGTGCAGAGTCTGGAGGAAAAGACCCGGGTTGGCCTGTTGAACAGGAAAATGACCAATGCGACCATCGAAAGAGCCATTGATCTGATCAAGGAAAACAAGTTCAGCCTGATCGCCGATAATATTGTGGGTTTACCGGATGAAGGAATGGAAACGATCGAGAAAGCCGCCAGGTTTTACAATCGAAGAAGGGTGAACAGGATCTATTTCTTTTGGTTGAGATTTTATCCCAACAGTAAATTAACGCAGTATGCGCGGGAAAAGGGCATCATCAGCCCTGTTCAATACGAAGAGATCCATGACGGGAAGAATGGCCGTCCTTTTTCCAGGGGCGGGGATGTCAATAACAAGGACATGGTCAAGCTGCAAATACTGTTCCTTATTCTCCCCATATTGCCTGTAGCCTGGGTGGACCATATCATTGAGCGGAAGATCTACCGTTATTTCCCGGTGATCTTTCCTCCGGCGGTGTTGGCGGCGTTCACCAGTTTGTTCTCAAATTCTCTTAATGACAAGATCGTGCATAAGCGAGAGCTCAAGCATTACGCTTTCGGGATAAGGAAGTTCTTATGCCGTTGATCCATTCTGTTTCGCTTGTCTTGCCGGTTTTTCAGGAAGAAGAGTCTATTGCCAAAACACTGGCTGTTTTGAATGGTTCATTGGGCCAAAGGGCGGCGGACTACGAGATCATTGTTGTTAATGACGGCAGTACGGACAGGACCGGCGCGATCGTGGATGCCTGTGCCGCGGGCGACCGGCATATAAAAGTCATTCATAATATCCGTAACCTAGGGTCGGGCCGGAGCCTTTTTATCGGGTTGAAAGCGGCGCGATTTGACTTATTGGTGACAAATTTCGCGGATTTGCCCTTTGATATCAATGAATTGGGCCAGGTGGAAAGCCTTTTATCTGAAAGCGTGGATTTTGTTGTTGTTGTCCGGAAAGACCGGAGCGCGAATACGTTTTATCGAAAGGTTACGTCTTTGGTGAATTACTGGCTGATACGGTCGCTGTTTGGCGTCAAGGTATCGGATTTTCAATTTGTCCAGGTTTTCAGGAAGCATGTGATCGCGGCCATTGAGGTCGAGTCGTCAGGGACTTTTGTCGTCCCTGAAATGATCATTAAAGCCATACGAAAAGGTTTTATGTTCAGGGAATTCAGGACAAATTTCCATCCGCGGCAAAGCGGCAAGGCCAAATGCGGCAAGCCAAAAGTTATTCTCCAGACAATAGGCGAGATGTTAAGGTTTTTATGCTGTGCCCAACCTGTGAGCCGTTCTTCGGCGGAGGGTTCAGGGATATGAATAAAGGGTCGTTTGCTTTGTTCGGTCTGATATGGGTGTTGCTCTTTGCAACGCCGGTGCTGGCAGGGGAGTCCCCAGAACCGTCAGGCCGTCCTGTTTTCCAATGTTTGCCCTGGGAGGTGGGGCAATTCGTGGAATATCAGGTGATCCATTTCGAGAATGAAGGGGGCAATAATCGTTACAAGATCGCTTTGGTCAGGAAAGAGACGATCGACGGAAAGGTTTATTTCTGGGAGCAAATAGATATTTTCGAATATGTTTATTATAAAAAGGGAGAGCTCTTTAAGAAGAATATTACGTTCCTGGCGCTGGTTGAGCCTTTGACCTCCGACAAGTTTAACAGGGATATAACGCGGTATATCCGGGACGGGTTTCTTCCCCGCGATGCTATTAAGTTAAAGGTTCAATTGTCCGATGGGCCATTCCTTGAGGTTGATCCTTCCGAGTATTTTTCATATCAGCATATTCTTGAAGGAACGGCATATTCCCGTCTTCCGGATGCCATGGGAAAGATCGATTTTTCAAGGCTGAAGTTTGCCAATGGCAATGAACAGGTGACTGTTCCCGCGGGGGTATTGGAATGCGGACATGTTCTTGTAAGTACGGACTTTCAGAAAGAATACTTTGATGAAGGGTTTGATCTTTGGCGAAGCCCCAAAGTCCCGTTATTGGGCATCGTGAAGATGGATTTCTCAAAGACGTCTTATTGGGATAAATGGTTTTACAGGAATCAGCCGAGAGAAATACATTCTATCGGTGATCTCTTCCACAATCTTTTTAATAAAAGGATCCTGGGCCGCATAAGGGCCGATACTTATACGGCTCAGTTGATCGATTACGGTCCGAAAGAAAAAAGATGAAACAAAAAGATATCTTTGCGACCCTGATCTTGATCATGCTTGTTGGCTTCTTTGTCTGCCCGCTTCTGCTTCCCGGCCGGGGAGCTTTGAGCCTGTTTCCCAAGAATACGCTCCGTGACGGGAATTATCTCGATCTGGCGATGATCAGGAGGTCGGTCTTTGAGGACGGGCGTTTGCCGTTATGGGCTCCGGGATATGAAGGCGGCATCCCTGTTTTTGCTCATCCGGCGGAAACATCCTTGAATCCGGTATCCACTGTGTTGATCGGACTGTTCCATGATGAGGTCCTGGTGGATAATATGACATGGGCCGTATTTTATCTTTTGGCCGCCTGTTCCATGTATTATTTGTGCAGGTATGTATTATGTTTTAATATCCTCGGGGCTCTTCTTTCTTCGGTCGTTTTTTCAATGAATGGCTTGTTCCCTTATTTGCAGGAGAATGGTTTCTCGGAAGCGCGGTCGATCCTGCTGTTGCCGTTGTTGGCGGCATTTTTCCTGAAGACGAAAGACAACAGGAGTTTTATTGTTTATTCCGGCATGATCCTGGCGTTTATTGCGCTGGAGGCGTCTTTATTTGTGCCTGTCATAGCCTTGTTCCTGTTCTTCGGGGCCCTTTCGGATTCGTTCCGGTATCGCGATCATGGTATTCGACTGGAAACGGGGGCATTCAGGGCCCTTTTCTCTGTTCTTGTGCTGGCGTTCCTGTTGGCTTGCATAAAACTTCTTCCGGTGTTCCTGACTTTCGGGACCCAGGTCCGCCCGCCCGGAGTGATCTACAGCAGTTATATTTCGAATCCCAATACGTTTGAGCTCTTGTTTGTCCGCCTGCTTTGTCCAATCAAGGCCTTTCCGACCTTGTTCGTCGGTGTGGTTCCTGTCGTCTTATGTGTATTGGCATCGTTTGTTTATTTCAGGAAGATGAAGGCTTATGTTATCGGCCTTGTCCTGGCTGTCTGGTTTTCGTTCGGCCCGAATGCGGTCCCGGACCTGAATAAAATGTTATGGTATTTGCCGTTCTTTCATGAAATGAAAGAGATCCCGAAATATTACGGGTTGTTCATCGTCTTCTTTATCAGTGTCTTGAGCGGGAGCTTCCTTGTGTTCCTCGACAAGTTCAGATGGCGGGTCGTCACGCGGTTGCTGGGTTCCTTTATAATAGCGGTTGTTTTCGCAAATCTAGCCTGGTCCAATATGAGTTATTTTAATTCGTTCAATACGGATCTCGGGGATATTGACAAGGCGCATAACCGCGATTTTTTTAATATGGAAATATTGAACGGCCATCCCGGAGATGAGTCCATTGCAACGCCGTTGAGTTATTTTCTTTATAAAGAGAATATCGGCCTTATTAATCAGCACACCAAGTTCCAGGATCTTACTCCGGTTTCTCCCAGGTTTTTTCTTTTACCGGGTTACGCGTTCCTTGCGCCGTATACATCGTTCCTTGTGCTGCCCAATCCTTTTTATAAAGGTGAGGCTTATTTATTGGCTCCCGGCTCGAGGATAAGTGCCGTTCAGTTCTCTTCCAACCGGTTGGTCCTGGATATTGATACTCAAGGCCCGGACAGGCTGGTATTGAATCAGAATTATGACAGTGGATGGAGCGTGAGTCAGGGGATCGTGGAGAAATATGACGGCCTTCTTTCTGTCAGGCTGGACAAGGCTGTTCATTGCAGGATCAGGATGTCGTATCTTCCGGTATCGTTTGTTTTGGGGCTGATCATCAGCCTGTTGGCTCTGGCGGGAAGCATTATTTATCTGATCCGGGTGAATGCACGATGCAGATCATAGAAAACATCAGGATGGGCGGAAAGGTCCTGGCGGGGAAACTCTTGAGAAAGAGATCCTCTTTGTCGGTTGAGTTTGGCATAACATATCAATGCGGCCTGGCGTGCAAATACTGTTTGCTGGGCGATCCGGAGAATTATTTTGATCCGGATAAATGTTCGGTAAAGCAGGACATGTCGTTGTCGCAGGTCCGGAAGGTTTTGTCGATCCTGGGGCATTTGGGTGTCGAAAGGATCAATCTTTCCGGTGGTGAGCCCTTGTTCCGGAAAGATATCGACAAGGTCCTGGAAAGCGCCTTCTTGCTGAAGAGCAAAATATCGTTAACAACGAACGGGTTGCTGGTCCCTCAGTATCTGGATCTGTTGCAAAAACTCGACTTTTTATGTATCAGCATTAATGGCGACAAGAAAACACATGATCATCTGGCCGGCGCCCAGACCCATGATGCGGTCATGCGCGCGATCGCTTTGAGCAAGGCGAGAGGGATACAGGTATTGATATCGTCCGTCATCACCGCGTGTACGACGGAAGATGATCTGCGGTTCTTGCTGGGACTCGCGGACAGGTATGATATGTTCTGTGTTTTTCAGCCGGTATTCGAAGGCGGGTATTTTGAAAAAGGTTATGTCAGGTTCAATGAGTTCATCCCGGTTGTCCCGACATCGGGGCATTTGGAGGGCCTTTTTGAGTCTATAAAGAACAACCCTTATCGCAAGAGGGTTGTCGGAGGAAGAAACTTCATTGAATTTGTATTAAAGTTCAGTCGTGAGAAAGCAAGAGGCCTTCCGCGTCCAAGGCCGTGCACCGCGGGCAACGGGTTCTTTTATATTTCTCCATCCGGAGACATGTTTCCTTGTTCTTTAAGGTTTCAGAAGCTCTTAAAGGGAAAGTTTTATGAATGTTCATTGCAGGAAATAGGGAAGATGGGAATAGGGCCGGTCCAGTGCCCCGGGTGTTGCTGTTATTCCAATAATATCCTCGATAAGATCGGCCGGTTCGATCTTCAGGCTCTGGCGGGTGTTTTAATGGATCAATATGTCCAATGATCTGCGGCGGTTGCGCTGAGGAAGAAAGTTATGAAAATAGCCTTTGTTAATGGCCCGTACGAACATCTTGGCGTGGGGTATATTTCTGCTGTTCTTAAAGAAAAGGGGTATGAGACGCGTCTTTTTTGTGATCCCCGGCTTTTTGATGACAATATTGTTTCTCTTAAGCCTTTGGCCCGTTTTTTTGATCTTAAGGCGAGGCTTATTTCAGAGTTAAAAGCCTATCGGCCCGACCTGATCGGTTTTTCTGTCATGACGGATGATTATCAGTGGGCCTGTACTTTGGCGAAGATGATCAAGCAAGAGATGGATGTCCCTGTTATCTTCGGGGGAAATCATCCGACGGCGGTTCCTGATCGGGTTATCCGTAATGATTCCGTGGACATTGTTTGTGTGGGCGAAGGGGAGTATCCCATGCTGGAGCTCGTTCAGAGCATGGCAAAGGGGGCCGCGGATACCTCCATTAAGAATCTTTGGTTCAAGAAGGATGGCCGTGTCATTGCCAATGAAGTCAGGCCTTTGATCGAGGACCTCGATGCCCTTCCTTTCCCCGACAAGGACCTGTATTACAAAGTAAGTCCGCATTTCAGGAAAGCATATTCTATTGCGGCCAGCAGGGGGTGTTTCTTTTCCTGCAGTTTTTGCTGGCATTCCTATTATAGCAGGCTTTATAAAGGCAAAGGAATGCCTGTCAGGACGCGCAGTGTTGCCAGTGTCCTGGATGAATTGTCGAGAGCCAAAGAAAGGTCCTGGCTGTCCGACCTTGGGTTTGTTGATGATTGTTTCGGGCATGATCCGGCGTGGTTAAAATTATTTTCGCAGCAATATCGCCAGGCGATCGGTAAAAGATTCATGTGCATCATGGACCCCCGCCATGTTTCACCGGAGGTGGTGGGATATTTAAAGGATGCTTGTTGCGGGGAGATCATGCTGGGGATCCAGTCGTTGGAGCCGGAAGTCAAGGACAAGGTGATGAACCGAAAAGTGTCCATGGAACAAATGGCGCAGGCGATCAGGTTGATCAAGGGATCAAAGATCACCATTGCGGTGGATAATATTTTCGGGCTCCCGGGCCAGGATGTCGATGAGTTCATGCGGTCCCTGTTGTTTTATGTGCCGGTCAGGCCGGACAGGATATTGTTTTATACGTTGAAATATTATCCCTTGATCGATGTGACCCTTTTTGCCAGGCAGAACGGTTATCTGTCAGATGAGAAATTTGAGGCTATAATGGAGGGCAGGGATGCGGGCGGTTTGTGTGTGGATTCGTTCCTTGATAAACGCGGGGATCCTCCGAATGTTTTTCGGGGAGTGAGGAACTTTCTTGCTGTCTTTGACTGCCTTCCCGGAAAGGCCATTCGTTTTATTATCGAGAAGAAGAAGTACAGGAGCTTTTTGGGTTTTCTTAATCCGGCCATCCTTTTTATTGTCCGGACGCTGTTTGCGACAGATTCGGACAGTGTTTATATGAAAGCGACGGCCTGTTCGCGTTATTTCTATTTCACGAAGTGTTTGTTCATATTTAAGTTGAGGAAAGCATGTCGATGAAGGCGCTTGCGGTTAAGGGTTTGTGCAAGAAATACGGGGAGACGGTCGCGGTCGATGGCGTTTCTTTCGACGTGAATCCCGGGGAGATCGTCGGGCTCCTGGGGCCTAACGGGGCGGGGAAGACGACGGTGATCAATATGGTCCTGGGGGTGTTGGAACCGAGTACGGGGACTGTATATATTCAAGGCGTTGACCTGGCGGTATCCCGTTCCAAAGCGCTGGAACATGCGAATTTCGCGGCGGCGCATGTTCCTTTGCCTGGTAATCTGACGGTTTTTCAGAATTTGCATGTTTTGGGCCTTTTGTACGGGGTGATGGACCTGCCGGAGCGGATCAAGGCGCTTTTGAAGCAATTCGATCTGGAGGGGTTTCGCCATACCAAATGCGGGGTGCTTTCATCGGGGGAGCAGGCGCGTTTATGCCTGGCCAAGGCCATGCTGAATCGTCCGCGCCTTCTTTTGCTGGATGAACCTACGGCTTCGCTGGATCCTTCCATAGCACGGGATATCCGGGCCAATATCCGCGATCTTGCCGTACAGGAGGGTGCGGGTGTGTTATGGGCGTCCCATAATATGCATGAGGTCCAGGATGTTTGTGACCGCGTTCTGTTCCTTGCGCATGGCAAGATCCTGTTGGAGGGCGATCCCAGGTCCCTGCCGGCGCAGCACGGCAAGTCTTCGCTCGAAGAGCTCTTCATCGCCGTCGCGCGGGAACCTCTTTCTTTACAGAAAGGAAGGGCATAATGGCCTTTCATCGTATGGCGGCGATCATTTTGCGTCAATATTACCTGACACGGTCGAGTGTTTCACGGGTGTTATCGCTTTTTATATGGGTTATCGTTGATATTGTTTTGTGGGGATTCATCTCCAGGTATTTTAATACGTTCAGTTCTTCCGGCCTGAACCTTGTTCCGGTCCTTTTAGGGGCTGTGCTTTTATGGGATTTTTTTGTCCGTGTGATGCAGGGCGTTACCATGGCTTTCTTTGAAGATGTCTGGTCACGCAATTTCATGAATTTCTTTACGACGCCACTGGAAGTATCCGAATACATCGGCGGATTGGTCTTGTCGAGCATATTGACCAGTGTGATCGGGTTGGCTGTTATGCTGGCTTTGGCATCGATCGCTTTCGGGCTGAACTGGTTTGCCCTTGGGTTCATGTGTATGCCGTTCCTGCTCATCCTTTTTTTATTTGGTATTGCGTTGGGGGTTTTGGGATGTGCGATCGTCCTGAGGTTCGGCCCTGCCGCGGAATGTTATATATGGTCTGTTCCGGCGTTTATTGCGCCATTTGCCGGGGTTTTTTATCCGTTGTCGACATTGCCGCAATGGCTGCAGTATGTCGCGCATATGTTGCCGCCATCGTATGTTTTCGAGGGGATGCGCTCGGTCATTGCCGGCGGCGGGGGCTTCCCGGCGGTTGCGTTGGCGACGGGCGGAGCCCTGGCGGTGATCTATGTTTATGCGGCATGCTGGTTCTTTACACGGACGTACAGGATGGCCGTTCGGTCAGGCCTCATCGCGCGTTATAGCGCGGAGAGCCTGGGGTGATCGTTGAGAGGGCATCAGGAAAGAGGGGGCGCATGCGGATCGCGATCATGCAGCCGGGATATTTGCCGTGGCTGGGGTTCTTTGAATTGATGCACCATTGCGACCTGTTCGTGATCTTCGACGATGTCCAGTACACGAAGAAGGACTGGCGCAGCCGGAACAAGATAAGGACCAAAGACGGCTGGATGTGGCTGACCGTGCCGGTTCAGACGAAGGACAGGCGGTTCCAGCTGATCAACGAGGCCGTGATCGATCACACGTCGAACTGGCGGCAGAAACATATCAAGTCGGTCGAGGTCCATTATGGAAAAGCGCGCTACCTGAAAGAATTTTTTCCGGCGTTCAAAGAGATCGTCGGGTTTAAATGGGAACGGCTTGTTGACCTTGACCTTGAGTTGATCAAGTGGCTGGCCGGTGCGTTGGGGATACGACGGGATATTGTTATGTCTTCTTCACTGAAGACAACGGGCGGGCGGGAAGAAAAGATCATTGCCGTATGCGAGGCGTTGGGAGCCACGGAGCTTTATGATACCAAGGCGTCGTCCACTTTTCTGGACCGGGCGGCTTTCGAGAATCGGGGAATAAAGCTGGAGTTCCAGGATTATCAGCATCCTGTTTATCGGCAGTTGTATGAGCCGTTCCTTGCGCAGATGTCGGTCATTGATCTTCTTTTCAATTACGGACCGGAGAGCCTCGGGATGATCCTTGGAAAATGTGGTGGGGAATGAATCTTATAAAGTTGCCGACAGTCGTGTCTGAAAAACGGTCCGCAGGCAGGGCAGGGTTTTTTCTTTTTCTGATCATGGCCTTCGGTTTCGCCGTCCGGATCTTTCATCTGGGGCATAAGGAGCTTTGGTGTGATGAGGTCAGCAGCGTTACCCTCGCCCGGAATGCGTATAATATTTTCAGTGCCCTTTCCTATAAGCCGTTGTATTTCCTGTTCCTGAAGTTCTGGATATATTTCTTTGGTATGGCGGAATTTGCCGTCAGGCTTCCTTCGGTCATATTCGGTACGGCCACAATATTCGTTATATACAAATTGGGGCAGGAGATCTCCGGCAGAAAAGCCGGATTGATCGCCGCGTTCCTTTTGTCCATTTCCTGTTTTCACATTTATCAATCGCAACAGGCGCGTCATTTTACCTTGATGGTCTTGTTGATCTGCCTGTCATATTTGTGTTTTATTCGTGCGCTTAAGGGGAAAGATGCGGTTTTGAACCGTTGGCTTAACGGCGGGGTTAACGTCCTTCTTGTTTTTATGCATCCTTATGCCCTGGCGGGTGTTCTTGTTCAGCCTTTTTTTGTCTATGGTTTCCTGGAACGCAAAGTCAAACTGGAATGGGTCAGGGTCCATATTGTCATGGCCGTGGCCGTTGCCCTCTGGCTCCTGTTCTCCGAGAAAGGGGAGATGTATTACAATACTTTGTGGATAACCGGGCCCGGCTGGGAGGCGATACCGGAGGTTTTTCAGACGTTCTCTTATGGCGGGTTGAGATACGGGCTTTGGGATTATAAGGTTATTTTTGGGTCGCTACTGCCGGTGAATATCCTTTTCTTGTTGTATTGTTTCTTTCTTGTCAGAGGTGTTAACTTCGGTTTAAGGATGCGAGATCGTTCAAGGCTGATGATCCTGATGCTCGGGTGGCTCCTTTTGCCTATGGCCGGTGCCCTGCTTGTTTCCATTGTTCGTCCTGTTTTTCTGGTGAAACATTTGATCATTTCACTGCCGGCGTTCTGTTTGATCGTTGCTTTGGGGATCGCATCCCTGAGGTCTTTTCAGTCGATCATGTTTTTATTATCGATCGTATTCCTTTTGAATATTTATCCGCTCATGAATATTTATGCACAGGATGCGCATATTCATTGGAGAGAGAATGTGTTGTTCCTGAAAGATAATATCAGGGAGGGGGATGCTGTTGTCGTTTCTACGGGGACTGACCTGCTGCCGTTCCTTTATTATTTTGGGGATACACCGGGAAAAGCTCTTTATGGTTATGATAAATATTTTTATTGCCGGAAAAGTGACGGCACGTGTTCTCCTTTTATTTATGAAACCTCGCATTTAATTATCGGGATCCCCCATGATATGGGGCAGGGGCCTGAGGCAATAAGGCGCATCGCCCGGGAGAGGCTCGATGCGTTAATGAGCCGTAAGCCGATGGTCATCTGGTTGATGGCGGGGCGTTGGACGGGGCAGTCGAGGGAGCAGGATTTTGCCGCTTATTTGGGCCGTTCCTACAGGCTGGTATTTAAAAAAGCAGGATCGGGTGTTACTACCTACAAGTTTGAGAAGATATGAGGCTGAAGAATAAGCTGCAGGCGTTGCGTTCATTGTGTAAAGTCAGGCTCCTGGGGCAAAGAGTGCCTTTGGCGGTGCGCTGGCAGTTGACCAATCGCTGTGTCGCCAGGTGCAAGTATTGTGCTGTCTGGCAAACGCCCGAGCAGGAAATGTCGATCGATCAGATCACGGCTATCCTCGACGAAATGGCGGCGATGGGGACGCAGACCATTTCTTTCAGCGGCGGGGAGCCGATGCTTCGGGAAGATATCGGGCTGATCCTGGAAGAAACGGCCGGGAGAGGGATCTCGACGGAAATGAATTCGACAGGCGCGGGGATCCCGGAGAATATCGCCCGGCTAAAGCACCTTGATTTCCTCAAGATCAGCCTTGATGGCCCGCAAGAGGTCCATGATGAGGTGAGGGGGAAGGGGTCCTTCAGGTATGCCATGGCCGCGGCCGAAGCGGCGGGCGCGAACAAGCTCAAGTTCATTTTTTCGACGACATTGACAAGGTTTAATATTAAAGAGGTCGATTTTCTTCTGGGAACGGCAAAGAAATTCAATACTCTTGTGGCGTTCCAGCCGCTTAAAAGCCTGTATCGCGGCGTCAAGGATGTCGGCGCCCTGGCTCCGCGCAAGGAAGATTATGCAGCGGCCATTCAAAAGCTGATCGATCGCAAGAAGAAGGGGGATCCGCATTTGAGGAATTCCCTGATAGGGTTGCGGCATATTTCCCGTTGGCCGGATTATCCGCGCCTGGAGTGCTGGGCGGGGCAGATCTTTTGTATCCTTAATACGAACGGGGCCCTGATGCCGTGCGACCGGATCGCGTATAATTCTCAATTGCCCAATTGCCTGGATTCGGGGTTCAGGAAGGCTTTTTTGTCCCTTCCTGAGCCTTGTTGCGGCGGGTGTGGATTTTGCGGAGTGCTTGAACTCAATTTTCTGATGTCGTTCCGCCTGGGCACGCTTGAGAGTATTTATAATATCATCAAATGATGGGCCATGGTTTATGTGGAATTTAAGGAAAACAGCCAATCGATTCCGCCTGTTGAATGCGTATCTTGGAGGCGCCGCTTCTTTTTCAGGGATGCCGGCCGCCTTGTTCATTGAAATGACCAACAGGTGCAATATCAATTGCATTACCTGCCCGAGGGCAGAGCTCAATGCCCGTCCGCAGGACATGTCATTCGGATTGTTCAAGCGCATTGTTGATGAGGCAAGGCCATATGCCGAGTTCGTTGATTTTTCTTTTCGTGGCGAATCGTTATTGAACGATAATATCTTTCAGATGATCGGGTACGCGAAGAGGGCGGGGATGCTTACCAGTTTGCCGACCAACGGGCTGTTGTTAAGTGAGGCCAATTGCGCGGCATTGCTTGGCGCCGGGCTTGATCTTCTGACCGTCAGTATCGATGCGTTCTCGGAGGGGACTTACAGCCGGATAAAACGCGGGGGGGATTATCAGCATGTTGTCGGGAATGTCAGGCGCATGGTCGAGCTTAACAACAGAAGCAGGAAGCCCCTGACGATCATTGTCCAGATGCTTCGTGTGGAAGAGAATGGCGCGGAGTTTAAAAGTTTCAAGGCTTTTTGGGAGCGGGAGAAGCGCGTATTCGCGAAGAACAAGCCTTTTTCAAGCCGCGCCGGATCGGTCGGCAATAAGGCGCTGGTTTTGAGGAAAGGGCGCCTTGTCCGGTGTTCAAGGATCTGGAAGGGGCTGTATGTCTATGCGGACGGGATGGTTGTCCCTTGTTGTAATGATTTTTTCTCCCGGCATCCGTTAGGGGACCTGAATTCACAGTCCATTGAAGAGGTGTGGAACGGGAAGGCTTTTGTTGACCTGCGTCGGCATCATTGTACGGGGGAATTCGGACTGACGCCGATGTGCGGGGATTGCGAATTTCTCGGGACGGATTTTCATAAACAGCTGGCGACATTTGTGGTGGATGACCTTTCGGTGCGTCAATTGCTGGCGATCCTTGGCCCCGATTATTAGAGAGGGTTTATTGATGTTTCCCGTGGTTAGCAGAAGAGTGGTCGGTCTTTATAAAGGTGAACTGGCAGATATCGGGCGGCTGTTATTCCGGAAGCAGTTCATCAAGGGCCGTTACACCGATATCTTCGAGAAGGATTTTGCCAGGTATACCGGAGCGAAGTACGCCATTGCTGTCGGGTCCGGAAGGCTTGCGCTTTATGCGATCCTTCAGGCTTTGGATCTGCCCAAAGGCAGTCAGGTCATAGTGTCGGCCTATGAGGATATGAGCGTCCCGGAGGCGATCCGCCAGGCCGGCCTTGAGCCTGTTTTCGTTGATATCGACTGTAAAACGCAGAATATCGATCTGTCGCAGTTAAAAGGCAAACTGACGGATAAAACTTCGGCGGTCGTGGCGGCGCATATTTTTGGTAATCCGCTGGATGTCCCGGGGATCAGGGCGATCATCGGTGAGCGAAAGATCTCGGTCATAGAAGATTGCGCGCATGCCCTGGGGACAAGGTTTGCCGGCGAACATGTCGGGACGGCGGGTGACGTTGCGTTCTTCAGTTTTAATACGACCAAGCCGTTCATGTGTTTTGGCGGCGGAATGATCATTACGGGTGATGAAAGGATCCATGACGCGTTAAGATCGTATACCAACAGTTTGCCTTATCCGGGGTATTTCGATATCATGAACCGGATCTTTTCGACGTATTTCCTGTATTTTCTGACTTCGGAGCTGGTGTTTTCTTTGTTTGTTTTTCCTTGCCTGAATTTTCTGGTCTTGATCAATGTTGAACCGAGGGTCATTTATAAAAAGTTATTTAAAAGATCGAAAAAGAGCATTGAGGCCGTAAAGTTCGCGAATATCCAGGCATTCATCGGGATAAGGAATTTTGAGGGCCTTGAGAATGCTTTGATGACAAGAGGGCGGAATGCCCGGATGCTGGATGCATTGATAAGAAGCGATATCAGCCGCCCATTACGGGCGGAAGGTTGTAATTATTATTTTTTTATCCTTTTTTCCAAAGATCGGGATGCTTTCAGGCGAAGGATGTTAAGGGAGGGGCTTGACAGCGGCCAGTCATTGATGAGGGATTGCGAGGCTCTTTTTAAAGCCAATGAGCTTTTTCCCAATACGGGCCTGAGCAGGGCGGAAAGCGTTCAGATCCCGGTATACGAGCAGTTGCCGCAGGGAAAGATCGAGGCGATCGCACGGATCATTAACAGGTGTTTTGTCTGTTGACGGTATTTATGTGGTGTTAGGGATCGGAAAATGAGCAAAAAAATCATTGGAAAGATCGGGATCCTGAGCCGGAAGGCGGGGATATGCGCCGCGTTCCTGAAGGCGGTCGTATCGGGCCAGGTGAAGCCTTTTGCCATAGGATGGTGCATAACGAACAGATGCAATTCAAAATGTGTTTACTGCCATTCCTGGAAAAACGCGGGTCCGGAGTTAAGCACGGACCAGGCCAAAGAGATCATGCTTCTTTTGTCCAGCCGGGGGACGCGGGTCATTCGATTTACAGGAGGAGAACCGCTCTTGAGGGATGATCTGCCGGAACTCCTTGCTTTGAGCAAAAGCCTGGGGATATGGACTGTCGTTGCGACGAACGGTATTCTAGTGCCGCTGAAGATCAGGGAGCTCAAGGGTGTTGACAGTGTCAGTATTTCCATTGATGGCCCGGAACATGTTCATGATGTGCTGCGCGGGGCCGGGTCCTATCAAAAAGCTGTGGAGGCGTGTGTTGTTTTATCCAGGGAGAATATTCCGGTCTCTATTTCAACGGTCTTGACGTCTTTGAATTCGGACAGTATTGAGCATGTCCTGGAACTTGCGTCGCGGTTCAGGGCGAAAGCCCATTTTCAGCCGGCTACGGAGGTCATTTTGCGCGGGGATACCCCTAACGCATTTCTTCTTGAGGATGCTGATCGTTCCCGGGTGCTGGGCCGGTTGCTGGACTTGAAGAAGAAGGGCGGGAGGGTCGGGAATTCAGGCGAGGCGTTGAAATACCTTTTAGGCCGGCCGCGCAGGGAGATCAGGGATTGTGTCGCGGGAAAGCTTTTTTTCCGGATCGAGGCGGAAGGAGATATGCGTGCTTGTCCGAGGTCGGGAAGACCGGCGGAGCGGTTAAATATATTAAGGCAGGGCCTGGACCATTGCCTGAAGAGCGTCGGTTCCCGCTCGTGTGATCATTGCCGGAGCGCCGCGATGATCGAAATGAATTTGCTCGCTGGTTTGAATTGGGGTTCCGTTGTTAATGGCATAAGAAAGTTTTTTTGAATCCTGGCAATGAAAGGGTTGAATGAGGGTTGTTCTGGTCCATTGTCCTTTTGATCATCGGGACTTTTCAGAGAATCTGAAGGTCGTCGACGAGGAGTTCTGCCTTGCGCCGCCGGTCATCCTGGCGTATGTCGCGGCGATCCTGGAGAAGGCGGGCCATGATGTGATCATTGTTGATGCCAATGCGCTCAAGCTTTCCAGGGAGCAGGCATCGGCGGTCATCCGGCAATTCGCGCCCGATATCATCGGGTTCCGGGCCGACACATACTGGTTCCACCGGGTCGTGGAGTGGGCGTCTTATTTCAAGGCGCACCTCAAGGCCAGGATCATCGTCGGAGGGCCAAATATCGCTTTGTATCCGAAGGAGTCGTTGTCGTATGGCTGCTTTGATTACGGCTTGTCCGGTGAGGCGAATGGATCTTTGCCCGCGTTGTTGGCTTGCCTTGAGGGTGGAACAAGCCCCGGGGCGGTCGAGGGCCTGGTGTACAGGTCCGGAGCGAATATTGTTGTTAACCCTCCGTCGGAACAGGTGACCGGCTTTGACGATTATCCGTTTCCCGCCAGGCATTTGCTGCCGAACCATCTTTACAGCTCTTTTACATCCCAGAGGAAGAATTTTTCCATTGTCCTGACCAGTATCGGCTGCCCTTACGAATGCAATTTCTGCGCGATCAGCGGCCGGAATTTTCGGCACAGGTCGGCGGGCAATGTTGCCGACGAGATCGAGCGGTGTTACAAGGACCAGGATATCCGCGAGATCGATTTTTTCTCCGCATCGTTCTTTTTTAACAGGCCGTTCGTGGTGGAATTGTGCGGGGAATTGATCAAAAGGAAGATCAGGGTCGAATGGTCATGCCGGAGCCGTGTCGACCAGGTCGATCAGGGGATCCTTAAGCAGGCGTATCAGGCCGGATGCCGGAAGATCTATTACGGGATCGAATCCTCTTCGCCCGATGTCTTGAGCCGGACGTCCAAAGGGATCAACGTTGAGCAGGTCAGGGAGGCGGTCCGATGGACGCGGGAAGCGAAGATCGGCGCTTTGGGGTTTTTTATGGTCGGGAATTCCGGGGATACAAGGGAAAGCATCCTTGCCACGATCGATTTCGCGAAGGGGCTGGAACTCGATTACGTTCAGGTTTGCCGGACGATCGCCAAGCCGGATACGCAATTGAACAGCCTTGTTATTTCTTGTACCGGTAAAGACCCATGGAGAGAGTATGTCCGGGATGGCAATGAACGCAGGGACTTTCCGTCTCCCTGGACCTCCTTGTCGAGGGAGGAGCTCGACGGGTATGTGGACCGCTTCTACAGGGAATTTTATTTTCGCCCGTCGTATATTGTCAGGAGGATCCTGAAGATCCGGTCATTGGAGGAGTTGTTCCGGTATGTCAGGGTGGGATTGCGCTGGGTTCTGGCCGGTAAAGAACGAGGCAGAGGATAATGCGTTTGAACAAGATCGCGGACGGAGCATCCGTAGTAATAACCCTTGGCTTCCTGTTCTTTTTATTTTCAACAGTGCAGTGGCCGGAAATGGGACGCGTCCTTAAAGGGATGGATGCGTTCTATTTTGTGTTGGCAGTTTTGGTCGCGTTATTTTCCAGCGCCTGGATCGGGGCCGGGAGATTCCGGATGATCATTAAAGTCCTGGGCGGGGAGATATCTTTTGCCGAAGCGTTTCGGGTCAAATTGGGCAGTCAGCCGTTGAATTTATTGCCATCAGGGCAGGCGGACCTTTTATCCCAGGTGGTTTATTTAAAAAGGAACAGCAGGTTTTCTTATATATCCGGCCTTTATTATGTTGTATTGGCCCTTGTTTCCAAAGTCCTGGCATTATTGATCCCTGTGGCTGTCATGTTATTGTTCTTTTGGCCTCCGGGATATCTTCCGGCTTTGGAGCGTTTTAAGCCCGTGCTGTGGGCCTGTTGCGCGGCGGGCATGGTCCCTGTTTTGATCTGGGTATTGATAAGGCTCAAGAGTTTCCGGAGAGCCGTTCTTTCCTGGATCCCCGTAGCCGATACGGGGTGGGCATCGGAAGTGCGCAAAGCCGTTGATGTGTATGGCGGGATCAGCAGCGGTCCAATGGCAGGTCTTCTGCTTTATTCCATGGCATTCCAGTATTCCCAGTTCCTTGTTTTTTATTGGCTGGCCAGGAGCCTGGGGCTTGGGATATCTTTATTCGCTGTTGTCATGTTCCTGCCGCTGGTGGTCATTCTTTCCAATATCCCTGTTACAGTGGGAGGGTTCGGATTGCGCGAGTCTTTGATCGTGCTCTTTTTTGCCTCATACGGGGGGAAAGAAGCGGCCCTGGCTCTTGGGGTCCTGTTCTCTTTCGCTGAATATATTGTCCCGGCATTTTTCGGGCTGTTCTTTCTCAGGCCGTATCTGAAGAAATTATTTTAGGCCTGTGATGAGGAGCGGCGGAGGCGATTGCCGAGGACAAGCTGGAAATAATCCAGGATAACGCTCACGGTCAGCTTGCTTTTTCCGTACCGGCGCGGCCGGAAGGGATAGGGCAGTTCCTGGAACTTCGGGGGAACGGGGGAGGACAGGAGCAGGTCGAGAAGGATCTTGAACCCTTTTCCGCTGAGCTGTCCGACGGACCGGTCGAAGAAGTCTTTGCGGACAAGAAAGAACCCGCTCAAGGGGTCCTTGACCTTGAGCCCGGTGATCATTTGAGTGAACCGCGCGGCGACAGCGCTTGTTGCAACGCGGCCCGAAGTCCATCCTGCCATGCCGTTTCCGGTGACATACCGGCTTCCGATCGCAATATCCAGGGATCCTTCCTTGATGGCTTTGAGCATCAGGGGAAGAAGGCGTTCGTCATGCTGAAGGTCCGCATCCATGACCGCGCAAAAGGGGGCTTCGGATAATTGCATCCCTTCAATGCAGGCGGAAGACAGGCCGCGGCGGCCGATGCGCTGATGGCATCGGACCCGGGGATCCTTGAGGCTTTGGTCCCTGATGAGCCCGGCAGTCCCGTCCGGCGAATCATCATCCACGCAAATGACTTCCCAGTCGAGGCCGTTCAGCGCGGCATGCAGTTTTTCCAGAAGAGGCAGGATATTGTGTTTTTCCTGATAGGTCGGGATAATGACAGACAGTTCAACGGCCATGGGTCCTTAGGGGCATCGTGATGACCGGTTGGACAGGAGCCCCAGGATCGCCCACCAGATCAGGCTGATCTCGGGAAGGAAGAAAGTGAAGTCCACGAAGTTGTGGATCAGGAAAGCGCAGGCAGCCGCCAGGAGGCCGATCGTCATGGCTTTATCCTGGGAATGCGCTATTTCTTTCAGGCCGGACCTTATTATGGTCGCGATCAGGATAATAAAAGAGAGGGCGCCGATGATCCCGGTTTCGGCCCATATTTGAAGGAAGGCATTGTGGCTGTAGCGTGAAAAAGGGCTGTCAAAATTCCCCAGGCCTATGCCGGTCCAGAAATGCGTCAGGAGGACCGACAGCGTATCCCGCCAGTAATTGAGTTTCATTTGTGATGAAAAGGATGGTTCAAAGATATGGTGGGCCGTTTGCATCCGCACAAAAAAGACAACAGCCAGTGCGACGAGGCCTCCGGACAGGATGAAGAGGGCTTTTTTTGTGCATTTATCCTTGAGGTGAAAATAGACCGCCATTGCCGGAAGAAGGCTGAAAAGAGCGCCGATCGACTTGGTCGAAAGGAGGGCGAGGAAGAGTATGGACGCGGTCCAGAGCTTTTTGTTCATCGCCAGGGCGAGAGGGATGATCATGATCAGGTATCCGCCCAGCGCGTTGGGCGTGATGAAAGGATAGTAGACGCGCTTTTGATCGATATAGTTGACGACATAAGGGTCCGAGAGCCTGTTCTCGGTGATGTAGTCGGTGAGATTCTGGAATCCGAAGAAATACTGATAGGCCGCCAGGAGGGACACAAAGATCCCTGATGCGATCAGCGTGATAATGATCTTGCGTTTGTCCCCGGCAGGCAGGGTGCGGCAGATCAGGAAGAGCAGGATGCCGCTGATGTAGTAGGTCAGGGCCTGGGTCGCCAGGAGTTTATTTTCGGCAAAGATCAGGGAGAAGAAAAGAGCGCCGATAAAGAACAGGAGCGGGATAGTGGTTTTGCGGTGGTCTTGAAGGGCAAGGCCCTTGAGGACCATCCAGCTTGTGAGCAGGAGAAGCAGCAGCGCAGAGTAGAGCTCGTTAATATCCGGAAAGGCGGGGGAGCAAAGGAGCGGGCGTGTAAAGATGGCGAGCATTAAAAGCCGTATAAGCATAGGAACGCGTATCTTATGCCAGAAACTGGCGAGCGTCAAAAGAAATAGTGGCGCTGTTCCCGGACCGGTGTGGGAGGCCATTAAAGCCCCCGATACGAATGAAGCTTGCTTTTTTGGGAAAACCTTTTATTATCGTGTTTAATATTTAAAGCTTCGTTCAATTCATTTACCAAGGATCGTTATGCCGACTTATGATTACGAATGCAGGGCCTGTGCCCATGTTTTTGAAGCGCTGCAGACCATGTCTGAGCCCAAGCTTACCCGATGCCCGAAATGCGGCAAGGACAAACTTGCGCGTTTGATGGGCAGCGGCAGCGGGGTTATTTTCAAAGGGTCAGGGTTTTATGAGACGGATTACAAGAAGAAGGAAGCCCCCAAGTCTGAAAAGAAAGGCTCTTCTTCGGCTCCGGCCTGTTCCTCCTGTCCTATGAAAGAGTCCGGCGGCTGTTCTTCCGCTTGAAGATAATGGCCTGCTGGCAGCGCTCCTGACATCAATGCCTCTTTTTATTGGCAAAACGGAAATTTTGTGTATACTTATTGGACTATTTCCCGAAGCCACAGCTCCAAACGGGGGAAATCATATTAAATCGTTAAGAAAGTATAAAGAATGTCGCTTGTAAAACCATTCCAGGGGCTTGTTTATGACCCTGCCAAAGTTACGGACATGTCCAAGGTGGTCTGTCCGCCGTATGATGTTATCTCCCCTGAGGAAGAACTCAGGCTGCAGAAGCGCAGTCCGTATAATTTTATCCATGTGATGCTTGCCAAGGCCGATGCCCGCCATGGTACGGACGATACGCGTTATGAGAAGGCAGGCGAGACCTTTCGCCAGTGGATCAGGGACGGTATTCTTGTCCAGGACCAAAAGCCTTGCATTTATTATATTAAACAGGAATACAAGATCGTTGGCCAGCGTCACAGCCGTATGGGGTTCCTGGCGGTGATGAAGATCGAGGACGAGAAGGCCAGGATATATCCTCACGAGAAGACCCACGCGGGTGCCAAGGAGGACCGGTTCAAGCTTTGGTGTGCGCTCAAGGCGGCTTGCAGCCCGATCTTTGTCTGTTTTTCGGACCGGCAGAAGAAAGTGGAAGGCACTTTTGCCCGCAAGGTCGCGCAGAGCAAGCCTTTTATCGATGTGGTCGAAGCTGACGGCACGCGCACGATCGCCTGGCGGCTCGATGACCCGGTCCTGATCGGGGATATTACAGGGTCGTTCAATGATCAGAACCTTTTTATTGCGGACGGGCATCACCGTTATGAAGTTTCGAGGCGGTATCGGGAGATGATGCTGGAACAGAACCCGAATGCCACGGGGGAAGAGCCGTGGAATTATGTGATGACTTATTTTACGAATATTGATTCCAAAGAGCTTCAGATCTTTCCTATCCATCGCATTATCAAATCGTTCCCGAAGGATCTGGCTTTCCTTGAAGAGATATTTCGCATGGATTTTGTGAAGAATCGCCTGGACCTTCCGGTCATGATGGCCAAGGCGGGCCGCAATGAACACGCGGTCGGGCTATATACGAAAAAAGGCGCGTTCCTGTTGCGGCTCAAGAACATGATGCAGATCGACCAGTTCATTAAGGAAGGTTCCAAGGATTATCGCGGCCTGGATTCGTTGATCCTCAAGGCGTTCGTCCTTGACAAGCTTGAGGTCAAGTCCGAGGATATTACCTATTGCAATATGGATATTGACGGCTGTTTTAATGCCATTGATAATGGCCAGGGTGAGGCGGCTTTCATTTTAAATCCGGTGCGTATCGAGCAATTGAGGGCCATCGCGCTCAATGGCGAGAAAATGCCGCCGAAGAGCACGTATTTTTATCCCAAGGCGCTTTCGGGTATCGCCTTATACAGCTTAGGATGATCCATGAGCCTTTTTGGCAAGAGCATTAACACATTTGTCCGTGTTTCCAACAAGCGCAAGGCTATCCCCGACGGGGTGTGGCTTAAGTGCCCGGAGTGCGACCAGCCTTCCTATACCAAAGAGGTGGAGGCTAACCGGAATGTATGCCCCAAGTGCCAGTATCATATGACGCTTAATGCCCGTCAGCGGGTGGAATTGCTGGTGGATGCGGGGTCTTTTGAGGAATTTGATGCCGATATGCTTTCCCTTGATCCGTTGGATTTCAAGGGGGTCAAGACATACAAGGAAAAGCTTGCCAGTGACCAGAAGATCACCGGGCTGGTGGATGCGGCCATTACCGGCAGCTGCAAGATCGACGGGATCGCCGCAGCGCTGGCCGTGACCGATTCGCAGTTCATTATGGGGTCCATGGGTTCTGTCGTTGGCGAAAAGATAGCCCGCGCGGTGGAATACGGCACCAAACACAAGATCCCGGTCGTTATTGTTTCCGGTTCCGGCGGCGGCGCGCGCATGTATGAGGGGTGTATTTCGCTCATGCAGATGGCCAAGACCTGTGCGGCGTTGTCCCGTCATGCCGAGGCCAAACAGCTTTATATTTCCGTGCTTACGAACCCGACGATGGGCGGGATCATGGCGTCTTTTGCCGGGGTGGGGGATGTGATCATTGCCGAACCGAAGGCTTTGCTGGGGTTCGCCGGCCCGCGCGTCATTGAACAGACGGTACGCCAGAAATTGCCCAAGGGGTTCCAGACGTCCGAGTTCATGCTCGCGCACGGGATGCTCGACATGATCGTTGCGCGCAAGGACATGAAAGCGACGATCGCGAAAATAATGGCGTATTCCCGGGGGTCCGGGAGAAAGTAAAAATAAGGGGACACTTTACTTAATTCATTTCTTGTTCGTGGTGCGGTGAATTAAGTAAAGCGTCCCCCTAATTCCCCTAATTAAAAATGGAGGTAGTTAATGTCACAAGCGATCAATCAGCCAGTCCACCATGTGACAGCTCCCGCCGACCGCATTCCATTCTTCCAGAAGGTCGTCTACGGCATAGGGTCGTTCGTTAATCAATTCCAGGCCGCCGCGATCGGCCAGTTGATCGTTGTCCTGAATGTCGGTTTGGGCGTGAATCCTGCTTTGGTCGGCTGGATCGGGGCTGTTCCCCGTTTTATCGACGCTTTTTCAGATCCCCTGATCGGTTACAGTTCGGATAATACCCGCACCGCGTTCGGGCGCCGCCGGCCGTGGATCTTCTTCGGGGCCATTGCCTCCGGGATCCTGCTGGCCTTGATGTTCCAGCTTTATAAAGGGCACAGCGAAGTTTATTATTTCGGTTATGTCTTGGCGATCCAGATCCTTTTCGTCATCGCGTTCGCCTGCTATTCCATCCCGTGGATCGCCCTCGGTTATGAAATGACCCCTGATTATCATGAACGGACGCGCCTGCAGGCGTTCGCGAATTTTATCGCCCAGCCGGTGTGGATGCTCGCGCCCTGGATCTTCTCCATCATGAGCAACAAGTCATATTTCCCTGATATCGTGGCCGGTGCCAGGACGCTCGCGATCATTGTCGGCGGGTTCATCCTGGTCGGTGGCGTCCTGCCCGCGATCTTCAACAAGGAGATCTACGGGAATCTGCCGAAACCCCAGAAAGAAAAGGGCTACGGGAATGTCATCAAAGACCTTTTGCATAATTGTGCGACCGCGTTCAAGTGCGGCCCGTTCGTCAAGCTGTGCGCGGTGACATTCCTTATCTTCAACGGCTTCATGCTGGCGTCTTCTTTTACATTTTATGTTATCTGTTTCTATGTTTATGGCGGTTCGCAGCCGAGTGGCGCTACGTCGGCAATGGATGCGATGTGGCACAGCGGCGGGACGCTCATCGGCCTGTTCGGGACGTTCAGTTCTGTCTGTGCCTTCGGCGCCATTTCACTCACCGCCTGGATCTCTTCCAAGGTCGGCAAGAGGAAGGCGTTCCTGCTCACCATGTCGTTGGCGGTCATCGGGTACGGGTTGAAATGGGTCGGGTATAATCCCGCGCATCCGTATTTGCTGCTTATCGCTGCGCCGTTCTTGGCGTTCCATCTGGGTGCGCTTTTCACCATTGTCCCTTCCATGGTCGCGGATGTTTGTGACTATGATGAATTGCAGTGCGGGACCCGCCGGGAAGGCATGTTCAGCGGCATTTACTGGTGGATCCAGAAGCTGGGGATGGCCGGGGCATCGGTGGTCGGCGGATACCTTCTTAATTGGACCGGTTTCAATATTGCATTAGGCATTGGTCAGTCATCCCATGCCTTGTTTTATATGCGCGTGTTTGATGTCGGCATCCCGATCGTGACCACGCTGGTCGCTATTTATATTATTGCGACTTTTGAGGTCTCGGAAGACAAGGCCTATGAGATCCGCAAGCAGCTGGAAGCAAAACGGGGAAAAGCGTAATAATGGAGCTTGAGAAAAGACGTGGCGATACAACCTGAAAATAAAAGTATCAATTCAAAGCCGATCATTATTTTTCCATACCAGGGGTATGAGAACAATAAGAAGTGTGAATGGTATTTCTGGTGGACCGTTGACCGGTGCAAGAAGATCGACCCCAAGCCGATCGTGGTGTTGCCCAGGGATACGGTCATAAGGCAGGAGGCCGCCTCTTTTATAAAGGATGAACGGTACAAGACCCTTGAGGTCGTGCAAACCTGGTCAGTGGATACATGTCAGACGTGGCTGGCCGGTTGGGGCCATGTGCTTGATAATTATCCTGAAGTCGAGAGGATCGTGCAGATACCGGGTGACATTGATTATGTCGATGAGGATGTCGGATTCTACGACAGTCTCGGAGGGTTCATTGAAATAACCAATTCCGATATTGCCATAGGGGATTTCAGGACAGGCGATCAGTACAGCGCCAAAAGCCTGGTAGATACGTATGGTACCTATTCCCTTTTGGCGAACTGGTTCCCCGAGATCTCGCGAAGTATAAGGTCCCTGCCGCTTAACCGGCCGAGATCCGAGTTCCTTAATATCAAGACATCTGTTTTACGCGATCTTTTGATCAATAACAGGAATTTCGCGTATGAACAGACCCTGAATTTTCTCATCAAGAGCTGGAATTACGAGGAAACCAAATGGAAATACAATATATCCACTTCCTGCCTGGGGACCCTGTCTGATAACAAGTCTTTCAGGAATTACAGGGCTTGTATCGACCAGACAGAGAGGATCGAGCGGATGCTTTCCTTGTTATGGCGGGAGATCAAGGCGCCCAAAAGAAGCAACAGTGGGAGCGACAAGAAGTTCGAAGAGCAATATACCGTGTTCAGCAATGAATACGACAAGCTTTCCACCAAATCAAACGGTATTATGGATACTGCCAGGACGACATTAAGAGCCCTTCTGGGTGTATAAATAATTCATGTCAAGCATCAGACTCGAGAATCTGAGCAAGGTTTACAAAGACGGCACGGCGAAAGCGGTCGATGGCGTCAACCTCGAGGTCAGGGACAAGGAATTTGTCGTCCTCGTCGGTCCTTCGGGTTGCGGCAAGTCCACCACGCTGCGGATGATCGCGGGCCTGGAGGCGATATCCGAAGGAAAGATCTGGATCGGCGACCGGCTGGTCAATGATGTGCCGGCCAAAGACCGCGATATCGCGATGGTCTTTCAGAATTACGCCCTGTATCCGCACATGACCGTTTTTGAGAACATGGCTTTCGGCCTCAAGCTGCGCGGCTATCCCAAAGCCGAGATCGTCAAACGCGTTCATGAGGCGGCCGAGATCCTCAATATCCACCGGTACCTGGACCGCCGGCCCCGGCAGCTTTCGGGCGGCGAGCATCAGCGTGTTGCCCTGGGCCGCGCCATTGTTCGCAAACCCAAGGTATTCCTTTTCGACGAGCCTTTATCGAACCTTGACGCCAAGATGCGCGTGACCATGCGCACCGAGATCCACAAATTGCGGATGCGCCTGCAGACGACGTTCATCTATGTCACGCACGACCAGACGGAAGCCATGACCATGGGCGACCGTATTGTGGTCATGAAAAGCGGGCTCGTCCAGCAGGTGTCCGAGCCGATGACGATCTACGACAAGCCGGCCAACAAGTTTGTGGCCAGTTTTATCGGTACGCCTCCGATCAACCTGATGAACGGGACGATCCTTAAGAAGGACAAGAAATATTATTTTGACGAGGGGCAGTTCCGCGTGAAGATCGTTGAGGAGATGCTCCCCGTTGTTGCGCCGTACGCGGGCAGGGCCGTGGTGTTCGGGATCCGTAGTGAAGATGTTTACGACAAGCTTTTTGTGCCGGAATCGACACCCGAGAACACCATCCGCGTGACCTGCGAGGTCGTTGAGCCGCTGGGCGCGGAAGTCTTTTTGTACCTGAATTCGGGGAAGAACAGTTTCATCGCCCGTGTTGGCGCCCATAACCGTCCGGAAGTCAATAAAGACATGGAAGTCGTCTTCGACATGAGCAAGGTGCACTTCTTTGATCCAAAAACCGAAACAACGATTATCTAGGTATTTTCTTTTCTTCGTCGCAAGCCTTCTGGTCCCTCTTGCCGGCTTCTTTATTTATGCCGTCAGGTTCGATGTCAGGTTCTTTTTCTTTCTTTCCGTAGCCCTGTCCGTCAATGTCACGGTCCTCTTCCTGTTCTATCACCGGCTCAAAAGCAAGAAGGCGTCGCTCAAGCTGCAGCGTGAAGAATATTTCGAGAAAGCCAATCTTTTGAAGGCGGATCTTGAGAAAGAAAGCGCGGCGATCGCGGCATTCCGGGAAAAGATCGTGAGTTATTCCCAGCTTAAGGGTTTGCTGGAGGCCCTGGGCATGTGCCTGACCCTTGAGGACACGGTCAATTCTCTTTGTAAAGAGACTGTTGCCTTGTTCGATTCCAGGGATATTACTGTCATCCTGTATCTTGTGGACCATTTATCGGGCGGTATCGCCATTGTTTATGCGTCCCGCAATCATCATGCGGTCAATATCAAGATGAAGCACGGGGATATTTTTGACCGGTGGTGTCTGAAGACGCTGCAGTCCCTTTATATCGAGGACACCAGGAGTGATTTCCGTTTTGACGTGGAAAAGGTGGATGACGAGGATATGCGCCGGGTCCGTTCGCTCCTGAGCGTTCCGCTCCTGGTGCATAACAAGACTGTCGGGATCCTCCGCCTTGACAGCCAGTTGCCCGGAAGATTCACCGAGGAAGACCTGCGCTTCCTTAAGACGATCGGGGATGTGGCGGCCGTTGCCATTGAAAATGCCCAGCTTTACGACCGGGTGGAGGACCTAGCGATCCGCGACAGCCTGACCGGATTGTTCCTCCGGCGTTACCTGATGGAGCGGGTGGCGGAAGAGATCCCCCGTCATTTACGCCGTGATAAAGGGATGGCGTTCATCATGTTCGACCTCGATCATTTTAAAAGCTACAATGACCGTTTCGGGCATCCGGCCGGCGATATCCTGCTTAAGACCATGGCGGAGCTGCTTAAAAACCATTTCAGTGATCCCGGGAATCTTGTTTGCCGCTATGGCGGTGAAGAATTTTGTGTCCTGATGCCCGAGTGCACGAAGAAAGAGGCGGCAGCGCGGGCCAATTCTTTTGTCGAATTGGTCGAGAAAAAAGACATTGTCCTTCGCCGCGAGAAAACGAGCATTTCGGTATCGGCCGGGGTGGCGTGGTTCCCGGATGATGCGAAAACGCGGGAAGAGCTTATCCAGAAGGCCGACACGGCACTTTATGAAGCGAAGAAGCAGGGAAGGAACCGGGTATGCCTTTCACCTTGATGTTCCTTCTGATGATCGCTTTTGTGGCGGCGGTGATCTATTTCTCAAAGGCTGCGGCCCTGCAGCCTGAGCAGCAGGTCGATGCGGACGTTTTTCGGGTCAAGGAGTCTTATCTCAAGATCATCGCACAGAAAGACGAGCAGGCCGCCGAGAAAGGGCGTCTGCAGGAAGCATCCGACCGCATTTTTAACCTGTACGACCTTATGCGCGAGTTGACGCGGGCGGCGGATGTGCCCGAGGCGTTCCGGATCTTCAAGGATCATGTGCATCGCCAGCTGGTGCTCGATGACTGCCATCTGGTGGAACATTCCCCGAAGGATATTTCGGATTTTCCGTCTTTCAAAGGGTACAAGTTTTTCTCGTTAAAAGCCAAGAAGATGGTGCTCGGGGAGCTTGCGTATAAAGGGCTGCAGGAGGATGAAGAGGCGTTCGTGATCCTGGCGGCCCAGTTCGCGCTGGCGCTGCGCCGTATCCGGCTTTACAAGGAACTGGAAGACATGGCCATAACGGACGGGCTTACGCATTTGCATACCCGCCGGTATTTGACCGAGCGGTTTCAGGAGGAGTTCGGCCGCGCCAGGCTCAAGGGGCTCGCGCTGTCGCTTTTGATGATCGATGTGGACCTTTTCAAGCATGTGAACGATCAGTACGGGCATTTGGCCGGGGACCAGGTATTGCGGGAAGTCGGCCGTTTTATCAGCCAGCATACCCGCGAGATCGACATTACCGGCCGGTACGGCGGCGAAGAATTCTGCATTATCCTGCCCGATACGGACAAGGCTGGCGCGCTTGTTGTGGCCGAGCGTATCCGGGCGGCTGTGCAGAGCGGAAGGATAAAGGCGTATGATACCGAGATCGCTGTGACCGTCAGTATCGGGGTCGCGACTTTTATGGAAGATGCGCATCAGATGGAAGAGTTGCTGGACAAGGCCGATTGGGCGTTGTACCGGGCCAAGAAAACGGGCCGGAACCGGGTGGTGGGGTTCAGCGTTTACTTGACTTGAAAAGGATTTCCATGGCGAATTCCAGTAAATAGAAATTGAACATCAATTGTCTTTCATGTAGAATATGCCCTTCATAAATAATTTTATTAAACACTTAACTTATTCATTATGAAACACTTTGTTGTCGGCGTTGATGTTGGTGGCACCAATGTAAAATTGGGCATTGTCAATTCTTCGGGGAAGGTCCTTTCCCGTTCCTCATTCTCTACCGTAGCGTTCATTCAGACACCCGAGACCCTTACTGATGCTGTATGTGAGGCGGTCGTTGCGCTTTTGGCCAAGGAAGGCGTTTCAAGATCGGATGTGCTGGGGGTCGGCATCGGCCTTCCGGGGCTCATTGATGTGGATAAAGGGGTCGTGCGCCTTCTGCCGAATATTCCCGGATGGGCGGATGTGGCGCTTAAGCGTATCATGGAAAAAAAGCTGGGGCTTAAGGTCCTGGTTGAGAATGATGTGAATATGATCACCCTTGGGGAATGGGAGTATGGCGCGGGCAAGGGGATCGAAGACCTTATTTGCATGACGCTGGGGACGGGTGTTGGCGCCGGGCTGATCCTCAACAACCGGATCTACCGCGGCCCCGGGTTTGCGGCCGGCGAGATCGGGCATGCGCCTTTAAGCGATGATGGCCCGGCATGCGGTTGCGGCGGGTGGGGGTGTTTCGAGCGTTCCGTGGGGAACAAGCGGTTGCAGAAAGATGCGGTCGTGATGTTCGGCAAGGAAGATATTACGCTGGAAGATGTGTATCGCAAGGCTGTTGAAGGCAAGAAAAAGGCGTTGAAATTCTGGGAGGCGGTGGGAGAGAAGGTCGCGCTTGGGCTCATCGGCCCTATTAACATCCTGAATCCCGAGTGCATTATTATCGGCGGCGGGGTATCGCGCAGTTTTGACTGGATGAAGCCTTCCATTGAAAAGACCGTTAAACGGCGTTGTATGAAGACCCAGGCAGAAATGGTGCGGTTCGTCAAGGCCCGCCTTGATGATGATGCCGGGATCATCGGCGCGGAGGTGCTGATCCGTCATGAAAATAATTAGCCCGTCCTTAAAAATATTTTTTGTCCTGGCCATGGCTTTTTTGATGGCGGGGAGTGTTGTTTTTTGTGTCCAGGCCGGGGTCATGGACAAACTTTCCGGGAAGAAAGAGGCATCCGGGGGGGGCGCTGTTCAGCAGCCTGTCGAGCTTAACGGCGATACTGTTGAATATAAAGCCGACGAGGGCAAGTTCGTGGCTTCCGGGAATGTGGTTGTTCATCAGAAGGGCGGGTCCACGCTTTATTGTGATCGTATCGAATTTTATCGTGACCGCCAGGAAGGCCGGGCCGAAGGGAATGTTGTGCTTGATTCCGACAAGGGTTCGGTCTGGGCGGAAAAGGCTTTTTACAATTTTCAGACAAAAAAGGGCGAATTCACCAATGCGCGGATCATGGCGAGCCCGGTGTTTGGCCGGGGGGCTACGATCTCCAAGATCCGGGACAATTATTATGTGATGTCCGACGGTTACTTTACCACCAGCGATTATGACGACCCGGAGTGGCGTGTGAAATCCCGCCATATCGAGGTTTTTCTGGGAGACAAGGCGATCGCGCGCAATTCCACGATGTATTTGGGCGGCGTCCCTGTGATGTATATGCCGAAATATGTCCAGGACCTGCGCAAGAACCGGCCGCATTTCAGCGTGGTCCCGGGGTATAGCAAGGATTGGGGCGGGTTCCTTCTCACCAGTTATCGTGTTTATCCGGCGGATGGTGTGGAAACTGTTTATCACCTGGATTATCGTGAACGCAAGGGCCTGGGCTATGGCCTGGATGTGGCGCTTACCCCGACTCCTGTCGGGGACAGCCTTGTTAAGACCTACTTTTTGAATGAACGGACGATTCAGGCCAAGCATGTCTGGGATGCCAAGACCGAGCCGACGGTCGTGCGCGACCGGTATCGGGCGGAATGGCGGCATCAGTGGAATATCGATCCCCAGACATCCGCGATCCTGCAGTATTACAAATTGAGCGACAGTGCGATCCTCAAGGAGTATTTTGAAAGGCAGTATCTCACGGAGCAGTCGCCGGATACTTTTGTGCTGTTGACGCATTCGACGGGCACCTCTTCGACCAGCGTGCGGATGGACAAGCGCGTGAACCGTTTTGAGACCAAGGTCGAGCGCTTGCCGGAAGTGTCCTATTCCTGGAACAATCAGCCGGTCGCGGACACGGGGTTTTATTTCAAGAGCACGAATTCCATTGTGCAGCTGGAGCAGAGGATCCCCGGGCCTACTGACCGTGACCATCAGACGATACGCTTGCTTACGGATAATGAGGTTTCACGTCCTTTTAAAGTTGCTTTCCTGGAATTCCGTCCTTACACGGGGACTGAACAGACGTTTTATACCCGGACGCTGGATGAGTCCCATAATGACAGCTGGCGCGGGGTTTTTAAGACAGGGTCGGATGTCAGTACCAAGTTCTACCGTATTTATGATGTCCAGTTCAACAAGTTCGGGATCGAGGTCAACAAGCTGCGCCATGTGCTGACGCCTTCGGTGGCGTACCAATATTATCATAAGCCGACCATGTCATCCGACAAGCTTTACCAGTTCGACGGGGTTGATGCCAGGGACCGGATCGACAGGTTCGGCCTGGGCCTTGAGAGCAAGTTCCAGACCAAGCGCGAGGGTGTCAATGTTGACCTGATCCGGTCTGTCCTGTCGTCGAATTTTCGCATGAGGGATGATCCGTCGGGTGCCAGTTTCGGGGATGTTACGCTGGATAACGAATTTTATTTGAATAAATATGTCAGGACATCGCACGACATCACCTATAACCCGGATACCCAGCGCCTGACATCGGCGAATATGGATTTGAACGTGACGGATGCCAAGCGTTGGAATTTCGATATCAGCCGCCGGTATGCGATCAATTCGGATGATATCGTGACCAGTCAGATCAGTTATACGATCAATCCCAAATGGCGCGCGGTGGTTTATCATCGCTGGAACGCCGATAACGGTCTTCTGCAGGAGCAGCAATACGCGCTGACGCGCGACCTGCATTCCTGGGAGGTGGAATTCTCGTACAAGACCCAGAACGGATATACGAACGCCGGTTCCGAGGTCTGGGTGATCTTTACGCTCAAAGCTTTCCCGTCGGTTGCTTTTGATGGCGGCAAGGGGTTTGCCCGGCGCAAGACGGGTTCCCAGTCGTCGGGATTATAAGAGAGGGATTTTTATGGATATTGCGATCGTTGGTTCGGGGTATGTCGGCCTGGTTACGGGTGTTTGTCTGGCGCATATCGGGCATAACGTTATTTGCTGTGATAATAATCAGGACAAGATCAGGGTCCTGGAGGCCGGCGGCATGCCGATCTATGAGCCGGGCCTTAACGAGCTTCTTCTGAAATACCGCAAGGCGGGGCGTATCACCTTCACGAGCTCGATCGCCCGGGCCGCGAAAAAGGCGACGGTGATCTTTATCGCGGTGGGGACCCCTTCCAAAAAGAACGGGGACGCGGACCTGACTTATATCGAGAATGTCGCGCGGGAAGTTGCCAAGAACATGGATTCCTATAAACTTCTCGTGGAGAAGTCCACGGTCCCGGCCCAGACGGGGGACCGGATCGCCCGGACCATCCGGTTGAACCTTCCGGCAAAATACAAGAAGGGCAAGAATGCCACCCTCGAGTTTGATGTGGCCTCCAACCCCGAGTTTTTGCGCGAGGGGTCGGCGATCGAGGATTTCATGAATCCCGACCGCATTGTTATCGGCGTTGAGTCCAAGCGAGCCGAACGGCTCCTGCGCGAGATCTATAAACCGCTCAAAGCCACGGTCGTTGTCACCAACCTGGCGACTGCCGAGATGATCAAGCACGCGTCGAATTCGTTTTTGGCCACGAAAATATCTTTCATTAATTCGGTGGCCCAGATCTGCGAGCGGGTCGGCGCGGATGTGGAGAAGGTGGCCGAGGGGATGGGGTACGACAAGCGTATCGGCCGGGCTTTCCTTAATGCCGGCATCGGTTATGGCGGAAGCTGTTTTCCGAAGGATGTGGATGCGTTCGTGTGCCTCGCCGAGAAGAGCGGCTATGATTTCAAGATCCTGAAGAGTGTCCGCGAGGTCAACGAGCATCAGAAGGCCTGGTTCACGCGCCATATTGAGGACAAGCTTTGGATCGTTAAAGACAAGGTCATTGCGGTCTGGGGCCTGGCGTTCAAGAAGGATACGGATGACATGCGCAGTGCCGCGTCGCTGACGATCATCGAGGCGCTGCAGAACGAGGGCGCCAGGATCCAGGTCTATGATCCGCAGGCCATGCCTAACGCGAAAAAGATGCTTAAAGGGATCAAGTTCTGTCCTGATCCATATGCCGCGGCCAAGGGCGCGGACTGCCTGCTTGTCCTGACGGAATGGGATCAGTTCAAGGCGGCGGACTTTGTGAAAACGCGCGGCCTGATGCGCCAGGCGGTTATTTTCGACGGGCGGAATTTCCTGGATTCCAGGGCTTTGGGGGAATTGGGATATGAATATTACGGGATCGGGCGTGGTGGCAATGCGTAAACAATTGCTGGCCAGGATCCATTCGCGTAAGGCGTGTATTGCGGTTATCGGGCTTGGTTATGTTGGCTTGCCGCTGGCGCTCGGTTTTGCGGCGAAGGGGTTCAAGACATTCGGGATCGATACGAACCCGGAACGCGTCAGGCATCTTCTTGACGGGACAAGTTTTATCACCGATGTGAGCGATGCTGCGGTTGCGGGCCCTGTCAGGAAAGGCCTTTTTGTCCCGACGCTGGATGCGTCCCTGATCCGCGGCTGCCAGGTGGTTATCATCTGTGTCCCAACACCGATCAAGCGCCGGTATACGCCGGATATCTCCTTTATGCTGTCCGCGGTGCGGGCCGTTACAAAGAACCTGGCCAGGGGCACGCTGGTGGTCCTGGAAAGTACGACTTATCCCGGTACGACGGAAGAGCTGATCCTCCCCGAGCTTGAGAAGAGCGGGCTCAAGGCGGGCAAGGATTTTTTCCTGGCTTTTTCCCCGGAACGTATTGACCCGGGTAACGCCAGTCACACGGTTACGCGTATTCCGAAGGTCATCGGCGGCCTTACGCCGGCCTGTAATGAGCTGACGGCTGCTCTTTATGGAAGCATTATCAAGCAGGTGCATCTGGTTTCGTCGCCTCGGGCGGCCGAGATGGCCAAGCTTCTGGAAAATACGTTCCGCCTGATCAATATCGGCTGGGTCAATGAAGCGGCGATGATGTGCAAGGCATTTAATATCGATATCTGGGAAGCGATCGACGCGGCTAGCACCAAGCCGTTCGGTTTCATGCCGTTCTATCCGGGCCTTGGTGTCGGTGGGCATTGTATCCCGGAAGACCCGATCTATCTTTACTGGAAAGCCAAACAGCATGGCTATGCGTCGCGGTTCATCAAGCTTTCGGCGGATATCAATGCGTCGATGCCCGGATATGCGGCGGAGCGTATCGGTGCGATCCTCAAAGGGCGCGGCAAAACGCTGGCCGGCGCGCGGGTCCTGGTGCTGGGGGTCACGTACAAGAAAGATGTCAAAGACCTGCGCAAATCGCCTTCTATCAAACTGATCGAGTCCCTGCGGCGTCATGGGGCTGAGGTTGTTTTTTACGATCCGCTGGTGGCGTATCTGAGCATTGACGGGCTGAAACTTGACGGGATCGCGCTGACGCCCAAGGCGGTGGCCGTGCAGGATTGCGTGGCTGTTGCGGTCGATCATTCCGGCGTGGATTATTCCATGGTGCTCAAACAGGCGAAGGCCGTGTTTGACATCAGGAATGTGTACCGCGGAAAGGCGTCACCCAAGATCACAAAATTATAAACATGCGCGTAGGGGCTGGCCCCCGTGCCGGACCGGCGAAACTATGTTCATGGAAATCGAATTTCAATTAAGGATATCATCACATGAGCGCGAAAAAAGTTGTTCTGATCTCCGGCGGAGCCGGTTTCCTGGCCAGTCATATATGCGACCAGCTGATCTCGGGCGGGTATAAGATCATCTGCCTGGATAATTTTATAACCGGCAAGAATGCGAATATCAGTCATCTTCTCAGGAACAAGGACTTTGTTTTTGTCAGGCAGAATGTTTCGGTGCCTTTTAAGGTCGCCGGGAAGGTTGATTATGTGATGCATTGCGCCTCTCCTGCAAGCCCGGTGGATTATTACAGTTATCCGATCGAAACGATGCTGGTGGGGTCCAACGGAACTTATCATATGCTCGAGTTGGCCAAGGCTAAAAAAGCGGTTTTCTTGCTGACCTCGACATCCGAAGTTTATGGTGACCCGAAGGTCCATCCGCAGACGGAAGATTATTGGGGCAATGTGAACCCGATCGGCCCGCGCAGTGTTTATGACGAAGCCAAGCGTTATGCCGAGGCCATGACCTTTGCCTATCGCCGGGAATTCAAGGTGGATACGCGGGTGGTGCGTATTTTTAATACGTACGGGCCGCGGATGAACGTGAATGACGGGCGCGTGGTGCCGAATTTTATTTGTCAGGCGCTCAAAGGCCGGCCGATCACGCTTTACGGTGATGGAAAGCAGACCCGTTCATTCTGTTATGTGGCCGATGAGGCCGCGGGGATCCTGAAGCTGCTGTTCTCGCGTGAGCCGGGGCCGGTGAATATCGGGAATCCGCGTGAATTCAACATGATCGAATTTGCGAAGCTGGTCCTTGAGTTGACAGGGAGCAAGAGCAAGCTGGTATACAAGCCGCTGCCGGAAGACGATCCGAAGCAGCGCCGGCCGGATATCACGCTGGCCCGCACAAAGCTTGGCTGGGAACCGAAGATCGAGCTGCGTGAAGGATTGACGAAGACGATCGCCTGGTTCAGGGAGAATATTTAATATGGTTGAATATTCTAAAGACGAGCTGGTTGCATTCGAGAACGAGATCGCCGGGATATTCGCCCAGGGCCTGATCAAGGCGCCGGTGCATTTGCGCGCTGGCCGGGAGGACGCGCTGATCGGTATTTTCCGGAAGTACGACATCGGCCCGGAGGATTATGTTTTTGGTTTTTGGGATTCGCATGAGCTTTGCCTGCTTAAAGGAGTGCCGCGCGAAGCGGTGAAGCAGGCGATCGTTGACGGGCGCAGTATCGCGCTGTGTTTTCCGGAGCATAAAGTGTATTGTTCCGGGATCGTCGGAAGCCTGATGGGGGCGGCGACCGGCGCGGCCTGGGCGCTCAAGAAGAAGGGGAAAAAGGGGCGCGCGTTCCTGTTCTGCGGGGACATGTCGTCCGAGACGGGGATCTTCCATGAAGCGGTCAAGTATGCCGTCAATTTCGACCTTCCGGCGGTGTTCGTGGTCAGCGATAACGGGATCAGCGTGATGACCAACACCCGCGAATCCTGGGGGTCTGCCGAGCCGTGGTTCAAGGGGACGCGTTTCGAGAGCAAGATCGAGTATTTTCAATACAAGAATGGCTGGCCGCATTCGGGCCTGGGAAAGTTGATAAAATTCTGATGAAATATTTTGATGAGTTAAAACGCACGATGGAATGGCTCGCGGCGAAGCCGGACACTTTGTTCGTCGGGCAGACGGCCGGGGTGCCGGGGACTTTCATGTTCCAGACCCTGCGGGATATTCCGAAGGACCGGGCGCTGGAATTTCCGGTCAACGAAAGTTTCCAGATGCAGTTCTCTCTGGGGCTGGCCCTTGAGGGTTATGTGCCGGTCTCGGTCTATCCCCGCCAGAATTTTCTCTTGCTCGCGACGGGCGATATGTCGAACATGATCGACAAGCTTTCGGCCATGAGCGGCGGGGCGGTCAATCCGAAGATCATTATCCGGGTCGCGACGGGGCCGTTCAAGCCGGTCCATCCCGGGCATCAGCATATCGGGAACTTCGCCGAGGGGTTCCGGAAGATCCTCGACTGGATCGAGGTGGTCGAGGTCAACGAGCCTGAAGAGATATTCCCTGCCTATCAGAACGCTTACGAGCGCAAGGATGGCCGGTCGACGCTGATCATTGAGGACGGGAACTTTTACAACGAGAAATAAAAAATGCTTAAAGGCGCTTCGCTGCTCATTGTCGGCCATCGGGATTGCGTTGAGAACGGGCTGTTCGCGGATCTTTCGTCGGCCGGTTTCGATGTGGTCTCGTCCGCGCGTGCGGGGCTCGATGTTCTGAGCCGTCCCGCCGTGGAGGCTTTCTTCACCCGGAAAAAGCCTGTTTATGTTGTGCTCGCGTCGGTCCGTTCAGGCGGCATCGGGGTGAACCAGGCGCTTCCGGCGGAATTTATTTTCGAGAATATCCAAGCGCAGGCGAATATCATCGATGTGTCCTACCGCTTCGGCGTGAAAAAACTCCTTTATCTTGCCGCTTCCTGTATTTATCCGAAAGACTGTCCCCAGCCGATGAAGGAAGAATATTTCCAGACCGGCCGCATGGAGCCGACCAGCGAGCCGTATTCGATGGCCAAGGCCGCGGGGGTGGTGATGTGCCAGGCGTATCGCAGGCAGTACGGGTTCCCGGCGATCGTCGGAGTCCCTGCGACCGTGTACGGGCCGGGAGGGGAAGAAGATCCGAAAGAGGCCCATGTGCTTGGCAGCATGACGGCCAGATTCCGTGACGCCATTCAGGCGAAAGCTTCCGCCGTTTCGTTCTGGGGGACGGGGTCTCCCCGTCGGGAGTTCATTTATTCCGGCGACTTCGCGGAGGCCTGCCGGTTTCTGCTGGAGCATTATGATCAGCCGGAAATGGTTAATATCGGCAATGGCAATGACATTTCGATCTTTGACCTGGCGTCTTTGATCGGGGATGTTTACGGTTTTGACGGCAAGATCAATTGGGATACGTCAAAACCCGACGGCGCTCCGCGGAAACTGCTGGATATCGCGCGCCTTTCCGCGCTGGGCTGGAAGCCAAGGGTCGGCTTGCGTGACGGGGTAGCGATCTGCGCGAAGGCGTGACATTATGCCATGGTTTGTTATCGTCTTATGTTCTCTCCTGCCGTTCTATTGGGGATATTTACTCTTTAATACCCAGCCTGTTATCATTTTTGACGCGATCGGTTATGATGCGTCGGGCCGCCTGATCCTGAACCAGGGATTGGCCGCTTTTTTTCATGGCCTTCAGCGTGAGCCGCTGTTCCCTTATTTGATATCCCGTGCGATGGGCCTGGGGCAGATGTTCGGCCTGCAATATCATTATTTTCTTAAAGGCATCCTTTTTCTTTTTCTGGCAGGAACGCTGATGGGGATATACCGGCTTGCGCGGTTGCTGGGGGCTGGCCGGGGGATGGCGGGGATGGGCGCGCTGTATGCCGGAGTATCGCCGATGATCGTGAATTCCGCCCTATGGTTATGGTCGGAAGCGGCGGCGTTACCCTGGGGTGTCTGGGGCGTGTTCTTTGCGATCAAAGCCTGGCGCTCGGCCATGGGGGGGCGATGTTATCGTCGGGTCGCGTTCTTTGCGTTGGCCTCTGCGGCTATGTTCGCCGGATTATTGCTGGTCAAGGCGGCGGTTTCCGTGGTGGTCGTTGTTTATGGCTTGCCGTTCCTGGTGGCAGGGATCGTTTTTTGTTTTCGCCGTGATTTCTATCGCGCGGGGGCTTTTGTCATAGCGGGGCTGGTCTTGCTGGGTGTGTTCATATCCGCGGTGGAAGGGTACAAGACTTTTAATTTCAGGATGAACGGGAATTACGCGCTGACAGACCGTTTCGATTGGGCGTTATACGGTAATACGGCCCGTCGTCTGCAGCCTTTGACCCGGGATCGTGTCGCCCAGGCCGTATTGTCGGTGCCTCGCCTGGCGCTGTGCGAAAAGTATTACGGCCAGCAGCCTTGCGTGTTCTGGAGTTTTCCGATGTCCGACGCGATCAGCAACCAGGCGCTTGCGTATTGCGGCTCGCGTGGGCTTTCGTCGGAGCAGCAGCGCACCTTTCTGGTTGAGGAGTCCTTCAGGATGATGATGCAGCATCCTTTTCAACAGGCCGCGCTGTCGGCCCTGGAAGGGACCAAGATGCTGTTCTGGGACAACCGGGTCTATTTTGTGCGTTATCCGGACTGGCTGGCCAGGGCCTACAGCAACTGGGCCTTGATATACACATTGTGTTTCGGATGGGCGGTCTTAAGCCTGGCATCGCTGGTTTATGCGTTCCTCCGCCGGTCGGCCGAGTTCCTGCTTGCGGCCAGTTTTGTGTTCTGGTTCATGGCCGTTCATTCGATCTTCTTTATTGATATCCGCTATGCTTTGCCCATTGCGCCGCTGTTCATCGCCCTGACCGCCGGGATGTTCGGAAGGGTTTTTCGGGGTACTTTCGGTTGCTTTTCTTTTAACGCAGAAGTATAATTTTATTTCAATAATACTAATTAATAATTATAAGGGGCATTTACAATGAAGATATTGGTGACAGGCGGGGCAGGGTATTTGGGTTCGGTGATGGTGCCGCGGCTTATGGCGGAAGGGCATCAGGTGGTCGTTCTTGATAATTTTATGTATAACCAGTCGCCTCTTCTGGATCTTTGTCATGATTCAAAATTGACCATTGTCCGTGGCGATGCCCGGGATAAGAAGGTTGTCGAGAAGCTGATGAAGGGGGCGGACGCTGTTTTCCCGCTGGCCTGCCTGACCGGAGCACCCTTGTGTGCCAAGGATCCCGTGGGCGCCCAGACCATCCTGGTTGATGCGGTCAAGCTGATCGTGGAGCTTTCGTCCAAAGATCAGCGTCTGATCTTCCCGACGACCAATAGCGGATATGGCGTTGGGGAAAAGGGGAAGTTCTGTACGGAAGAAACGCCGCTTCGCCCTATATCCATCTACGGTAAGCTTAAGTGCGATGCGGAAAAAGCGATCCTTGATAGCGGCCACGGCATCACATTGCGCCTGGCGACTGCTTTCGGCGCCAGCCCTCGCATGAGGCTGGACCTTCTGGTCAATGATTTTGTTTATCGCGCGGTCAATGACCGCTTTGTGATCCTTTTTGAAGCACATTTCAAGCGCAACTTTATTCATGCGCGCGATGTGGCCAAGGCGTTCATGCATTCGTTGAACAATTTTGAGGCAATGAAGAATGAGCCTTATAACGTGGGGCTTTCGGATGCCAATTTGAGCAAGCAGGAATTGTGCGAAGAGATCAAGAAGCATGTCCCTGATTTTTACTTTGTTGAAGCTGCCGTTGGAGAGGATCCGGACAAGCGCGATTATATTGTTTCCAACGCGAAGATCGAGCGTGCGGGGTTTAAGCCCGACATGTCGTTATCCGCCGGTATTGCCGAACTGGTCAAGGCGTACCAGGTCATTAAACGCAATCATTATGCCAATATCTGATGCCTAAAGTTTTCGTCAAACCCAACGACAAGAAGCGGCAGTACAGCCGGGTTCAGCACCTCAGCGCGATCGAGACGCCGGTATGGCTTTCGTTCATGTCCAAAGCGCAGGAGGACAGTATTATTGTCGATATGGAGGCCGAGGGCCTAGACGAGAAGGGGCTTGTATTGCGGTTGAAGGATGTTTCTGTTGATGAGGTGGTATTGCTTGCGACCGGCTCTCATCCGTCCGCGCATATTCAGCAGTCGGAAGCGGCCGATCGTCTTAAGAAGGGGGTTGAGGCGATCTTTGATGTGCCGGTGCGCGTTGAGAACCGGCTGTTCTTCGATCCGACCGCGATGGGGGCCATTCCCTACGAAAAATTGCGCCTGCCGCTTTACCGGGCGCACAATTGGCATTCCTGGGGGAGGCCGGACCGGTCTTATGGGGCCACCTTTTCCAGCATTTCCTGCCCGTTCAAATGTGATTTCTGTTGTGTCAAGGATTTCTACCGTTCCGATTACCGCCGGCGTGATCCCCGGCTTGTGCTGGAAGATATCAAGGCGCTGGTGTCGAGCGGAGTGACCAATATCAAGATGATGGATGAGCTTTTTGCCCTGGAGCATAAGGGGACGCGCGAGGTTTGTGAGCTCCTGAGGGCGGAAGGCCTGGGGGAGGTCGTTAATATCTGGGCGTATGCCCGGATCGATACCGTGAGTGAGGATCTGCTGAAAGTGCTGCGCCGGGCGGGGGTGCGCTGGCTGGCTTACGGCATTGAGTCGGGGAATGAGGCGATCCGTGCCGGGGCGATGAAGGGCAAGTTTACCAATGACCATGTCAGGTCGGTCATTCAAATGACCAAGGACGCGGATATCAGTATTGTCGGAAATTATATGTTTGGTTTTTGGGATGATACTTTTGAGACTATGAGAGAAACGCTTGATCTGGCCAAGAATCTTAATTGTGAGTATTCGAATTTTTATTGCATGAGCGTTTATCCCGGGAGCCGTCTTTATGATGAAATGAAGGCCCGTGGAGTGGATCTGCCGCTTACCAGTGAAGAGTTCGCGCAGATGAGCCCCAATTTCAAGCCTGTGCCCACCAAGGCTTTGAGCGGGCGTGAAGTGATGGCGTTCCGCGATGCCGCTTTCAGTGAATATTTCTGTGATCCGGGGTATTTGTCGATGATGGGGGGGCGCTTTGGAAGCCACGCGGTTGAAGAGATCAAAGCCATGACCAGTATCGAGATACGTTGATGTTCTCTAAGCTGCTGATCGCCGTCATTGTTTTTAGTATTTGCGTATCTTGCGGAATAAGGATCGCTTCCCAAAAGCTTTTATGGAATGACGAGCTTTTTACCCAGGTGGAAACGATTGACCGTCTGGGTTATTCGGATATCGGGCGGGCAAAGTTCCCGGAAGGGAATTTAAGCCCGTTGTTCTATCTCGGGCAGAAATTCATTTGCCGTTGGACGGACTATCGCCTGCCGGTCCAATGGAACGGTGAGTTTTGCATTTATGAGCCTCGCGGGCAGGTGTTATTGCGGATACTTCCGGTGGCCTGTATGTCGCTGGCGGTGGCTTTGATCTTTTTATATTTTGCCTGCCGTGTTTCTATCCCGGCCGGGTTCCTTGGCCTCGCGGTGACGCTGTCGGGGTTCAGCGTCTGGGCGTTCATGCCGGAAGCCAGGCCGTACAGTTTATGGTTTTTGTTGTGTTCCCTGCAAGCGATGCTTTTCATGGAGATCCTGGATGGCCGGAATGCCCGGAAGTTCTGGCCGTGGGTCCTTATGGCGCTGGTGAATGTGCTGCTTTCATTGACGATCTTTTTCTCAGCGATCCCTATTATTGCCGTGTCGGCTGTTCTTTTCTTCGGGCAGTGGGGCAGGTATATGCGTAACTGTATTTTTGTAACGGTGATCCCGCTGGCGGGATGTGTGTTGTATTATCTTTTGGCCAAGCGGACGTATTCAAATTTGTCCGAGGATCCGGCCAGTGTTCTTCGGATGTTGAAAAGCGGGGCTGTTCTTTTTTTCTCAGGCGGGATCTTCGCGCAGAGAGACTTGATCCTGACCAATATCCCGCCGTTCTGGGGCTATTTCCTGGGTGTCGGTTCTTGTATTGTCGGATGGTTGTCCCTATCCAAAAGAGGGGCGGATGTTCTTGCGGGGTTTAAAGGGTTTTTCTCAGCGCTTGTCATGATGCTTGTGATGGTATGCGCGGTCATTATATGGTTCTTCGGCTGGAGGGCGAGCGGGAATTTTGGCATAGCAGAGAGATATTTTATTTTTTTAACGCCGTTTGCCATCTTTCTGATCATGTCCCTCGTTCGGGTCTTATGGAGTTTTGCGAAAGAGGACGGCTTGTACCGGCTGATGGTGGTTGTCGGTATGGGTTCAATGATCGCGTTAACATCATTATGGACGCATATCCATTTAATGAAATGGGGGCCGTTTTGGTCGCTGTAAGGGATTCCCTTCGGGTATCTGTGATCAAAGCGGTGGTTTTTCTGATCATTGTTTTGGGCGTAGCGTTCGCCTGGGGAATGCTTTGGCAGGATTACCCCAGGGCGAGGGAAGGCCTTTTCTCCCGGCGGATCGACAGTTATCTTCCGGATCTGGCGGCTCTTCGGCCGGAACTGCTGCGCAGCAGCAAGGAGGGGGACAGGTATCTGGCGTATTATCACCTGATCGAGCGGGAAGCTCCCGGGACGGCCGGCGTGAATGAAGCGCTTGGCTATTGTTATTATTATTCCGGTGATAGCCACCGGGCGGTCAGATATTTTGAACAGGCGTTAAGGTCTACTCCGGATTCTTTTATTGCCCGTTATAATCTCGGGGTTATTTATTATCAGAAGAAAGATTTTGAACGGGCGCTGGGTTATTTTCAGCAGGCCGTCAGTCTGCCTGAGAGCCGGGTTTTCAGTTACGGGATCGGGTCCAAGGTGTTTTCCCAGTTCAGGGTGGTGCGAAAGGTCACTTCCGTTGAGGCTCTGGTGAGATTGCGCCGGGAATACGATGACGCGAAGCGTTTTATCAAGGTTTGTATGGAGAAACAGGGCAAGGCCGGGGAGCTTCTGATACTGGCCATGAGGTATAATGACCTGCGTCAGGCCTGGACGCAGTACGGCGGTGAGCCGTCAACCATGGAACTGATTGTTTTCTAAAAGCGAGAGTGACCAATGATCATTTCAAGGACGCCTTTCCGTATTTCGTTCTTCGGCGGCGGGACAGATTATCCGGCGTGGTTCAAGGACAGCCCGGGTGCGGTTTTGGCGACTTCGATCGACAAGTATTGCTATTTGACGGTGCGTTACCTGCCTCCATTCTTTGAGCATCGTTCAAGGATCATTTATTCCAAGATGGAGCATGTGCAGGGGGTCGATGAGATCGATCACCCGTCAGTGCGGGAGACATTGCGTTTCATGAACGTCCATGAGGGGATCGAAGTCCATCATGACGGCGACCTTCCGGCCCGTACGGGCCTTGGGTCGAGTTCGGCATTCACGGTCGGCCTGTTGAATGTCCTTTACGCGCTCAAAGGCGTGATGACGACCAAACAGCAGCTGGCGGAGCAGGCCATTCATATCGAACAGAATTTGATCAAAGAGAACGTCGGGTCCCAGGATCAGGCGCTGGCGGCTTATGGCGGGTTCAATCATATCGAGTTTCTCAATGACGGGCATTTGAATGTGCGTCAGCTGACATTGTCGGGCGAGCGCATGAGGAATTTGCAGAATCACATGATGTTGTTCTTTACCGGATTTTCCCGCACCGCCTCTCAGATCGCGGCGCATCAGATCCAGAATATCCCCAACCGTCGCAGGGAACTTGCGACGATGTATGGTTTTGTGCAGGAGGCGTTAAAGTGTCTGAACGATAATGATCTAAAAGGTTTCGGGGTCCTGCTCAATGAAAGCTGGAAGCTCAAGCGTACGCTTTCCGACAAGATCACGACGGATGTTATCGACGATATTTACGCCCGGGCCATGAAGGCCGGAGCGTTGGGGGGGAAATTGCTGGGCGCGGGCGGCGGCGGGTTCGTTCTGATCTATGCGGAGCCCGATCAAAAGCCTGCCGTTCGGCAGGCCCTGAGCGGTTTTCTCGAGATCCCTTTTAAGTTTGAAGGGCTTGGCAGTCAGATCATTTTTTATCAGCCCAATAGCGGGGTGGTGGCATGAATGCGGATTTTTGTGTATTGTGCGGAGGTTTAGGGACGCGCCTTCGTTCGGTGACGGGAGATACGCCCAAAGTCATGGCGGAGGTCCAGGGAGAGCCTTTCCTGGATTTTCTGATCCGTTATCTGATCCGGCAGGGGGCCCGGCGGGTGATATTATGTGCCGGATATAAAGGTGAGTCGCTGGCCGGGCATTACAGGAATAAATTCAAGGAGATCGATGTGCAGATGTCGATCGAGCGCGAGCCTCTGGGGACGGGGGGCGCGTTCAAAAATGCTCAAAGCCTTGTTAAGAGTGATACGGTTTTTGGCTTGAACGGAGATTGTTTTACGCCGGTCCCTTACGCGCAGATGCTGGGGGCATACCAGAAGAAGTCTGCGCTTATTACCCTGGCGGGCGTGCGGGTGGAGGGCAATAAGGATTTCGGCACAATTGTCATGAATGAAAAAGATGAGGTTCTTGAGTTCAAGGAAAAGTTCGCAACAAGCGAGGTCCAGTATATCAGTGCGGGGATCTATTGTTTCCAACGGAAACTTTTTGATATGATGCCTGAGGGAAAATTTTCCATTGAATACGACCTTTTCCCGCAATTGATTGGGAAACGGTTTTTCGGGTTCAAGGTGGACGCACCGTTCATTGATATCGGGACGCCGGAGCGGTTTGAATGGGCGAAGAAGCATTTGAAGGAGATGTTGCAATGAAGATCCAGGCGGGACAGGAATCAAAAAAATCGGGGTATAAAGTTCCTTTTGGAACGGTGTCCATCACGGATAAAGCGCGCAAGCTTATTGATGCGGCGCTGGAGTCCAAGTGGGTCACCAAAGGCAAATATGTCAAAGAGTTCGAGGAGAAATTCGCGGCGCTGTTCGGCGTGAAATACGGCGTGGCGGTTTCCAGCGGTACGGATGCCGATGCGTTGGCGTGCGCTGCGCTTTATGATTTCGGCGCGCGGCGCGGGGATGAAGTGATCATTCCGGCCCTGTCGTTCGTGGCTACCGGCAATGCCGTTTTTCAGGCGGGGTTTACTCCGGTGTTCGTGGATGTGAAACGCACCACGCTTAATATTGATCCCGACAAGATCGAAGCGAAGATCACGCCCCTTACCAGGGCTATTATGCCGGTGCATTTGATGGGAAAGCCGGCCGAGATGGATAAGATCTGCGCGATCGCGCAAAAACATAATCTTAAGATCATTGAGGACGCGGCCGAGGCGCATGGCGCGGAGTACCGCGGACAAAAGATCGGTTCGATCGGGGACATGGCATGTTTCAGCCTTTATGCCGCGCATATCGTGACGACCATTGAGGGCGGGATCATTATCACGGATTCCGAAAAGACAGCGGAGGCCCTGCGGAGCCTGCGCAATCACGGGATGACGGGGAAGTTCACCTTCGAGCGTATCGGTTTTTCGGCCAAAATGAACGAGATCGAAGCGGCCGTCGGCTTGGGGAATATTGATATCTTTCAGCATATCCTTGATACGCGCCGGCGGAATATGCTTTATCTGATCGACAAGTTCGCCCGTTTTGACAAGGTTTTTATTACGATGAAAGAAGAGCCTCATGAAAGGCTCGGGCCGCATGCGTTTTCTATTATTCTGCGTGAGGGATTAAAGTTCACCAAAGATGAATTTGTGGCGTATATTGAGTCGAAGGGCGTGGATTCGCGCAACCTGTTTTATTCGATGCCGACCCAGTGCCCCAGTTATTCCTTTTTGGGGCATAAGCTGGGGGATTTTCCGGAAGCGGAATATTGCAGTGATCATGGGACGCATATCGGCATCCATCAGGATATCGAGGTTAGCCAGCTGGATTATGTGGTCGAGGTGGTTGAGGGGTTTTTAAAAGGCAAGGGGGTTTCTTATTAAAGAATATTTGCGGATGCTGTATTTGTCCCGGCGGAACTGGCAGTATCTCGTTGGCGGGATACTGGCGATGATCGCCTGCGCGGGTTTTGAAGGCGCGCAGTTCGGTGCGATCGTGCCTTTGGCTGACTGCATTTTTAACGGTAAGCCCATTATCCTGCCCAAGGGCCTTCCGCCGTTCCTCGTGCATTATGCTGACGTCCTTAACAGCATGGATCGTTATACGCTTTTTTATGGCGTGATCGTTATCATCCCGCTTTTTTATATTATCAAGGGTGGTTTCTTTTATCTGCGCGGGCTGTTCATGAACACGCTGGCCCAGCGTTCGGTTATGGATGTGCGCGGGGACCTGTTCCGCAAGTATCAGGCTTTGTCGCTTGATTTTTACAGCCAGAAGCGTCAGGGTGAGCTGATGAGCCGCATTACCAATGATGCCGGGTTCATCGGCCATGCCATTTCTTTCGGGCTGACGGATATTTTTTATCAGACGATCCTGGCGGTCATGTTCGCACTGATCGCGCTGACCATCAGCTGGAAAATGGTGATGATCATCCTGGTGGTGTTCCCGCTTAACGGCTGGCTGATCCATGTGATCGGCAAGACCATCAAGAAGCAGTCGATCCAGTCGCAGGAGTCCATGGCGGACCTTAATTCGATCCTGGCCGAGACCAATCAGGGGGTATCCATTGTTAAGGCGTTTTCCCGGGAACAGCACGAGATAGACCGGTTCGATGTCCTTAACAAGAAGTTTTACAGGGCTATTATCAAAGGTGTCCGGCGCAGCCTCGTTTTATCGCCGATCACCGAGGTCCTCGCGGCCATGGCTGTGATGGTGGTTTTTTGGGTCGGAGGCATGCAGGTTATCAAAGGGAACATGTCTTTCGGCGTGTTCGCGCTTTTTCTCGGTTCGCTGATCAGTATTCAGCGTCCCATTAAAAAACTGGCCGAGGTTTACAGTATTAATCAGTCGGCGTTGGCATCGTCCAGGCGGGTGTATGATTTTCTTGATTGGAAGCCGCTGATCAATGATGCTCCGGGGGCCGGTGAATGTTTGGCGCCGGTGAGTGCTATTCGTTTTGCGGATGTGTCTTTCCGGTATGAAAAAGATCAGCCGGACCTGGTCATCAAGAATTTTACGCATAACTTTGAAATCGGCAAAATGACCGCGCTTGTCGGCCCTACCGGCTGCGGCAAGACCACGATCATGAACCTTATCCTGCGTTTTTATGATGTTGATGCGGGCGTTGTCAGTTTTGACGGCCAGAACATCAAGGAGGTCACGGTGGCTTCCCTGCGCAGCCATGTCGGCCTGGTCACCCAGGATATGATCCTTTTTAACGAGTCGATCCGCGAGAACCTGCGTTACGGAAAACTTGACGCGACGGATGACGATATCCTGGAATCCGCCCGCCAGGCCATGGCACTCGAGTTCATCGAGCGTATGCCTGATGGGCTCGATACCATTGTCGGTGACAGGGGGATGAAGCTTTCCGGCGGGCAGAAACAGCGCCTTTGCATCGCGCGTGCTATCCTCAAGAATCCGCGCATTCTGCTTTTGGATGAAGCCACCTCCGCCCTTGATCCGCAGTCCGAGCATATGGTCCAGCAGGCGCTTGATAACCTGATGCAGAACCGCACGGTCATCGTGATCGCGCATCGGCTTTCCACCATCCGCCACGCGGATTGCATCCTGGTGATGGAGAACGGCCGTATCGTCCAAAAAGGGGTCCATGACGACCTGCTGACGACATCCGAGTTGTACGCGAAGCTGGCGAGCTATCATTTCAATCAATGAGCCGTATGCATATTGCCATTAACTGCCGGTCATTCCTTACCGCAACGCCGACAGGGATCGGCCGTTACAGCAGGAATCTGACCGATCATCTTTCCCGTGTTGATGCAGCGAATGATTATTCTCTTTATTCTCCCAAAGGTTTTTTTGACCGCAAGCGCCGCCTGCCCAAGGCTCCGGGTTCGAATTTTCATGTGAGGCCTGATTATTGTTCATTTGGGGTTGAGGCGGTGTGCGGCCGCGTTGATGTGTATCATGCCCCAAGCCCAGAGGTTATCAGGACTGGCCCTAGAGTTAAAGTTGTTGTGACGGTGCATGATCTGGTGCATAAAGTCTTCCCGCAGACGCAGACGTTGCAAACAACGGTGTTAAGTAATGCTGCAATGGATAGTATTGTTCAGCATGCGACGCGCTTTATTTGCATATCTGAAAGTACGCGCAAGGATCTGGAAAAGTTTTATCCGTCCACCAGTGGCCGGGCATGCGTGGTTTATAACGGGTTTGACAAGACCCTGTTTTATGAGATGGACGAGGCCGAGAAGGGCGTCGCGCGGGCGATTCTGGACGGGCTGGGTGTGAAGGAAAAGTTTTTGCTGTTCGTCGGCACGCTTGAGCCGCGCAAGAACCTGAACAACCTGCTTCAGGCTTTCGCGGGGATAAAGTCCCGTGGCATTTTTAACGGTAAACTTGTTGTTGCCGGCATGAAGGGCTGGATGATGGAGTCGTTCGACCAGTTGGCCGCCGACCTTGGTATCGGGGGGGACGTTATCAGCCTGGGGTATTTGACGGACCATGAATTGAGATATTTGTACGGCTTGTGCGAGGTTTTTGTTTTTCCTTCGTTGTATGAAGGCTTCGGGTTCCCGATCCTTGAGGCTATGGCCTGCGGCGCGCCGGTGGTGACTTCCAACGTGTCGTCCTGTGCCGAGGTTGGTCATGGGGCTGCGCTGATGGTGCCGCCGTCCGATCCTGATGCTATCGCAGCGGCCATTGAGCGCATTGTTACGGACAGTGCTTTTGCGGTTGAGACAAGGCGGCGGTCTTTGGCCAGGGCGCAGGATTTTTCTTTTGAAAAGATGGCGCGTGAGACTTTGGGAGTTTATGAAGGGTTGTTTGAAAGAACGGTTTGATGATGCAGGATTTGATAACGATCGAGAATTGTGATATTTGCGGGTCAAAAGACCTTCGGGTCTTTGACGCGCCGGGGCATATTATGTATTGCCTGCGTTGTGGATTCAAGTTCACAAGCCCGCGCAAGGTGTTGGACAAAGAGATCGCGGATAATGACGTTCAATACCGGCAGGAGCACAGCAAGACTTTTGATCGTCAGCGGTCATTGGCATCTTATGAACGGCGCATGGCTGTCTTTTGCCGTTATGCCCCTTGCGGCCGCGTGCTGGACGTCGGGGCCGGATTCGGCAGTTTCCTGCATTTATGCAAGGCCTCGGGCGCGTATGAATGTCATGGGACCGAGGTCGCGGCTTTTTGTGTGGATTTCGCGAAGCAGGAGTTCGGGCTTGATTTAAAAGCCGGGATCCTGGAAGAGGCGTGTTACCCTTCATCCTATTTTGACGCGGTGACCATGTGGCATGTGCTCGAGCATGTGCCTTCTCCTGCGGCAATGCTGAGGGAGATAGCCCGGATTTTGAAGCCCGGTGGTTGTCTTTTTATCGCGGTCCCGAATGATTCGGTTATGGCTCGTCCGGGTTTCTGGAAGAATTCAGTGAAGCTTGGCGTAAATCGTTTGCTGGGCCGCGATGCATTGAAATTGAAAAAGATGTACCCGGTGTATGCCGAAGAGGGAAATTATCATCTTTCGCATTTTACGCCGGCGAGCATGAAGCGTTTGCTGGCGTGCAATGGGTATGAGGCGCTTGAGATAGGCCCGGATGACGCGTATAACCGTGTATCTGCCGGAGCCGCGAAAGCGGAGAGGTCGTTCGGGTTTGCCCTGAAGGTCCATGGTTTGACGGGGATCGTTTCTTTTGACGCGTTGTTGGCAGTGGCCAGGAAAGTGTAGAGCGCAGATGACATCGGGTTTCAAGAGAGTACTGTTGATCAATCCTCCCGAGAGCGGGCAAGGCGCCGATACATCCGCGCCGATGGGCCTGATGTTCATTGCCGGGGTTTTACAGCAGAACGGGATCGCCGTACGCATTGTTGACGGATGCCTTGACGGATTTGCGGAGGTGATGCGGGTTGTAGCGGAGTTCAAGCCTGACCTGGCCGGCATTGCCTGTCCCACGTATGCCCGTGTTCAGTCCTTTAAGATCGCCCGCGCGATCAAGGAGCATGACAGTTCTATTATTACTTTGTTCGGCGGGCATCATCCGACCCTTCTGGGGCAGCAGGTGCTCGCAAATTATCCTTTTGTTGACCTGATCTGCATCGGTGAGGGTGAATTTGTAACGCTGGACCTTTGTCAGGGCCTGGAATGGGAAAAGATCTCCGGGCTCGGGTTTCGCCGCAATGGTGCGGTTATGATCAGTCCAAGGCGCCCTGATATCACCGATCTTGACCGGCTTCCTTTGCCGGCGTGGGATCTGATAGATCCTATGCGTTACAGGAGCAACGGGGACATCGTTATAGACGGGATCGATCTGAGCAAAGAGGTCGGCGCGACGATCTCGTTCTCCCGGGGGTGTATTGGCCGGTGTAATTTCTGTTCCCAGATGTGGAAGAAATGGAAATACCGTTCCCCTCAGCGGATCATGGAAGAGATCGAATTGCTGCATCGCCGGCATGGCATCCGGTGTTTCCATTTTAATGATGATTGTTTTTCGGTCAAGAAAGAGGTTACTCTCGAGCTTTGCCGCCTTATTTGCGAGAGAAAGTGGAAGATCTATTTCAGTATTGTGACCAGGGCGGATTGCGTGGATGAGGACATCCTGCGTGCGCTTAAAGAAGCGGGTTGTTATTCGATCGCGTTCGGGATCGAGACGGCCTCTCCGCGGCTTCTGAAGGTCATGCACAAGACGATCAAGCCGGAGCAGTCGCTCAGGGCGATCCAGTTGACCAATGCGTTTGGTATCCGGAGCCTTGCCCTGGTCATTGCCGGGGCGGTGGGAGAAACGTGGGAGTCGATCAATGAGACCATTGATTTTCTCAATGCGGCCAAACCGGCCCTGATCGGTGTTGCCAACGGGTTGATGCTTTTTCCCGGTACCGAGGTTTACGAGGCCGCGAAAGCCAGGGGTTTTATTGATGATGACTTCTGGCTGACGAATTATAACTGGAAGATTTATACGGCCGAGAATTCGCGGCTGATGCTCAATATTTTTGCCGAGGCTATTCATCATCGGCAGAAGCTTTCCCGCTTTCGGTTGGTGAATATGATCCGTTATCACCGGTTTGTCAGCCGGGAGGTTGGGATCGTTTTAAAGCAATTGTTCGTGAACTTGAGGCTTGTGCGGGAAAGGTCCAACAAGGACAAGCCGTTCATATTGCGTTGATCCATTATTCTGTCGGAGGGTTATGCCAGTACCGATCACGGCGGTCATTATTGTCAGGAATGAAGAAGAGCGGATAAAGAAGGCCATGGCATCGGCTCAGGCTGTTGCCGATGAGATCATTGTGGTGGATGACGGTTCTTCGGATGGTACGGCGGATGTTGCCCGTGCGGCCGGGGCCAGGGTCGTTTCGCGTGCTCTAAATGGAAATTTCGCGGCTCAGCGTAATGCGGGTGCCGTGCTGGCAAAAAATGACTGGATCCTTGTGATCGATGCGGACGAGATCCTGCCCGAAGCTTCTGTGGCCGAATTGCGCCGGGTGTTTTCCGGCGAAGTGGATGCGGATGCGGCTTCTTTTCGGATCGTCAATGTCCTTTTTGATACGCCTCTTTTTTACAGCAGCGGCGATTGCCGGACCGTGAGGCTTTACCGCCGGTCGCGGTGCTCTTTCGGCGGGGAGGTGCATGAGAAGCTTTCGGTGCCGGGCAGCATCCTGCCCTTGGACGGGCAGATATGGAATTATCCGGCCAGGCGCATGGATCATGTGTTCGTTAAGGCCCTTCAGTATACCGAGGTCGAGGCGGTGCGTTTTTGTGAGTCGGTGGCATCGGTCAGCGAGCGGGAGATCCGTTATCAGCTCACATGGAAATCGCTCAAGCGTTTCTGGAAGCTTTATATAAAGAACAAAGGGTATAAAGACGGGTTGCCCGGGCTGGTGTGGAGTGTGTGCAATGTTATCGGGCCTCAGCTCCGCTGGATCAAAATATGGGAACAGGCAAAGATCACCGGGAAATTGGTAAAGTGAGGGGATATGAAGAGAGCTTCGGATGCGTATAAGGATTATTACAAGAATATCAATACGGCGATCGGCGGGGATTCCCGGTTTCTTTGGGTCAGCGACAAGCTGCTTAAGGACGTGACGGGCAAGAAGATTCTTGATGTGGGGTGCGGAGAAGGGTCTCTTTTAAAGATGTTGCGTGACAAGGGCAATCAGGTTTGCGGGATCGATGCTTCCCAGACTGGGAAAGAGGCCTGCGGGCAGAAGGGGATCGCCTGTGAGGTTGTTGATACGAGCCGCGACCGGTTTCCGTTTGATGACGATGCTTTTGATGTGGTGCTTTGTCTGGAGACTCTCGAGCATGTGGAAAATCCGTATCATTGCATCGTTGAGATCAAGCGAGTTTTGAAGCAGGGCGGTTGTTTTATCGCGAGCATCCCGAACCCGAAGACATTGCACGGGTATATTTATCCGGGACTTTTTGACTTCAAGAATTTTGAGTCTTTTTTGAAGTTGAATGGATTCGTGATCAGCCGGCTGGAGTGGTGGGGGCAGGTGGTCATGTGCAATCGTTTCAGGCGGTGGCTTTTGTCATTGAAAAGCCCGTTGGCATTAAAGGCAGAGCGGTTCATTTATTATTTGAGCCGTAAGCGCAATTCGTTCATGCGCAATCATGCCGGGACGCCTCTGGACTGGGCGGCATCGTTGAATTATGTGTGTGTGAATGAGGGAAAGGGCGTTAATCTTCTTGAAGAGCTGGCGCTCGAGACATTACCGCAGTAGCCTGGACGAAGGCGTTTATGTTAAAAAGACGGATCCTTTTTTTGAGTGCTGAGGCGGATGTCAAGGGCGGTGGAGAGCGCTTCCTGTGGGATGTTATTGGCGGATTGTCGGAGGATTTTGAGATCGCCTGTGTTTCGCCGGCTGAAGGGGTGTTGGCGGACCGGTTGCGTGGGCTCGGAGTGAAAGTCGCGATCTGCCCGACGGGATGGAATTTGAAGTGGCGCAATTGGGTTGCGAATAGGGTGCGTGCGGCGCGGCTGGCTCGCGAGGTCCGTTCTTTTAGGCCGCAGGTCATTTATGCGAACGGCGGGCATACGAATAATCTGGCGGTCCGTCTTGGAAAACATCTGCGCTGTCCTGTTGTGGCGAATGTTCATGACGTCTTTTCCAGGGTCAGGAAAGATAAATATGCGTTTGGCCGCGCGGATGTGGCGGTGGCGTGTTCGGCGGGTGTTGCGGCCCAGGTCCGGCCGTTCAACTCCGGCGTGCGGGTTGTTTATAACGGGGTGGATACAAAAGTATATTCATCCCTTCAACGGGGGGCGGCGCGCACCTCTCTCGGCCTGAAAGAGGGGCAGTTCGCGGTCGGGTTTGTCGGGACGCTGGTGGCGAAGAAAGGTATCGCGGAGTTTATTGAAACGGCCCGGATCATCGCGCAGGAAGTGCCGGAGGCTGTTTTTGTGGTGGTCGGGGCGCCTAAGTCGGGGGATGAGGCCGTATTGGCTCAACTTCAGGTACTGGTGGAGCGGTATCATCTGCAGAAGCATTTCCATTGGCTAGGGTTCGTGGAGGGGCTCGACCGGTTGCTTCCGGCGCTCGATGTGCTTCTTTTCCCGGCGCATTATGAGGCGTTTGGCCGTGTGATCATTGAAGCCATGGCGTGCGGCGTTGTGCCGGTCTCAAGCCCGGCGGCCGGGCCAAAAGAGATCATCGAAGAGGGCGTGACGGGTTTTTTGCGCCCTTATGAAGATACAAAGGCTTTGGCTTCAGCGGTGTGCTGTTTATATCGTGATACCGCGCTCAGGGCTTCAATGGTAGCGGCCGGCCGCAAGGCGGTGCTGGAGCGGTATTCCATGGCATCCATGCTGGCAGGGGTCAAACAGGCTGTTGTTGATGCCATGAAAGGGAGTTGATCGGTTGAAGATCCCGCTATCGTTAAGATTCATTGAGAATCCTGCTATATATTATGCCCTTCGCGCCGGGGTCTTGCCCAGGGCCCGGATCGTCCTGAAGACTTCGCCCGACAAGGTTGTGGTGGATATGGATGCGGCGTCGATGCAGCGCTCGAAGGCTTTGCTTAAGGCTCTTTTAAAGGCCGTGCAGGCCGGGCGGATCCTTTACCATGCATCGACGGGGAAAATGACCCTTGTGTCTGGCGATGGCAAGCGCAAAGAGCAATGCCCCTTTGACCTGTCTGCGGTGGAAACGATCCTTTACTGTCTGGATAACAATATTTTATTCGAGGCCTGTGCGGACCAGCGGTTTTTGATCGCGCATTTTTCTTCGCAGATGAAGTTTTACGTCAGGAAAGATTGCTGTCCGGATGTGCAGGTCATCCAGGCGTCGTGCCTGCAAGATGAGTATGCTTTTTTGTATCCTTACTTAAAGGATAGCGTTGTTGTGGATGTGGGTGCGAATATCGCTGATACGGCCGTGTTCTTTTGCCGTAAAGGCGCCCGTCGCGTGGTCGGCTTTGAGCCGCATCCCGGGATGTATGAGCAGGCGGTCAAGAATGTTGCGCTTAATGCTTTGTCCCATTGCGTTGATTTGTATAATGAAGGGGTAGGGGCCTTGGAGGGCAGCTTTGTGATGAAAGAGGATAATGACCTTGGGGCTACCGCGGGGTTTGGCCTGAAAGAATCGTCTTGTGGCCGGGCGATCAATGTCAAGGTCCGGCCCATGGGGGCTATTATTGATCAGTTGGGGCATATTGACGTCCTGAAAATGGATTGTGAAGGCGCGGAATTCGATATTATTCCCGCCATGTCATTGGATGAGCTCAAGAAGATCAGGGTGATCGGTATGGAATATCACCGGGATCCGGAGGTCCTGATCGCCAAACTTGAAGCGGCGGGTTTTGATGTGACGATCGTCAAGGCTTATTCCGACAAGATCGGGCTTTTGCTGGCCGTTGGCGCTTGAGCAATGGTCTTTTGAAGGAAAGAGAATATGGCATCAAAGAAACGGAATCATCTGCTGGAAAAAGTCGTTGATGTTATCGTTTCCGGCAAGAAAGGGAAAGTTCTTGATCTTGGCTGCGGCGATGGCAGGACGGGAAAGCTGATATTCGACAATGGTTTTGATGTCGAGGCGTGTGATATGGACGCCGCCCGTTTTGAATTCCATAATATTATCCCTTTTAAAAAAGGGGATCTGGATAACAGGTTGCCGTATGAGGATGGCACGTTCGATTGCGTCATCCTGATGGAGGTGATCGAGCATGTTTACAATCCGGGGTTTGTGATCGCCGAGATCAGCCGGGTCCTTAAAAAGGGCGGAAGGCTGATCCTCTCAACGCCCAATATCCTCAATATCGGGTCGAGGTTAAGGTTCCTGTGCGAGGGCAGTTTTGACTTTTTTCGTGAACCCACGCTGGATTACGCGAAGTGTTTTCCGGTGGCGATCCAGAATATGCACGTTGTCCCCTGGCGGTATCAGGAGCTCGAGTATTTACTCGACCGCCATGGCCTGGAGGTGGGGAGGTTCTTCGCCGACAAGAAAAAGATGGCGCTTGTGTTCCCGGCCATCATTTTTATGCCGGTCCTTTGGGCGCAGCGTTGGATCAAGGAGTCCAGGGCCAAAGCCAAGGGCGGGGTGGATTACGCGCGAATGAACAGGATATTATTTTCCGGTGACATGTTGTTGGGCCGGCATTTGATAGTAGAAGGTGTAAAAAGGGATTAGCCGTTTTATAAATATATGGTAATCGGAGTCTTGAAAGGGGATTTGAATGCGTATTGGATTCGACGCGAATGTGTTGACGAAAGAAAAGAGCGCCGGGGCGTATTACCTGGGGCAGCTGGTCCGCGGCCTGGTGAAGTTCAATCCGCGGCTGGAGGTCGTTTTGTTCTCGGCGGACAAGGTGTGTGTGGATTACGACCATTATATCCATTTCCCGCAGGTCACGCGCGTGACGCTCGACCTGCCGCGCGAGGCGCGCAAGGGCTGGCCGGCCCGTTATATCCCGGCGCTGCTTAAGGAGCATAAGATCGATGTGTTCCATTTGCCCTGCCAGGATGGCTCGGCGGTGTTCCGCCCGGGTTGCCCGACGGTCGTGACCGTGATGGGGATGGGTGACTGGATCATGTCGGGGTCTTTCGCGGGCTGGTGGGAAAAAAGGGGCTATCAGTTCCGCCATCTGGCGTGGAGCCGGATCGCGGCGCGGACTATCACGCTTTCCGAGACGACCAAGAGCGACTTGATGCGCTTCTGCCGCGTTTCCGCCGAGAGCATCGCGGTCACCCTGCCGGGCGCGGGTTCCGACGAGCTTTTTGCGTTGACGCAGGAGGAATCCGAGGACGTTGTTGGGCAGTACGGCCTTTCGGGCAAGGATTATGTTGTTAACGCGTCGGGATTGAGCGACAAGCGTCATAACCTGAACTTTGTCCTGGAGGGGTTCGCGCAGTATTTGCGTCATGCGGCGGAAGATGTCAGGCTGGTCGTGACCGGCAGCGTGAATTATGAGGGCGGGCATGCGCGGGCCATCCGCAAGATGGAGATCCTGGGCATCAGGGACAAGGTCATCCTGACCGGGTTTATTTCTGACCGGTCTTTTTACGCGCTGCTGCGCAATGCCCGGGCGGCGATCGTGTCATCCATGTATTCGGGGATGTCTTTTGCCATGACCGAGTCTTTTGCGGCCGGCGTGCCGGTGATCGCTTCCGACCGCGGCGCGTTCCCCGAGATCGCGGGCGAGGCCGCCATTATGGTCGACCCGTACGATCCGCAGAGTCTGGCGGAATCGTTGCGGCGCCTTTTGGAAAACCAGGTGGAGCATGACCTTTATGTGGAGAAGGGGGTCACGCGCGTGAAGGAGTTCAGCTGGGAGAAGATGGCGCAGGAAACGCTGGCTGTTTATCAGGGGATCGTCAAGGAGTAGCATGGCATTGGTATATATTTTAGGGATCTCCGGATATTATCACGACAGTGCCGCGGCCCTGGTCAGGGACGGCGTGATCATTGCTGCCGCCCAGGAAGAGCGGTTTACCCGCAAGAAACATGATGCGTCTTTTCCCGCCATGGCTGTTGCGTATTGCCTGAAAGAAGCGGGCATTACCATTCGTGATGTGACGCATGTCGCTTTCTATGAAAAACCTTTTTTGAAGTTCGAACGGCTGTTGCTCACGTATCTCCATTACGCGCCATTGGGCCTGGTGTCGTTCCTTAAGGCCATGCCGGCGTGGCTTAAAGAAAAGATATTCCTGAAAGATGTCCTGTCGAAAGAATTGGGGTGGGAGGGGGATATTATTTTCCCCGAGCATCACGAGTCGCACGCCGCGTCTGCCTTTTTCCCTTCGCCATTCCAGGAAGCGGCGATCCTGACGATGGACGGTGTGGGGGAATGGACGACCACGAGCTTCGGGACGGGGGAAGGCAATTCATTGCGCCTGGAGAGCGAGATCCGCTTTCCTCATTCCCTCGGGCTTTTGTATTCGGCGTTCACGTATTACGGCGGGTTCCGCGTGAATTCGGGGGAGTACAAGTTGATGGGGTTGGCGCCTTACGGGGAGCCGAAATACGCCGACCTTATTCGCCGGGAGCTGATCGATATTAAACCGGATGGCTCATTCCGCCTGAATATGGAGTATTTCAATTATTGCGTCGGGTTGACCATGACCAATGGCAAATTCCACCGGTTGTTCGGCCGGGAGCCGCGCAAGCCGGAGACGGCTTTCTCGCAGTTTGATATGGACGTGGCACGGTCGGTCCAGGAGGTTACGCAAGAGGTGATGATCAAGACCGCCCGTCATGTCCGGGAGGTAACGGGCAAACGTAATTTGTGCTTGGCTGGCGGCGTGGCGCTGAATTGTGTGGGCAACGGCCGTATCGCCCGTGAAAATATTTTTGACAGGATATGGATACAGCCGGCGGCAGGCGATGCCGGTGGTGCGCTGGGAGCGGCCTTGTTCGTCTGGTATCAGTATCTGGATAATCCGCGGCAGGCGGATGGCCGGCATGATCTGCAGTTCGGGTCATATTTGGGGCCGGGATTTTCTGATGCCGATGCCGAGGTTTTTTTGCAGGCCAAAGGGGCACCGTATGTGAAGTTTGACGCTGATAATGTCCATCTCCGCGTGGCCGAACTGATCGCTGCCCAAAAAGTGGTCGGGTATGTCCAGGGGCGCATGGAGTTCGGGCCACGGGCACTGGGCGCCCGCAGTATCCTGGGAGATGCCCGTTCGGAGAAGATGCAGGAGATTATGAATGTGCGCATCAAGTTCCGCGAGTCCTTTCGTCCTTTTGCGCCGAGCATGCTGGCTGATAAAGCAAAAGATTATGTGGACCTGCCGTATGAAAGCCCCTATATGCTGATGGTTGGCTCGGTACAGGACAAACAGATCGATCCCGCGTCGCGGGACACTTTGTTGACGGGGATCGCCCGGCTCAAGGTCCGGCGTTCAACGGTCCCTGCGGTAACGCATGTGGATTATTCGGCGCGCGTTCAGACCGTCGATGCCGAGCGCAACGGTTCCTATTACAAAACGATCAGTGCGTTCCATGAGTTGACGGGGTGCCCGGTCATTATCAATACATCGTTCAATATTCGCGGAGAGCCGATCGTTTGTTCCATCGAGGATGCGTACCGTTGTTTTATGTGCACGGATATGGACTATCTGGTCCTGGGGAATATTGTGCTCGACAAGCAACAGCAGCCCGGCCGGGACAAGTTCAAAAAAGAGGATATTTCACAGATATTGGATTAGTATGGATAAAGAAAAGAAAGATCTGCTGGTTTTTGGATACGGGCTTGGGGCGATCGCCGTGATCTTTGCCGTTGGCGGGATCCATAAGCACGGGTTCGGCCTGCCGCAGAAGACGCTTCTCCTTTGTGCCGTGACCTTTGTGCTGGTGACGGTGTTAAAGTGGGAAGCTCTTCGTCCGGGGTACAAGGGCTGGATGAAGGTGGCGCACATTATCGGTGGAGTTGTGGCCACGGGGATACTGGGTATTGTTTTCTTTGTGTTATTTGCGCCGGTGGGGCTCTTCCTTCGCCTGATCGGCAAAGATCATCTGGACATGAAGACCGATCCGTTAAAACAGACATATTGGCAGAAACGGGCCGGCCATTTTAAAAAGGATGAATATACCCATCAATTCTGATCAAGGAGCGTTATGGCGAAATTATCGATCATGAAAGAGTTCTGGGATTTTCTGAAAGTGCGCAAGCGTTTTTGGCTCGCGCCTATTGTTGTTGTGCTGTTATTATTGAGCATCCTTATTGTTTTTGCGCAAAGTTCAACGGTCGCGCCATTTATTTATACCTTATTTTAATGCCACAGCCCTCTATTCCTCAGCGCATCCTTATCGTTAATCCTTTTGGCATCGGGGATGTCCTTTTTACGATGCCGCTGGTCGACGCGCTCAAGGAGCGGTATCCGTCGGCTGCGATCAGTTATATCGGCAATGCCCGGACAGAGCCTCTCCTCAGCAATGACCCTCGTTTTGAAAAGGTCTTTCGTTATGAGCGCGACGAGTTTTTCCTGGTCTATAAAGAGTCTCCGTTGAAGTTCCTGCGCAAGTGGTTTGATTTCGCGCAGGAATTGCGCGCGCGCCGGTTTGATACGGCGTTTGACCTTTCGCTGGGGTCGCCGCTGGCTTTGGCGCTGGTTTGGGCGGGTATCCCGCACAGGATCGGGTACGATTATAAAGGCCGCGGGCGTTGGCTGACGCAGAAGATGCCTTTGAAGGGGTACGAGGGGCGTCATGTGGCGGAGTATTATCTTGACCTGTTAAAGGGGCCCCGGTCGGGAAGAATGGTTCTTTCGTTGTCTTCTCAGGATCATGCCTGGGCGTTGGAATTCATGCGCGTGCATCGGCTGGAAGCACGCGGTTTCATCGTGATCCATCCTGGCGGGGGCGCCAGCTGGGGAAAGGGCGCCGGTCTCAAGCGTTGGCCCGCCGTGAATTTCGCGAAATTAGCGGACAAAATGATTGAAAAGGGTGCGTGCCCGATTATACTGATGGGTGATAAAAATGAAGTTGTTCTTTGTGAAGAAGTGGCCGGTTTGATGGAGCATAAGCCGATCGTTGTCGCAGGCTTAATGAATATTACCGAGGCCGCGGCGTTGATGAAGGCCGCGCGGCTGGTCGTGGTCAACGACGGAGGCCCGTTGCATGTGGCCGTAGCGGCCGGGGCGAAAACGGCGTCTGTCTTTGGCCCGGTCGATCCGGGCGTTTACGGGCCTTATCCTCCTGAAGGGCATATTGTCATTCAAAAAGGGCTGGCGTGCCAGCCGTGTTACAGGAATTTCCGTATGTCCGATTGCGAACATCAGTTGTGTTTAAAGAGCCTTTCCGTCGATGAAGTATTCCGTAAGGTCATGTAGGGGCAAGGCGGTGCCTTGCCCGATTATTCATGGATAAACGAGGTCATTATGAGCGTCCAATTCATTGATTTTTCCAGACAGAATGAAGTGATCAAACCCGAGGTTGATGCCGGATGGGCGGCTGTTATCGCGAAGTCGGCGTTCATCATGGGGCCGCAGGTCAAGGTTTTCGAAGAGGAATTTGCCCGTTATTGTGGCGTCAAGTACGCGCTGGGGGTTAATTCGGGCACGGACGCGCTGTATCTGGCGTTATCCGCGCTGGGTATCGGACCGGGTGATGAGGTTGTTCTTCCTACGCATACTTTTATTGCGACGGCTTTGTGTGTGTCGTATACAGGCGCTGCGGTCAAATTCGTTGATGTGGAAGAGGTCACCTATAATATTGATCCGGTAGAGCTGGCCAGGGTCGTTACGAAAAAGACCAAAGCGATCATTCCGGTCCATTTGTACGGCCAGATGGCGAATATGGACGAGATCAAGGCGATCGCAGACAAGAACGGCATCGCGATCCTGGAGGACGCCTGTCAGGCGCATGGCGCGCGTTATAAAGGCGTGCGCAGCGGTGCTGTCGGGAACGCCGGGTGTTTCAGCTTTTATCCGACCAAAGGCCTTGGCGGTTGGGGGGATGGCGGCGCGGTCATTACCAATGATGACAAGATCAAGCATATGGTCGAGATGTTGCGGGATTATGGCCGCATCGACCGGTATTGCCATAAGATGAAGGGTTTTAATTCCCGTCTTGATACCATGCAGGCGGTGGTGTTGTCGGCCAAGCTCAAGCATCTTGATGAGTGGAACCGGATGCGCCAGGCGATCGCTGCGGTGTATGCCGTGGAATTGGCCAGGATCGGCGTGGCTGTCCCGAAGACAGCGCCTGACCGTGACCATGTGTATCAGACATACGCGATCCGTGTTAAAGATCGCGCAAAGGTGATGGAAGGCCTGAAGGCGAAGGGGATCCCGTCGCTGATCCATTATCCTATTCCCATCCATTTGCAGGAAGCGTATAAGGATGCGGGGTATAAGGCCGGGGATTTCCCGGTTTCGGAGAAGATCGCCGCGGAGATCCTGTCGCTCCCGTTGTTCCCGCATATGACCGCGGACCAGGTTAAAGAAGTCGTAGGCGCATTGAAAGAATCGTTATGATGAAGGTCTCCGTCGTTATCATCGCCCGCAATGAAGAAGATAACATGGACGATTGCCTTTCCAGCGTCAAAGGCTGGGCGGACGAGATCGTGGTGGTGGATGACCGTTCGACGGACAAAACCGTTGAGATCTCGAAGAAATATGGCGCTACGGTTTATCACCGCCAGATGGACAACGAAGGCATTCATCGCAACTGGGCGGCGGCGCAGGCGAAGAACGACTGGGTGCTGTATCTGGATGCCGACGAGCGGGTGACCCCCGAGCTTCAGAAAGAGATCGATGTTGTCTTGCCAACGACCGCCCATGTGGCCTTTGCCATTCCGTTCCGTACATTCATCGGGACCTATTGGGTGAACCATTCGGGCTGGTATCCTGGCCCCAAGACCCGCCTGGTGCGTAAAAGCAAATTCAAATATGAAGAGGTCCCGGTCCATCCGCGTGTTTTCCACGACGGGACCTGCGGGCTGTTGACCAAAGACATCATTCATTACGGGTATCCTGATCTGGAGCATTTTTTGGGCAGTTTGAACCGTCAGACCACGCTGGAAGCCCAGAAGTGGGTGACGGACAAGCGCAGCATGCCCATGATCAAGGGGCTTTATCGCGCGGTCGACCGTTTTTTCCGTTCGTATATCGGCAAGGGCGGCTGGAAGGGCGGGTTCATGGGTTTCGTGATCGCCTTCTTCGCGTCGCTGTACCAGATCATGAGTTACATAAAGTATTACGAAATCAAAAGAAAGACGTAGGGGCGGTTCATGAACCGCCCTTGCGAGGGATGATTGGCTATGAAAGTCGTTTTCCTCGACCGCGACGGCGTTATCAATGAATTCCCTGGCAACGGGTTGTATGTGACCAAGGTCAGCGGGTTCCATTTTCTTCCGCGTACGTTAAAGGCTTTGAAGCTGCTGACCGACGCCGGGTATCATATTTTTGTGATCTCGAATCAGGCGGGTGTCGGCAAAGGGGTCTTTTCCAAAGACAAACTCGACAAGATCACCGCGCATATGCTCAAAGGCGTGAAGGCGGCGGGGGCCAGGATCGACGATGTCTTTTATTGCACCTGCAAGTCTTCCGCCGGATGCCATTGCCGCAAGCCCAGGATCGGGAATATCATCAAGGCGCTTAAAGGCATCGATAAGCCCCTTGATGCCGCCAGGCATGCTTATTTTGTGGGTGATACCGAAGGGGATATCAAGACGGGCAAGAATGCCGGGTGCAAGACCATTTTCACCCTCTCGGGCCGTGAAGACCAGGAGTACATGAACCGTTGGGATGTCCGTCCTGACCATACTGTGGAGGACCTTTATGACGCCGTTGCCATCATCCTCAAAGAAGATCCTTATCCTTCACGCGAACGCGGGCGCCGGGCATCGCAAGGCAGCGGAAGCGGTCTTTAACGGCCTCAAGGCGCGCGGTTACGCGAACGCGTCGATCGCGGATGCCCTCGAACACACCAATCCTTTTTTCAAGAAAGCTTATCCTGCCGGCTACGAGTTCATGGTCGGGAAACTCCCAAAATTATGGGCGACATTCTTTGAAGTGACCGACAAGGATTGGGCCCAGCCTGCTTTTCAGGGCGTGCGCCGGGTTTACAATGGCCTTAATTCAATGCCTCTGGTCAAGCTGGTGAAAGAGGGGGAATACGATACCATTGTGACCGCGCATTTTCTTTCCACCGAAGTTGTCGGTGACTTGCGTGCTTCGGGCCAGCTTCCGGATACCCGCCTTGTGACGATCGTGACCGATTATGATGTGCATAAGATCTGGTTCTCCAAAGGCGTGGACCTGTATCTGGTGGCGTCGGACTACACCAAGCGCCGGCTGGCGGCCATCGGTGTTCCGCAGGACAGGATCGCGGTCACCGGTATCCCGCTGGATGAGAAATTCACGGTTGTCCGCGACCGGGCCACGTTGTGCCGGAAAATGGGCCTGAAAGAGGGGGCCTTCACGGTCCTTTTATCGACGAGCTCATTCGGGTTCGGCCCTATCGAGGAGCTGGCGGACCTGCTCAGGGATCAGCAGCTGATCATTATTACAGGGAATAATAAAGCATTGTTGGCGCGCTTGATGGCCAAGGGGAATCCGTTGCATAAGGCTTATGGGTTTGTGGATAATATGGAAGAATTGATGGCGGTTGCGGATGTGATGCTCACCAAGCCCGGCGGGCTATCGATCACCGAGGCACTGGCCAACGGCCTGCCGCTTATTTTCTTCAGTGCCATTCCGGGTCAGGAAGCGGGGAATGTGAAAGTCCTGGCGCAGCACGGGGTGGGTTTAAGCGACAAGTCTTTATCCGAGATCGGCGCCGAGATCAGGGCGTTCGCATCCACCCCGGCCAAGCTTGCAGCCGCGCGTGCCGCGTCCAGCGCCCTCGCCCGCCCGCATTCTGTCGAGGATATTATAAAACATTTGTAATATGACAATCGCCCATGTAGTTTTCCCTGTCCCTGTAGACAATCATTTCGACTATCTCGTCCCTGAAGATCGGATCGGACGGGCCCTGGTGGGGTGCAGGGTCCAGGCGGTGTTTGCCCGCAAGAAAAGCGTGGGGGTGGTCGTCGGCCTGGCGGAACATTCGGATTACAAGGATCTGATCACGATCATTAAGGTCCTTGATGATGTGCCGGTCTTTTCGGCCGCCATGCTGGATTTTGCCAGGGCGTTCGCGGGACATAATGCCTGTTCGTTCGGCGAGGCCCTGTCCATGGGCCTGCCGGCGTATCTGCGCAAGGCCGGTTCTCGAAAGAAGGCTGCCGGGGGTTGGCCGTCGGATGGCCAGGGGCTTCCGGAAAAACTGCCTGTCAGGAACGATCTCATTTTCGACCCTTCTTTTGATAAACGCTGGGATATCCTTCTGCCCCGGATGCGCGCGGAATTGGCGGCTGGCCGAAGCGTTCTGGTGCTGGTGCCGGAAAGTTCGTATCTGGAAGAAGTCTTGCCTCATATCGGGCCTTTGGCCGGGCCTGACGGGCGGGTTTTGCTGCGCCAGGATACCGAGAAAGAAGAATATGCCCGCTGGCTCAAGGTCCGCTCGGGAGACGTCAAGCTTGCCGTGGGGTTCCTGTCGGCGGTTTTTGCGCCGGTCCAGGCATTGGGTCTTATTGTTGTGATCGATGAAGAAAGCCGATTTTATAAAAATGACCAGACCCCGTTCTATCACGCGCGGGAGGCCGCGTTCCTGCGTGCCGAGAAAGAAAATGCGTCGGTTGTCTGTGTGTCGAGCGCGCCGTCCGTCGAACTTTGGCGTGAGGTGGCTGAGGGCAGGGTGGCCCTTGAAAAGGCCGACGCGCCGTTGCCATCGGTCCGGTTCCTGGATATTTCAAATTTCAAGATGAAGAAAGGCAGCCTTCTTTCGCCGGGGCTTCGCCTGCATCTTGAGAAAGTATTGAAAGAAGGCGGGAAAGCACTGTTGTATGTCCCGGCGGCCAAGGGCGTCGGTTATGTGCTCGAGGAGATCGGAAAGTATATGCCTCAAGCCCGGGCGGCGGGGTATGACCAATCGTCCGTGGCCAGGCCCGATGTTGATATCCTGGTGGCGACCCAGGCGATCTTTCGTTTTCGCGGACGGGTGACCTATGATTTCGCGGCGGCACTGGATATCGATTATGAATTCCATAAAGCCGACCATCGCGCGGGCCACGCGGCTTTTGCCCTGGTGCAGTATTTGCGGCAGATGGCGCGCAAGTCCGTGCTGCTGCAGACCCGTGAACCGCGCAGCCCCCAGTTGCATGCGATCGCCGATGACGGTCATGAGAAGTTCTACACCCAGGAGCTGGCGGCGCGGGAGGAAATGGGCTTTCCTCCGTTCGGGGTCTTTGCGGCACTGGTCATCCGTTCGGCCGACCCTGAACTTGCTTGCGCAGAGAGTAAAAGGCTTTATGATATATTCGTTGCCGCCGGTCATGCCGGGGTTAATGTGATGGAACCCGCGCAGGACCGGGCGGCTATTGTGCGCGGGAAGTTCCGCTGGCGCGTGATGCTGCAGGGCCAGGACCGCATGGCGGTTGTCGCCGCAGCCCGTGCGACAGCGTTGAAGTTCCACGGCAAGAAAGACACTATCTTAACGGTGAATATCGACCCATGAGAATCGTTTTTTTCGGTTGTGATGATTTTGCGGCGGTGAGCCTCAAGCGGCTTGTTGATGACGGCCATACCCTGGCGGCTTTGGTCACCCAGCCGGACAAGCCTCAGGGCCGTGGATTGCATGTTGCGTATTCCGCTACCAAAGAACTTGCGCTCCGGTTGTCTCTGGATGTTTTTCAGCCGGTGGAATTGAAAGATGAGGTGGTTACGGCGCGGTTAAGGGGTTATAACGCCGATGTTTTTGTGGTGGTGGCCTATGGCAAGTTTCTTCCGCCGGAGGTCCTGGGTATCCCGAAGTATTTTTGCGTGAATGTTCATCCGTCGCTGCTCCCTCGATATCGCGGCGCGGCGCCTGTTAACTGGGCGGTCATTAACGGTGATACCCGGACGGGGATCACCTTGATCAGGATGAATGCCTCCATGGATGGCGGCGATATCCTGGCGCAGGAAGAGTATCCGTTACCCGAAGACATTTCATCTTCCTCTTTGCGGGAACAACTGGCGGTGTCCGGCGCGAATATGCTCGCGGAACTTCTGCCGCGTATCCCTGCCGGGGAATTTCATTGCCGGAAACAGGACAGTTCACTGGCGACCCGCGCGCCGAAGCTGCATAAAGAGCTGGGGCATATTCAGTGGACGGATGCCGCGAAGAAGATCCACGACCTGGTGCGCGGGACGCAGCCCTGGCCCGGGGCATATACTTTTCTTAAAGGGGATCTTTTGAAGGTCCTGGACGCCGCGCCATGCGATGCCGCGGCTTCGGGTGTCGCTGGCGAGATCGTTGAGCTTCACAAGGACGGTTTTTGTGTCCAGGCCGGCGACCGGGCGGTGCTGGTCAGGCGTGTTCATCCGGCGGGCGGGAAAGCCATGGATGCCCGCAGTTTTTTGGCCGGGCATAAATTAACGCTGGGAGAGAGGCTGGGGAGTCCCTGATGATGAACAAGGCGGGTTTGATCGTTAAAGTCCTGTGCAGTGTTGTGCTGATCGTGATCGCGGCGCAGCTTCTGGCGTACCATTACAGGTTCATTGTTTATCCTTTTCCCAATGAATACCGGGAAGGGGCGATGTTGACCACGACGTCCGGGCTGGTCCACGGGGTGAACCCCTTTGAACTGAACAATCAGCCGCAGTACATGAACGATTACGGTATTTTTTATTCCATTGTGACGTATCCGTTCGCGAAAGTTTTTGGCGTGACCATGCTGGTGCACCGGCTGGTGACCGCGTTCTTTATTTTTGCGTGCGGCGGGCTGATGTTCTGGGTCATGCGGCGGCTCAAGACGGACCTTTTGTTGGCGGCGGTCGGTGTTGTTATTTTTTACGCGTGCTGTTTATACCCCGGGACAACCACGCCGATGGCGAATCCGTCGTCCCTGGGTTTGTTCCTGTTCCTGTGCGCCCTGTTTGTGCCGTGGTCCAGGGGGTTTTCTTATCCGACGCTGATTTTAAGCGCGGTCCTCGGGATCCTGGGCTATTACACCAAGCCGTATTACCTTCTGAGCGTCCCGATGCTGGCGCTGTATCTTTTTTGTTTCGTTTCCAAACGCAGGGCTATTGCCTTTTCCCTGATCTTCGCGCTGCTGGCATTCCTGAGCGTCCTGTTCGTTAACCGTCAATGGAACTGTTATTTCGCGAATTGCTTTTTTCTTCATACCAATCCGGGATGGCTCTCCTGGGGGCAGTCGATCAGTCAGTTCAAGGCATTTGTTTCACTGTATAGCCTGGTCCTGGTGACCGCGTTCATTGCCCTGGGGGCGCAGATCTTTCAGTCCCGTCATGTCTTGTGGAAGGCTTTACGTGAGCGCCGGCCGATGTCGTTCATCCTGTATTGCACTATTTTCTGCGCGCTGGTCCTAGCCCTTTGGCTGGGGAAGCATGAAGAGGCGTGGCTGTGGTATTACTTTCATTTGCTGTCGCCGTTCCTGTTGATCTGTATGGGCGTAACATTGAGCCGTCAGTTGCCGTGGGCAATGTTCTTTGCCCCTCTTTTGTTATGGAACTGCTGGATCGTGAGCCAGGCGCCTTTGGCCATCAAGTTCGACCCGATGGACCAGAATTGGCGCGATGTCGAGCGGTTGATCAGCACGCACAAGGATATTCTGAATTCACCTCTGATCGCTCCGCTTTTGGTGGAACATGGCCTGCCGGTCTATGACAACGGCCTGTCGGAGTATTTTAAAAAAGGCGGTTATCGGGACAACGATCTTGTAAGGATGTTCTCCAAAGGCGATCCCCGGATCATCATGAGGTATTACGTGTTCATGAATGAAGTGAGGGAGAAGATCAAGCGCCGGGAGTTCGACCTGGTCATGATCGTTTTTGATTATTCACCGCTGGTGCCGGGGGAGCTCAAGGACTATTACCGGCCCGTCGGGCAGATGGAGTTGAAAGCTCCGGCGATCGGCGCGTGGCGGATGACCGTGTGGGTGCCCAATGACAAATAATTTTCCAGTTGGTTCATTGTCGGTCGTGATGCCGGTCTTTAATGAGGAGAAGAATCTTGAGACGGCCCTCGCGCGGACGGTTGAGTCGCTGGAAGCCCTGGGGGTCGTCCATGAGGTTGTGGTTGTTAATGATGCCAGCCGTGACAAGACCGCGGTACTGGCCAGGCAGCTGGCCCAAAGATACCGGAACGTGAAAGTCGTTGACCATCAGTTCAACCAGGGGATCGGGCGGGCCTTTCGCACGGGTATTGAGAGCGCGGCGATGGATTATGTGATCCTGATCCCGGCCGATAATCCCCCTTCGCCGGAAGACCTTCGGCCGTTCCTTGGGCCCATGGGGCAATTTGATATTATCGCGGGGGTCCGCGAGCGCCGCGAAGGCTATACGCCGTTACTGGCTTTTCTGTCGTTTACTTATAACCGTGTTTTTATTCCACTGCTTTTCGGGTTGAGATTGAAGGATGTCAATTGGATCCAGGCGTATCGAAGGAGAATATTCACAGAGGGCGGCATAAGGATCGAGCATCCCGGGATATTCTTTTTTGTGGAGGTTCTGGTTAAGGCCAAGCGTTTGGGGTTTTCCGTTATTGAGGTCCCGTCCCGGATGCAGAAACGGCTTTATGGCCGGCCGACCATTTCCCGGATCCCGGTCATTCTGAAGATCTTCCGCGACGCGGTCGCGTTCTTTTTCAAGCTGCATTTTGCTCAAAGGACAGGGGTGGCGCCGCGATGAATGACCCGTCTTCTTCCGGGACATGTAATACGCGTGATGTTTCGCCTGCCGTCCGGTTCTGGGCATTGGCGGTACCCTTTTTGCTTTGGCTTTGGCTGCATCATTGGGGGAATATCGCCCTCCAGGTGGATAACCGATGGTACGGGCATTGGATCACTTACCATTTTGATTATCTTTCCAGGGGGATCTTTCCATTGTGGGACCCTTTTCGCGCTTGGGGCTGGCCTGATGTTTATGATACGCGTTTTTTTGGTGACTTGAATCCGCTGTATCTTTTTATCCCTTTGTTGAATTGGTTCCATCTGCCTCCTTTCATGGTATTCAATGTTTTTCTTGTCCTGTTTTATTTATTGGGCGGGATCGGTTTTTATTTATTCGTCAGGAGTGTGTGGGGCCGGGAGCTGCCCGCGCTGGTGGCCTATGCCATGTTCATGTTTTCCATGATGGGAGAGCTTTTATTTTCTCAGTTAACGGTCATGTCGATGCTCTTTTCCAGTGTCTGGTTTTTTTATTTTTTCTCCGGATATTTGAAAGCGCGGGAGCCTGCGAAGCAGAGAAAGTATTTTGCCGGACTTGTTTTCGTGATGATGCTGGTCGTTTCAACGTATGTGCCGTTCTTTTTCGTTGTTTCGATCTGTGCTTTGATCCTGGCGGCGGTGCTGCTTTGTCCCTGGGTGTTCATTGCGATCGTTAAGGCGAGTTTTGCTTTTGCCAGGGCGTTCCCGGTCTTTTTTTGGATTGGCGTCGGGTCATTGGTTGTGGCTTGCCTTCCGGGGTTATTTTTTTATTTATCAACAAATCACGGCAATATTGTTCTTTTATGGGAACGCAATGCCTATGGTTCTGCCAGTAATGTAACGGTTCCGTTGGGCATGATCAGCCAGAGCGGTCTGTCGGCTCAAATTTCGCTGGGAGAGATCCTTGCGGATCAGGACTTTGTGATGAACACGTTCTGTTATGTCCCTGTTTTTCTTGTTATTTTGTTGTCATTGGGATGTTTGACCCGGATGGATGTCCGCCATCGGGTCATTTTTGTTACGGCTCTTGGTATGGCCCTTTTTGCGCTGGCGGGGGTGACGCCGGTCCACGCATTCTTGTATGAACATGTCGGAATATTTCGCCTGTTCCGGAACTTGTATTTTCTCGGGCCTTTGTTGATGCTGGCGTTCACGGCGCTTGGCGTCGGTCAATTGCAGGCGTTCCTGGAGGCCAGGCCGAAGGCTTTCGGGAAAAGGGCCTGGTATCTTGCGTTTATTGCTCTGGTCCATTTGGGCTGGATGATCGTTCTTCTTCGCCAGGAACGTGTTTTGTGGAGTTCTTACGCTACGGTGGCCGGAGGAGCGGTTGTTTTTGTGTTGTATGGCCTGGAGTTCTTTGACCGTCGCAAAGGGTTTTTCCTGGCTGCCCTTTTATGCCTGGCCATGCTTCAGCCCGGCGATCTTATCATGAAATATTGGAGTGTCTGGGGTACAGGGGCGGTGGATGTCAGCCGTCAGGAAGAGCCTCCGTTCGTATATACCCGCCCTTTGCGGGGCCAGATTCCGGAAATGGAGAAAGGGCTGTATCTGGCGCCAAAAACGAAGGCTGATGAATCTGGTTTTCGTCCGGAAGGGTTTTACGGCACAAAGTATGCGCATGTTTTATATTCCAATATCCCTTCGGGGGATCTTCAGAAATATGTTTCATATAAATTCGTTATTTATGATCAGATCTCGTATATGGACGGGGAGCGCCCGGATTGGGGCGCGCTGAGGCGTTCTTTGGGTGGCCTTCAGGGGCCGGCATGGGTACACGAAAAGTCCGCGTTTCGGAATTTGGCCGGAGAAGGCTCCGCGGATCAGGCCAGGCCTGTTTCCGGGCCGTCGGATGTGTTCAAGGTTACCGGGTTTGATCCGAATCGTGTCCGGTTTGTGACGAACTTCCTTGCGCGTAAGTTTGTTGTTTTTAACGACAGCTATTATCCGGGCTGGATGGTGTTTGTGAATGGCAGGGAACATCCATTGTACCGGGCCAATGTGGCTTTTAAAGGGGTATGGATCGATGCTGGCCCCCAGGACATTGAATTCAGGTTCGGGGCGAATATGACATATGTCTGGCATTGGGGATTAGTGGGGTTTTTCGCCGCATGGGGAGGGTTTGTCGGATATCTGTTAATACGGAGAAAAAGATGCGTTGTCCCCAAGGCCTAAAGGCTTTCTTATCGAGTTCGCTGGCGGCTTACGTGTTGGCTGCGGTTATTTTTGGAGGCGTGGTTAATTACAAAGATACTGTGATCCAGCGGATGAACTCTGTGCTTGAATGGGGCGATTATCCGGCTCAATTGGAGCGTGGAGCGGTGAAGTATGATGAGCGGCGGTTACGTTTCGCCGTGCGGTATTACAAGCTGGTTGCAGAGATCCTGCCTCAGAGCGATCAGCCTGTCGCGGTGATCGGTTATTGTTATGCCCGTCTGGGGGAAAATGCGCTGGCAGTTAAATATTATCAAAAGGCTTTGGGCAAGAACAGAGACCATTTCTGGCTGGAGTATGATCTGGGGATCCTTTATTATCGGATGAAAGATCCGGTCCGGGCTTATGCGGCTTTCGGGAATATTACAGGGCGGGATATCAAGCGGTTGGTGGAGTCTTCCGTGTTATCGCCTTTGCAGAAGATGCCGGAAGAGAATCGGAAGCTTTTTTTTATGAACGCCGGACGTTTCGCGCTTGATCTGAGGCAGAAAAGCCTGCAGATGATGGCGAGGATCGATTTTGAACGTTCGAACGGCCGGGTCGCGGCTGCCGACGCGGGGATCGTCCTGCATCCCTGGGCGTTCTATATTCAGCCGGGGAAAGAACTGTTCTTCTAGGGGGGAGGCAACGGCGGGGCCGTTGAAAGATAACGATGACAAAATGGTATTGGCTGGGATACGGGATCATTGCCCTGATCTGCAGTATTTGTTATTATCCGTCGCTGTTCCACATGCCTCGGGCGGATCATACCGCTTACCTTGCGGAAGTCGCGCAGAAAAATGATTTCTTCTCGCTGGCAATAGGGATGTCTGACCTTCCGCGGATCCGTTTGTTCATTCCCGGGGACCAGGCCTTGTTCCGTCCGCTTCTGTTCTTCTTCCAGGGGGTGGAGAAATATTTCTTTGGTTACCAGTTCATATTCTGGCAGATGACCGGCATTATTCTGCACCTGCTCGTCCTGGGACTTCTTTTGAAGCTGTTATTGAATATCCGCCAGGGTTTGTTGGCTTTTGTCCTGACGGGGTTCCTGGCGGTTTCTTTTGTCCCCATGGAAATGGTGATATGGCAGCAGATCAACGGCTATTTGCTCTTTCTTGTTTTTGTGTTCGTTGCGCTGGACCAGGCGTATTCCTATATCAACCGGAATGATATGAAATTCCGGCGCTTGATCATTATTCATGTCGCTTTGCTGGCGGCTTGCCTGACCTATGAAGTGGGCAGTATGCTGTGTTTTCTTTTGTGGATATATTTCCGTATGAATGTCCCCGAAAAGAACCGGACATGGCTTCATCCGGCACTGCTCCTTTCGCCGGTCTTGTTCTATATGTTGCTCAACGCCTGGGACTGGTTTTGTGTCAGGCATATGGGCCTGCCACACGCCATGGCAGTGTCGGGCAAGGGCATCGGCGAGTTGCTTTCGAGCGGGATGTTCGCGACCGCTGTCACCCAGGCGTGTTGGCTCCTGTTCGGGATATTCCCCGGTCAATTCGGCCTTATCCTGGAGGAACGAACGACGCTTTCTGTTTACAGGGTTTTCCAGGCTTTGAATGTGGTCAGCCTGGCGGTTGTCATCCTGTTTTGTTTTACTTTTATCCGGTTCAAGTCCAGGGTCTCATTATTCAGGAAATGGAGTTTCGGCGCCTTGATATTCTGGATCATTGTGGCGTACTCGCAAACGGTCGCGATAGGGCGTGTCATGCCCAGGGGGTGGGGCGTCCTGACGCTCAATCTTTATTACAGCTACATTTATTGGGCGTTCCTGCCGGTCTTTGTTTATGCCTGCATTGACCCTGACCGGCTGAATGCTTTTGCGTATCGTCGCTGGCTTAAAGGGATCGTTTGCGTGTGTCTTGGAATATTGATGGCGGTAAATGCTTTTCGGGTCTATAAAGTGAATTACGACAGGGCCGTGCTGAGCAAAAACAGCCGCATGCTGGTACAATCTATTGAACAGCTGAGGAAAGCGCATAGCAGGGACGGAAAATTCTCTTTTTATGTCCCGGAGTCTTTCCCCGGCAATTATGAGGTTTCATGGCTGAGCAAGACGGGCGACCCTGCGGATAAGCGCTACACTTTTATCGAGGCGCTTTATCAGGGGTCTTTTGACAAGGTAAGCCCGAGGTTTTCAGTGCGATGATGTTGGATAAGGAAGTTTTTTTCAGGGCTGCAACGGGAGAATATTGATATGTTGAATTTACCTGTCAGTGAGATCATGAACGATCATCCCATCAAGGTGAAGTCCGATGTGTCGGTCAGGAATGTGGCGCATCTTCTTTTGCGGAGCCGGATCAACGGGATCCTGGTGGTGAGCGCGGCCGACCCGCAGAAACTCGTCGGGGTATTTACTACGCGCAACCTTCTTCATTTGATGGGGGATTCTCTGGCCCGCCGCCGCCAGAAAATGCAGGCCTTGCATGATGTGGGCAGCCAGCCCGTCGGGAATTTCATCAAGGAAAAGTTGTTGACCCTCCAGGCCAGCGACAATACGGCCAAGGCGGTCGGCCTGATGCACAAGAAGAACGCGGTCACGATCCCGGTCTTTGACGGCGACAAGCTCGTCGGTGTCATTGGCCGGCATGATATTATCAATATTGCTTTTGCGTAGGCATTGTCATGGAGAAAGCCCCTGTGCCCGGAAAGAATGATCTCGTCCGTTTTTTTTATGTCGTGGTGATGTTTGTTGAAGGTTATATCTTTCAGGCTCTTTTCGTTTATTTTATTTGTCAATCCATATTCCTGCTGATGGCCCATTCAGGCAGGTTTTTTGGGCTGTTGCAGCCAGGGTATCGCCAATGGGTTTTGTCTGATCTTCTTTTCATTTTCAATATCGTATTCCTGGTCGTTCTTGTCTTTTTTGATTTTATGGTGGCGTATAGCCTTCACAGGCGCAAGAATCTTCGCGAGCATCCCATGGGATTTCTTGAGATCGTTATTCCGGCGCTGGGGACTTTTGGTAATTTGCTTTATAACGTGGTCCCGTTCTGGCCGGAGACGATGAATTCCTGGCTTGTGACGCCTGAATATCTGGAGCTTTCGCTGGCGATCGGCGCGTGGCTTAGCCTGGTGGGAGTGGGGATCGGGGTGTGGGCTATTCTGAACCTGCGCGATTCTTTCGGCATCTTTGTGCAAGTCCGGGATATTGTCGTGAAAGGGCCGTATCGTTCGGTCCGTCATCCGATGTACCTCGGGCATATTCTTATTGATGTGGGATTTTTCTTGATGAGCCCGAGCGTGTGGATGTTCGCCCTTTCTTCGATCGTGATAATCCTGACGTTATACCGCGCCGTGCTGGAGGAAAGAAAGTTTGTCCTTTTCTGTCCGCAATATTCGTTATATCAGCGGGTCACGCCATTCCTGTTCCCCTGGCCATTCCGTGTTGTGAATTAATTGTGGCCAGGGCGGGGTTGGAACGCGTGAAAGCCGATGGGCAGTTTTGGCTTTGGCGGAGGCAGCGGCGGGTTAAGAAGTTTTCGGATGGCATTAAACACGGATTTGAACTGCGAGTCATATTTCTGCTCCATTTCCTCGATCTTAAGACGCAGGTCTTTGTGTACCAGCATCAATTCTCTTAATTTACTGAATGTCCGCATGATCTGAATATTGACGTCGATCGCCTTATCGCTATTAAGGATGCTGGAGAGCATAGCGATCCCGTGTTCAGTGAAAGCATAAGGAAAAACAGATGAGTGTTTCAGTGTATTGAACCGGTCACAATTTGTGACCAGTTCATTGATCTCACGACGGGATAGCCGGAACATGAAATCATCGGGAAAACGCTTCGGGTTCCTTTTTACAGCCTGATTAAGCGCTTTAGTCTCGACTTGATACAAGAATGCCAGGTCGCGGTCGAGCATGACTTTCCTGCCGCGGATGAACAGGATGCGTTGTTCAATTCTTTCGGATATGAGAATTTCAGTCTTTGATTTCATGAGGTTGTCCTTTTATTGTTAGTTGTTGATCTTGTCCAAACATCTGTATCCCACCGCTTCGGCAAGGTGTTCGGGTTTTATATTTTCGCTGCCTGCCAGATCTGCGATAGTCCTCGAAAGTTTGAGCAATTTGTCGTGGACCCTGGCCGAAAGCCCGAGCATATCGACGGCGTCATGGAGCAGTTTCCGCCCTTCGTTATCAAGCCCGCAATATTTCTTGATCTGGTTGGAGGTCATTTGTGCGTTGGCAAAGACTTTTTCATCCTTGAACCGTTCTGATTGCCGGGCGCGGGCCTTGATGGTGCGTTCACGCACTTTGGCCGAAGGCTCCCCATCGGGCGCGCTGCCGAGTTCCCTTGCTGTCAGGGCCGGGACCTGCAGGTGCAGGTCAATGCGTTCGAGCAAAGGCCCGGAGACCCTTCCCATATAGCGCGTGATATCGGCCGCGGCACAGCGGCATTTTCGCCGGGGATCCATTAAATTTCCACAAGGGCACGGGTTCATTGCCGCGATCAGCATGAAACGGGAAGGGAATCGCAAGGTGCGCGCGGCCCGGGCTACCGTTACAAAATGGTCTTCCATCGGCTGGCGCAGGCTTTCAAGCGTGCGGCGTGCGAATTCCGGGAGTTCATCCAGAAAAAGGATCCCGTTATGCGCCAGGGTCACTTCACCGGGTTTCGGGTCTGTCCCTCCGCCGACCAGGGAAATATGCGAGGCCGTGTGATGAGGAGAGCGCAGCGGCCGTTCATGCGCCAGGTTCTTGGCCGCGCGGCCGTTGGAACGGGCGACGGACCAGATCCGGGTCACCTCCAGCGATTCTTCACGGGTCATGGGCGGCAGGATGGTCAGCATGCGCCTGGCCAGCATTGTTTTTCCGCCGCCAGGAGACCCTATGAGCAGCGCATTGTGCCCGCCAGCCGCGGCCACTTCCAGCCCGCGTTTGGCGTGTGTTTGTCCTTTAACATCGATGAGGTCTATTGTTTCGCCGGATATATCGGGCGCCGGGTTTGTTTCGGCCTTGAATGCGGCAGTGTCATCCGGTTGGTCGAGAAAGCGGACGACTTCACCCAGGGTCCCGAAAGGGAATATCGCGACCGTGTCCGCCAGCGCGCTTTCAATGGAATTCCCCGGCGGGACAATAAGCCCCTGCAGGCCTCTTCCGCCGCAGGCGATGGCGGAAGGGAGTGCCCCCGTGGCGGGAAGGATCGTTCCGCTGAGCGAAAGTTCACCCAGAAAAGCGAACCGGTCCAGGTTGGAGGAAGGGATCTTTTCGGACGCGGCGAGGATGCCGAAGGCGATCGCAAGGTCGAAGGCGGGGCCTTCCTTTTTCATGTCGGCCGGGGACAGGTTGATGGTGATCCGTCCGCACGGGAAATCGAACCCCGCGTTTTTGATGGCCGAGCGCACGCGTTCCTTGCTTTCCCTGACCGCGCTGTCGGGAAGCCCGACGACCTGCATGGATGGCAGCCCGCGGGCTACGTCTACTTCAATTGTGACCGGAAAAGCGTCAATACCGTTGATACCGAAACTGTGGATCCTGGCGAGCATAGTAACCCCCTCTTGTCGGAATGAAAAGGGGGCGTATTTTTGGAAAACGGGGACTTCGGACGATCGGATCTTGAACCGCAATAAAATTAACATACGATTTAAAATAAAACAACGATTTATTTTCCCTCCTTCATCCCCGGGATGAAGGAGGTTGCCTTGTTTTTTGCCCTTTTATAGTTAATACTTAATAGGGCCTGTTCGGCAAGGGCAGGGCACATATTATGATAAGAAGGAAAATATTCAGGTTTTTCATCGCGCTCACGATGGCGGCCGTGTTTGGCGTCCAGGCCGTTGGCGCCGCCATGCCCGATGGGCTGCCGCTGGCCAGGGTCGCGTTGTCGCCGGTTTATCGTCCTGCCTTGTTGCAGGGGATCATCATTGATCCCGCGGAACTTTCCAAAATTGACCTGATCATCGATAAAGGGGATGGCGTCGATCTGGAGGCGCAGACCCTGGCAAAATATTTTCTTGCCGGGCTGACTGTGCCCGCGCGCGACCTTTGGGTGAACCTTTCGCCGTATGAAAAGGGCCGTATTATTCCTGACGGGACCGGGAGCACAGAATTGGGCAAGGTCTTTTTGGAGCAGGATTATCTTTTGAAGCAGTTGAGCGCCGGGTTGCTGGATCCTGACCAGGCGCAGGGGAAAAAATTCTGGGATGAGGTCTACCGCCGGACCGCTGAAAAGTTCGGGACCGCGGATGTGCCTGTGGATGCGGTCAATCGCGTGTGGATCGTCCCGCAGCGCCCTGTTGTTTACGAGCAGTCGCGGCAGGAGGCCGGGCCGGGCCTCGTGAAGACGGTGGCTTATATTGTTGAAGCGAAGCTCAAGGTCATGGTCGAGGATGATTATCTGGCGCGGGGGCGGTCCGCGGATGTTTCGCTTAATGGCGCTGTTCCCGCGAAGGACGATATTTCCGAGGCGGTCCTGCGGGAGGTCATTGTTCCGATATTGGAGCGCGAGGCCAATGAAGGAAAGAATTTTGCGTCGTTGCGCCAGGCGTATCATTCCCTGATCCTGGCCGGATGGCTGAAGAACAAGTTGAATGCGGGGCAGGACAAGGGCAAGGGGCTTTCGGGCATGTATGTGGACCGGAATAAAACAGCCGGAGTGTCGCACGGGATCGCGGGGCTCAAGGAGACGGTTTATGACCGGTATGTGGATGCCTTCAAGCGCGGGATGGTGAATTTTGTGCGTGAGGAGGCTGATCCGGTTTCCGGGGATGTCCTCCCGCGCAAGTATTTTTCCGGCGGATTTGATTTTAACGCGTCGCAGTCGCCGCAGGTGGTGACGGCCCTGCTGTCTCCGCCTGCTCCTGTTTCTTGCGAGATCGTGAGCATGGGGTTGCGTTTTATTGGGCCCAAGTTGCGCACGATCCAGGAGGCCGCGCTGGCCGGCGGAGCCCGGATACGGACGCGTTCACAGATCCCCGATGAGTTGATGTCTGGCAAGCGGATCCAGGTCGAGGTGTCCATGTTCAACGACCAGAAACAGGCATACAGGCTTTGGGACAAGAGGCCTTGGGGCCATGAGGCCACCCGCCTTGCCGCCCTTGAGGCAACGTTGGAGTTCCCTTTATGGCAGGAGATCCGCAAGAGGGCGGCCGAGTATCAGTCGCGCGGCGAGATCCTCAATGTCCTTGACTGGGGAACGGGCGAGGGCACAGCCATTTCGGAGATGGCCCGCCGGGCCAAAGAAGAGGGGCTCGGCAATGTGCGTTTTTACGGATTTGGGGATATGTATTATCCGTCATGGCAGGAGGCTCCGGAAGGGGTGACATTCATCTGGGATACGGCCGGTGGGTTGCCTTCTTATTTTAAGCCGGAAGAGATCGGGCTGATGTTCAGTCATTTCGGGTTGACCCATCTTATCCCGGAACGTTATGTGGCGCATATGAATTCCATGCGCAAGCTCTTTCGTCCGGATATCCTTATTTTGCAGAAGAATGGCACAACGCAGGATTCATTGCGGATGGAGAAGGTTCTGCGGTCGATGGGATTTTCCATGACCCAGCGCCCCGATAATCATTCGTTGATCCACGCGGTCCTGTCGGATAATTTGCCGGCCGTACAGAAGGCGCCGCGCCGGGTCGTCCTGTCCACGCCCGAGGGTTTTTCTGTCGAGCAGGATGATGGCGGGCGGTGTTTTCTGCGCAATGAATACGGTTCTTTTTTGATGCAGGGGGATTTTAAAGGCCAGGGGCTCACCGACTGGCGTTATGATCCCGAGGGCCATATGCTGTCGGCGCAGGTCGTTTATATCCATGATCTGCAGAACCAGCGTTTTCGGGCTGTGTTCAGCGCGGCGGATGGCCGGTTCCTCTACGAGCTCAACAGCCGGACATTTTTCTTTCGCGGATGGGAATTCTGGCTCAAGCCCTTGCAGGCTTATGTCGGCCGGCTGGTGGCGGACAAGATCCGTAATGGGGACAGGCGGATCGCGGCCATTTCATTCGGCGCGTCGTCCGGCGCTGAAGCCTGGACGGTTGCGGCGGTCATTGAGCGCGCCCTGCGGGAGGCGGGCGAGGATCCCGCTCTCTGGAATGTATCGCTCCACGGGCTGGACCTTATGCCGCATTTGCAGCAGAAGGACTTTTTTCTTAGTGATATTGCTCCGGCATTTCTTGCTGCCGGGTATGATGTCCACCGGATTTTCGAGCTCGACCAGGCTTCGGGCGTGGCTTCTGTCCGGGAACCGTTCCGGGCATGGCTGCAGCCGCAACGTTTGGATTTTAACGCGCCTGAAGTTTCGGATGTCCTTGCGGGGTTCAAGGCGGATATCCTTTTTGCCAATCATGTCCTGGAACACAAGAGCATTGAGAACAAGGGCAGGCTGGAGCGTGTTTTCTCCGGGCGCCTTTGGGCCGAGGCGGCTTATCCGTCGTTCCATCTTTATACGACGGCGATGTATCTGGACGGCCGCTTTCGTATTGAGAATGGCTATGACCGGGCCATGTCCCCTCATCAGGAGCATGACCGTCTGCGCGACCTTGCGTTGCGGGAGGATCGCGCAAACGAGCAGCGGCCGGAGGATGAGCGTCTTGCGCCGGGTATGATCGCGGATATGGTCCTGTCAGGGTTTGTCCCGAAAATGGCAGAGGCGTTGACGTTGAGCAATATTTTCATGAGTGAATCCCGGCTGGAACAGAGTTCGCGGCTTTCTTTGCTGTGGGAGCGGATGGGGGTACAGATGCTTGTTTTGGCGGCGCGTCCGGTGTTGATGGGTGACCCTGATACGGAAGACCTCCCGACGCTTTTTGACCGGTCGGACAGGGCTTTGCTCGTTTCTCCGGTCATCTCCGGGCCGCAGAAAAAAGCATTGCAAATGGACCTGGCCCGCCTGCAGTGGAATATCGCCAGGCATATTGCCGGTATTGAACATGTTTTGGAGTCCCAGAAATTCCAGGTGGTCAATGAGCTTTTCCGGGCGGTGTCGGTCTTTTCGATGGGAGTTGCAGCCAGTGCGTTGCTCAGGAACCGGGAGGGCTGCGTGGCGTTGTTGACCATGGTATTGCGCGCGTCGACAGCGGTGATCGCGGGCCTGCGGCAGGAAGGGTTTAAGGTGCGCCTTTCAATATTGCAGAATCAGACGGAGGCGGTGAGCCGGTTCATTATGAACGGGGATATCGATCAAGGCGATTATGCCGCGTCTGTTGATGCGGCGGAGCCGGCCGATATGGCTGTTATTGACGAGGCGGTCGGCAGGGTCAATGCCGCGCTTGAGCGGTTGGGATATTTCTTCGATGGCGGTAAAGATACGGCGGTCCTTTTGGCAAAAAAGAATGCTTCAGGCCAGGGCATGTACGCCTTGCGGCTGGCGGGGCCGGGCGGGAGCGCGCGCTATGACCTGACCTTTGACGGTTCACCGGTGTTGACGCCAGTTGCAGGCCAGGCTCCCGGGGTAGAGGCGTCCCTGCGTGCGGTGGAGGATGGACAGTGGGAACTTTCCTGGCCCGGGCATATGATCCGGTTCAGCGCGGAAGGGGATGTGGCCGCCTCCGACATGGTTTATGGCGACCTGCAGGGTACGCTCCGGAAGATAACGCAGGATGGCTATCAGTTCCTGCTTCAAGCCAACGGTGTGCCGGTCCATTTGCAGAAGCTCGAGGCCCGGCAGGACCTGATGAACATCCGCTGGTCGGGCCATGGCAAGGGCGGAGTAAAATTGAGGGTGATGACGGCGTTCTTTGATGAGCTGGAAACGGGAGGGGTTTCGTTCGATCTTTCCGGGATGGGTTTTCTGACACGGTTGCTGCAGGAGCTGGTATCCGGCGTCCCTGATGTTCAAAGTGTTTCTTTTGAGGGGATCGTGGAGAAGGATACCCGGCGGGCGATGGAAGGTTTCTTTATGCGTAAAGCCCTGGGCAAGTCTACGGACGAGCAGCTGCCCGGAGTGCTTTCCGGTACGCCTTTTGGCCGGATCCTTGAGGCATTGGGTTTTTCGAGTATGACGGCGCAGATCAGGAAGGACCCTGTAAGCGGAGACGGCGAGTTCACCGAAAGTGTGGAAGAATTCATCCTGGCGGGTGCCCGTCCGCCGTCTTTGGCGCCTGGTGGTATTGACCTTGCCGTGGCTGTTTCCCCCCAGGTTCAGGGGGCTGTACCCGGGTTGGATGTTCCTGGTGCCGTGAATGATCCTTTGGAAAGTATTATCGGGATCGAGCCTGTTGTACTTGGGATCCGTTCCGTGGATGATCTGCCTGCCCTTTTGGGATTAAAATAAGGGTGTGCCCCTACAAAGCCTTGCATTTCTCGGCGTCTTCAATATAATATGTGGACTTTTATGCATACTATTGACATTTCAGGGATATTATTCCAGTTTTCCCGAAACCGGATCCTGTGGGTGACGGTTATTGTCTGGATAACCGGCCAGGGGATCAAGATCGCAACCAACCTGTTGCGCGGCAGAAGGTTTAATTTCCGCTGGCTTATCCGGACCGGTGGCATGCCTTCCAGCCATGCCGCGGGAGTGACGGCGCTGTCGATCTGCTGTGGGCTGGAGTACGGGTTCCAGTCCGGGATGTTCGCGCTGGCGTCGATATTCGCGATGGTGACCATGTTCGATGCCCAGGGCGTACGCCGTTCTGCCGGTGAGCAGGCCGAGGTGCTTAACAAGGTTCTCGATGATATGTACTGGCACAAGAAAGTGGATGTGGGCCGTATCCGTGAATTTGTCGGCCATTCACCAATACAGGTCCTGGCGGGATTTGCTCTTGGGATAGGGATGGCAATTTTGCTGTTTTGAATTTGAAATGAGGGCTTTATGAAGAAAACAATGATGAGCGGGTTGTTGATCCTGGGGTTGTTGTTGACGGGTTGCGGCAAGGCGGACGGTAAAGCGGCGAAAGCGCCGGGGACGCCTGTGGATGAGATGCATAAGCAGGCGCAGTCATTGCTCGCGGAAGGCAAGACCCTTGATGCCAAGGCGGCGTATGAACAGCTGACCAATGATCATCCGGATTACAAGAATATCGAGCAGGCGCAAAAAGAGCTTTACGATCTGAACATGAAGATCATTTTTTCGGATATCCAGACACCCCTGACGGTCATTCACGAGGTTAAGGCCGGGGATACGTTGGGGAAGATCTGCAAGCAGTATAACGTGACCATGGACCTGGTAAAGGCTTCTAACGGGATGAAGAGCGAGGTTGTCCGTGTGGGGCAGAAGTTGCGGATCTGGACCGGGAAATTCAGTGTTTACGCGGACAAGTCGCAGAATATCCTGATGCTCAAGTGCGGGGAAGAGGTGATCAAGGTTTACAGTGTGTCGACCGGGCTGAACAATTCCACTCCTGTCGGGACTTTCAAGATCATGACCAAGCTGGAGAACCCGGTGTGGTTCAAGGCCGGGGCGGTGATCCCGCCTGAAAGCCCGGAAAATGTGCTGGGGACCCGCTGGATGGGATTCGACAAGGAAGGTTACGGGATCCATGGTACGGTGGCGCCCGACAAGATCGGCCAGCAGGTCACGGCCGGATGTATCCGGATGCGCAATGAGGATGTGGAAGAGCTTTTTAAGGTATTGCCCCGCGGCACGGAAGTCACTATTGTTGACTGACGGGCGTATCGTCGGGCTTTACAGGAACAGCAATAGAGGTTGAGAATGAGTTCAATGCCATTTGAAAAGCCGATCAACGATATTCAGAACAAGATCGCGGAACTGCGTAAGCTTTCCAACGGCCATGCCGACTTTACCGCCGAGATCCAGAAGCTCGAGCAGAAGATGGGCTCGGTGCGCGAGAAGGTTTACAGCACCCTGTCCGCCTGGCAGCGTGTCCAGATCGCGCGGCATCCCAAGCGTCCGTATACGCTGGATTACATCGGCACGATGATGACGGATTTTGTGGAGATCCACGGCGACAGGCTGTTCGCCGATGATTTCGCGATGATCACGGGGTTTGCCAAGATCGATGACGAGATGGTGGTCGTGATCGGCCATCAGAAGGGCCGTGATACATCCGAGAATGTCAAACGCAACTTCGGCTGCGCTCACCCCGAGGGGTACCGCAAGGCCATGCGCGCCATGCGACTGGCCGAGAAATTCGGTTTGCCGGTGGTGGTCTTTATTGATACGCCCGGCGCTTATCCTGGTATCGGCGCCGAGGAGCGCGGGCAGGCCCAGGCCATTGCCGAGAACCTGCGCGATATGGCGGGCCTCAGGACGCCGATCATCGCGACCGTTATCGGCGAGGGCGGCAGCGGCGGCGCGCTGGGGGTTGGCGTGGCGGATTATGTGATGATCCTTCAGAACGCGTATTATTCTGTTATTTCTCCCGAAGGCTGCGCGTCCATCCTTTGGCGCAGCGCCACCAAGGCTCCCGAGGCCTCCGAGGCGCTCAAGCTGACCGGCGAGCATCTGATCAAATTCGGTATCGTTGACGAGATCATCGCCGAACCGTTGGGCGGTGCGCATCATGACCAGGAGGTCGTGGTGGCTACGCTTAAAAGCGCGATCCTCAAGCAGGTCAAGCGCCTCAATGGCCTGAAAGAGAAAGACCTTCTTGATGCGCGTTATGCCAAATTCCGCGCGATCGGAAAGTTCACGACCGTTGGCGCCAAGGCGTAAGACCTCACTTTAAGGGGCATTTCATTCGATGACGGGCCATCCGGTCGATATTTACTCACTATCCTTGCCCGAGCTTACCGCCCGCTTTGCTTCCATGGGCGAGCCGGCGTTCCGCGCCAAACAGCTCTTCGACTGGCTTTATGTGAAAAGAGCTTCTTCCTATGATGTGATGTCGTCGTTTGCCCGTCCTTTACGGGATAAACTTGCGGCGGAGCTTCCTTTCCCGGCCATTGTTGAGCATACGCGCAATGTCGCGGCCGACGCGACGGCCAAATTCCTTTTTGAACTGAAAGACGGCCAGCGGATCGAGGTGGTTTTTATTCCCACCGCGAAGCGCGGGACATTGTGTGTTTCTTCCCAGGCGGGCTGCAAGTTCGGCTGCGGGTTCTGCGCCAGCGGTATCGGCGGTTTCGTGCGGAATTTAACGACGGGTGAGATCACGGGTTCGGTTTTAAGCGCGATGCGCGCGGTCCATCCGAAAAAAGTGACGCATATTGTTTTTATGGGCACCGGTGAGCCGTTCGATAATTACGACCATGTGCTTGGGGCGGTGCGGCTGCTCAACGCGAAGGAGGGCATTAATATCGCGGCCCGGCGGATCACCATTTCCACCTGCGGGGTCATTCCCGGCATCGAACGTTTTGCCACAGAAGGGATCCAGGTGGAGCTTAGCGTCTCGCTGCACGCGACCAATGACCTTTTGCGCGACAGGATCATGCCGGTGAACCGGAAGTATCCGTTAAAAGAGCTTTTGGGTGCCTGTCGACGTTTTGCCAAAGCGACTGGACGCCAGGTGACTTTTGAGTATATACTTATCAAAGACCTGACGTGCACCAAAGACGCGGCGCGGGAACTGGTGGGCCTGATGAAAGGGTGGCTGAGCAAGGTCAACCTTATCCCGTATAATCCGGTGAAGGAATTTGTTCACCGCCCGCCGACGATGAACGAGGCGCGGGAATTTCAGGCCATGGTTGAGCGGGGGGGTGTGGTGTGTACATTGCGCTCTCTTCGGGGTGATGATGTATCCGCGGCTTGCGGGCAGTTACGGAATTCGTTAAAAAATGAAACTTAATGGAGGAAGTATGAAAAAGATCCTTTTCGGTGTTTTGATGGTCCTGTTGTCTGTTGGGGTTGCTTCGGCGGAGCCGCAGAACCGGCTGGTTACGCTTAAGGACGGCACTACGGTCCAGGGCAAGATCATGGGCATCGACAAGGGCGCGTATGTTATTGAAAGCTCCGCGCTCGGGACATTGCGTATCCAGGAGGGGAATGTGGCTTCGATCTCGTCGCCTGTCGCGGCGGTTTCGGCTCAGCCGGTGCAGCATTCTCTGGGTGCGGCGGGGGATGCGGAATTTCAGGCGGCTCAGTCTAAAATAATGTCAAATCCGGCCTTGATGGCGGAGATCCAGGCTATCGCGAGTGACCCGGAAGTGGTGGCGATCATTTCAGACCCGGCGTTCATGCAGGCCGCGCAGGCCAAGGATATGGCGGCGATCCAGGCCAATCCGCGCACGGCCCAGTTGATGAACAATCCCAAGATCAAGGCCCTTATTGAGAAGATGCAGGCGTCGCGTTAGTTTTATAAAAAAGTTGTCCATTTCGTGTTTTTTGTTATAATCCATCCCGAACTTAAAGAATAAGCCGCACGGGGAATGCGCCTTAGATCTATTTAATATATCCCATTCTATTAAGGAGACATGTATGGTTAAGATAGGTATTAATGGTTTTGGCCGCATTGGCCGTCTGGTCTTCCAGGCGATCTGCGACCAGGGTTTACTGGGTAAAGAAATTGATGTCGTCGCGGTCGTGGATATCTCGACGGATGCCGAGTATTTCGCTTATCAGCTTAAGTATGATTCCGTGCATGGCCGTTTCAAGCATGAGGTGACCACCGCCAAGAGCGATGCGTCCAAGGAAGAAGCGGATATCATTGTGGTCAATGGCCACAAGACCAAGTGCGTGATGGCGACCCGCAATCCGGCGGAACTGCCGTGGAAAGCGCTGGGCGTTGATTTTGTTATCGAGTCCACTGGCTTGTTCACTGACAGCGAGAAGGCCAAGGGCCATCTTGAGGCTGGTGCGAAGAAGGTCATTATTTCCGCGCCTGGCAAGGGGGATGTGAAGACGTTGGTCATGGGCGTGAATGAAAATGAATACGATGCCGCGAAGCACAATATCGTTTCCAACGCGTCCTGCACCACGAACTGCCTGGCTCCGCTGGTCCATGTGCTTCTTAAGGAAGGCATCGGGATCGACAAGGGTCTGATGACAACCATTCACGCGTATACCGCGACCCAGAAGACCGTTGACGGCCCGTCCAAGAAGGACTGGCGCGGCGGCCGTGCGGCGTCGATCAACACGATCCCGTCTTCCACGGGTGCGGCGAAAGCGGTTGGCGAAGTTTTGCCTGCGACCAAGGGTAAATTGACGGGCATGGCGTTCCGTGTGGCAACCGCGGATGTTTCCGTGGTCGACCTTACGTTCACCACGTCACGCGATACGTCCATTGAAGAGATCGACCAGAAGCTGAAGGATGCCTCGAAGTCGTATTTGAAGGGCTACCTTGGATATACCGACGAGGAATTGGTTTCGACGGATTTTATCCATGATCCGCGCTCCTCGATCTATGATTCGCTGGCCACTCTTCAGAACAACCTGAAGGGCGAGAAGCGTTTCTTCAAGATCGTTTCCTGGTATGACAACGAGTGGGGTTATTCGAACCGCGTTGTCGACCTGATCAAGTTCATGGCCAAGAAGTAACAGCGTCATCCTGAGGAGGCCGAAGGCCGACGAAGGATCTCAGAATTTTAAAAAGGGCGACCAAAAAGGTCGCCCTTTTTTTGTTGCGGAAGTAGATATAATAGTATATACTTCCCTCAAAGGAGGCAGAAAATATGACCGTTATTGAAAAGAAACTTTTCAAGCATGGTGGAAGCTATGCGATCGATCTTCCCAAAGAGTTTGTCGGGGCGGGTAACGCTGAAATTATCATTAAGTATGATAAAGACCGTCTGATCATGGTGTCCAAGAACACGTTGGAAAATATTGAATCAGAGCCTGAATTCAAGGTGTTCATTCAAGCGTTGGTGGCGGATTCTTTGAAGAACCCCCATAAGCTGCAGGACATGAACAAGGTCTGGGACAAAGAGTGGGATACGTTGTTAAAAGGTGTGGACGCAGGCGATGAATAAGTATTATCTGAAGTGTCACGAGTTATTTGCCCGGCGTATCGCTAAACTCAAAGAGCAGGTAAAGAAATTACATGCTACTGTTCCGCCAGATGAGTTCATTCAGCACGAGACGGTCAAACTGGCGGCAAGGATCAGAAGGGCGACGCTGGAGATCATCCCGGAAGATCCGAACAGGCCGGAGTATGTTCTTTCCGGTGATCTTAAGAAGTACAGAAGGTATAAGCAGGGCCTGCAACGTTACAGGATCATGTTCTGTTTCTCAAACGTGCCCAGGATCATTATTTACCTGTATGTTAACGATAAAGACCATTTGAGGAAGCAGGGGGACAAGAACGATCCTTATGAAGAATTCAAGCAGATGGTGAGAAGCGGAAAGGTTTCTCACGATCCGCAGAGTCCTGCCGTTCAGAAATGGATCCGGCTTTATGAGTATTGATAAATGTAGGGGCGGGTTCTAAACCCGCCCCTTCTTTATGATATAATCAAAACCATGAAAAAATTAACCGATATCTTTAAGGCCAAACCACGGACGTTCTCCTTCGAGATCTTTCCGCCCAAGACCGACAAAGGGATGGAGTCGCTTGAAGCGACGCTGGCGGAGCTTGCGCGGCTGCCGTTCGATTTCATGTCGGTGACCTATGGCGCGGGCGGGTCGAGCCGGGATACAACGTCGTCTTTGGTCTGCTCGATCCAGAGAAAGTACGGCCTGGTGGCGGTGCATCATTTTACCTGTGTCCTTCATACGCGCGCCCAGGTTAAAGCGATCCTCGATGAGTTAAAAGCGTCGGATGTTCGTAATCTGCTGGCACTGCGCGGAGACGCGCCGAAAGATGCTCCTGACTGGGTCCCCGGCCCCGAAAATTTCAAATACAGTTCGGAATTGGTGGCATTTATCCGTCAGAATTATGGCGATCATTTTGCCGTTGGCGTGGCGGGTTTTCCCGAGGGGCATGTGCTCGCGCCCAACAAGGCGGCGGACACGCAGGTCCTCAAAAAGAAGATCGACGCTGGCGGGGACTTTGTGATGACCCAGTTGTTTTTCGATAATGCCCTTTATTTTGATTATGTTAAACGACTGCGTGGCCTGGGCGTGAACGCGCGGGTTATCCCCGGCATTTTGCCCATTACGAATTACGAAGGTGCAGTCAATTTTTGCAAGGGTTGCGGCGCCTCTGTTCCTCAGAAAGTCCATGATATTTTCGGGCCTATTTCTGGTGACAAGGACCTCACGCTCGCCGCGGGTACCCGTTTTGCGATCGAGCAATGCCGTGAGCTGTTGGCGGGTGGAGCACCCGGGATCCATTTTTACACGCTTAACAAGATCGAGCCAGTGCGGACGATCCTCAAGGAGTTGATCTGATGGGCCGATCAATCAAGAACATCCTTATTACTGGCGGAGCGGGTTACATTGGTTCGCACATGGTCCGGCTTTTGCTCGAGAAGGGGCTTAAGCCCGTTATTTTCGACAACCTTTCAACCGGCCATAAGGAATTCATTCCCAAAGGCGTGCCGTTGGTTAAAGGCGACCTCAGGAACCCGGGGGATATCCGCAAGGCCTTCAAGAAATACTCTATCGACGCTGTTGTCCATTTTGCTGCGGTGATCGTTGTGCCGGAGTCTGTATCTGCTCCTTTGAAATATTATGAAAATAACGTGAATGCCACGGTCAATTTGCTTCAGGGTATGAATGAGGCCGGGGTGCGCACGATCGTATTCTCGTCGAGTGCGTGTGTTTACGGCAATCCGCTCAAAAGCCCTATTCTGGAGAACGAACCGCTTAAGATCGAAAACCCCTATGGCGCGACCAAGGTAATGGTCGAGCAGATCCTGGGCGATATGTCCCGGGCGGGGCAGATCAATTTTATCGCGCTTCGGTATTTTAATGTGGCGGGAGCTCATTCGGCGGGAGGGATCGGTATCAAGATGGACAAGCCAACCCATCTTATTCCGAATGTGATGCGGGTCGCCTGCGGCCTCAAGAAAGAACTCACGCTTTTCGGCAATGACTATTCCACCAAGGATGGCACTTGCGTACGCGATTATGTTCATGTGGTGGATTTGGCGGAGGCGCATCTTCTGGCACTTAAGGCGTTATCATCCGGGAAAGTGAAGAACGAGGTGATTAATCTCGGCAATGGCCGGGGATTCTCGGTCAAACAGGTGATCGATGCGGCGGTGAAAGTGACCGGCCGGCCTGTGCCGTATAAAATTGTCCCGCGCCGTCCGGGCGATTCGGTGAACGTGGTGGCATCGTATCAAAAGGCCAGGCGCCTGCTTGGCTGGGTTCCAAAGCGTGGCCTGGATGAGATCCTCGCCTCGGCCTATCAGTGGGAAAAATCCCTGTATTCCTGATTCTCCAATTTTATTGACAAAATCATTCGGACAATTATAATTGTTCATAAAGTGAACACCGGTCTCTTCTTAATCTTAAACGCTATTATTGATTGACAAATTATCCCTGATAATTATAATTGTTCATTAAATGAACGTCAGGCAATTTATGGCGCTAAACCCTTTTTATCTGAATGAGTTAAAATAATATGATGGACGAGCGTGAATTTGAATTGATCAATATTATCGGCGGTGATCTTGGCTCCAATCAACGCGAGATCTCCCGCCAGATGAACCTGTCTTTGGGCATGACCAACATGCTTGTTCGGCGCCTTATCACCAAAGGCTATCTGCGTATCCAACAACTTAATAAGAAGAAGGTCGAGTATCTTCTGACCCCCAAGGGGTTTTCGGAAAAGATGCGCAAGTCGGTGCGTTATACCATGAAAACCATTGGTTCTATCGGGCTTATTCGCCAGAGTATCGCGCGCTTATTACAGGAATTATATCTGGAGGGTACGCGAACATTTTATATGGTGGGCAGTTCCGACCTGACGGTCTTGATCGAGATGGCCGTACGTGAGGATGCCCTTACCGGGTGCGTCCTTATCAAGATCGACGATCCGGCCCAGGCGAAAGAGGACGGCGTTCTGTTGGTATGCCGTGAGCAGGCCGAGCCGTTGACGCTTACTGGCATCCGTTCGGTCAATGTGGTGGAAGAGCTGGCCAAGGATGAGCTCATGATCGGGCAGTTCGCGCCGGTAGCTGTTTAGGGGAGAAAGGTTCGGAAAACTCGATAAATTCGCTGTAATGATTCTTGTGTATCGACGGTAATAATGTATACTATTTCCGAACCATGTAGAGTGGTTCGCAAATAAGGGTTTGTGTTTATGGATGAAAAAGGTTTAAAAAAAGCTGTTGTGGCGTTACGTTCCGATAAAGGGCGGCTCATTACTGTTCAGAACGCGGAGTGGTATTCGCTCTTTCGTGAGGAGATCCGTAATTCTATTGCCATTGAGGGAGTTTTTGCGAATCGGCAGGAGTTGATCGATGTCCTGGAGCATAACAGCCGGACTAATAAAGAGAAAGCGGCGGCGATCCTGGGGTATTTTGAAGCGGCGAGTGCCATGTATGAGTATGCTTATAACCAGTTCCAGGAGGGGGAGTTTTGCCTGCGGATGGCAGACGTTAAGCAGATCCATACGATACTGATGCGGTATGAGAAGGAATTGGGTAGTTATATCGGAGAGATCGGGGATTTTCGCAAGATGACCGCGGAAGTCACGCAGTCCCGCTTTAGGCCTATTGATCATTTTTATGTCCGTGAGGCTGTAGAGTTGATGGTCCGCTGGGTTAACAGGAATTTGAAGCGGTCAAAGTATACTCCCGTTACCTTGGCGGTTTTGGTGCATACATGGTTTGAAACGATCCATCCATTCAGGGATGGGAATGGCCGTGCCGGTCGTATTCTTTTGAATTACATCCTCATAGGCAGCGGGCATTTGAATATCGCCATCAAGGGGTTTACGAAAGCAGATCGGGATAAGTATTACGATGCCTTGGAGCAGGGGGATGATTGTTTTGAAGATATCAACAGGATGCTCGAGAAGGGGAAGAAGCTGTCTTTGGCGCAGGCCGACAAGATCGTGACCGCTGGCCCGCTGGCGGGGCTTAAAGAGATCGTTTTGGATCGGTTGGCTGAAAGCCTTAAGCGTATGCAGAGGGGGGCGACAAGCGGCCTTGATAAAGATGCGGTTATTCCTTTGCGCGATCTGGCCCGGCTTTATGATTATTCGCAAGATTATCTACGCAACTTGATTAATCGTGGAGAACTTAAGGCCAGGAAGCAGGGGAAGCTTTGGTATGTTCGTGTTCGGGATATGGCGGAGCATATTTCAAGCCTGAGAGGTTATTGCGCATGAATAAAAGCAAGAATTTGCCTGTTCGACATGCGGCTTTTGGCTATGGCTGGGTCCCGGACGTTCCGGATTCCAGGGACTTGTATTACAGTGCCATTCGTGTGAAAGCCAAGCTTGCGCCGGCTGTTGATCTGCGCGCTGGGTGTTCTTTAGTAGAGAACCAGGGGCGCCTCGGGAGTTGCACCGCGAACGCCCTGGCCGGGAACCTGGAGTTCCTGGACAAGAAGGCCGACGAGGTTTATGAGGACGTGAGCCGGCTGTTCATCTATTTTAATGAACGGGCGCTTCAGGGCAATACCGATGCCGATTCCGGCGCTTCCCTGCGCAATGGCATTAAGACGCTGGCCAAGGCCGGGGCGTGTGCCGAGGCTATCTGGCCTTACGATATTGCAAAATTCGCCGATAAACCCTCGGCACGTTGTTATACCGAGGCCAAGAAGCACAAGATCGTTTCTTATCACAGGATCATGAATCTGGACGAGATGCTGGCGTGCCTTTCGGAAGGTTTTCCGTTTGTTTTCGGGTTCGCGGTCTATGAAAGTTTGCAGACGCCGCAGGTGGCAAAGACCGGTAAAGTGTCGATGCCGAAAAAGACCGAGCGGATGCTGGGCGGCCACGCGGTAATGGCGGTGGGTTATAACCAGAAAGACAAGCGTTTCCTGGTGCGCAATTCCTGGGGAGAAGGTTGGGGTATGGGCGGGTATTTCACCATGCCCTTCGCGTATCTTCAGACGCTGGCGGCGGATTTTTGGACGATACGGAAATAAGGGGTGTGATAAAAATGAAAGATGAAGTCTTGATTATTGAGGCAGGCCGAGTAGAGCGGCAGTATTTCAAGGACCTCTGGCGTTATCGCGAGTTGTTCTTGTTTTTAGCCTGGCGCGACATTTTGGTTCGTTATAAGCAGACGGTTTTTGGCGTATTATGGGCGGTACTGCGTCCGGTCTTGACGATGGTCGTTTTTACGGTTGTTTTCGGAAAGATCGCGAAGATGCCATCGGGTGGTGTGCCGTATCCAGTTCTGGTCTTTTCGGCTTTGTTGCCCTGGCAGTTCTTTTCCAATTCGTTCTCAGAGGCCAGTAACAGCATGATCGGCAACGCTGGCCTCTTATCCAAGATCTATTTCCCGCGCATGATCATGCCCGCGAGTTCTATTATTGTGGCATTCGTTGATTTTTTGGTCGCTTTTATGGTTCTTATTGGTTTGATGTTTTATTATGGCTATCCGCCTTCCTGGACTATTCTGACATTGCCGGTATTTATTCTTTTGGCATTTCTGACGGCTATGGGTGCGGGGTTGTTTATTTCTGCCTTGAATGTTAAATATCGCGATTTTAAGCACCTTGTGCCTTTTGTGGTCCAGTTCGGCCTTTTTATATCGCCGGTGGGTTTTAGCAGTCAGCTGGTTCCGGAAAAATGGCGTGTTTTGTATGCTCTTAATCCCATGGTTGGGGTTATTGACGGTTTTCGTTGGGCGATCCTTGGCCAGCCATTCAATGGGCCGGCATTGTTATTCTCCGTCTTAATTTCGACAGGGCTTATTATTCTGGGATTCTGGTATTTTCGAAAGATGGAAAATACTTTTGTGGATGACGTTTAGGGTAAATATTTCTTTCTGGGACATGAGGTTTTTATGGCAGATACAGTTGTTAAAGTCGAGGGGTTGAGCAAGAAATACCGGATCCGTCAAGGAGAGCATGCGTCTTATCAAACATTGCGAGAAGCTTTGCCCAAGGCATTGCATTCGTTTTTTCATCCTTTTAAGGCCGCCCGTGAAGCGGAAGAAGATTTTTGGGCGCTAAAGGATGTTTCTTTTGAGATCAAACGCGGCGAGTGTGTCGGGATCATTGGCCGTAATGGAGCAGGGAAAAGCACGCTTCTCAAGATCTTAAGCCGTATTACTGAGCCAACAACTGGACGCATCGAGCTTCGCGGCCGGGTAGGAAGTTTACTTGAAGTGGGCACCGGTTTTCATGCGGAGCTTACGGGGCGGGAGAATATTTATCTTAATGGCACGATTTTGGGGATGACCAAAAAAGAGCTTGATCGTAAGTTCGATGAGATCGTAGCTTTTTCCGAGATTGAAAAGTTCCTGGATACTCCTGTTAAACGGTATTCATCGGGTATGTATATAAGGTTGGCGTTTGCAGTAGCGGCCAATCTTGATCCGGAGATCTTGATCGTTGATGAGGTGCTGGCGGTAGGAGATGCTCAGTTTCAAAAGAAATGTCTAGGGAAGATGAGTGATGTCGCGCTAAAAGAAGGAAAGACAGTTTTATTTGTTAGCCATAATATGGGAGCGGTGAAGAAGCTTTGTCAAAGAGGTATTTTGCTGGAAAAGGGAATGAAAAAGATTGAGGGTGAGATTGCCACAGTATTGGATGAATATGCGGGTCACGTAGTAGCCGAGAAGGGATTTACTCCGTTCAAAATAAAAGAAATCGATGTCTTAGTTGAGAAAGTTTCATTAAATGAAGAGAGCGGAGGACTGGTTGTTCCTTTTAAGCCGTTAAAAATAGATATTGAGTTGGATGCAGTTCGTGATATTGGCAAGGTTGGAATAGGGATTATGATTTCCAACGACGATACGAGCGGTATGGTTTTTTTTTCCAACACAAAGACTATAAAAAATATGGATGTAACAATTAAGAAAGGAAAGAACAAAGTTTCGTGTTTAATTCATAATTTAAATTTATGTTCGGGCCAGTATTGGCTTGGTTTTTGTGTTGATATTCCTTATGTAAAGTTTTACTGCTATGAATTAGCGCTGTTAAGTTTTGATATTTCTGAGGGATTGATTGAGCCGGGCTCTTTGGCTACTTTGCCAGGCTATGGGCATGTTTATCTTGATCATGAGTGGCGTATGTAGAATTAAATCGGATGGCTTTTTATTAACGAGAGGCTGTATGTATAGGGAAATAACACAATGCCGAATCAGTAAAAGTCCGAATCTTATTCCTGTTTTGTCTTTAGGTGAGCAGGCCTTGACCGGGGTTTTCCCAAAGTCTCCAATAGATAAAGTCACGAAGGGTCCTTTGGATCTTCTTTGGTGCCCTGATAGTGGGCTGTTGCAAATGAAGCAGTCTTATGATTTAAGCGAAATGTATGGAGATAATTACGGGTATAGATCCGGATTGAACAGTTCTATGGTGCGTCATTTAACGCAAAAGGTCCATTTCTTTGAAAAGATGATGACGCTCTCTGAAAAAGAAATTGTCATAGATATTGGTAGTAATGATGCCACGTTGTTGAAGGCCTATGCGGCCAAGTGTCGTAAAGTGGGCATTGATCCCACAGGAAAGAAATTTAAAGAGTTTTACACTGAAGATATCATTTTGATCCCTGATTTCTTTTCTGTCAAAGCATTTGCATCAGCTTTCCCTAACGAAAAAGCGAAAATAATCACATCGATTGCCATGTTTTACGATTTGGAGAATCCCAAACGTTTTGTGCAAGATATTGAATTAGTATTGGCGGATGACGGCGTATGGCACTTTGAGCAAAGTTATATGCCAAGCATGTTGCGGACAAACTCTTACGATACGATTTGTCATGAGCATCTGGAATTTTATTCTTTCAGGGTTGTGAAGAATTTGCTTGAGAGTTGTGGTTTACGCGTGATAGACGTTCAAATGAATTCTATCAATGGTGGAAGTTTTGCTGTAACTGCTTCTAAAAAGTCCGCAAAATATAGGTCAAATATGCCAATCATAAATTGGATGTTAGGGCAGGAAGACAGTATGGGCTTGGATACTCCCAAGCCTTATCGTGATTTTGAAGGCCGTGTTTTTAAACATCGCAAGAACCTCACCGAATTGGTGCAAGCTTTGGTTGATGACGGAAAGAAAATAATTGGTTATGGGGCTAGCACTAAAGGCAATGTGCTTTTGCAATTTTGTGGATTAACCAAAGAGCAAATTCCTTTTATTGCGGAAGTTAATGAAGAGAAATTCGGATGTTTTACTCCAGGGACTAACATTCCTATCATCTCAGAAAAAGAAGCTCGTGCGATGAACCCTGATTATTTCTTAGTGTTGCCATGGCATTTTAAAAGTAATATTCTGGATCGTGAGAAAGAGTTTTTGGCAAATGGCGGGAAGTTTATTTTTCCTTTGCCAGAAATTGAAATTGTGTAGATGCATATAGCCTGTCAATAAGACGAAGTATTCTCAATTTATTATATTAGTTTAAGTTAAAATTAAGATGCGGAGATTTTTATGTTAAAGGCGGCAGTGAAACAAGGGATTTTTAAAGTTACAGATATACTTTCGTCACGTTTAAAACTTTCTATCGCGGGTCAATTAAGAAGGATTGCTAATATATTAGAAAACGGATATTATCCGGTTCAGCGTGCAAGAGTGCAGCAACTGATTGATTGCGCTGTGGTTAGTTCGAATTTGGGTAATTATACGGTGGCGGAGGGGAGCCTTCTTGAAGCGGCAAAGATTTCTCCGAGTGATCCTCAAATTGCGCCACATCTTGGGCGTGTACGCTTTCTTCAGGAACGTTCTGTTGACAGCGAAGCTAAGGCACAGACCAAAAGAATGATTGAAACGATAAATGCAATGAGTCGTGAGATAGAAAGTGACCCAGTATATGTTCCTGGTGATTATTGGGGTTCGGTTGGCAAGTACCATTTTCAGTTACTAGATCAATATGGCGTTGAGAATTTTAAGCGAACCGTTTCCCATCACTACCAAAATTGGGTAATGTCTTCGCTGAAAGATTCCCAGGTGTGTCAATTGTTTAAGACATGGCCGACACATTTTAGGACGGAGCCTTGGTTTAATGCCATTGAGATACCGAATCATGTTGGGATGCATTTCCCTTGGAATTTTGAGAACCCGACATATCCGTTGGCTTCAGTGGACAAGCGCGAAATATACCGTGTCGCAGTTGGTTTACTGTGGGAGTATGTTAAAAATACGGATTCCTTCAATATTTTAGAACAGCTGACTGAGTCGGAAATAGGGAATCCCATTCGCATTTGGCGTAAAGGGCAGCTTATTTCATCAGATCTCGCTCATTCCGTTCGGGAAAGAAATATGCTTCTTGAGTCCTTCTCTCTTAAGGGTAAAGAAGGGCTGGTTGTGGGAGAACTTGGTGCCGGACATGGCCGGTTAGCAGAAGTTTTTGGGCGTACTACGAACTTTCGTTATTACATATTTGATATCACGCCAGCGTTATTTGTTTCACAGTGGTACATAAAAAAACTTTTTCCGAAAGAGAAAATTTTTGAATTCCGTCATTTTGATAATTTTGTCGATATTCGGGAAGAACTTCAGGAATGCCGGTTCGCATTCTTCACAAGCAATCAGATTGAAAAGTTGCCTTCCGATTCCGTTGACCTCTTTATTAACATGAACTCGCTTCAAGAGATGCGCATGGATCAAATTAAGAATTTTCTTTCTCAAATAGACCGGTTAACTACAAAGGGGTTCTTGTCGCGTCAATCAATACGCTTGCTGAATCCCTTAGAACGCATTTTACTTGCAAAGGCTAATTTTGCGATGAATGATAGATGGCAGCTAGTTGTTGATAAGACAGACGACATTTATTCGGATTTTTTCAATCAGATATGGAAGCGGTGAGTTCTTTTATTTAAGTAAGGAATGGCTGACAATGAATCAAAAAATCAAATCTATTATTAAAGCATCGTTTATTTTCTCAATATATTGTTGGTTTAGGGGATTTAGGAGCCCTTTGGAAAGGATCGTATTTTATTGGGAAGGGTTTAGATATTACATATTTAATCACATTCTCACATATTTCCCGAATCATTTGTTGCGGATTTTTTATTTAAGGCGTGTTCTGGGGGTCTCGATAGGTAAGGAATGTTTTATTCACATGGGTTGTTTCTTCGCCGGAAACAATACTATTATTGGCAATAATACTGTTATTGGAAGAAATTGTTATCTGGGCAGTGGAGGTAAGGGGGGGAGATTAATTATTAAGAATAATGTTTCTCTGACAGCACAAACATATATTTTTTGCGCAACGCATCTGACGAAAAGTCCAATTTTTGAATGTGTTAACAGGGAAGTCACTATAGAAGATTACGCCTGGGTGGGAGCGAGGGCAATGATATTGCCGGGAGTAAGAATTGGTAAAGGGGCTGTCTTGGGCGCGGCATCAACAGCAACAAAGGATGTCCCTGATTATGCTGTTTATGCAGGATCTCCTGCAAAAGAGGTCGGTCAAAGGGAAAAAGAACTTGTTTATACATTAAAATATTTTCCGTGTTTCCAATGAAAGCAATAATCTTCGGCATATCAGGACAAGATGGTTACTATTTGACAAAACTTTTAACTGTAGCAAGGGTTGAGGTTGTTGGCGTTTCACGTTCGGTTGGCCCATGGATACAGGGTGATGTGTCTGATCTTGCGTTTGTTGAGGATTTAATAAGAATGCATAAACCTGATTATATTTTTCAATTCGCGGCGAATTCTACAACGCAGCACTCCGCATTATTTGAGAATCATACAATAATAAGCACAGGGTCGCTTAATGTTCTGGAGAGCGTAAGACTGTATTGCCCCGAGGCCAAGGTGTTTTTGCCGGGAAGTGCGATGCAGTTTAAGAACGAAGGATTGCCTATCGATGAGCGTACTCCTTTCGAGGCGCGTAGCCCTTATGCGGTAGCGCGAATTCAATCAGTATATGTGGGTAGGTATTATCGTGATGTTTTTGGCTTGCACGTTTATATAGGCTATTTATTTAATCATGATAGTCCTTTGAGGACAGAGAAACATATCAATCAGAAGATAGTGATGGCGGCGCAACGGATAGCTAATGGCAGCAAAGAAAAACTGGAATTAGGAAGTTTGAATGTAAAGAAAGAATTTAATTATGCCGGTGATGTTGTTGAGGCGGTATGGGTGCTGATAAATCAAAATGTTATTTATGAATCCGTCATTGGTTGCGGGATTGCGTACAGTATAAAAGAATGGGTAGAGTGTTGTTTTAAGAAGATAAACAGGAATTGGGATGATTGCGTAGTAATAAAACAAGGGTTTGAACCTGAATATGAGTTTTTAATTAGCAACCCGCAAGTTATAAAAAGTATTGGTTGGCAGCCTAAGGTGGATTTTGATCGATTGGCGGATATGATGATGGATTCTAAGGTATGATCGCCATTTGCGAACCAGAATGTAAATCATTTAGTCATGAAAAGTTTAATAGTGGGTTTATTTATGGATTACGATTGGCGTATCCACAAGATAAGATACTCTTTTATGCCGATCTTTCTCATATTGAAGCGATAAAGCGTATTTTGGAGCAAAACGGTATCACTATTGGAGATATTGAATATATTCCTATTAAATTTTTAGAGACGGGATCGCCCGTGGCATTCATTCAGTATAGTTTATTGTTTTATCGGATACTTTCGGATCTGGTGGTATTGGGAATGGATAAATTGTTTCTCTTGTCTTTTAATTCGCAAAATTTGTATCTTATTAAAAGATTAAAACAAAGGCAGAAATTCTCTGGTATTAAATTTACTTTGGTATGCCATGGCATATTTGAGACAATTGCGGATGAACGCATTGAAAGGATTTCGTTACAGTCCATTAAAGAGAGGGCTATTATTGGAAGAATACGGCAGGCAAAGTGGAAGAGATTGCCGCGCAAGGTCATTAATGTTATCAAAGGTTGCTATGCTGCATTGGTTGTTTACTGGAATAATATATGTTTGAAATGGCTTCCATTAAAGAAAATATTGCTCTGGCGGCAATCGGTTGATTTTAAATATATTCTTCTCGCCCAACAGTCCATTGTTAATGTGCGTAAATATATTGATGTTAAGGGTTTTAGTTTTCATACGGTTGTGCTGCCGACTATTTTTACAGAGGTCGCGTCTCGGGAGCGTAATGAATATGTTAAATTCGCTGTTTTTGGATATGGATATCCCGCCATGTTGCAAAAGGTTCTTTCCTGTCTTTCTTCGAAGAAAGTAAATCGTGCGTATGAAATTCGTATTATCGGCATGGATAATAGTGGTACTGAAGGGTTTTCTAATGTAACTTGCCCAAGTTCGGGCAAGCCACTGTCCAGAAAAGAAATGGAGAAATATGTTTCGGATATAGATATCTTTCTCATTTTATACGATAGAAGTCTGTATAGACTTACTTGTAGCGGTTCAATTATGGAAGCGTTATCGTATGTTAAGCCGGTTTTACATTTTGATAATGATTGTATTAATGCTTTTAATAAGAAAGAAAGCCCTATAGGCATATGTTGTGATAGCGTCGATAGGATGGCGGATACGATGGCAGGCATTATTAACAACTATTCGGAATATGTTCCTAAGTTAAGCGGATATAGGGACAATATATTGACACTACGAAAACAAGTCGCGGTAGAGAATAATTTGCAGCAATTAAAGGATGCTTTTACCTGGTGAAAGTAAATTTGTTGATTATTATTTAGTGGAGGGCTTAATGTTTAACGGGAAATCTATTCTGGTCACGGGTGGTACAGGGTCCTTCGGGCATAAATTTACGGAAACAATGCTTCAGCGTTATAAGACGCGCAGGCTGATCATTTTTAGCCGTGATGAGTATAAACAGTATGAAATGTCTAAACTCTTTTCTGAAAAACAATACCCTGAGATACGTTATTTTATCGGTGACGTTCGTGATAAGGCGCGTCTTCATCGGGCTTTTGAAGGGGTTGATTATGTGGTACACGCCGCGGCCTTGAAACAGGTTCCGGCTTTAGAGTATAACCCCACCGAAGCGGTTCGTACGAATGTCGATGGAGCCAACAATATTGTTGACGCAGCCATTGACGCGGGGGTTAAAAAGTTAATCGCCTTATCGACCGATAAGGCCGTCAGCCCGGCCAATCTTTATGGCGCGACCAAGCTTGTTGCCGAGAAACTTTTTATTGCGGCTAATGACTATGGTGGAAGACGGGTAAAGTTTTCCGCGGTGCGTTACGGCAATGTGGTAGGGTCTCGTGGGAGTGTGGTTCCTTTCTTTATGGAATTAAAGCAAAGAGGTATTAAAGAATTCCCGATTACTGATGAGCGTATGACGCGCTTTTGGATAACGTTGGATCAGGGTGTTGAACTTGTATTGAAAGCATTTACCGAATCCGTTGGCGGGGAGATATTTATTCCTAAAATTCCCTCCATGCGCGTGACTGATCTGGCTCGTGCGATAGAGCCCGCCTGTACCTTTAAGCATATGGGAATCCGGCCCGGTGAAAAGATCCATGAAACTTTGATATCTGAAGATGAAGCGCGTAAGTCCATTGAGTTCGATAAGCATTACATTGTTCTTCCTCAATTTGCAGGCAAAGAAGATATTGTGAAGAAATATGCAAATATCCCAACCTTACCGGATGGGTTTATATATCGTAGTGATCTTAATAAGGAATATTTAAACGTTGAACAATTGTGTGCCATGGTTAAGGGTCTGACCTAGGATATTGAGTATGCGTAAAGAATTAGGCGTACTGCCTTATGGCAGACAGAGCATCGATAATAGCGATGTCTTGGCGGTGACCAGGGCCTTAAGAAGCCTTTTTTTGACGCAAGGCCCCTTCGTTGAAGAATTTGAGCAGGCATTATGCATGTATACTGGTGCCAAGTATTGTGTGGCGGTGTCTAATGGCACGGCAGCCCTTCATTTGGCAGTGGCTGCGCTGGGTCTTAAAAAAGGAAGCAGCGGTGTTACATCGCCCATAACGTTTTTGGCGTCAGCAAATGCGTTGGTTTATAACGGCATTAGTCCCTTTTTTGCAGATATTGATCCGGCGACTATTAATATGTCTTTAGCGGCGTTAATTCGCGCGATCCGTAAAAATACGCGGGTCATTATTCCTGTGCATTTCGCGGGCCGTCCAGCGGCAATGAAAGAAATATCTGCGTTCGCCGCGAGGAAGAAGTGCTTTGTGATCGAAGATGCCGCTCATGCGATCGGCAGTTGTTATCCCGACGGCTCTCGTGTGGGGAATTGCGCGTTTTCGGATATGACCATATTTTCCTTTCATCCAGTGAAGACCATCACGACAGGTGAGGGTGGGGCGATCATGACCAATGATAAGAAGATCTATGATCGATTGCGTTCTTTGCGTTCGCATGGTGTTGTCCGTGATCCTGCGTTAATGACAGATAATCCCGGCCCGTGGTATCACGAAATGCAAGAGCTTGGTTTTAATTATCGGCTAACGGATATTCAGGCTGCGTTGGGGCTGAGCCAGTTAAAGAAGATCGATTCTTTCGTTGTTCGTCGTCGGGAGATTGTTGCCCGGTATAACATGGCTTTTAAAAGTATTCCTTGGCTTCGTTCGGTTGCGAGTGATGATAAATTGTGCGCGTATCATCTTTATGTCGTTCTTGTTGATTTTAAGAAATTAGGGATATCTCGTCGGGAATTTATGGGAAGGTTGGCGGCTTTTGGTGTTGGGACGCAAGTGCATTATATCCCGGTTTATCGCCAGCCTTTTTATACCCGGAATTTTAAGATTTCCGGAAAAGGATTTCCTCAAGCGGAAAGGTATTATGAAGGTTGTATTTCCCTGCCGCTTTTTCCGGCGATGAAAGATAAGGATATCAGGAAAGTGATCACTGCCGTTATTGGATTTTCAAAGGATGTTTTATGAAAAGCATTAAGTCCCTAGAGATGCAAGAAAGGGCTAAAAAGTTCATCCCCGGCATGTCACAGCTTTTGTCCAAGCGTCCTGATATGTTTTCTTTAGGTGTATGGCCGGCTTATTACAGTAAGGCGGAAGGCGCAAAGGTTTGGGATCTCGATGGTAATGTTTATATTGATATGAGTATCGGAGGGATCGGCGCGAATGTGCTTGGTTACGCGGATGGGGATGTGAACGCGGCCGTTATGCAGGCTGTTGGGAATGGGTCCAGTTGTTCGCTCAACTGTCCACAAGAAGTGGAACTGGCAGAAGAATTATGCCGTTTGCATCCTTGGGCCCAGATGGCTCGTTTTGCCCGTAGCGGCGGGGAATCTATGGCTATTGCCGTGCGCATTGCGCGAACGCATACCGATCGCGATGTTGTCGTTATTTGCGGTTATCACGGTTGGCATGACTGGTATTTGGCCGCGAATGTTGGCACTGATAATGCTTTAGGAGAACATCTTCTCCCTGGATTAAGCCCAGCGGGTGTACCGCGAGCGCTTAAAGGAACAACTTTTGTTTTTAATTATAATGACCTCGCCAGTTTAGAGAAAGTTGTGAAGGAGAATAAAGAGAGGATTGCGGCCATTGTTATGGAACCGGTACGCAATGTCCAGCCTATGGCAGGATTTCTACAGGGCGTGCGTAAGTTGGCAGATGAGGCAAAGGCCGTATTCATTTTTGATGAGATATCATCAGGATTTCGCATGAATTGTGGCGGTGCGCATCTGCTTTATGGGGTTGAGCCAGATATTGCAGTCTTTTCCAAGGCCTTGGGCAATGGCTATCCTGTTGCGGCCATTATTGGCCGTTCTTCTGTCATGGAATCGGCGCAAAAAAGTTTTATCAGCAGTACCATGTGGACCGAGAGTATTGGACCTGTGGCAGCACTGGCTATGATCAGGAAATTTGAAGCCAAGAAGGTTCATGAGCATCTTATGAAAATGGGAAAGTTAGTTCAGGACGGATGGCAGGAAATAGGCCTTCGTCATGGTCTGCCGGTTAAGGTTTCAGGCATATACCCGTTAAGCCATTTTGTTTTTGATGACCTTGATCATCTGGTGATGAAGGCATTGTTTGTCCAGGAAATGCTGACGAAAGGGTTCTTGGCCTCAAATCTTTTTTATCCAATGTACGCGCATAGCAGAGAAAACGTCAAAACTTACTTGATAGCGGTGGATGAAGTTTTTGGACGCATCAGGTTGCTCCAAGATAACGGTAAATTACGGGTCTCTTTGAAAGGTGAACCAGCGGCAGAGGGGTTTAAACGGATTACTTAAATGACGAACCGATTAGTTTTTGGAACAGTTCAGTTGGGAATGGCTTACGGCATCAGTAACAAGATTGGCAAGCCGGATATTAACAGCGTGTGTGATCTGGTTAAAACAGCTTTTGATCAAGGTATTACGCGTTTTGATACGGCTCAGGCCTATGGGGATAGTGAAGAAGTGCTGGGCAGGGTCTTTGATAGGCTTAAAGTAGGCGCACAAGTTAAGGTGTATAGCAAACTGCATCCTAAGCTTGATTGTTGCAATCAAGAATCTGTCCAAAAATCGGTTGATGATTCTTTGTTTAAGCTTGGCGTTGAGCGGCTTGAAGGTTTGTTCTTGCATCATGAAGACCAAATGCGTTTTTGGGATAAGGGGTTGAGCGCTGTCTTACGGAACTTATGTATTCAAGGCAAAATAAAATCGATAGGCGCTTCATTTTATACACCACAAAAAGCGTTAGTGACATTGGAGAAAGATGCTATTGACATGATTCAAGTGCCGGCGAATATTTTGGACCGGAGATTTGAAGACGCCGGAGTTTTTCAAAAGGCTCAAGAACGTAATAAAAAGGTTTTTGTGCGCAGTATTTTTCTTCAGGGGCTTTTATTAATGCCTTTGGATGGTGTCCCTGAATCAATGAAACAGGCTTTGCCCTTTTTGCAACAGATTGATCAGACGGCTCATGCCATGAAGTTGACTCGTCAGGAGTTGGTTTTGGGATACGCGGCCCAAGAATGGCCAGGTTCTTTTGTTGTGTTTGGCGCCGAGGATAGTAGGCAGGTTTTAGATAATGTGAGAGCTTTTTCTTCAAAAGCAGTTTTTAAGTTTGATAAGAATATTTTTAAGAATATTCCGGAAAATATTTTAAATCCCATGCTTTGGCCTAAATTATGAAAAAAGCTACTGTTGTTATTCAGGCTCGTATGGGCTCATCCCGGTTGCCTGATAAAGTGCTGATGCCTCTGGCAGGTAAATCAGTACTTGAACATGTGATACGTCGCTGTCAGCATGCTCAATTCGTGGATCGGGTGATTGTGGCTACGACCGTCGAGCCCAAAGACATGGCTGTGGTTAATTTTGTGAACGGTTTAGAGGTGGCGGTGTTTTGTGGATCTGTTAATGACGTTTTAGACCGGTATTATCAAACGGCAAGACGATTTGAATCTCAGCATATTATTCGGATTACGGCAGATTGTCCTATGATTGATCCGGATGTTATTGATCGTGTGGTCGGTAAATATTTTGAATCAAATGCTGATTACGCGTCGAACACGTTAGAGGAAACATTTCCGGATGGAGAAGATGTAGAGATTTTCAGCTTGGAAGCTTTAAGCATGGCGTGGCAGGATGCCAAATTGTCTTCTGAACGCGAGCATGTGACGCCTTATATTCGCAAGAATGATATTTTTGAGAAAATTAATATTCGTCATGATGAGAATTGGGGGCATTACCGTTGGACATTGGATGAGTTCAGAGATTATCAGAAATTGTCTTTTGTGTTTGATGCGTTGTATCAGAGAGATCCATTTTTTCATATGAATGATATTGTGCAGTTTTTACAGGATCATCCGGAAGTGGATGGTATGAACGTGAGCATAGGGCGCAATGAAGGGTATCAGAAATCATTGGCTAATGACAAAAAGGCGCTTTAGATGCTGAAGATCGGGCTCAAGATATGGTCAACAAACTTGCAGTATATCCCCATAGCCCGAGAGCTGTTTAAAAGACGAGTTTTTGATTATATTGAATTGTTTACGGTTCCGGGATCAATAGGGACTCTTTCTTCCTGGAAGCAGTTGGCTGTTCCCTATATTTTGCACGCGCCGCACAGCACGGCCGGGCTTAATCCTTCGGATGCCGCGTGCAGGGAGAAAAATATTGAGTTGGCGCGCGAAGTCGAACAGTTTTTTTATGGTTTGATGCCATGGCTTGTTATTTTTCATCCAGGTGTCAATGGCCGTTTGTCAGAGTCGATGGATCAATTTAAGTCTTTTGGGAAAAATTTTCCAGCGATGTATGATAAGGTCGTGATTGAAAATAAGCCATTGATCGGGCTTAACAATGAGACGTGTTTAGGTGCTTCTCCAGAAGAGGTAAAACGATTGCTTGAAGGCACAAAGCGCGGGTTCTGTTTAGATTTTAATCATGCCATTTGTTATTCGGTTTGCGCTGGAAAAGACTGGAAAAATGTATTGGCTGAATTCATGGAGCTCAAGCCTTCGATGTATCATTTATGCGACGGTTTTTTTTCGGTTAAAGATGATCATGAGCATTTAGGCGCGGGAGAATTTGATTTGCCGTATTTGATAAAATTAATTGATAAAGACAAGCCTGTCTCGCTTGAAACAAAAAAAGATTCTTCGGACTTTCTAGAGGATTTCGTTTTGGACGTAAAGAAGTTGAGGGAATATGCCGGAGTTTAAGATTAATGACAGGGCGATTGGGCGGGGTCATCCGTGTTATGTGATCGCTGAGATGTCTGCGAATCATGGCGGGTCTTTTGAAAAAGCCTTAGCCATCGTGAGAGCTGCCAAAGAGGCCGGAGCTGATGCTATAAAACTTCAGACTTATACGCCGGATACGATGACCATTGATTGTAGTAATGAATATTTTCAGCTAGATCATCCTCTTTGGAAAGGGAATACGTTATACCAGCTCTATAAAGAGGCCCAAACTCCCTGGGAATGGCACAAGCCTTTAAAAATAGAAGCAGACAAACATGGGCTGCATTTTTTTTCAACACCGTTTGATGAGACGGCTGTGGACCTTCTAGAAACTTTAGATGTTCCTGCGTATAAGATAGCTTCTTTTGAATTAATAGATGATGTTTTATTGAGAAAAGTCGCCCGGACGCATAAGCCGATTATTATGTCCACCGGCATGGCAACCCAAGAAGAGATACAACATGCGCTCGACGTCTTACATCAAAACGGAGCTAAAGATTTAGCCCTGCTTCGTTGTGTGAGTTCGTATCCGGCGAAACCTGAACAAATGAACCTTTCGCTGATTATGAGCATGCGCCAGAAATTTAATGTGGTCACAGGATTGTCGGATCATACCATCAACAGTGTTTCCTCTATTGCCGCGGTGGTTTTAGGCGCGAATATTATTGAGAAACATTTTAAAGTCTCAACTAACGATCAGTCTCATGACACCGCGTTTTCTTTATCGTTAGAGCAATTTCGAAGTCTGGTCCATGATATCCGTTTGGCCGAGTCTTCGGTAGGGCAATCTTGTTATGGCCCGGCATCATCCGAGAAGGAAAGTTTAAAATTTCGTAGGTCATTGTTTTTTATCAAGGACATGCGACAAGGCGATATTATTACTCAAGAAAACATTCGTGTTATCAGGCCGGGGCATGGTCTTGCGCCTAAAGAAATAGAAAGAATATTAGGCAAAAGGGTCAAGAAAGCCGTTAGACGGGGAGAGCCCGTTTTATGGGATGCCATTAATGAATAACTCCAGAAGTCATTCTAATAATGAGAATACTGTTGAAAATGTGTCAATGCGCATTTTATTTCGAAGTGCAGTCTTGGACGATGTGGAGTTCCTTTTATCATTGCGTAATGATCCTTCGGCCTGGTCTCAATTTATTCAGGCACGATATGTTAGCAAAGAGGAGCATTTTGAGTGGTTTAAAGGCGTGCTTAAGCGGGATGATGTGAAAGTTTTTATTATATTGTATGGCGACACTTCCGTTGGTTATGTTCGTTATGAAATCAATGAGGCGCGTGCTTTGGTAAGTATTGCAATTAGCGCCGAGTATCGTGGGAAGGGTTTCGGTACACAAGCGCTTAAGCTGACAGGTCAAAAAATTCTTTGTTTACCTAACGTGACAGCCTTAAAAGCCCTTGTTAAAGAAAACAATAAGGAATCTTTGCGGTGTTTTGAAAATGTCGGTTTCTGCCGGGTAGATAGAGAAAAGAAGGGGAACGAGTATTTTATTATTATGGAACTTGGCAAGGCTACTTAAATGATTAAAACTATTAAAAAAGATAAAGTCA